>JALOBN010000002.1 GCA_023228245.1 Candidatus Pacearchaeota archaeon
ATTTTTATTTTTCCTTTTTATTTTTTTAGAAATATATTTTTTAGTATAATCATATTTAAAATATAATTAATCTAACTTTTATTATGGAAACTATAGAAAGAATTGTTCTTCCCGAAGATGAATCGATTGTTTTTGCTTTAAAAAATAAATTTGTTGAATATACTCAAAGAATGAAAGTTCACCGAAAAGAAAATCCAAAAATGGATTCTGAATCGTTTAACAAGAGTTATTCACACGCTTTGTATAAAATGTTAGTTTTAGGAAGGTTGTTGGACAAAAAAGAAATTGATACTGCAGAATTTTCTTCAGAACTTCAGAAAGAACTTAGCTTTTTTAATGTTGAAAATTATTGTGATGCGGTTAAAGTTATAGATGATTATTGTAAAACTGGCGGAAAAAATATTAACGGCGGAACTGGGTTGAAATTAAAATAATTATTTATTTTAAAATAGCATTCGCTAACGCAAATGAATAAATTAAATTTCTCCAGTCTTTCGACGAGGCGAAATTTCTGAAAAAATAATTAATGCGTATTTACAATTTTAAAATTCCGATTAGAAAAGTAATTGTCAAAATTATTTCTCCTATTGTTCTCTTGTTCATTTTTTTTCCTCCTTGGAAAAATAAAAAAATTAAGTTTTATAAATAGGGCTTATAATTTTTTACATGTAGTTTTTTTTAGAGAAACAGATTTAACGAACGTTTTTTGCTGGAGATTTCATTTTTGAATTTCCGTAAGAATTAAAATATAAAACTCTGTCCAAATCTATTTTTGCTTTTTTTGTTTTGGGTTTTTGAAATTCGTAGCCAATTGGGAAAACGGCTTCAACGTCGATGTTTTCTGAAATATTTAATGCTTTTTTTATTTCTGTTTCGTCAAATAATCCGACCCAGCAAGTTGCTAATTTAAATTCTTCAATTTTCAAAAGGAAATTTTCTATTGCCGCTCCTGCTTGTTGCTTGTTCCATTTTTTTCCGTTTTCTTCTTCGTAAAGATTTTTTGGACGCGAAGGATTTGAGCATACTACAACTAAATATTTTGCTTCTGAAATAAAATCCTGCTGTGCTGCTTCTGCAATTTTATTTATTTTTTCTTCGTCGTCAACTAAGATGAATTTTAATGTGAAATTATTTCCAGCCATTGGTGCGTATCGTGCAGCGTCGATGCATTCAATAATATTTCTCCAGTCTGGTTTTTTACTTGAGAATTTTCTTACAGAGTGTCTGCTCTGAATTGCTTTATCTAAATCCATATTGAACAAATGCGTTTGAATTATAAAAAGGTTTCTTTTAATTAAATTTATAAATTAAAATTTCTTGAATTAATTATGGCATCAACACCACCAAGCGCACAGAAGATGAGATTGGATTACAACGTAGACAGAAAAGTTTACGATGACTTCATAAAAGCATGCACTAGAAAAGGATTTGCACCACAAGTTATCGTTGAGAAATTAATGGCTAAGTTTAATCAGACAGGACAAATTTAATTTTCTTAATTATTCTATTAAATATTTTATTTAGTGAGAACTTTTTTACAAAACATACTAGGCAATAACTGGCATATTTACTCAACCTAAATCAAATTTATTTGTTGATGAAAATGCTCGTTCATCAACTCTGAATTATTCTTTGTTAAGAATCCTAAGAAATAATATTTCACTTCGTTTAATATTATTAAACGTCCTCGGCAGGACTCGAACCTACGACCCCATGATTAACAGTCATGTGCTCTACCAACTGAGCTACGAGGACATAATTGGAAAACTTTATCTGATTATTTAAAAGTTTTTGTTTCCTTTTTTTAGCCCTAAATCAATAACTGGTTGAGTTCTATGCTTTTCTAAATAACTGTAAACATTTGCTTGTTTGCTTCCGCGGATTATTGAAATTATTGAGTTTTGCGCGTTTTCGATGTTTTCTGGCGAGCCTATTATTCCGACGTTGTTTTCTTTTATTTCAAAATAGCACCCCGTTAGTGTTGCGAGAGTTCTCAAAGTTTTTCCACCGCTGCCGATTATTCTTGCTCGGATTGATTTGTAATCTTTTTTCGTTGTGTAGTCTTTTATATTTAAAATTTCGAACAAAGCTTCTTCTTTTTGGATTAATAATGCGACAGCAATAGGAAAATCAAAATCCAACGCGTTAATTATTTTTTCTGCGAAGAATTCGTCTTCTGGTTTTCCGTCGATGGTTACTTCATTTCCGCTAATTGTAACTTTTAAATCCAATTCATTCTCGATTTTTCTTCTGTTTTTCTTTAACTTCAATGTATCGTCTAAAAAAATTGTTTTCATATTTTATTTAATAAAAAAAAGGTTTTAATTGTTTCGTCCGAGATATTTTGGAGAATAAACTAATAGATTATTCGTGGAGACATTTTCGTCTGGTTTTATTCCTAATATAAAATAATAACCTAATTTTTTTATGTAACCTTTAATTCCTTGCTGTTTTCCTACTGAGACAAATTTTGTTTCTTTTTCTAAACTTTTCATTTTAAAATTCGTTTTTTTCTGTTTCGAGATAACCTTTTCTTTTCAGCCACTCGACTTGATTTGGTTTATATTTCAAAATTATATCTCCCTTTTCTTTGTCAAGTTCCCAAGGTTCGACGATAACGACGTCGTTAGGGCGAAGCCAAAGTTTTCTTTTCAATCTTCCAGGAACTCTACAATTTCGTCTTTTTCCGTCGACGCAGTTTACAAACATTTTATTTCCTCCGAGTCGCTGTTCAACAATTCCAAGAACTTCTTCTCCTTTTGGAAGCGGAGCTCTAGTTACAGCTTGCTGTTCGTTCCCAGAATCTTCAAATTCTTCTGTTTCTTCTTCCCCAAATGCTTCATCTTCTATCATATCAATTTAATTGAAAGTCGGTTTAAAATTATTTGCATTTATAAAATAAACGAAAGTGAAATTAGAAATCTTACAATTGCTTTACAATAAAACGAGTGCGAAGGGAATTCCTTGAATCTCTTTTATTCCCTCTTCTACGATAATCCCGGCTTTCAAAGCTGCTGCGACTGATTTTTTGCCAATAATATTAAATGTTGCGTCTTCGTCTGACATTCTTTGCATTATTTCAATAACTTGCTTTTCAGATAATTCTTTTCCAGAATAAAAATTTTCTTTTACGTCCAACTGAATATTTCCTTCTTCAAATTTCTTTCCAATAATTTCTTTGTCGCAAATTGCTACGACGTCCCTACACGATTTTATAATTTTAACAAACATTTTAAACAAAAATAAAAATAAAAAATTTATTTATTTCTTTCCCATCATTCTGCAGACAGTAGTTCCACATTTAGCACACTTTCCCTTCATCATATTAGTGCCTCTTGCAGTCTTAGTTTCTTTTCCGTCTTTCATCTGCACTTTTGCCTTACACTTTACACAATAAGCTTCAACCATTTTTCCTCCTTGTTATTTAATTACATTCTTTGAATGTAAAATCTAAAATTAAAGATTACTTTTAAATGTTTATATATTCGTTTTTTAGAAAATAATATCAAATTTTCTTTATTAATGAGGTAGAATAATATTGATTGTGAACTGATTAAATTTTATTTCTTACAGAATGCTTTTACTCGAACCCCTGCTCATTGCTATAAAGCAATATTTTGCATTCGCGAAAATTCTCGGCTCCACAACTGCTTGTAATTTCGCTTGTACGGCACCGTGTACTCCTCCGCGAAATTCCTAGTCGCAAAAATTAAATTTTATTTCTAACAGAATGCTTTGCTCCGCACGCTAAACATTTTACGAATGACATTCTGTCTTCTTTTGAAAGTTCTGTATCTGGTTTTCCGCATTCTTTGCAGAGAACAAATTCTTTAACATATTGTTCGACTTTTTGATTTATTTTTGCACTTGGAACAGTCATATTCAAAACTAATCTGTCGCCGTCTTTTTGTCCTGATGCTGCGAGTTCTCTTAAAATAAATTTTTGAAAATGTTCTGGGTTTCTTCTTATGTAAGACGCTATTTGGAAAAAGTTTGTCAAAATAGTTTTCTTTCCCTCGAAATGTCCTTCAATTTTTGGGATTTCAAATCTGTCTTTTGATTCTGATTTCTTAATTTTTGAATAAGCATCATTCAATAATTCTTCGTAGTTTTCCATAAAAGAATGTTGACAGAATGGTATATAAATTTTTATACCATTATAGATAGATTATTCTATGAATCATCTTATGCAAGTAAAAAATTATTCTGGAAACTTAAAAGAATTAGCCGAAGAAATAGGTGATATGCGATATGATACTCTTGAAGAATTTTACAAAATTTTGTCAGATAAATTTAGTTCGGATTCTAGATACGATGCAATTATGGGGCATCCGCAGGTTTCTTCAAAACTGAAAAAAATTGCTGAGTATCATCAAATGATTCAAGAAGAATTTTCTTCTCTTTGGAAAGTTTGTGAAAAATATATGAAAAAATAAATTATCCCAACCACCTAATTTTTCCTGGCTGGGGTTCAAATATAATTCCTTCTTCAAGAAGTTTTTTTATTTCCTGATGAATTATCGACGGAGAAACATCTCGCAAATCCATAATTACTTTATCCATTTCAATTCCGCCGTTTTTTTCAGCGTCTTTGATTATGTCAAGAATTTTATCTCGCACCGCAACGATTTGGTTTCTTTCCATTGGCTGTGCGTTTTTGCTTTTATCTTTTTCAGTTTCGAGTTTTCTGATTAACAAATATTTTGTATCTTGTTCTCGAATTATTTCTGGTGAAAGATAAGTTTCATTATTAAAATTTCTTAAAACTCCGATAACTAAAACTGTCTGCCCTTGAAAAACATCTTTGAATCTTGCGGCTTCATCTCCGAAACATTTTATTTTTATTTGTCCGCTTCCGTCGTCGAGAGTGAAAAAAATATATTTTCTCTCGCCGTCGCTTTCATATTTGTCAATTATATTTCCTATGACATTTATTCTTACAATCTTTCTGTCTCCAAGTTCAAGGAAAGAAAATCTTTCACCGTCAAACATCGGTTTTCCTAGAAGAACATCACCAATTCGATATTTGTATGCAACGTTTCTTTTAAATTGCTCACTCATATTTGGAAAAAATAAAAGATGTTTTTAAAGATTTATATCTCCTTTCGGTTAATACAATTTTACAAAATTTTGTCTTCAATAGTTATTCCCCTGATTTCTTCGTCTATTTTTGTTATTATTTTTGTTTTTCTTTTTTCAGAAATTTGTTGGCTTGAAATGTAACTGCAAATTCCTCGATAAACACGATTGTTTGGAAGAATTTCGTCATAAAGATTTCTTATTCTAGAATAACCATTCCCTTGAAGATAAATTTTTTCATTTATTTCTTTAATTATTTTTTCTGTATTGGGATTTTCAATTCCTAACTCTTTTGTAATAATCGAAAGAACGTGTCCGAATGAATTATTTGTTTTTTGCATTTTAATTTGTTCTTTGAATGTATCCCCTTTTTGGGCTGAAAACTTCACCAGAAGAACGTAGTTTTTCTATTGCTTCGTCGAGTTCAGAGTTTGTGATTTTTCCTTCAAGTTCTTTTTCAAGTTCTTCTGTTGGAATCATTTTTCCTATTCTATTTTCTAATTCAATTATTGTGTCTCTTACTAAAAATATTTTTCCTCTTTGTGAATTAGATACTTTTCCTGAAATTCTGTCGATATCAAAAGTTTTTGATTCGTAATCGTATCCAACTTGCATCAAATAATATTTCATAATATCAATTGCATTTATTGCGTCTTTTTTTAATACATATTTACTCAATCTAATTTTTGCAGATGCTTCTGCCATTCTAATCAAAGCTTGCAACTGTCTTGCTGAAATTGGAATTGGACGAAGTCCTGATTCGACAGCGACGGGTTTGTTTCTTAATTCAATGTAAAAACTTTTTATTTCTTTTACTGCTTCATCAGATAATTCCGGTTTTATTCTTTGCTTTGCGTATGCAACATATTTTCTAAAAAGTTCTCTTGGAATTAACATTCCTTCTCCTTGTTTCATATGTTCGTGAAGAACGTGGTCTGCAATTCTTTCATCTTTTTCTCTGTCTGGAATATCTCTTAATGTAAAAATAATATCAAATCTGTTAATCAGCGTAGGGGGTAAATCAATTTGTTGTGCGATTGGTTGATTAGGATCAAATCTTCCGAACTTTGGATTTGCTGCTGCGAGAACAGAAGTTTCTGCTCTTAATGTTGCCTGAACATTTGCTTTTGAAACTGTAATCGTCTGCTGTTCCATTGCTTCATGCATCGCACTTCTGTCGTTAGGATCCATTTTTTCTAATTCATCAATACAAACTAATCCTTTATTCGCGAGAACCATTGCTCCTGCTTCCAAACTCCAACCACGCAAATATTCATCACGCACAACTGTTGCAGTTAGTCCTGCACCTGATGCTGATTTACCGACGACATATCTTCCTTTTGGAGAAATGTTCGCCATAAAACCTAATGTAACTGATTTTGCAACCCCTGGATCTCCAATTAATAAAATGTGAATATCTCCTCTGCTTTTTTGTCCGTCCTCGTGAACTTTTTGAACTCCGCTAAATAATTGTAAGACTAAAGATTTTTTTATTTCTTCGTAACCCCAAATACTTGGCGTTATACTTCTTGCTAAATTTTCGAAAATCATTGGGTCTTCTGCCATTTCTAAAATTTGTCTTTCATCTTCTTCACTGATGTCGAGTTCTTCAAAAGTTTCTTCCATAGGGATTACATTATTTGCTTCAACTGCAAGTTCAAATCTCGTCGACAAACCCCCTGTCTGCAATGGAATCGGAACTTCTTTTAAAACACCGATAATTTTTATTCTGCTTCCAGGAGTTGTCTTCTCTTCCATTTTTGGTTCGACTAAATCTTCTTTTACGAAAATATTTATTCGCTTTGGTTGTTCTCCTCCTGAAAGAGATTCTGGTGCTTCTTCAACGACTAATCTTTGCGTGTCAACCATTTCTTTAGAAATTAATTTGAATCCGCCCCTTCTACCGCAAGAACATCTTGGTGGTTCTCTGAATTTTTTTTCTATCTGCAAAACTGACATCATTGTTCCACAACTTGGACATTCGAATTTCGCGTTAACAACCTGCGGACGAACATCTGATGCTTGTCTGATAATTCCTTCGATAACAATCATTTCATTCAAATGTTTTGAACGAATATTTCTTACTTTTATCTCTTGGCTTTTGGGGGTGTTGATTAAACGAACTCTTGCATTTTTTATCAAACCAGATTCTTCAAAACTTTGTTCGATAATTCTTAAGGTATCTTCGGGGTTAGCGAGAATTTCATCAGTTAATCGATTAGAGAATTCTGTTAATTTCATGAAGTCTAGGAAAACTACATTGTTCCCTTTTCTTATTGATTTTCCGAGTTCTTTCTTGTAGAAATCAAAGAATTTTTTTGCTTCAATAATTAAATCATCTGTTTTTGCTTTGTCTTCTTTTCCCTTTTCTGGAGTGTAAGGAGTTTCGAAACTTTCTTCTTCAACCATTTAGAAAGAATGAATATTTCATTTAAATGAATTTCTATAAGAATATTGTTATTTCTTTAGATATACTTTCACGAATAACAATATTGAAGTGATGATTGTTGCAATTCCTGTTACTACATAATAACCTCGAATATAATTAATCGTTCCAGAAGTTATCCAAGTAAATATATTGAACCCGAATATTCCCAGGGATAATCCTTGAATTCCAAGTAAAACTGTTAGCAATAAGACAATTCCGATTAATATTTTTTTGAATATTAATTTTTTTATATTTTGCATTTTACCTCCTTTTAGTTTTATTTAAGTAAATCATTGAAGCAACAAATAAGACAACAACAATTGTCATTTGTGCTAAAAATATTAAACTAATTTGTCCGAGAGCTAAACTTCCTGTAAATCCAAAGATAACCATTCCTATATTCATTATTATTGCTCCTGCAAGGTTTCCAGATTCTTTTATCCCTACTCTGTAAGCCATTTCTTCACTCCAGGGTTGTGCAAATACATTAATTGCTTGAGTAAATGATTCTGATTCTTTCATTTTTTCTACAATAGGAGTTGCAAAATTAGTGTAACCTTCCATAACTTCAGGATAATTTTCTTTTAGATATTTTCCATATTCTTCGTCTGCTAAATAAATTTCATCACTCATTAATCCTTGTCTATATAATTCTGTACATATTACTGAACTTCCAGAACCTGAACCAGAACCAGAACCACTGCCTGAAGTATCTTCTCCAGTACCCGCATTATAACCATAACCAGTAGGGTCTCCGGTATAATCTTTACCATAATCCTCTGGACTTGGACCTGAACCAGACACACATTTACCGGAAGAACAATAAGAATTTGTACTACATGAACCACAATTTATTTCTCCACAACTACCTTGTATAGTACCACATACGCTACTCCCACAACTTTTACTTTCTTTACAAACACATTTACGAGCGGCAACGTACCCCCCAAAGATAAATACTGTTTTACATTCATATCCTTTAGCACATGAACCACAATTCAAAATATTTCCACAACCATCTGAGATATTGCTACACGTATAATACATATATTCACAGGTTTTTGGACAACATACTGTTCCACCACATCCATCACTGACTGTTCCATATTCTTCTATTTCACCAGTTGTAACACTAAAACCATTTTCGGTTACTGTTTTTTTACAAGTTTTTGGAATACAGCAGAAATCCCCGTCATTAATTGCTTGCTGGAATGTTTTTACAGAAGATAATTTGAATCCGAATGTTTTTTTAGAAATTCCTATCTCGGTTGCCAAATGACTTGGGTTTGGAATTTTTGTTGAACTATAAGTTGTTTTTACAGAACTTGCGGGGCAGAGTTTTCCTGAAGAATTAAGTGCCTGAATTAATGTCATTTCACCATCTTTTACAGAAACCCAAATTTGTGTTGCTGTATGTCCTACACTAGATGGAGTTATATCTTTATATGAATAACCGGCCATTTGGTTTTTGAAATAATTATTGTCGACTAAATATTGGAGTGTTTTTGTAGTACCGTTTACAGAAATTTGAACTTCACTTGCTGAATGAGGTACCGCGTTGATAAAAGAAAGACTAACTAAAAATATTAATGTTAAAATCAACCCCCCCCTTTTCATATAATTATATAGAAAAATAGTTTTTAAATATTTTGTAAAATTATTTGTAATTCTTCAAAGCTTCTTTAACGTTTTTTAATAATTGGACCATACTTGCTTCGAGCTGTTCTTTATTTTTTGTTCCTGTGCAAACGAGTTTTCCGTTGCTGAATAAAAGAAATGTTGCGTTCGGTTCGATTAATTTGTAAACTAATCCTGGGAATTGTTCTGGTTCGTATTCTGTATTTTCCATTTCAAGTGCGAGGAAATTTAAATTTAATTTCAAATTTATTGTTCCTGATGCAACGATGTTTTGAACTGTGATTTTTGGTTTTGTTGTTATCTTAACATTTATTTTTCTTAATTGTTTTATTACTGCGTCGATAACTTGTCTTACTTGAACTGTTGATTTTGTTCCTGTGCAAACGAGATTTCCCGACGAGAAAACTAAAACGGCAGATTTTGGTTCTTTGATTCTTAAAACTAAACCTGGGAAAGTTTCTGGATTATATTCTGTATTTGGTTGTGTTCTTGCTAATTTTGTTAATGGAACAGGTTTTCCTAAAGAAGCAGTTGCGACGATATTTTGAATTTTATAATTGCTGTCTGATGTCATTTTATCTATATCTAAGAAAAATTTCCTTTATAAAGGTTTTTTATTGTAGAAAATAATTTTTTATCCGTAATGCCAATTTCTTTTTTGTTTTTCAAAATCTTTTTCTATTTCTTTCAGCGAAGTTATTTCTGATAAAGGTTTGTCGGGACGAAGATTCATAAATCGCGGAAATCTTAATGCGAAACCTGAAGAATACGTCGGTGATTTTTGAATTTCTTGGTATGTAACAGAGACAATTATTTTTGGTTTTATTTTTACAATTTTCCCTTCTTCTTTAATAATTAACGACTTGACTTTCTCTGTTAATTCTTCAAAAGAAATTCCTTCTTGAGTTTCTGCTGTGCTTTTTTCTTTGAAACCTGTTCCAACTTTTCCAATTTCTAAATATTTTTCTCCGTCTCTGCATGAAAGAATAAAACTTGAAATCCAACCAGAACGTTTTCCTGTTCCGTATTCTCCACCCGTGATTACTAAATCAAAATCTTTTTCTTCTGGTTTCATTTTTACCATATTGCCGACTCTTCGTCCTGGACTGTAATCAGCGTCGAGGTTTTTCATCATTACACCTTCTTGATTATCTTTCAATGCTTTTTTGTAAAATTCTTTTGCTTTTTCTTCGTCGTCAGTTATAATTTGTTTTGAATGAATTATTTTATACGGATGTTCATGAATTATTTTTCTAACGAGTTCTGTTCTTTTTTTGAAAGGTTCGTTGAGCATCGATTTTCCTTCATAAAATAAAACGTCGAATACATTTACTTCGACAGGAAGTTCGTTTTGAATTTTTTCAATATCATATTTTCTTTTTATTCTCTGGCTTATGCTTTGGAACGGTTTGTATTCTTTTGTTTTTTTGTCGAAACCGACTGCTTCTGAATCTAAAATAAATGAATCTCCGTCTACGAATTTTTTAATATAGTCTGCGACTTCTGGAAATTGTTTTGTAACATTTTCTAATGTTCTTGTGAACAGCAAAACTTTTTCTCCTTTTTTATGAATTATTAATCTAAATCCGTCGTATTTGTATTCGACTGCACATGGTTTGCCTACGGCAGCGAACCCATCTTTTATTGTTTTTACTTTTTCTGCTAGCATTGCTTTTATTGGCTTGCCTACTTCAATTTTTATTTTTCCTAATTCTTTTTCTTTTCCTGTCTTCGCCATTTCAAAAACTTCGGCTAAATCATTTGCTTTGTTAATTGCGTCCTGAACTTTTAATGCAGATTCTTTATCTCCTTTGAAAAATGCACTCGTCATTGCTTCACGAACAGTACTTTCCTGAATCCCAATTCTTAAATCTCCAATTAAAGTTCTGACAAGATAAAGTGCTTCAATTGGCGACGCTGAAGTTAGTAATTCTGTAATTAAAGAAATTTTTTTATCGACTGTTCCTTTGCCTTCAAGTGCTGGAAGTTTTCTTAAATTTTCCAAAACTTTTTCAGTTGTTAAAATATGACTTTGCAAAGTTGATTGTTTTTTTCCTTGTGTTAATTTTTCTGCAACTTTTCCTAAATCGCCGATTGTTTTCCATTCTTTTACGACTTTTTCTTTTTCATTTCCTGTTGCTTTTGAAATTGCTTTTATTGCAAGCTGACTTGAGATTCCGATTTTTCTCTCGTCGTATTCTGGATAAATGTCTCCTAGCAATAAATACAAAATGTCCTTGTCTGCTTCAGAAATATCTTTCATAAAATCTGCGAGAATTTCTGTTTTTTCAAGCCGTTTTGTCGTCGATGAAAGAGATTCATATAATTCTGCAAGTTTTTTATATCTCATTGGAGACTCAACTCGAGCCCTCGCTCATTGCATTTAACATTTTTAGCATTCGCGAAAACTCTTGCCAGCGGATTTTTTCACAAATCCTGCAACCCAACTTCAGGAAAAAGTTGAATTCGGAATCTCTTTTATTTTCCATAATAAAAATTAGAGAAATAACTTTTTAATGTTTTGGATTTTTCAAGAAATAAAATAATGCTCCGATGAAAATTGGTGGCAGAGAAATCATAGATAAAGTCGATAAATCTTGATAAGTTCTGTAATAAAATATTGTTACAATTCCGAATACTTCAAATAAAATTCCTGCAAGTTTTTGTTTTTTCCATGTGAAAATTAAAATTGCCAAGAGAATAAATGAAGGGATTAAATGCATAAAAAATCCTAATCCGAATTCTGTGTCAAGTGCGAACAAACTTAAGAATAAAATGTAAGCTATGATTAATATTCTTGGAACCCAAATGATTTGTTTTTTTATTTTATTTTTCATCTTTTATTTTATCGCAAAAGTTTTTTACTTTTTTTATTTCCCAGATTTTTATTTTTTTATTCTTGAAATCTTTGTTTTCCATTTCAAGGACTGCTACTGGTTTCTTAGAAAGTAATTCCATTTTATTAAATGTTTCTGTTCCGTCAAGTCCACTTGCGGTTGTGAAGAATGCAATTTTTTTGAATTTATGTTTTGTTAAATAAGTTCTTATTGCGGGAGTTATTGTTGATGCCCACGTAGGTGTTCCGACAATTACTAAATCATAATCTTTAGGGATTTTTTTATGTTCTATTTCTGTGAAGTTTTCTTTCATTGCGTCTCTTCCTGCAGAAAGCCATCCGAAAATTCCTTTTCTACTTTTCTTGTCGATTACTTTATCTAAATCTGCTTCTAATGTTTGTGCAATTTCTTTTGCAACATCTTCTGTTTTTCCGCTTCTGGAATAATAAGCTACAAGTATTTTCATGTGCTTTTCCAAAGTCCGTGAATATTACAATATTCTCTCGCTTTTACTTTTTTATTTTTTACAGGAAAATTAGCTTCTGGTTTGTCGTCGGGAGTCAGAAATTTTTTTGATTCTCCGTTTTCTGTTGAGATTTCAATCCACTCAATGTGATGTTCTTTTGTCATCGGGTGCTCGATAGAACTTACTTTTACATTCACACCGTCTTGATTATTTTTTATTACGGGAATATGTTTTTCATTTCCTTCTTCTTTAATTTTTTCTTTCATTAATTTCATCGGCTGTCCGCAGCAAACTAATGTTCCGACCCCAGTATGCAAAACCTCGACGATGTTTCCGCAGATTTCACATTTGTAAATTTCTTTTTTGTTTGTCATTTTTTTGTTTTAAATTTTGCAATTACAGAAAATATAATTATTGATAAAATTAAAGTTATAAAAAAATTCACGATGGAATTTTCTCCGTAGGGAAATTCAAAATATAAAACTCCCAGGATGTTTACTAAAATAAATAATAGGATTATAATATTTCCTTCCCACGACACAGGAACCCATCCGTAACCTAAATCTTTTGAAAATAATCCTTTTCTTTTTCTAAACCAAATTTTATTTTTTTTCATTTCCTCTCTTTAATATATATTCACAGGTAATAATCTTTAAATAATTTCTGATTATTTCTGAGAAATAGATTTGCCTGCTGTTGTTGAATTAAAAAAATCAGAACCGAATTATTCTTCGAAATCTTATATTCCATTCGGGCATATACTTTCTTTATTCGTCGAAGAAATGGATATAAAGAATCCAAATTTGAAAAGAATGTTTTTATTATTCAATAATTAGATGAATGGTTCTGGAAATTATTGCGGAATAATGAGATATTTTAATTTGTTAGAAAAAGAAGGAATGATTAAAGAAGATTTTATTCAAAAAGTTAGAAGCTATTTTATTAATTTATTCACTTATTCTATCCATTAAAATTTCACAATTTTCACAATAACTAATAGAACAATCTGCTAAAGGATAAAGTCCTTCTTTTTGTGCATTTACTTCTGCATTCAACTCTGAATATTTATAGGAAGTAGAAGCAATGTTCCCAATTTTTTTTGTTACTGTTGTTACAGGGGTTTCAGAAACAGCGTATCCATTTTCATCTCCTACATAAATGTTACAAGTTAATTCAACATTTTTTGCTTCTGCATATCCAAAATTATAAACATCTGCACTGATAATATACTCGCTAGAATCATATGCATTTTCTCCCCAAGAATTTAATGTTCCAAGCATTAGTGCTTTTTCTTCAATCTCGGAAGAGGAAGAAACTGGTTTTGTAAAATATAAAACTGCAAGAGTAATAACTGTAATTAGAAGAATTATAGAAATAATTTGATATATATTTTTATTCTTCATAATTTATTCAAGGTTAAATTATTTATAAACTTTCTTAAATAATTAATTTCTTAATCCGCGAGATTTCTTTGCTGCAGAAGTTAATCCTCTTGCAGGGCGTTTTTTGTTTTCTGAAACCCATTTCAAATTTTTGTCTGTTTGGATTTCTTTTTTCGACGGGTCAACTAAGATTACTTCATAAAAATAATTCATTCCGTCTTTTCCGATTTGATAAGAATTTAAGACTTCGAGATTCTTGAATTTGTTTCCTGTTCTCTGTTCTGCAATCCATTTGTAATTCATCATAAGATTTTTGTTAGTGTGCATTCTTTTACTTCTTCTTCCTTTTGCTGGGCGCGGTCTCTTGTGTCCGCCTCGTGCAATTCTAACTCTTACGACAATAATTCCTTTTTTATCTTTGTAACCTAATGCTCTTGCTCTGTCTAATCTTAATGGTTTGTCAACTTTTGTAAATACGTCGCTGTGTCTCCATTCAATCATTCTTTCTCTAAGAATTTTCTTGTCTGGTTTTTTCCAGGCTTCTCTTATAAAATGATAAAATCCGTTTACCATTGATTACTTAGAAAAAGTTGGTTTAAAAATCTTTTCGGGAAGAAATTAAGAGGGGTTTGAATTCAACTTTAAAATAAATTCAATCTGCGATTGATAAATAATTAATGAAGCTACACGGATTTGAACCGTGGACCCCTGCCTTTCTGATAACGATTATCAGAGCAGTGCTCTACCAGGCTGAGCTATAGCTTCATATTAAAATCAAGAACAAAGTTTATTTAAAAGTTTTTACATTTAGTTTTTTACGGCTAATTCGAGGATTAATTTTCCTTCTAACAAATCATAACTTTTTATTGGGAGATTTATTGGGATAACTTTTGAGTAAGATTTTTTCTTTCCGATTGCTTTTATTTCAATGCTGTTCTCTAATTTAATTATTGAAACATCTTCAATTCCAGAAACGTCGGGCATTTCAAGTTCGTAAACTACTTTGTTTGATAACCTTCTAATATTTGTTTTCGGTTCTATCTTCGGTGATTCGATAAATTCCTGTGCTTTTTCTTTTGTGAAGAAATTTTGCTGGAATTTTTGGGTTTCTTTTTTTCCTGATTGTACTATTTGGGAATTCATATTTTTAGGATTTACTTTCTTTCCGTTAATATATAATTCAAAATTAGTATTAGAAGATTTATTTATATTTTGAGAATCGAAACCTTTTTTCATTTCATTTTCGAGCATTTTCATCGCCCCATTAAGCATTTTGTTTAATATTCCTGTATTCATTTTCCCAAAAAGTTCATTCTCAAAAGGACTCCTAGAACTTACAGAATCGTTTTTTCCTAGCATTCCCCAGTCGTCTTCGTTTTCGTTTAAACTAGTTCCGCAGTAAGGGCAGAAGCTATAATTTTCGCTTATTTTTTTCTTGCATTTTCTACATTTTTCTTTGTTAAACATATTTGATTATAGGGATTTTTGTTTAAATAATTTTAGGATGTAAAGTCTATGCGGTTTGCGGGAATCGAACCCGCATCTCAACCTTGGGAAGGTTAAATTCTACCACTAAACTAAAACCGCTTATTTTTTCTAATACAGTAATTAATTTAAAGATTCTTGTGATTAATTTTTTATGATTGAACGACAATTACTTTGGTATAAATATTCTGAAGACTGCCCTGAAATTCATCATTGGTATTTTCTTGCAATTAATGAAAAAAGGGAAATTCTGCAGATAAAACAAAAACTTCATGATAATTTAGGATATATTGTCGAGGAGAATATAATTGATGATGGGAAAGTTGGAAATTCTGATTTATTTTATGAAATTTTTTGCATTGATGCGACAAAACCTGAACTGGATTTTTCTAATGTTTACAATGGGAAAGTTAGAAAAGATAGAGTTTTGCAGCCGAGAAAAAGTTCTAGCGGGTGGAATGATTTAATAAACAAAGTTGCCAGCGGAGAAATTTGAAAAATTTCTGAATTCGTCTTTCAGCTAAATTGGGGAGTTTAGTTAATTTTTTATACGTCTTTCTTCTAATTAATTTATGACTAAGAAATTTTATGTTACAACTGCGATTGATTATCCAAATGCTGAACCCCACATTGGACACGCGTATCAGAAAATTGTTGCGGATATTTTTGCAAGATGGCACAAACTTATTGGAGATGATATTTGGTTTTTGACTGGGACTGACGAGCACGGGAAAAAAATTCAGGAATCTGCAGAGAAAACTGGAAAGAGCCCGAAAGAATTTGTCGACGAGCTTTCTGAAAAATTTAAGGAAGCGTGGAAATCTTTGGATATTGAACCGAATAGATTTATCCGAACGACAGATAAAGACCATGAAAAATTAGTTCAAGAAGTTATAAAAAAATGTTATGAGAAAGGCGATATTTACAAAGGCGAATACGAAGGATTTTATTGTGTTGGTTGTGAAGCGTATTACACTGAAAAAGATTTGGTCGACGGAAAATGTCCGTTGCACAATCGTCCTTTGGAGAAAATGAAAGAAGAATCTTATTTTTTTAAGTTAAGTAAATATCAGAAATTTCTTTTAGATTTGTATAAAGAACATCCTGAATTTATTTTGCCGAAAGAAAGAAGGAACGAAATTATTTCACGAGTTAGCGAGGGTTTGAAAGATTTGAGCATTTCGAGAACTTCATTCAGTTGGGGAATTCCTTTTCCTCTCGACAAGAAACATATTACTTATGTTTGGTTTGACGCTTTGTTTAATTATATTACCGGTTCAGGAAAAAATCACGAATACTGGCCAGCGAATTTGCAAATCTTAGGAAAAGATAATGCTTGGTTTCATTGCGTTTATTGGCCTGCGTTTTTGAAATCTGCAGGTTATGAATTACCGAAGACGATTTTTGTTCACGGATTTTTAACTTTCAACGGACAGAAAATTTCAAAGTCGTTGGGGAATGCAATTTCTCCAAAAGTTTTAGTTGAAAAATATGGGAAAGATGCAGTGAGATATTTTGTTTCACGACATTTTGGTTTTGCCGAAGGTAACGACGGAGATTTTTCAGAAAAAGTTTTAGTTGACAGATACAATAATGAACTCGCAGATAAATTAGGAAATTTGGTTTCAAGAGTTTCTGCTTTGATTGAAAAATACGAAATGGAAAAATGCGATAATACTTTGGTGAGAAAATTAAAAGTTAAGGAAATAGAAAAATATTTTGTGAATTATGAAACCGATAAAGCGATTAGTTCAATTTTTAATTTTATCGACGACTGCAACGAATATGTTCAGAAAAAAAAGCCGTGGGAAACTCACGACAAAAAAGTTTTGTATCAAGTTGCGGATTCGATTAAAGTTATTGGGATTTTACTTTGGCCTTTTATTCCTTCAGCGTCGGAAAAAATTGCGAAGCAGTTTGGTTTTGAAATTAAATATGAAAATATAAAGAAACCCTTGGAAGAGAATAAAATTAAAAAAGGAGAAATTCTTTTCAAAAAGATAATATAAAAATGGTAGAACAAAATATTGCAGAATTTTCAGATTGGGAAAAAATTGATTTGCGAGTTGCGCAGATTAAGAAAGTAGAATATATTGAAGGTTCTGATAAATTATTAAAATTGACTCTTGACGTCGGTGAATTAGGCGAGAGAATTATTTGCGCTGGAATTAAAGATTTTTACACTGAAGCAGAATTGCTCGGAAGAAAAATTGTTTATTTTTCAAATTTGAAACCTAGAAAATTGCGGGGCGTTGAAAGTCAAGGGATGCTTTTGGCAGCGTCGAATTCTGAACATTCTAAAGTTGTTTTGCTTGCACCTGAATCTGACATTGAAAACGGTGCGAGAATTGGATAATTATAATTGATCTGAAAAAATTTTAGTTATTGGAATGTAATCAATAGTAAACTTTGATTTTGTTTTTCTTGAAGTGTCTTGCAATTTTTTCCCAGAGTTTTTCTTTATCTTTTTCTGAATCATATTCTACATTCAATAATCTTGCAGCGATTTCTTTGTAAGCTCTTGCTGCGTTGCTTTTTGGATGCGTGTGAACAACTGCGTTTTTCATGTTTAATGATTTTTGAACGCAAATATCTTCAGGAACCATACCTAAAATCGTGGTTTCTAACATTTCTTTAACTGTTTCAGGAGTCATTTCAATGTCGTTCTTTTTTACTCTTGTGACAATAACCCCGAGAACTGTTTTTTTCATTTGCTCTGCCATTTTTATTGCTTTCAATGCGTCTGTAATTGCGGGCATTTCAGGGTTTGTTACGACAATTAATTCGTCTGCCATGTCAATTGTTGAAAGTGCTTCGTTTCCTAAACCTGCTGCACTGTCGACGATAATATATTCAGAAAGTTTCATGAATGCGAGTTTGAAATCTTTTATTTTTTCATATTTTACTTTTTTTAATTCTTTTATAGAAAGTGAAGAAGGCATTATTTTAATTCCAGACTCGTGCTCGTAAACTGCTTCAAATGCTTCGGCTTTTCCTGTTAAAACGTGGTTTAAATTTATAGGAACTTCTGGAGAATTCAAATGTATTCCGACGTTGGGGGTTGTCAAATTTCCGTCGATAATTAGAACATCTTTTCCAAAATATTTTATTGCTGCTCCAAGATTAATTGCAGTTGTTGTTTTTCCAACGCCTCCTTTTCCAGAGGTTATGACAATTACTTTTTTCATTTTCGCCTACGATAAAAGAAATTGCTTAACTTTGCTTATAAATTTTTCGAGCATGTCAGCATATTCTTTCAGTTTTTCCAAATCAACATTTATTTCTTTTCCTTGATAGAAAATTTTTAGCATCACATTTTTTCTGAACTCGCCGATTCTTTCAGTTCGCAATTCTTTGACTTTTCTAAACATTTCATACAAATCAATTACTGCTAAAAATTCTTTGTCTTTTTTGAAAAGTTCTCTGATTTCTTTGATTTGTCCGACGGGATTTGTGGGGATTGTTTTTATTAGTTTTTTCTTTTTTGCGTGTTCGAGAATTTTTTCTAAACTTGTTTCAATCATTTTTTTCCATCGTAGAATTAGATTCATAATTACGTCGCACGTCTTCGTGTATTTTAAACTGACGTACAAAAGGTGGTCAGCACTGATTTTTTCTTGTATTATATCTTCCATAAACCCCTCAGAAGTATTTTTTAGAAGGGTAATCTAGTATATATATTTTTCTCAGTTAATTAAAATATTTAAAAATTTATTTAACTTAATTCTAGAATTGATTCAGCTAAATCGCCAGTTTTTTCAAGAACTTTTTTTGCTTCTTTTTCAGAGCACCCCGTTTTTTCCATCACGACTTTCACGTCGTCATCTGAGAATTTTTCTTCGCTTTCTGAAACGTCCCCCGAAATTTGGAAAGATTCCTGCCCTTGCATTTTTATTTTTACAACAGATGGATTTATTATAATTATTTTCTCCCCGTCGTCTTTTTCAATTATAACTTTTGTTGCAGAAATTTCAGTTTGATTTATTCCCATCTGTTTCATAACTGCCTGCATTTTTTTTGGGTCGATGTTTGGAAACATTTTATTCTAAAAAAATCCCCAAAGCAATTCTGAACACGAGAATTAAAACTACGAAACCTATAACGTGCGTCGGCTTTAGATTGAATTTACTTTGATATTCTTCTTTGAATTTTACAAGTCCGCCTGTTCCTGAAGGAAGATTTACTCCGTCTGCCATATAATCCAATAGATAGATAATTTTTAAAAGTTTCTTTATCTAAACTTTTGATGACTGAGAATAAAAATGATATCAACGAGATAGAAAAGGAATGTCGTGAGTTTTGGGAAAAGGAAAAAATTTACAAATTTGATTCTAAATCTGAGAGGAAACTTTTTTCAATTGATACCCCGCCACCGACGGTTTCCGGTAAAATGCATATTGGACATGCGTGTTCTTATTCGCAGACAGATTTCATTGCGAGATTTATGAGAATGAAGGGCTTTGAAGTTTTTTATCCGTTCGGAACTGACGACAATGGACTTCCAACAGAACGACTTGTTGAAAAATCTCGTGGAGTAAAATCAAAAGATATGCCTCGTTCTGATTTCATAAAATTATGTTTGGATTTTCTTAAAAAAGAATTGCCTACATTTATTCAAGATTGGAAAAATGTTGGAATAAGTTGCGATTGGGATTTGAAATATTCAACTATCGACGAACATTCTAGAAAAATTTCGCAATGGAGTTTTTTAGATTTGCATAAAAAAGGAAGAATGTATAGAAAAGATGCACCTGCAATGTGGTGTCCTGAATGCCGAACAGGAGTTGCACAAGTTGAAGTTCAAGACAAGGAAATTGATTCTTTTTTTAATGATATAATTTTCAAAATTGGAAAAGAAGATGTAACTATAGCAACAACTCGTCCTGAATTATTACCTGCTTGCGTTTCACTTTTTTATCATCCCGACGACAAACGATATAAAAAATATTTGGGAAAAATGGCGAAAGTTCCTTTGTTTAATTTTGAAGTTCCTGTTATGGAAGATAAAAGAGTTAGCATGGACAAAGGAACTGGAATTGTAATGTGTTGCACTTTCGGTGACCAGACAGATATGGAATGGCAGAAGGCTTACAATCTTCCGATAAAACTTGCGATTACAGAGGACGGAAAAATGAGTTCTATTTCTGGAAAATATAACAATATGAAAATTAGGGAAGCGAGAAAAGAAATTATTGAAGATTTGAAACGCGAGGGACTTTTGTTGAAACAAATTCCTATAAAACATTTTGTAAATGTTCATGAACGTTGCGGGACTGAAATTGAATTTGTAAAAAGCAAACAATGGTTTGTTCGTTATCTTGATTTGAAAGATGATTTGTTGAAATGGGGAAATGAGTTGAATTGGTTCCCTGATTTTATGAAACATCGTTACGAGAATTGGGTTAAAGGTTTGCAGTGGGATTGGTTGGTTTCTAATCAAAGATATTTTGGAGTTTCATTTCCTGTCTGGTATTGTGAAAAATGCGGAGAAGTTATTTTAGCGAAAGAAGAACAACTTCCTGTTGACCCGATGAAAGATAAACCTCCTGTAAAAAAATGTCCGAAATGTAATTCAGAAAAAATTATTCCCGAGACAGATGTTCTTAACACTTGGTTTACCTCGTCGATGACTCCGCAAATTGTAACTACTTTAATTAAAGATGAGAAAGTTCAAAAAAAATTATTTCCAATGAGTTTGCGTCCGCAGGCACATGAGATTATTTCTTTTTGGTTGTTTAATACTTTAGTAAAATCAAGATTGCACTTTGGAAAAAATCCTTGGAAAGATGCTGTGATTTCTGGTTATGTAACTATGAAAGGCGAGAAGATGTCAAAATCAAAAGGAAATTCAGTTGCACCGCAGGAAGTTATTGAAAAATACGGTGCTGATGCCTTGAGATATTGGGCAGCGTCGGCAAAACTTGGTGATGATTTTGATTATCAAGAAAAAGATTTAGTTACTGGAAAAAAACTTGTTACAAAATTGTTGAACGCTTCAAGATTTATTTTTATGAATATTAAAGATTTACCGAAGAAACCGAAAAAACTTTTAGAGACTGACAGAATTTTCTTAGTTAAACTTAATGAAGTTATAAAAAGTGCGACGAAGAATTTTGAGAATTATGAATATTCACGTGCGAAGACAGACGTTGATAATTTTTTCTGGAAAGATTTTGCTGACAATTATGTGGAGATTGTAAAAGCTAGAGTTTACGGCGACGATGTTTATGGAAAAGATTCTGCACTTTACACTTTGTATAACTCTCTTCTTGCGATTTTGAAAATGTTCGCTCCGATAATTCCGTTTATTACTGAAAAAATTTATCAGGAACAATATAAAAAATATGAAAAGACAAAATCGATTCACATTTGCGAGTGGCCGAAAGAATTTAATGTTGTGAAAAAGAAAAATGACGACGAGGTTTACAATCTTTTGATAGAAACTATTGGAAAAGTTAGACAGGAAAAATCTGTTGCGAAGAAATCTATGAATTCTGCGATTGTTTTGTTTTTGGAAAAAGATAATGAAGAAAAACTTGCTGATGTTCTTAGTGATTTGAAAGCGGTTATCAATGCTGAAATAAAAACAGGAAATTTTAAAGTAGATTTTAAATAGCGTAGTTTTATTTTATAAAAATGGTAATAACACGATCAGAACTTGAAGCAAGAATGAAAGAACTTGAAACTTACAAAGGTAGACATACCGAACTCGTTACAGTTTACATTCCTGCTGACTACGACGTGAATTCTGTTCAGAGACAACTTGAAGGAGAAAAATCTACTGCAAAGAATATTAAATCAACTACGACGAGAAATAATGTTACTGAAGCTTTGGAAAAGATTGTTCGTTATCTTAAAGGTTTGAAACAAACTCCTCCGAATGGACTTGCACTTTTTGCTGGAAATATTTCTAAAGTTGAGGGACAGAGTGATTTACAACTTTGGGATATTGAACCAATTCAACCTTTGAAAATTAGAATGTATCGTTGTGATAAAGAATTTATTTTAGAACCTCTTCAGGCAATGCTTGAAGTTACTGAAGTTTTTGGTTTAATTGTGATGGACAGAAAAGAAGCGACGATTGGAATGCTTGAAGGAAAACGAATTGAAGTTTTGCAGAAAATGACATCTGGAGTTCCTTCTAAAGTTAGAGCAGGCGGACAATCATCACAAAGATTTCACAGAATTACAGAAGGTTTGGTAAAAGATTTTTACAAAAGAATTGCAGAACAAGCGAAAATTTTCTTTTATGATATGCCGAAGCTGAAAGGAATTATTATTGGCGGACCGATTCCAACAAAAGATGAATTTATCGACGAGGAATTTCTTGCTACAAAACTTAGGGAAAAAATTATTGGAAGGGTTGATATCGGTGATGTTGATGAATCTGGTTTGAAAGAACTTGTAGAAAAATCACGGGACATTCTTGAAGGACAGGAAATTGTTCGCGAGAAAAAAATTCTTGAGAATTTTTTTGAGCATCTTGGAGAGAAACCCGACATTACTTTTTACAAAGAAGCCGACGTGAGAAAAGCGTTGCAATATGGTGCTGTTGAATTATTAATTATTTCAAAAGATTATGATAAGAATTTGACAAGAGAATTTTTAGAACTTGCAGAGAACGCGGGTTCAGAAGTTGAAATTGTTTCTACAGAGACGACCGAAGGAGAACAATTCAATAATTTATCTGGTGTCGGTGCGATATTAAGATTTAAAGTTCAATAAAATGGAAAGAAAGAAGTTTATCATAAAATTTATTTTAATTATGTTTTTAATTTCCATTTTTATTTTTGAATTAACTGGTTCTTTTTCCGAACTAGATAATTCTACAGACAATATTGTGATTAATAATAATTCTATTCAATTTGATTCTCTTACCCTTAAACAAAAAATAGCGCAAATGATAATTGTGTACGGCGATAAAAATAATTTAGCATACACAAATCTTAATGTGGGGGGAATTTTTTTAGATGGTCTCGACACTAAAGACGAATATAAAAATAGAATAGAAAAATATCAAGAAAATTCAAAAATAAAATTGATTGTTTCAACAGACATGGAAGGTGCGTGGAATCCTTTTTCAGAATTTCGGGATTTTCCTTCGCTGTCTGAAATAAAAACTTCCCAAGAAGCTTATGAAGTTGGATTAAGTGAAGGGGAATTATTAAAAGAGTTAGGATTTAATTTTAATTTTGCTCCTATTTCTGAATTTCAAGATTTATCTTATGGAGAGAGAACTTTTTTAGGAAATGAAAAAGAAATTAAAGAAAAATTGCAAAGCTATATTTTAGGTCTTCAACAAAATGTAAATGGAACTTGCAAACATTATCCGGGGAAAGGAATGATTAATAATCTTCATTTATCGACGGACACACAAAATATTACTGCTGAAGATTTAGATTTATTTGGGGTTTGTTTTGAAAATAATATCTCTGCAATAATGGTTGGTCATCAAATTATTTATGGAGAATTGGATTCTCTTGGAAAACCATCGTCGATTTCATTAGAGGTTATTAATAGTCTTGAAAATTTTTCGGGGCTTATTGTAAGTGATGAAATAAACATGCTTGGCTTATCCTCCTTTTGTTTTTCTAAATCAGAAAGATATGCCGAGCTAATTAATTCAGGAGAAAACATCATCTTAGATTTTAAAGTAGATTTGAATTCTTTGTTAAATGATTTAGAGATATTGACAAAAGAGGGCAAGATTGATGAAGAGCAAATAAATAAAAGCGTTAGAAAAATTTTGATTGCGAAGGGTTATTCTCTTCAATAACTTTATTCAGGAAATTCTTCTACACTATTTTCAGTATTAATTGGTGAAGATTGAAAAATTATTTCTGTTGCAGTTATTTGACTTTTTCCTTTTATGTTTTCAGAAGATAAAACGCTTACACTATCTCCGACGGTTAAATCAGAAAAAGAGAGAATTGTTTCTGTTGACTCTAAAGAGTTTTCTAATGAAAAAATTTGTTCTAATATTTTCGTCTGTTCATTTGTGTTTATAGTTATTTTTGTTAATTTTTGTTCTTGTCCGGGAATAATATATCTTTGTAAAGAATTAGTTTCTACGACTAAAGAATCTCCATTTATGCTTGTTATCTGTCCAAATATAGAAAATACCTCATTTGATTCAGGATAAATTGAATTAAGCATAACATTTTGTCCCAAAAAATATCCTCCGATTCCTGCTCCAATCATCAATAATAAAAAAATTGTTATAAAGATAATTTTGTTCATTTTCTATTCACACAGACTTGGAAGCTTTGCACAGATTTTGTTTAACTTTTCATCCAATGAATTTATTTTTTCTTCTTGGCTGTCTATTATTTTTTGCTGTTCTTTTATTGCTTCGACGAGCATTGGAGTTAAGGCACCATAATCAATTCCTGTTGCGTATAGTTTTTTATTTCCGTTCTCGTCTATATACCAATTTGAACTATTTGTTTCGTCTTCGTATTCTACGATTTCAGGAACAATATTTCCAACTTCTTCTGCAATGAAACCCATATCATATTCTCCGCCGTGCTCTTCATCCCAATTATAATAAACTCCTCTTAACGATAAAATTTTATTTAATGCACTTGGAATTTCTGTAATGTTTGTTTTCCATCTTATAGAAGAAGATGAGCCGTAATTTGTTCCTGAACCTGAAGCATAAAAATCATAAGAATTGCCATTCCCGACGACAGCAATTTTAGTGCTTACACCGTGAACCCCATAAGAAGAGCCTGAAGCGTAGATACCAGCGTAATCTCCATAACTTTTGATACCATAAGTGCTTCCCTTGCTGTAAATTCCAACGTAACTTCCCGAAGTATAAAATCCATAATATGCTCCTGATTGTGAATAAACTGCCCCATCGCAGGTTCCTGCTGAACAATAGTCTGTATTTGTATCTGTGTCAGTATCTGTATCATATCCGCAATTATGTCCGGTTATTTTCATACAAAAAGTATTATTCACAGTTGTTTCCCCTTTTGTATCTGTATCAACATCATATCCGCAATTATGTCCTGTTATTCTCATACAAAAAGTATTATCCACGGTTATCTCATCTCCACTATGTCCTACTAAAGAGCTTGAAGTTTCCACAGCGTAAACACTTGCTGTAATTAATAATAAAATTCCTAAAGAAATAAATGTGTAAAGCCAGCGATTAGATAATACAAATTTCTTTTCACCCTTTTTCATTTTAATTTTATGAGATAAGAATTTTTAAATCTTGTTGTATTATCTTATTTTATGAACACAAGCAAGACGTTAAATGAAATTGACGAAGCACGAGAAAAAGAGGATTTGAAAAAACTTGAAGCAGTTTTTTTTGTTTCGGGGAGATTTTTGAGCATGAGTGAATTAATTTCTTACACTGATTTGAATCCGATAATTCTCGAAGAACTTATTGAAAAACTTCAGGAAAAATATGAAAAGGAAGAATCTGCGATTGAAATTGTCGAGAAAAATAAAATGTGGAAAATGGATGTGCGTGCGCAGTTTTATAATATTATAAATAAATTAGCGACGGGAAAATCTGAATTCACGAAAGCTGAGCAGGAAACTTTGGGGATTATCGCGTTCAAGCAACCGATAAAACAATCTGTAATAATTAAAATTAGGGGAAACAAAGCTTACGACCACATAAAAAAATTTGAGGATACTGGTTTGATAAAAAAGAAAAAAGTTGGGCATACTCACGAACTTTCTTTGTCAGACGATTTCTATGATTACTTTACATTTCAAGGCGAAACTCCGACACAAGAATCTTTAAAAATAATCAACCCCGAGGAATAAAATGGAAGTTTTGTCTTCGATTTATCTCGCGTATATGTTCGTTTCGATTTATTTTCTTTTGCTATTTATTTTTTTATATTTGCATAATAAAAAAAATTTATTTGCTTATCCTGAACTGAAAAAAAATTACAGCGTTTCATTTGTAATTCCTGCTTACAACGAGGGAGAAACAATCGGCGACACGATTGAACACGTTTTCAATATTGATTATAAAAATATTAAGGAAGTAATTGTTGTGAACGATTGCTCAACTGATAACACACGTGAAGTTGTAGAAAATTTGCAGAAAAAATATTCTAAATTAATTTTAGTTAACAATCCGAAAAACTTGGGAAATGCTGGGCGTTCTAAAAATGCAGGACTGAAATTTGCAACGGGAGATGTAATCGCTTTTGTCGACGCTGATAGTTATCCTGCGAAAGATTCTTTGAAAAAAATGCTTGGATATTTTCAAGATGAAAAAGTTGGTGCTGTAACTTGTCCAATTCTTGTTAGAGACGCAAATAAATTTTTTGAAAAAATTCAGGATATTGAATATCGTGTGATTGCATTTACGAGAAAACTTTTAGGTTATACTGGCGGGATTTATGTTACACCCGGGCCTCTTGCATTATACAGAAAAGAAGCGATTGTAGGAACTTCTGGTTTTGATGGCGATAATATGACTGAAGATATTGAGATTACTTGGCATTTAATAAAAAATGGTTGGGAGAGAGAAATGTGTTTGTCGACGCATGTTTCGACGACGGTTCCGCAAAAATTCAGCGACTGGTATAAACAGAGAAGAAGATGGACAATCGGTGGAATTCAGTGTATGGCGAAATATAAACATGAAATTTTCAAAAGAGGAATGCTTGGAATGTTTGTTCTTCCATTTTTTATTCTTCAGTTTTTTCTTGGTGTTGTCGGTTTGGGGATTTTATTTTACGTTTGTGGAACAAATATAATTTCAAATTATTTATTTACAAAATATTCAATTGTTGCAGATGTTCCGTTGCTGACGATGAATCAAATTCATATCACGCCAAGTTTTTTGAATTATTTTGGTATTGTTCTTTTTTTAGTTAGTTTATTTTTTACTTTCACTTCTCTTTCGATAATGAAGAAGACGATGATGAAAAAAAATAATATTTTTGATGTGCTTTTCTTCGCTGTGATTTACCTTATGGTTTATCCGTTCATTACTTTAATTGCGATATATAAATATTTTAAAAGAGAAACTACTTGGGGGACTCATGATAAAAAAAGCATTAAACAGGAGTTTGTATGAATAGTCAGAAAATTGTTTTTTTGTATGCACTAATAGGAAGTTTGATAATTTTTAATATTGGGATTTTTATGGGTTATATGCTCGAGTCGTCGAGAATTGAAGAAATTAATTCTATGTATGCCGATACTGAACTAAAAATTCTTGATCAGATTACACAGATAAATTCACTTTCGATTATGGAATTTGATTGTGACAGTTTGATGAAAGAAAATATTGATTTTGCGAATGACATTTTTGAAGATGCTCAATTGATTCAGAGATATGAGGAAGCGAATATCTTCAGTGAAGATATTATTTCACAGCACAAGAGATTTGATTTGCTTAGAACTTTATTTTGGATAAACAGCATCAAGATTAAGGAAAAATGTGATTTAGATTTTCATAATGTTGTTTATCTTTACAAATATAATGAACCGACGATAGAGCAGAAATCGCGACAGGGAGTGATTTCGAATTTGCTCGGGGAATTGAAAGAAAAATACGGCGACAAAATTATGCTGATTCCTATTTCTGGAGACAATGATATCCCGTCTGTGAATTTGCTTGTTGAGAAATATAATATTACGGAATTTCCAGTGATTTTAATTGACGAGAAAATTGTAATCTCCGACGTTAATGTGATGAAAGATATAGAAAAATATCTAAATTAATTATATAAATCCTTAAAAAGATAAAATTAATTCATTCATTATGGCAAGTTGTTACAGGTGTGGTGTTTCTGGTGAAGATAAGAAATTATTCGACGCTATTTCAGGAAAGGGAATTGTAAAAATTTGTGAAGATTGTATTGCAATTGAAAAATTTCCGATAATTAGAAAACCTGTTGAGAAAGTTGAAATTTCTCAGAAACAAGTTTCTGTTCGTGATAGATTGATTGGAATGAATAGCAAATTTTCTTACGGGAAAGAACCGAATCTTAGAGATTTAGTCGACGAGAAATTCAAGCATAAAGAAACGATGACGCATCCGGATTTAGTTGAGAATTTTCACTGGACAATTCAGAGAATAAGAAGAACGCGAAGAATTACGAGAGAAGCTTTTGCGAAAGCAATCGGCGAACCTGAAGCAACTGTGAGAATGCTAGAGCAGGGATTTTTGCCAGACAATAATTACAAAGTTTTAGCAAAAGTTGAAAGTTATCTTGGTGTTAGTTTTAGAAAAAATGCGTCGGGATTTCCTGATACAGATTCAAAAAAATTTGTCTTGGATAATTCATTAGTCGACGAAAAAGATAAAGAACCGAAGAGATTAGGTTTTGATTATAACACTGCAAGCAAATTGAAAATCGGCGATTTGAAAGATATAAAAAAGAAACAAGAACAAGTTGAAGAAAAACTTGGATACGGAAAGAAAAAAGACGACGATGATTCTGTTGAATGGGCAGAAGAATATACAGAAGAAGATTTGGAAGAGGAAGAAGATTAAAAGAAACTATTTCTGTAAAAAAGTCAGTCTAAAATAGGACTTAATTTACAAAGCCCCCTCAATCACAACTTTTATAAATGTAGATTAAGATTTCTTTTTATGGAACTTAAAATTCTTAAGAACGAAAAGGAAGAACTTGAAGTTGAGCTCGAGAGTTTGACTATCGCAGAGATTTTGCGAGTTTATTTGAATAAAGATTCTTCTGTTACATTCGCTGCTTGGAAAAGAGAACATATTACTAAACATCCGATTCTTTTAGTTAAAACAAAAGGCAAGGCTGCGAAAAAAGCAATTGACGACGCTGTTTCTGCAATTACAAAAGATTTGGAAAAAGTTGAAACAGATTTCAAAAAGTTGAAATAAATTTAAACAATATTTATAAATCTAGAAAATATATTTTATTATGGCAAAAAGAGGGGAAAGAAAAGAAGCTTGGTTCAGAATTATTGTTGCTGTAATCAGCGGTGCGATTTTATCTGTCTGGGCAAATTTAACTTGGATTCTTCTTGTTTTGAATTGGTTAGTTACGATTTTCAGTGGAAATCGAAGTAAAGGAATGGCAGAATTATGTGAATATTGGAATACTGAAATGTATAAATTTATGAGATATATAACATTCGTTTCTAATAAACGTCCTTTCCCTTTTTCAAGTTTGGAAAAGATGAGCAAATTTAGTTAATTATTCGTTACCATAATTCTTATTAATTCAAATTTTATTTTTCTGTTATGGACTTTCAAAAAGTTGAGAAGATTTCGACGGGAAGTTATGATTTGAACACTTGGCTTTACGGCGGTTATGAAAAAGGAATTATTACTATGATTGCTGGACCTCCTGGATGCGGTAAAACAAATATGTCAATTCTTGTCGCGTGTTCGCAGGCGAAAAAAGGAAACAAGGTTATTTTTATTGACACTGAAAATGGATTTTCTTCTGATAGGGTAAAACAAATTATCGGAGAAAACTTTGAAGAAATTTTAAAAAATATTTTATTAATTAGTCCGTCGAATTTTGACGAGCAGAAAAAGTTTTTTACAACCTTGAATAATCATTTGAAGAAAGAAGAGGTTAGTTTGATAATTGTCGACGGAATGGCGATGCTTTATCGTTTGGAACTTGGAACAGCGAGGGAAGAAGATAAAGTAAAAGAAATCAACAGCGAAGTTGCGAACCAGATGAAACTTCTTGCGGAGATTTCAAAAAAACAAAATATTCCTGTTGTGATAACTAATCAAGTTTATTCTGGATTTCAATCAGAAGAAGATTGGAAAAACGGAGTTGAAAGAGAAGTAAATATTGTCGGCGGAGATTTATTTCAATATTGGAGCAAATGCATTATTCAATTGAAAAATGAAAGAGGAAAAAGAAAAGCTATTTTGAAAAAGCACAGAAGTTTGCCTGAAAAAGAATTAGGATTTGAAATTCGCAACGAAGGAATTTTTAAACGAGGAATGTTTTAATTATTAAATTTCATCGACGATAAAATCAAACATGTCAGATATAAAATTTGAATTAATAAAAAAAATAAGTGAAACTGGTTTTAGAAATAGGAATCTGAAAAATATTTCTAAACTTGACAGCAATTCTCCGCCGAGTGTTTTTATTGGAAGCAAATTAAAATATCCTTTGGTTAATGTTGGAATTCTTAGTCCGTTTGAAAGAGATGAAAATGCTTGGGTTTACGACGATGCGAAATATTGGGCGAATAATAATTTTCAAATAAATGATGTTTTGAAATTGCGAGATAATTTAATTAATTCAAGATTTCAATCTCAAGTTCATGATTCAAGAACTAATAAAAAATTTATTGAAATTGCACAGGAAATTGCGATTGCGTCAAATCCTGTCGACGTTGAAATTGAATTGAAAAATAAATTAAATTTTGAAAGGAAAAAAGACAAAGTTTTAACTTCAAACGGAATGCACGCTGGTTTGAAAAATGCGAAAGTTGTTGGAAATGTAAAAGTTCACCAGAAAGTTGACAAGGTTATTAACGACGAAATAAAATCTGTTGAAGGAATGGAAATTCTTTACAAAAATAATTTTTCCGAATATACTTTAAGTAAAATTCTCAGCGTCGGTGTTTTGGGTTTGAAGAAAAATAAAAAATTAGTTCCTACAAGATGGAGCATAACTGCAACAGATGATTCACTTGGAAAAATGCTTTTGAAAAAAATTCGAGATTACCCTGTTATTGAAGATTACGGATTATTTTTTGGAGAATTTTTAGGAAATTGCTATTTGATAATTTTGCTCCCCGAAGTTTGGAGTTATGAACTTTTTGAGTTATATCTTCCTGGAAGTTCGTGGAATCCGTCGCAAGAAATTAAAGCGTCGACAGATTATGAAGATTTTTACGGGAGAAAAGAATATGCATTTAATTGTGCGGGGGGGTATTATGCTTCGCGTCTTCCGATTTTAGAATTTTTGAATTCGATAAAAAAACAAGCAGGAGTTTTAGCAATTCGTCTTGAAACACCGTCGTATTGGGCTGCTCTCGGAGTTTGGGTTGTTAGAGAAAGCGTTAGGAAAGCCATTGGAAAAGGAATTATGAAATTTCAAGATTTGAAAGAAATTTTAGAAAGTACGAAAAAAATTGGACAAATAAAATATAATTTTGATTGTGAAACTATTTACAAAAAAAGCAAATTACTAAATCAAGTTAGGACGCAGAAAAAATTGAAAGAATGGTTTTAATTTTCAGAATTATTTTCCATTTCTTTTTTCTTTCTGTATTCTTCTAATCTTTCTTTATTTTTTTTACATTCTGGATTGAAACAAAATTCCCAAGGACGTTTTCCTTTGCTTAATCTAATCAGCATCGGGAAACCGCATTCTTCACAGATTTTTTGTGTTCTTTTTATAACGCCGTTTGGTGGAAGTGTGAAAGTGTTTTTGCAATCGGGATATTTATCGCACGCGACAAATTGTCTTCGTGTTTTTCTTGAATACATAATTGTTAGCATTCCTTTCTGACATTTTGGACAAACGTTCAATTTATTTTCTTCTTTTTGTTTTTCCCAAAGTTTTGTTTCAGCATTCATAAGTTCGCTTCCAATTTCTTTTTTATTTTTTTCAAAATCTTTTGCAATATTTGTAATTGTTACTTTCGCTTCATCGATGACTTTCTTTTCTTTTACTTCAAAATCTTTTTTTGATTCAACAATGGAATCCATTTCTTTTTCGAATTTTCTCGTCAATTCCTCGTCGATAATTACTGGAGAATATTTTTCAAGAGTTTCAATTAATGAAATTCCTAAAGGTGTTGCTTCAATACTTTTTTCTTTTACATAACCTCTGTCATAAAGTGTTTCTATTATTGATGCTCTTGTTGCTTTTGTTCCTAAATTTCTTTTTTCAAGTTCTGAAACTATTGAAGCAGGTGAATATCTTTTTGGGGGCTGGGTTTCTTTTTCTTCTGTTCTCAAATCGGTAATTTTTACTTCTCCATTTATGTCAGGAAGTTCTGTTTCTTTAATTTTGTAAGGATAAATCTCTAACCAAGCTTTTTTTCTAACCCCGCTTCCTTTTGTTGAAAATTTCATATTTTCAACTTCAGCAGTTATTGTTTTATTGTCAATAATTGCATCTTCACAGAACAAACACAAAAATCTTCTGGCAATTAAATTGTAAATTTTTTCTTCTTCTCCAGATAAATCTTGTAATTCTCCAGTGGGGTAAATCGACGGGTGTGCTGAATCTGTTTTCTTTCCTTCGATTGGTTTTTCTCTTAAGATTAATTTTTCTGTTCTGAAATGTTTTGATAATTTTTCTAAAATTTCTTTATAATTAATTGAGTCGGGAAGTTTTTGCGATGATGTTCTCGGATATGAAATTAATCCTGCGAGGTAAAGCGATTGTGCAACTTGCAAAGTTCTCGACGGTGTCATTCCATGAAGTCTGTAAGATTCCATTTGCAATGCAGTTAAATTGAAAGGTTCGTTTGGTGGAAGATGTTCTTCTTTCTTTTCTGTTTTTGCAACTGCATTTTTGCTGACGAGGTTTTCAAATTTTGAAAGTTCTTTTTTATCAAAAATATCTTTGTTGTATTTTAATTCCACCTCATTTTTATTATCATTAACATTTATGAAAACCTGCCAATATTTTTGTGATTCAAATTCTTGGATTTTTCTTTCTCTGTTCACAATTAAATTTAATGCTGGGCCTTGGACTCTTCCGATTGACATTATTTTGAATCGTCCTGCTTCTTTTATTGCAGCCATTAATGCTCGTGATAAATTTATACCATAGAACCAATCTAAGTAATGTCGCGTTTCTCCTGCGATTGCCTGCCCCCAATCTATCGTCGGGCTTTTTGATTCGTAGGCAGAATTTAATTCTGGTTTTGTTAATGTTGAGAATTTCATTCTGTTCGCGTCTTTTTGTCCGCAGATAAATCTCACGACGTTGAATCCGATTACTTCTCCTTCTATATCATAATCTGTTGCAACGGTTACTTCTCCGGCATTTTTTGCTAAACTCAATAAACTATCGTAATATCTTTTTGTGAAATCTTTTTTTCTTACTAGATAATTTGGGAGCCACTGAATGTCAAAGACAGGGAAGCTTGCTCCTCTTTGTGTTTGTGTTAATGTGAATAAATGTCCGACTGCGCACGCGACGATTATTTTTTTCTTGTCTCGTGTGACTTCATAATATGGAACGCCATGCAAATTATTTTTTTCTGATTTTCCGAGAGCGTCTGCAATTTTCATTGCTGCCTGCGGTTTTTCTGTAACAATTAATTCGTATCCCCCTTTCTTTAAAGAAATTTTTGGAGTTTCATAATTTAATTTTGATTTTCCCACGCTTGTTTTACGACTTGTTGATTTTGCAGAATTTTTTTTAGAATATTTTTTTGCAGCTGTTTTTTTTGTTACTCTCGTTTTTCTTGGTTTTGAAGTTGGCGTTGAAGCTAAGTCAACATTTAATGGTTGCTTGTATTTTTTTTCAATAGTAAGTTTTACGTCGCTCGGATCCATTGGAAAAAAATTTTCTGCTAATTTTTGTTCCTGCGTCTTTTCAGGTTTTTTTCTCATATCCTAGCATATCTTAAGAAGTATTTATAGATTTTTAGTTATTATTTAGAAAGATAACCTTCTTTTTTACCAAACAAAGATAAATATGCTGCAGCATTTGTTACATCTGCTGAATTTGTTAGAATCATTTCATCTCCATTTCCTTTTCCGCTTCTTATTTCCTTTTGTTTTTGTCCCGCGTCATACATTCTATCTACCCAGTTCATAACTTTTTCTTTTTCTATAAAACCAAAATATCCATGCTCATATGCTGCCTTACCCATTCTTAACAAATTAATAAATTCGGGAGTTGCTTCATCGCCAAATTCTGTTTTCACTATTTCTTCAAGTTCTTTATCAAAAGCAATTACTTCTTCAGCCATTTTAATTTAGCATAAAAATCATTTATAATAATTGTTGTATTAAGTTATCCATTTAGATTTAGAATATTTTTTTATGATTTGAAAAAGAATAATGGAAAATCAGATCTCAAAGATTTTTTCTTTTCTTGAAACATTGATTACTCTTGTCTTTCCTATTTTTTCTTCTGTTCCGCCAGCTTCGTGAATGTGTCCGAAAATTGCAAAATCGGGTTGATATTTTTCAATTGCGTCTCTGATGCTTTTGCTTCCTTCAAATCCAGTCATTTCTGATTTGCTTCCTTGCGGGTGCATGTGAGTTACGAGGATTTTTTTCTTTGAATCTTTTATTTGGCTGTGTGCTTTGCCGATTACTTTTTTGAAATCTTTTTCTGACATTGCGTCGTTTCCGAAATCTGCTCCGCCCGCTCCAAATATTCCAACATTATTGAAAGTCATGCTGTATCCGTGGATATTTTTTGTGTCGGGATACATTTCAGAAAGAAAATCTGCTGTTGCAATTCCTTCATGATTGCCGTGAACTAATAAAACTTTTTTCTTTGCTTTTATGAAAGGGCCGATTAGATTTTTTGTTGATTGTTCTGCGAAAGTCAAGTCGCCTGCGAGAATTACTAAGTCGACATTTTCTTTTACTGCTTTTTCTGCGAGTTTTTTTACTAATCCTGTATCGCCGTGAATGTCACCGATTGCGAGAATTTTTGTTTTTTTATCCATAATCTTTTCAATTAAAGGAAGTTAATAAAATTTTTGAGATAAGTTATTAAAATAAATTGTTTTAGAAAAATGTGGGCTTGTAGTTAAACGGCAGAACGCATCGTTCGCAACGATGTAATCCGAGTTCAATTCTCGGCGAGTCCATTTTCATTTAATCTTTTTTTAACTATATATCCGAATATGCTATACTACAAAAAGTTTAAGGTCGAAACAGGAAATTTCTTTCTTAACCTTTTGTTATATATCAGAATATACTATACTTCAAAAGATTTAAAAGGACACCACTATCTGAATATATACTTTGGAGAACCAATGGAACTAGTAAGTGTAGATACAGACAAAATAAAAGAAAACTTCGATATCTTTTTTCGAAGGAAGCCAGCTTTGATGTTGGTCTCTTTGAAAAAGAATACGAGAATGAGATATGGAAGTATTCTGGCTAAAGAAGTAGACTGTACTTACAGCCATGCAGTTAAGATACTGCAGACTTTGGAAGACCTTAAGTTGGTTGCGTTTGAAAAAAAGGGGCGAATTAAGGTGATACAACTAACTAAGAAAGGTAGAGAAGTTGCTGACGCGATAGAGAATATCCAGCGATTAATTAAGTAATTCTATTTAGCCCCGTATATTGTGATTTAACTAATTAGAAATTTATTTTTTAATTAAGTCAATCATATAATAATGTTAATAATGATAATTCCAAAAACTTTTAAACTTCTTATTTGATAAATTAGTATGGCTTCGTATTCACTGGTTTCTTTAGAAAAGAAACTAAGGTGGTAGAAATGCTTAAAACGCATTGCTCGCTACGAAGTTGATAAAAAATTAATGGCTTCGTAGCTCAGCCTGGTTAGAGCACCAGACTCTTAAAATTTTTAGGAGAAATCTGGGTGTCGGGGGTTCAAATCCCCTCGAGGCCATTTATTTTAAATGGAATCGAATGAGAAATTTCCTATTTCAACTTCGAGGCCATTTTATTTAAATTTTAGAAATTTTTAATTAACGATATTCTCTCCGCAAACACAGATAATTGAATTTAATAATTTGCTGTCCTCACCTGTATTCTCGCCAAGTAAACTCACACTTCGTGCATTTGAAAAATCTTGTTTCTGCTTCATCACCTGCACGCGTTTGGACTGTCCAGAAATATGCTTTGTCGTTTCCGCATTTTTTACATTTGCTTACAATTATTGGGAATGTTTCGATATCTTTTTTTATTACTTCGACTTCTTTGCCGTTGTCTTCTATTTTTTCTGATGAGCAGATTTTTGATGATTTTCCTTTAGAAGTGTAACTACATCTTGGACAACCATCTTTAGTTTTTTTCTGAACGAGAACCGCTCCGCATTTTGGACAAAATTCCATTTTCTTTAATCTTTAGACTTATCCGAGATTATTTAAAAACTTTTCTTAATTCTCTCGACAGAAACCGCGCTCTGATTCTTGGCGGATATTTTCAAAGAATATTAGTTTTGCCCAACCGAACCAGGGGGTTAGTCTGAAAATTGTTTTTCCTACTAATTGTTCTTCTGTAATTTCTCGTTCATCAACTTGTCCTGCATTGTTGTCGGGAGTTAACATTCCGTTATTATTATCTCCCATTGTTGTGAAAATTTTTTCTCCGTCTTTTTCTTGAATATTTATTATTCTGTGAATTACTGGATTTCCTTTTGTTCCAGAATTAAATAAAATTATATCCCCCACTTCTAATTTTTCTGGATTCGCTTTTATAATAAATAGAATATCTCCTTTGCTGAAACCGCCGTTTAGTTCAAATTTTTCAAATTGTTCTTTTGTAATATTAAATTGTGAATATTTTGTTTCGTGTCGCTCGAACCAATTGTCAAAATTTGAAAAGACGTTTCCTTCATGGTACATACTACATGATTCAACAATTGCTAATGGTAAAGCAGTTCCTGTTACTAAACTTAGTCCAGGGAGAAAAATAAATTTTATAAATAAGAATAAAAAAACGACCGAGAAAAGCCAGCCTTTGAAACTATTATCTTTCCAAAGAAGATACCAAAATTTCTGGAATTTACTTTTCTCTTTTTTCCCTTCCATTCTATTAAATAGGAAAAAGTGTTTTTAAAACATACTATCTTTGGTTAAAAATTTGATCTGTGTACAAATTATGTTGTTAAATTAATTAGGAATAAAACTGAAGACAACATTTTCATAAACATTTTGTATATGTCTTGGCAGAGAAGTTGAAAGATTTTTATTTTCTTATCAACGAGGTTTTTAATAAAAGAAAATATTACCTTTAATATTAATAAAGAAAGATTATTTTTTCTAAAATAGTTATTGTAAATCACAGAAATATTTATATAGTATATCTTACGAGTATATACAAAGGTGTATATATTATTGTATACACACCTCCTTTCAACCAACCAGCCGCATTCGTGTTTAACGACGCTGATGCGGTTCATATTCAAAATGACAGACATATTTGACAACACAATATTATGCAGAAAATGCAATTCAAAAATGCAGAAAGCAAAGATTTTGAAAAATGGATTTGAATTTCGTGCGATGGTTTGTCCAAAATGCAACGAAAAAATAATTCATCCGTCTGACGAATCCGAATTTAGCAAATTTAATAATTTAAAAAATAAAGAATTTCATGTTAAGATGAGGCTTGTTGGAAATAGTTATGCGGTTTCGATTCCGAAAGAAATTGTTTCATTTATGAGAGAGCAGGAAAAAATTATGGACGATATGGTGAGGTTATGTTTTGAAGATATGGGAAAGTTAAGTTTAAATTTCGGTGAGGAATTAAATAAATTAAATAAAAAAATAGAAAGATAATGGCAACAAAAATAAATCAAGTTCAATTAAAAGTTGTGGAAGCGTTACAGGATGATGCGTATAAAGGTATTGCGAGAATTGATTCTGAAGTTATGCGACAACTTGATGTTAAAAAAGGAGATGTAATTCTAATAAAAGGAAATAAAGAAACAATTGCGATTGCAGACAGAGCTTATCCTGCTGATGTCGGTGCTGGAATAATTCGTATCGACGGTATTTTGAGAAGAAATGCAAAAACAGGAATTGGCGATGTTGTTACAATTACAAAAGCCGAAGTTAAAGAAGCAAAAAAAGTTGTAATTGCTCCTGCACAAAAAGGAATTATGGTTCAAGCAGATCCTGATAATTTGCGAAGAGGACTTTTAGGAAGAGCAGTTGTGAAAGGTGACATTGTTGTTCTTGGTGGAGTTCAGCGAAGAAAAGATATTATGTCAGAAGAATTTGGCGGAGACTTAGATGATATTTTTGGTAATCTTGGAGATATTCTAGGAGGAATGGGTTTCGGAGGATTGGGTGGCGGAGGAATTACACAAATTAAATTTATGGTTGTGAATATAACTCCGAATCAGCCGTGTTACATTTCTGAAAATACTGAAGTTACTTTAAGTCCGAAAGCAGTTGAACTCAGCGACGAGAAAATTCCTGAAATTACTTATGAAGATATTGGCGGTTTGACTGATGAGATTAAAAAAATTCGTGAGCTTGTTGAAATTCCGTTGAAGCATCCTGAAATTTTTGAGAGATTGGGTATTGAACCTCCGAAAGGAATTTTATTACACGGGCCGCCTGGAACTGGTAAAACGCTTTTAGCAAAAGCAGTTGCAAATGAATCTGATGCGAATTTTATTTTATTAAACGGGCCAGAAATTATGTCTAAGTTTTATGGTGAATCTGAAAAAAAGATTAGAGATATTTTTGAAGAAGCGGAAAAAACTGCTCCTGCAATTATTTTTATCGACGAGATTGATGCTATTGCTCCGAAGAGAGAAGAAGTTCAGGGCGAAGTTGAGAGAAGAGTTGTTTCACAATTATTGACGATGATGGATGGTTTGAAATCTCGTGGTAAAGTTGTTGTTATCGGTGCAACTAACAGACCTAACGCACTTGATGAAGCATTGAGACGTCCTGGAAGATTTGACAGAGAGTTAGAAATTACTGCCCCAGGTAAACCTGGCAGATTGCAAATTTTGAAAATTCATACTAGAAATATGCCAATGGATAAAAAAGTAAATCTTGACGAACTTGCTGGAATCACTCACGGATTTGTCGGTGCTGATTTAGAATCTTTAACTAAGGAAGCTGCGATTTCTGTTTTGAGAAGATTGCTTCCGCAAATGAATTTAGATAAAGAAGAAAAAATTCCTCAAGAAATTTTAGAAAAATTAATTGTCGGACACGACGATTTTTCTAACGCTTTGAAAACTGTGCGTCCTTCTGCGATGAGAGAAGTTCTTGTTGAAACTCCAAATGTTGAATGGGATTCTGTCGGTGGATTAGATTCTGTGAAACAGGAATTAAGAGAAGCTGTTGAATGGCCGATGGAACACGCTGATAGTTTTGAAAGATTAGGAATTAAACCTTCGAAAGGCGTTTTGCTTTACGGGCCTCCTGGAACAGGTAAAACACTTTTAGCTAAAGCTGTTGCAAAAGAAACAGAAGCAAATTTTATTCAAGTTAAAGGACCTTCATTACTTAGCATGTGGGTTGGAAAATCCGAGGAAGGAATGAGAAAAATTTTCGAGAGAGCGAGACAAGTTGCACCTTGTGTTGTTTTCTTCGACGAGATTGATTCACTTGCAGGCAGAAGAGGAATGGAACAGGGAACAAAAGTTACTGAAAGAGTTTTGAATCAGATGCTTGCAGAAATGGACGGGCTTGAAGATTTGAAAAGTGTAATTGTTATCGGTGCGACAAATCGTCCTGATATGCTTGATACTGCTTTGCTAAGACCGGGAAGATTTGATAAAATTTTATTAATCAATGCTCCAGACGAAAAAGGAAGATTGCAGATTTTGAAAATTCATACCAAGAAAATGCCAATCAGTGACGGAGAAAAGTTGCTTAGTGAAAAAGAGAAAGGAGAATTTTTAAAAGAATTTGCAAAACAAACTGATGGTTATACTGGTGCAGATTTGGAAGCTGTAACAAGAGAAGCCGCTTACTTTGCTTTGAGAACAGATATTAATTCACCAAATGTTCAGAAAAAAAATTTTGTTGACGCTCTGCAAAAAATTAGACCGAGTGTTACTGCGCAGACAATTGAATTGTATAAAAAGATTGAATCAGAATATTTGAAATCAGCAAAGGCAGCTTTACCTATTGATAACACTTATTTGGGATAAATTAGTTTATTTCTTGTAACTCGCTACTCGCTCGTTACAATTATTTCATCATCGATAAAAATTGTGTTTTCTGTTTGTGCAACTTTTCCTTTTGAACCTTCAATTAACTGAGGATAGTTGTGAATGTTCCCGTTCATTTCAAGTTGTCTCAGAGAAAATAATGCTTTCGTCCCAAATTTTTTTACAATCCATCTTGAACAGAAGGGAAGAGTTTTGTATTCTTCGACGATGAAATTTAATAATTCTCTTGCTCCCGGATTTCTTACATTTTTATCTTCGATAAGCAAATATATTTCTGAAGGTTTTCCTTCGTAAATTTTTCCGCTCCCGTTTGTTGAGAATGGTTCCATTGCATACAAACCTTTTCCTAATTTTTCCGCTCTTGAATTTTTTACATTAAAAATTGTAAGTCCTGAATGAAGTTCATATTCATTCATCTCATGTCCTGTCAAGTTTACTATCGGAGAAAATTTGTAAGATTCAATTGCTTTTTGAATTGCTTCACCGATTTCTCCAAGAGATTTTTTTTCTTTTACTTTTTCAATTCCTGCGTGCAATCCTTTTTCACTTGCTTCAATTAATTTTTTATTTTCTGCTGAATTTTCTAAATCTACTGAGAATGCTGTGTCTGCAATAAATCCGTCGACGTGAACTCCGAAATCAACTTTCAATAATCCTTCTGCTATCGTTTTATCGTCGTGAGATGGTGTAAAGTGGGCAGCAATTTCATTTATTGAAAGATTTGTTGGGAATGCGGGTTTTCCTCCAAGTTCAATAATTTTTGATTCTATTTTTTCTGCAATTTCAACTAACAAAGTTCCTTTTTTTATCTGCGGTTTAATCCAAGTTTTTATTTCACTTGCGATTTTTCCTGCTTTGATTATTTTTTCTTTTCTATTCATTAAAATATCTTCCTTTTTTCATATATATAAAACCCACTTTTAACTTTTTTTGGATAAAGTCCTGCTTTTTCTAATATTTTTTCTTCTTGCTGTCTACAGATATAATCTTTTCCACTTTCTTTAATCTTTTTTCCAAGATTTGTATCATCAATAATAACATCTATATCTCCTGTACAATTTCCTTGATAAGTTTGTAATTTATTTGCAAGAATTATCTGCTTTTTTGTTAAACCTTCGTCTAAACTGGCGAGTGATTTTAAAATTATCCCGTAATCATTTCTACTTACTATCCCCACAGACTTTATTCCAAGGGAATTTATTATTTGTTCCCATTCTTCATTTATATGCAACTGTTTAGCAACACCATATATTAATTTCATTGGACAACCTTTTAATAAATAGAATAAAGAATGCAAATCTTTTTTTTCTAGATATTCTAATCCTCCTTTTACAGTATTCTTTAGAAACCGTAATGGGTTAGGGCTCGCTAAAAAATAATTTATTACTGCTAATATCGCACTATTTTCTCTTATATAAGTATCATCAAAATCGGTTAAAATATCAATTGTAGACAATTCTTTTCTTAATGTATTTTCTTCTGAATATAAATTACTCTGTCCAATTCCGTTGATTAACTGTGCTGAACCTTCTAAATTCATTAAAACAAACATTATTTCTTTTTTATAAAAGTTGTGAAAGAGAAATTGGTTATTTATTCATTGATTTTATTTTCTTTGTATTTTAATCTTCTGCTTTTTGGAACGAAGTTTCCTATTTTATTCTCTGAAGCTTTTCCTGTTCCTAAAAAATCGTCTCCGAATTTCATAATTAAAAAACCTCTTTTTCCTGTTGTAATATTTAATTCCTGTCCAAGCATCCATTGTTCTGCTTGTTCTTTATTTAATTCAAAAATATTCTTTGTAATTTGTTCTTTCAATAATTGTGTTCCTTCAATACTTAATCGGATATCTCCTGTTTTCTCGTCGATTTTTGCAAAATAAATTCCAACACCTTCAATTCTTGCGATGTCGTCAATTTTGAAAATTTCATTTTCTGAAAGGTCTCCAGAAAATAATACAATTCTTTCTTTTCCTAAATGCGCAATTTTCCAAGGAATTTCAGTTATTCCAAATTGTTCTTCTAATTGTCCTAAAAGTTTTTCTTTCTCGCTTTTATTGAAAAATTTTAATGGAATCATTTTGATTTTAATCTCCTTTGAAATATCATTGGGAAAACTATATCACTTAAACAACACGGGATTATTACTGAGACGGAAGTTATTATAAAAATTAAAAATATTGTTAGCATTGAAAAGTTTGTTGAATATGCAAAAATGTAAAGCAGCGAAGCGAAAACTGAAATGAATACGTGAAGGAAGTGGGGGAATTTTGTTTTTCTTATTAATACTCCAAAAGATGCTCCAACTAAAGAAGCTCCGAAAATTAAAATGGGATTTTCAAGTGCGGGGAGATGAAAAGAAATTGGAATTCCGAATAGTGAACTTCCGAAGTATGGAAGAATTGAGTCTGATAATGTTCCTATAAATAAAGATACAAATATGCTTACAATTATTGCAGGGATTATTTTTTTAGTATGATTGTAAAAAATTGCCGTGGAAACAATTGAGGAAAATAAAATATGCATTGGATGGAAAATGTAAAACATTGAAACTGCGTATGAAATAAAATTTTCTTTTAATAACAGGAAAGACATTATAATTACTGATAACAGCGTCGCTGCTAAAGTGAATGGGATATGCTCTTTCAATTCTTTTAATATTTCAAATTTTAATTTCATTTTTTCTTCCTCATTTTTGCAATAAAAAATCCTTCTGTGTTTGCGTTTTGCGGATAAATTCTGCAAGAATATTTTACGTCTTCTAAATATTTTTTATCTTCAAATTTAGTTATTCCTTGAACAAAGTTTAATGGGAGATTTATTTTTTCTACTTCAACATCAAAATTTTTCAAAGCGAAATCAATTATTTCTTCATTTTCTTCTGGTGCGTGTGTGCAAGTTGAATAAACTAATTCTCCGTTTGGTTTTAGAACTTCTATTGCTGAAGAGATTAAAGATTTTTGTAATTTTGATAAATTTTTTATTGTGTTGATGTTCCACATTTCAAGAGTTCGCGGTGTGCTTCGGATTGTTCCTTCGCCCGAACAAGGTGCGTCAAGTAAAACTTTATCGAATAAAAAATTATTTTCTTTTAGTTTTTTGCATAAAGCAATTCCGTCTCTTCGTGTTATTATCATGTTCATAACTCCACATCTTTCTGTGTTTGCGGCTAGGATTTTTATTCTTCCGAATTTGACTTCATTTGCAACGAGCAAACCTTCGTTTTCCATCATTGCTGCCATTTGTGTTGTCTTGCTTCCTGGCGATGCACAAATGTCCAAAACCATTTCTCCTTTTTTTGGATTTAAAACTAATGGGGGTAACATACTTGCGATTTCTTGCATATAAAAATAACCAAGCAAATGTTCAATTGCTCGCCCGACTTCCCCCGGTTTTAATTCTGATTCAATAATCATAATTTCTGGATAATTTTTGAACGGGATTTTTATTTCCCAACCTTTTTCTTCCAATCTTTTTTTCAAATCTTTCGGAGAAATTTTGATTGTATTGCACCGAATAGATTTTACTGGTTCTTTTTTTAGAATTTCCATATAAGATTCGAAATCTTTTCCTAGAAGTTTTTTCATTCTCTCGAGAAAAAGCGGTTTCGGTTCGTAATTTTTTTTAGACATAAATTAGAGAAAGAATAACTATTTTTAGAAGTATCGGTTAATTTACCTTTCTGTAACTACTTCAAAATAACACAAAACATAAAGTTTATATAATCAAGAAGGGAAATTATTTTATGGAAACGAGAATTTATGCAACACGAAAAGGAAATTTCCAAAATTCGGTTTATCATTTAGTTGATGCTATTAAAAAAATAGAAGATTCAGATTATAGTACTCGAATTATTTTTCAAAACGGGGAAATTGATATTTCTGTTTTTGATAATATGATTACTTATTCATCTAAACGTTATTCTTCTAGTGGGATTCAGGAAGTAAATAGATTTACTAAAAAGTTAATTCCTTCTTATCATCCGACTTCTGCAATCGTAAACGCAAAAAAATGCATTTTACAAAGAGTTATTAATCTCACAGTTGGAAAAAATGCGGAAATGATTGAGTTTAATTTAGATAAATTATTTCCTAGACCAGAACAGTTAGATACTTTTGGAACAAAGAAAAATAATTTAGAAAAAGATGTTGGTTATGGGGCTATTAATATTAATACTGTTAATTTTCGCTAAAATTCTCCTAAGGTAGTTTGCTTTTTTCCGTCGAGAATTGTTTTTATATCAACATTGAAAACTTGCAAAATATTTTCTACTGCTGGAAGAATCTGGTTTTTCAAATAATATTCTATATTATATTCTCCTGTTTCGTCGACGAGTTTTACTTTTTCACGAATTAATTTTTTCTTTTCTGCAGTTTCTGCAATATAATACTCTATCAAACTTCCCATATCTATCGGGATTTCTCTTTCAACCATTTTTTGTGCGGCGATTACGTGCGGAGAAATTGCTTTGTACTCATTCAATGGTTTTTTTAATTGAGTTCGAATTGTCATTTTTTTCAATTCAATTTTTCTTTCTTTCACTTCTTTGACAATTTTTTTTACATATTCTAAAGCTTTTATTTCGTTGCCTTCTTTCAGTATCATCCGCAAAACATTATTCTGGACTTCTCTTGCGAGAGTGCACCAATCTCTTCGGACAGTTTCAAAACCTCGAATTTTTAATTTATCATCTTCACTAATTAAAGCATATTTTTTCTTTGCACCAAATTCTCCTGTCCTTTTTGTAACCCAAATTCCACGTTTGTAAAAATCCTCTAGCTCAAGTTTCATAATTCCTGGAAGCTCTGAATTTAATTCTTTCAAGAATTGCTTTGCGTCTTCTTTTGTTTTTTTACCCAATAAAAATCCTATAGAATCTGTGTCGCCGAATATAACTTCATAACCTTTTTCTTTTGCTTTTTCCATCGTCCATTTATTAAATTTCCTTACGAAAGCTAAAGTTGATGCGGCGGCTTCGATAGAATAATATCTCGCACCGAAAAATCCCATATAACCATAATATGCGTTTGCTAGAAGTTTGAAAGCGTTGCTTCTTGCTTTTTTTATTGTGTCTGGTTTTTCTTTTAACTCTTTTTTATATTTTTTTCTTAGTTCAACAACTTCTTTCAAAAGTTCGGGAAAAAATCCTGGTTTTTTTGAAAAATAAAATTTCCTTTTTTCTTTGTTTAATTCAAATTCTGGTGACTCAATATAATCTTTTTCTTTTTTTGCTTCTTTCTCGTCGAGGAGTGTTGCTTTAGACAAATTGTAAGTTGCAATAATTGATGCGTGCATACTTGTGAAATCGAAAATTGCCAGGTTTTCATAAAGTCCAGGTGTTGGTGTGAATACAAATGCCCCTTCGTATTTTTCTCTGCCTTTTCTTTCTCCAATCTCGTCGTAAGTCGGACGTTTTTCTGGAATCTCGTTAAATTTTTCTAAATTGTGAATTATATAATCCTCGACGTTTCTTGACATCCCACTTCTTGAAACATCAAAAACTGGTTCGTGCATTGTTCTCGTGAACTCCATTAAATCGGGCCAGACTTTATTAAAAAGTTTGAAAGTTAAAACTGAGTCTTGCAAATTATATTCAAAATATCTTTCCCATTCGTCGCTTTTTATTTTTGAAGAATGTTTGAATTCAAAACTTTTTTTTGACTCTCCTAAAAATTCATTTGCAACTTCATTCAAAGACAAAGTTTCCGACGACATATATTGTGAGTAAGCAATTTGAATAAATCTCAATAAATCTATGTGAACGATTCCGTTTATTTTTGCAGTTGTCATTATTCCTCTTGAGAATTTTAATTGGCTTCCGTCGATTCCTAAATCCAATTTTACATTATGCTTTTGTGCTCTTGCTTTTAGGTAAGGGAAATCAAATCCGTCGGAAAAATATCCTGTAATAAAATCAGGAGAGATTTTTTTTATTATTTCTGCAAATTTTTCTAAAAGTTCTGCTTCATCTTTTACATATTCGACGTAAGGAAAATTTTCTTGCTTTTTTTGTGTAATCACTTTTTTGAAATTTTCTGAAACTAAAGATATCATTACGATTTCCCCCTCGCCGATTTTGAATTCGTCGGTTTCAATGTCAAATGCTAAAACTTTTGGATTAAATTCATCTTTTTTTATAGGAGATATTGAATTAACTCTCAAACATAAATCTACTTTTAATGAATCTGCAATTCCTCCGAATTCTAATGTGTTGTCTAAAACTTCCCCCGAAATTTCGTACCAATTTAGCGGATTTAATTTTTTTTCAATTATATAATGCGTTATAAATCCTAAGTCGTAACCTCTGCGTTTTTCAATTTCTGGCATTCCCATTTCGTCGGCAATGTCGTGCAAATCCTTATAATTTGTTGCAAAAATTTTTAGAGCCTTTACTTTTTTCCCTAAGAAATTTTTTTCATGAAGTTCTGTTTTTTCAACTTTTGTTTGTCTTCCTTTTACGTCCAGATGAATCTTTTCTATTTTTTCCTGTACTTTTTTTATTTCTTTTTCGGAAATTTTTTCTTTTAAAATTGCCCAGAAATATACCTCGCACGTGTCGATTACACAAACTCTTTTTCCTGATCTGTCCCTTCCAATTATTTTTGCGTAGTTTCTTCCGTTGAAATCAAAATAATCATAATCTACAGGAATAAATTCTATCTTCATAAAACAGATATCCTTTTGAATTATTTAAAGATTAGGAATTTTATTTTTACCTGTGGGGGAAAATTTAAATACTACTATATAGTAATACCTTTATGGAAAAAGTTGAGATTGTTATAGGGAGAGAAACATATATTGCAAAAACTGCTTATGAAAAAAAAGTTTTTAGAATCTACCGAGAAATAGAAAGAAATCCGGATGGAGATTTAGACGGTGTTGGGCATTGCATATCTTCTGAAATAGAGAAAATAATCCATCGACATAATCCTCCTTCAAAAACAATTTCTGCTTTTATGGATTATTTAAATTTAGATTGTAATTCTTTGACCCCCGAACAAATACAGGCTATTCGATCGGCTTATACCGATTTGCAAAAAATTGGTCGTTATTCGGTGAGAAATCTGTCTAATATTTCGTATATTATAAATAACTTAAGACATAATTTGAAAGAAGAAAAAGAAGGTCATAGTTTTTTCTTACTTCCTTCTGGAGAGGGAAAATTTATTTTAGCGGGACTTACTGAATTTTGTAAAAAAATTAATTAACAAACTATTTATATTTCTATTTCATTGATTTAATATGGGACTTAATATTCGTGAGATAATTCCGCGACGGGAAATTGAACTTTCTGATTTGAAAGGGAAGACGATTTGCGTTGACGCGTTTAATACATTATATCAATTTTTATCGACAATTAGACAAGTTGACGGGACGCCGTTGATGGACGATAAAAAAAGAATTACTTCGCATTTGTCTGGAATTTTTTACAGAAATCTAGCGTTGCTTGAACAAGAAATAAAACTTGTTTATGTTTTTGACGGGAAGCCGCCAGAACAAAAATACGGAACGCATAAATTGAGACAAGAAGGCAGGGAACTTGCACAGGAAAGATATGAAACTGCTAAGTCCGAAGAAGATTTGGCTGGAATGAAAAGATACGGGAGTCAGTTAATTAGACTAAATACTGAGATGATTCAAGAAAGCAAGGAACTTTTAGAAGCGATGGGGATTGCAGTTGTTCAGGCACCGGGAGAGGGAGAAGCAGAGGCTGCACATCTTGCGAAAATGCGCGAAGGAATTTATGCTTCAGCGAGTCAAGATTACGATAGTTTACTTTTTGCTGCACCGAAATTAATTCGAAATTTAACTCTTGCAAAAAAGAGAAAAACAATCAGCGGTTGGATGGAAGTGAAACCAGAAATAATCGAACTTGAAAAAGTTTTGAATTATCTTGAAATAAATCTTGAACAATTAATTTGTCTTGGAATCTTAGTTGGAACAGATTACAATCCTAAAGGAATTCCAGGAATTGGACAGAAAAAAGCTTTATTAGTTGTTAAAAAATTTAAGCAACCAGTTTTGATTTTTGACAGCGTGAAAGAACAAATGGAAAATTTAGACGAAGCGGATAAATTTGATTGGAAGGAAATTTTTGAATTGTTTCATCGTCCGAATGTTTCAAGTCCGCTTTTCAAATTTGGAAAAGTTGATGAAAAGAAAATAAGAAAAATTCTTGTTGAAGAACACGATTTTTCCGACGAGAGAGTTCAAAAACAACTTGAGAGATTAAGAGAAATTAATGAGAAAAATAAGCAAAAGAATTTAGAAAAGTGGTTTTAAATTCCTGCTCCTGGATTTACATAACTTCTTCCTGGTTTACTTTTTATTCCTAAAGCGGTTTTTAAGAAATTTAAAATTGGAACAATAATAAATCCAAAGACAATTAATGCAATTCCTAAAACCACGAGTTGTGCTGCTTCTTCAAAGATGAAAAATCCTACTGCTACCAAAAATCCTCCGAGGATATAGAATAAATATTTTTTCTTTCCAGGGGGTAATTTTACAAACAAGAAAATTATTCCTGCTAATAATATTAACGGAATTATTGTTAAAAAGAAATCTTCAGAAACCCCTAAATCAAAAAAGAAACTTTCAATATCTAAATCCCATTGGTTTATTCCGAAAATTATTAAGAAAGACAAAACTGCGGAGATAACTGTTGCTATGCTTTTTTGTTCTTTGAATATTTTTGAAAGTGAGAAATTAATTAGAAGGAATGCTACGATAAAAATTGCGGACAAGAGAATTAATGAAGAATCAATTTGATTTAACATATCGCTGAAAGAAAATTGTGCACTTGCAAGTCCCATAGTTAGTATAGAAATAATTGGAATCAAACTCTTTTTCATTTTAGAATTAGTGTGTTTGTTTTTATAAATTCTTTGGTAACATTTAATAATTTTGATTTTCATATTTAATTATGAGAATTGGTTCATACGATATTTTGGGAAATACTGCGATTGCGAAATTTCCCGAAGGAACTAACGAAAAAGACAAGAAAAAATTTGCTGAAAATCTTTTGAAAACTCAAGGCGTAATAAAGACAGTTCTTGAAAAAAAGGAAAAAATAAAAGGGCGATTGAGAAAATTGTCGACTGAATTTGTTGCAGGAGAGAATACTAAAGAAGTTTTGTATAGAGAAAATAATTGTGTTTTCAGATTTAATGTTGATGAAACTTATTTTTCTCCGCGATTGAGCAACGAGAGAAAAGAAATAGCGTCGAAAATAAAAAAAGATGAAGTTGTTTTAGTTATGTTTGCGGGAGTTGCACCTTATTCAATTGTGATTGCAAAAAATTCAAAAGCGAAAAAAGTTTTCTCAAATGAGTTGAATCGTCAGGCGAACAAATATGCTGAATTAAATATTTCTTTGAATAAATTAAAAGATAAAATTGAACTTGTTTCAGGAGATGCGAATAAAATTCACGAGAAAATAAAACAGAAATTTGATGTTATTGTAATGCCTCGCCCGCAACTTAAAGATAGTTTTTTGAAAGAAGCATTTGTGCTTTCAAAAAAAGGAACGAAAGTTTATTATTATGATTTTTGCAAAGAAGAAGATATTAATTTAATCGTCGAGAAAGTTAAAGATGAAGCGAAAAAAGCGAAGAAGAAAATTAAAATTCTTGAAGTTAAAAAAGCTGGAGAAATTGCTCCTTACAAAGTTCGTTTGCGAGTTGATTTCAAAATTTTATAAGTATTTGTTCTACATATTTTTCCTTAATAATCATTTTAATAGTCGGATATTTTTTTAATTAGTGGATATTAAATATTTAATTAAAAAACTGGGGGTTGCTGATTTAACAGAAGATAAAAATGGATTTCTTGAAACTTTGAGAAATTTGACTGTGGCTGAAGATATAAGTTTGAAACGTATGAAGAAAATTCTTTTTGAAATTGAAAATCAAAATGGACATATTTACATTGCTAAAAGGGATAAAGAAATAATTGGAACAGCTACACTGTTTGTTGAACAAAAATTTATTCATGGAGGAGGAAAAGTTGGGCACATTGAAGATGTTGCGATTAGAAAAGAATACGAAGGAAACGGAGTTGCTTCTGAGATAATTAATTCTTTAATTAAAATTGCAAAAGAAAATGGATGTTACAAGATTATTCTCGACTGCAAGGATAAACTTCTTCCTTTCTACGAGAAATTTGGATTTGCTCACAGTGATAATTGTATGAGGCTTAATTTATAACTTCAAATATTCAATTTCGGGTTCTTCAAGTTTGAGTTCTTTTTGAATTTCAGGATTTGATTTTAGAATTTGTTTTATTACTAGAAATTCGCTCATTGCTCTTTTTTGTCCGATATGAACATAGCTTGAATATTTCTGTGAAATTGTTTTTTTGTAAACTGTTTTCTGATTATTAAGCCAAATTTTCAAAATTCTCGTTGGTCTTTTGTAAGATGTGAATCCTGCCTTTGCATTTTTCTTTGCAGATGCGATTCCGAATGTTAAGAAAAAATTTTCATAAATTAAAAATCTCCAATATTGTTGTTTGTAGATTCTGCCCTTGAAAATATCTGTTTTACTTAACAAATCATAAGCTCTTGCGAGTTCTTCGTTTTGATATTCTGCTGGAATGTTTTCTTCCATCCAGAGGAGTATTTCGTCGATAGACATATTTACAGAATCGAAAACATTGATTAATTCTTTTGAGGGTTTTTCCTTGAATATTCTTTTCAGTGAACTGAAAATATCTGTTTCTTTGTTTCTCTCGTCGACGATTATTGGAAAATAATCCTGGATTTTTGAAAATGTTTGCAAATCATTTATTGCCGCACGCAAATCTCCTTTTGCTTTGACAGATAATTCCATAAGAAAATCGTCGTCAAGTTTTAGTTCTTCTTTTTTTGCAATTTCGGTTATTACAGATTTTACTATATTAGAATTTATTTCTTTTAATTGGGCCATTTCACATTTTTTTCTTAATTCGCTGAATTTTTTGTCCCAGATGTCGTTTGCGGTCATAATTAACGGATATTTTGTATCTTCTAAAATTCTTAATAATTCTGCGACTCCGCCGTAATCATTTTCAGAAATTCCGTCAACCTCGTCGATAAGAATTAATTTTCCTGCTTTTTCTAAAGATTGCTGTTCTGTTGCGGGTCGTAAAATTTCTCTTAATTTTTCTTTGTTTCTAAAATCGCTCGCGTTTAATTCAAAAATTTCACAATTAATTTCCTTCGCTGCTGCGTGTGCGATTGTTGTTTTTCCTGTCCCCGGCGGGCCGTGCAAAATCAAAGCATTTTTTTTCTTTCCGAAATTTTTCAAGAAAATTTTTATCGTAGCTATTGCTTCATCTTGTCCTTTTATTTCGTCAAAATTCTTTGGGCGATATTTTTCTGTCCAAATCATTTTATACCCCCACTTTCAATAATTTTTTTTTTAATTCTTCTTTTATTGAACTTGCTTTTATCATATTACTCCTTGCCTAAACCTGCGAGAACAAAACTTGCAATCAAGGATTGTAACTGAATAAATGGGTCGCTACCTTCGGTTATTCTGAATTCTGTCTCGCCTGTTTTTTCTGTGAGTTTGACTTTTATTGTAGGTTCTACAGGAAGATTCCAAATTTCTTTTTGTATTGCTTTAATTACATCCTGCCCTGAAACACTATCTTTCAACATAATGTCCAAAAGTTTTTCTCTTGAACTTAAGAAATCTCCAGACAATGCGTAATCTAAAACAACTTTTATGTCTCGAGGTTTTGAATTTGAAATTATTGTTGTAATTAAATCCGTTGTAATTATCGGTGATATCGACGCTGTTGACTGCAAAATGTTGATACATCTTCGGCAATCGCCCTCGCAGCCTTCGTAAAGAATTTCTATTGCTTCCTGTTTTATGTCAAGTTTTTCCTGTTCTGCAATTTTTATTATTACTCTTTCAATATCTTTTTTTTCTAAAAGTTTGAATCTGAAAATTGCACAACGTGATTGGATTGGATCGATAATTTTTGATGAATAGTTGCATGATAAAATAAATCTACAAGTTGCAGAATAATTTTCCATTGTTCTTCTCAGTGCTTGCTGTGCTTCGGGGGTTAATGCGTCGGCTTCATCTAAGAAAATAATTTTGAAAGGAATATTTCCTAATGATTTTGTTCTAGCAAAATTTTTTACTTTTTCTCTTACGACTTGAATTCCTCTTTCATCTGATGCGTTTAACTCTAAGTAATTTTCTTTCCAGTTTTCTTTGTAAAGTTCTTTCACGACGATTAATGCGAGAGTTGATTTTCCTGTTCCTGCTGGACCTGCGAAGAGCATGTGCGGAATGTTCAAAGAATTTGTTAATGATTCCACTCTTTTTGCTGAATTATCCTGCCCAACAAGTTCTGAGAATTTCGAAGGACGGTACCTCTCTGTCCAGATTCCACTTGCCATAGTTAATTATTTTCATTTTAACTTATAAAGATTTGTGTAATAAATTAGAATATCTTAAATATATTCATGAGAAATTTTTTCAGTCACGTATTCTTTGCATTTTGCACTAATTTTTGTAAATAAATTAAGCCCGATTCTTATTTCATCTTCAGAAATTTTTTTATTTTTTAGCATTTTTTCTAGAGCAATTTTTGTTGTTTTAATTGTAGTAAGTGTTATTTTTCTTTCTTTTAGTTCCATCCTTGAGCAAAGTGAGATACGCTCCTTCATCTTCTCTTTCCATATGAAATATTCCTGTTTCTGCAAGTATTGAATCAAATCTTTTCACTATCCTGTAAGCGTCTTCAAGAATGCAAGAATTTGTTTCTTCTCCTTTTTGATATCTTTCAAATTCTTTAATTGAACTTTCACTTCTAAATCCGATATTTGAATAAACTCTTTGTTCAATCATATTTTTCTTAATCTGTTTAGATTTATAATTATTTATAGAATTATCTAGCTCTATCTTTTCTTACTTTTCTTTTGTGCTTTTCCTTTCTAAGTCTCTTTCTCTGCCATTTCCATCGCATCTGGTTTTTCTTTTTCCATCTACGGCTTGATCTTTTCATAATTAGGATAGAAAATTTCGGTTTAAAAAGATTTGGTTTTGAAAATCTTTCGGATTAAGCGAATTGAATCTTTGTTTGTTTAACATATTGCTTCAAGCAATTCCTGTAATGTTTCATAATGGTTTGAATATTCATGAAATTCATAAACATCTTTTTTTCTTTTGTTCATTAATTCATCAGAAGTAAACGGATTGTAACCCCTTCTTTTTGCACCCAGAGTTGTTGCAAGAACACAGGCATCTTTACTTATACCAGTTAAAATTAAGTTTTTTATCTGTTCTTTTTCTAATAAATTAGAAAGTTCTTTATTTTGATATTCTTCTTTAAAAGAATCTTCTTCCCAAACTAAATCTTCATTTAGAAATCCGTTATTTTCATATTTTGGAATAAAGTAAGTTTTATTGTTAGATAATTCTGAGATTAATTCTTCTGAAGTTTTTCCACAATTTTCCCATTCTAAAATAAAAATTGGAATTTTTTTCTTATGAGCGAATTTAAATAACTTTTTTTGATATTGAATTAGTTCTTCTATTTCACGAGGTTTGTTTCTCCCGATAAAATCTTCTTGCATATCTATAACTAGTATTCCTAAATTTTCCATAATTTTTTATTTATCTTAGGTATATAAATTTTTTATCTGCTTTTGGTAACTCCAATTTTTGGACAGAATTTTTCTATTGGACATTCAGAACATTTTGGAGAAATCGGAACGCAGATTGTTTTTCCGAATTGGACGAAAATTGCATTGAAATTTTTCCAATATCTTTTTGGAAGAATTTTTCCTAATTCTATTTCTGTTTTTTCTGGAGTTTTTGTTTTTACCCAGCCGAGCCGATTGGGAATTCTGTGACAATGTGTGTCGATTGGAAGAACATTTTTTCCGAATGCGAAAGCTAAAACTATATTCGCTGTTTTCGGGCCGATTCCTTTTATGCTCATTAATTCTTCTTTTGTATCAGGAACTTTTCCGTTAAAATCTTTCAAAATTATTTCAGAAACGTGCTGTAATACTCTTGCCTTTTTTTTGTAATGTCCTGAAGAGAAAATTAATTTTTCAAGTTTTTCTATTGGGAGTTTTAAAATTTCTTGCGGAGTATCCGCGACTTCAAATAATCTTCCCGACGCTATTTCTGTATTTTTGTCTTGAGTCCTCAAACTTAACAAACATGAAATTAAAATTTTGAAAGCGTTCGGATTATCACGCATTCTGTTCAAAGTTGTTTTATCGTGAGTCGGATAAAACTTCTTTAGAATTTGCATAATTCCTTCAATATGATTTTTCATATTTTATCTTCGAGAATTAAGTTAAAAAAAGTTTCTTATATAATTTCTCCGAATGTTTTTCCAGAAATTCCTGCAGAATTTCCTTCGTCTGTATCTAAATGAACTGAAACTCTGAATTTTGGATTTGTTCTTACAATTACATTTTCAAAAATTAATCCGCGTTTTCCTAAAATTTTTACTTTTATAATTTGATTATTTTTTATTTTCAATTTTTTTGCTTCATCTTCTGAACAATGCAAATGTCTTTGTGCGATTATGCACGGAATTTTTACTGAACCTTTTGGACCATGAACTAAAATTTTTGTTGTGTTTGTTAAATCTCCAGAAACTTTTATTTTGGGTAGGGGATTTAATCTTAGATGATACGCGTCGGTGAGTGCGATTTCCACTTGCGATTTTTTTCTGAAAGGGCCTAAAATTCTTACGTTGTCTATTCTTCTGTCTTTGTTAATTAAACTTACTTTTTCTTCAGCAGCGAATTCCCCTTCTTGTGATAATTTTTTTATTGGGCTTATTGGATTTTGTTTTCCAAATAATTTTTCAAAATCTTTTTTTGAAAGATGAATATGTCTTACTGAAACTTCTACTAAAACTTTCATTTTAATATCTCCCAAACTTTTTCCATCGCCATCTTTTCCTCGTTTGTTTTTTTTACAAAGACATTTATTTTTGAATTTCCCGACGATATAAGTTCAAAGTTATTTTTATTCTTTTCGCTGTCGAGTTTTAATCCGAGATATCCCAAATTTTTGCAGATGTCTTTTCTTAATGATGGGACATTTTCTCCAATTGCACCTGTGAAAATTAAATTGTTGAGTCCGTTCATTGATGAAACATAAGAGCCGATTGTTTTTACTATTTGATATGCGAACATTTCATAAGCGAGTTTGCAATTTTTGTTTGTTTTCATTTTTGGACGAATATCTCTGAAATCTTCATATCCTGAAATTCCTTTTAATCCCGATTTTTCTGTTAAAATTTCTTCTACATTGTAACCTTTTTTTTGCAAGAATAAAATTATTCCTGGATCAATTGTTCCTGAACGAGTTCCCATCATTAATCCTTCAAGCGGTGTGAAACCCATACTTGTATCAACTGCTTTACCGTCGATGATTGCGGAAATGCTAACTCCCGAACCGAGATGACAAACAATTGTTTTTCCTTTCAAATTTTTGGAAACATATTCGTGTGAAAGCCCGTGAAATCCATATTTTTTTATTTTATATTTTTTTGAAATTTCCAAAGGAATTGCGTAAGTTTTTGCTTTTTCTGAGAGTTCTGAAAAAAACATTGTGTCGAAAACTGCAAATTGTTTTTTGTTATATTTTTCACAAAGTTCTATTACCATTAATTCTTTTGGATTGTGCAAAGACGCGAATTCTGAAAATTCTTTAATTTTATTTTTTACTTCTTTGCTTATTTTTACAGGATGATTTAATTCTCCGCCATGAACCACTCGATGAATAATTAAAGAAATTTTTTCAAGATTAATTTTCTCAAATATTTTTTCGACTGATTTTTTGTAATCTTCTTTTGATTTTAATCGTTCGTATTTTTTAGATTCTAGTAGTTTGTCTTTGTGAAATAAACTATATCTTATGCTGGAACTTCCTACGTTAAAAACTAGAATCATTCCCTCTTTCATTAATTTATTAGAGATTTATTCTTTTTAAGTTTGGTGATTTCTTTTCACGTGGTCGACGATTATGACAATACATAATATGAAAAAATCTGCGATTATAAAAGCGAGAGAAAATTTTTTTTGCAACATATTTTTTATAATATAAATTGCGGGTTCGTAGAGAACTAAAAATCCGACGATTACTGCGAGTCCGAATGTTAAAAGCACGACGCCAGCCATAGCATCTTTTACTTTTCCAAATTCTTTGTTGTATTCTGGAGAAATTAAATCAATTAATCTTTCAAAACTCGCGTTAAATAATTCTAGAATTACTACGAGAAATGAAACTATTATTATTGTGATTAAATAAATTTTTGAAACGTCCAAAATTAACGCGACGAAAATTGCGAACATTCCGAGAATGATTTGAATTTTTATATTTCGTTCTTGAGAAATTTGTCGATATAATCCTTTTACTGCACAGATTGCACTTTGAAGGAAACTAATTTTAGTCATATTCCAATTGTGGATTGACTATTTATAAAAATTATGTAGGAAGATTTTATTAGTTAAATATTCAGAAAAATAAATTCACTTCATTCAATTTTATAACTCCCCGGCCTATTCGTACTTCGCTCGGATTAAATCATTTCAAAATTTTCTTGCTCGCGAAATACTCAATTTGAACATCGGGTTCCCCGAGTTTAATCGGAATAAATGTGATTTTCAATCACATAACGCCCCCGCCGAGATTTGAACTCGGGTTGCCACCGTTCTCTGCCTAAGCAGGATGCTTGTCCTAAGAGGACTGGATTTATTGTCTCAACGACTAAAATCGAACATGAGAGGGTGGAGTCCTTGGCCTCTAGACTACGGGGGCTCAAAAATCAAAGTTGTCTTTGGTTTAAAAATTTATTATTAGTAAACTTTTAATAGTTTAATCTCGAGGAAAATATATAGCCCTATAGTACAGCGGTCAAGTATACGGCCCTCTGGAGTTTTCAGGGAAAGGCTGTGACCCAGGTTCGAATCCTGGTAGGGCTATTAGAAATGTTTTTATATTTTAGATTATTTTATTTTTAATGGTGATGAATACAATTTTAATTTTTGCAATTGCTGTCGCTGCTTTAATCTGGTTGCTTTCTGTAATTAAAGGACATAAACATAGATTGGTTGCAATATTTTTAATTGGATTTTTATTTTTTTCAATTTACGGATTTAATATAACCTTCTCGGGAAAAAATATTTCTCTAGACAACTTTGAAGATTTTGGCAACGCTGCTAAACTTTATCTTTCGTGGTATGGAAATGTTTTCAATAATATGCAAATCCTTACTGCGAACGCGGTGAAATTAGATTGGAAAGGCAATGACACAACATAATATTTATAAACTATAGGTTGTAATATATATTATTATGGTGAAAAAAAGAGTGAAGAAAGTGAGCAGAAAATCTGCAAGAAAATCTTCTCCGATTGTTGGAAAAAAAAGAAAAATTTCTGTTTTGTTGAATAATCTTTTATTATTCATCGCACTTGCACTTGTTTCGCTTGTTTTGAAAGAATTTATTTCTGAAGAATATCCTTTTTTTATTGATTTGTTTTTTGTTTTATTTATTGTATTCGGATTCATTGCAGTCGCTTTCCTTATTGTATTTTTGATTTTACTTTTGGTTAAAGCACTTAAGAAATAATTTTAGATTTCTATTTCGATAATTTTATTATCAATAAATAAGCCTGTGCTGAGGATTGAACTCAGGACCTCGACATTTTTGGATTATCCAATTCTTCAACTTCCTGTTGGGATGCTGGAACTGTGAAGAACCCGCAGGAGGTTCTCATTACCAATGTCGCGCTCTAACCAACTGAGCTACGCAGGCATTTAACTTTCTATAACTGAAAATTTAAAAACCTTTATTCTACCTTCTATTATGGAAGATTGCAGGAAACTCGAGAAACTTAAAGCAGATTACAAAGTTTTTCAAGAAAAATATTCTTTACCTAATTTTAATGAACTTAATGAAGATTTTCAGATAGAAAAAATTGCAGAGTTCGAGACAGATTTTATTCTTCGAGAAGTTAGAAAATATGTTACTGACAAATTTTTTAATTATCTTAGATTTATTGAATCTTTAATTAATCCGTCGAATTCGCCGATGTTTGTTTTTGCGATTGCAAAGACGCTTGGCGTAGCTGAAAAAGAAAAACTTGCTGAAGTTTACAAAAAAATTACAAAAATTGAGATTGATTTTATTGATTTGGATTTGAATTATTCCGAGGAAAAAGAAGCAGATTCGATAAAAAATTATTCTAAACTTTGGAAAGAAGTTAAGAAAGAAATTTCAGGAATTATTGAGGTAATGAGAAAGAATTTGGATAATAAATCTGAAGACAACGGGAAATGTTATTTCGGATAAATATTTATATTCAGTTATCTGAACGTTTTTATGAAAAATAGGAAATTTTTCAAACAACTAAATGGGAAATTTAATTGAATGAAAAAGCATTTTGTTAAAAAACAGATTTTGATTTTATTTGTTTTTTCTGTTTTAGTTTCTGCAGCGTCGATAATTCATGGGGTATTTTTTGATTTGGATTTTTCTCAAATACAAAGATTAACTTTGGAAGGGTTTGTTCTTACTTTAGTGATAATCTTTCCAGCAATTTTATTTTTAGAATGGGTTTTTGATTTGAACAACGAAGAAAGATTTGATTCTTTAGAAAGAAAAATAAATAAAAAAAATTAATTTAGTTTTTTATAAACTTCTTCTAAATTAATTTCAAATAATGAGACGGGCATTTTTATTTTCCAGTTTCTTAAAATCTTTGGATGAATTTCTCCAATGAAACCGATTGTTTTATCTTCTAATTTTATTTCGGCGGTTCTTCCGTCGATAAAATAATTTGGGACCTTTTCTGGTTCTATTATTTTTATATTTACATTTAACATTCTGAAAAGATACTCTAAAATTTGTCTGACTTCTGTGAAATTTGCAGGAGCGACAGCAAGGGCTAAATTGTCTGTTTCTTCTGGTGTGAAAACTTTTCCAACCTCAAAAATTTTCTGCGGATATTCTGAATCGACATTTTCTGAGAGAATCTTCATCATATAATGTGTCAAGTCTTTTCTTAAAATTGTGAAATCTGTTTTTGAATTTTCAACCTCAATAATTTTTTCTTCGGGAATAATCATATTTCTAAATTGTTCTCTCTTTGTTGTAAGATGATAATTTGAAATTTCGATTAAATTTAATCCCGAAAGTATTTCTCCAATTTTTCTTTTTATTATCTCTTTTTTGTTTATCTCACCTGTCGTTGCCACTTCAGGGATTTCTGGAATAAAATTTTCGTATCCGTAAGCGATTGCAATGTCTTCGATTAAATCTACTTCGTGGAGTATGTCTGTTCTCCAAGCAGGAGTTTCTACAATTCCTTTGTTGTAATTGTGCCCCATTTTTTCTATTAAAGTTTTTACTTCCTTTTCTTTTAATTCAACTCCAAGAAGTTTGTTAACGTTTTTTATGTCGATTTTCATTTTTTCAGGATTCAAATTCGGGGTTATTTTTTTGTCTTTGTATTGAAGTTCCATCTGATAAATTTTCCCACCCATTTCTGCAAGATTTGTTACAATTATATTCAATGTTTTACTTAATGTTGAGAAATCAAATCCAGAACATTCGACAAAAACATCTGTTGTTTCTGTTGTAACTTTTCCTGTTTGGTGCGAATTAATTATTGGGGGCATACTCAAAATATTATTATCTGCGTCGATAAAAACAGGGAATTTTGCTTTTCCCGCAAGAAGATGTGCATATTCTTTTCCTGTTGGATGTCGTTGCAGAATTTGCAAACCAGACATTTCTCTATCTGATTCAAGTGGAATAAATTTTATTTTATCTGGTTCCATTGCTATGAAGGTTATTGGGAGTTTTATTTTTTCCATAGGATAAATTCCTATTGCAAGCTTTTTTCTTTTTCTTCCGAGAGTTTGGTGAAGTTTTTCCTGAATGTCAATCATTTCTTTAATTTTGTCGTCGTCGAATTTCAATCCTTTTACAATTGCACACACGGTGTACGGACGAATATCCTTTAATGAAGAATCAATTTTTATCAAGTAATTTTTTTCCGGTTTGTTTATTTTATATTCTTTAATTCCTGTTTGTTTTCCTAAAAATGCAAGGAAACTTCTTTTGAATCCGTGATAAGAAAGTAAGTCGGGACGGTTCGGGAAAACTTCAATTTCTAATTCATTGTCGTCCAATCTTTGGAAAGGAGTTCCGAACATTGCAATTTTATTTTGCATTTTCTCGTCGAGTTTTCCTATTTCTTTTTCAAATTGTTTTCGTGGAAATATTGCACTTGCCATTATTCTTTTATCCTCTTTGCAATTTTATTTAATTCTTCTAAATTTGTTTTTGATTTTCTTGAACTGATTTCGTCTGCTTTATTTATTGGAATCAAATGAATATGAACGTGTGGAACTCCGAAACCCTCAATAATTACGCCGACTCTTTTTGGATTTAATTTTTCTTTTAATATTTTTGCAACTTCTTTTGCTTTTAACATTAATTTTGTGTATTCTCTTTTTTTCATGTCGAAAATATAATCGTCGTGTTTTTTTGGAATTAACAATGTGTGTCCGGTAGTTACTGGATTCATATCTAAGAAAGCGACGTATTTTTTATCTTCCCAAATTTTTACTGCTGGAATTTCTCCATTTGCAATTTTACAAAATATACATTCGCTGTTTGTTGTTTCTTTGCTCATTATTTCCACCCCCCACTCTCAACTCCACTCATTGCATTTAATGTTTTTCCTGCATTCGTGAAATTGTTCGCCGCCCAATGGAAAGTTAATTTGTATTTGCAAAATTCTTTATTTTTCATTTTATCCAAAATTTCATTTTTCTTAATTGAGATAAATTGTTTTTGTAAAGTTCCCTTAAATCTTTTATTTCGTAGTAATCCATAATCATTCTGTCGAAACCCGGGCCCCATGCGAGAACTGTAACGTTTTCTCCTAAAAGAGGTATTACAACTTCAGGACGGAAAATTCCTGCGCCACCTAATTCGTACCACATTTTTTTCTCAGAATGCCAGACTTCAATTCCCACGCTTGGTTCTGTATAAGGATAATAAGACGGACGGAATCTTACTTTTTCGAACCCCATTTTTTTATAGAATTCTCTTAAGTATCCTAAAAGATTTCTGAAATTTAAATTTTTACCGACGACAATTCCTTCTGACTGATTGAATTCAAATCCGTGTTTCCAGTCTACTGTCTCGTTTCTGAAACATCTTCCGACTGCGAAGAATTTTGCTGGAATATCTTTTTTATCTAATTCTGCGAGGGTGTGTGCAGATAAGCAAGTTGTGTGAGTTCGCAAAACCATTTTTTTTGCTTCTTCTTCGTCCCATTGATAGCCCCAACCTTTGCTTTTATCGACGCCATTTTCGTGAGATTCTTTTACTGCTTTGACTAATTTTTTATCGAGCTCGCGACCTCGCTCATTGCTATCAAATCTTTTTCCGGCATTCGTGAAATCGCTCGGCAGTTCTGCTTTTTTATTTATGAAGAATGTGTCTTGCATTTCTCTTGCTGGGTGATCTTGCGGTGTGAAAAGTGCGTCGAAAACCCAGAATGAACTTTGCAATAAATCTCCTGTCATTTCTTTGAATCCCATTTCTGACCAAACTTTTCTTGCGTAATCTGTTGCTTGATTTACAAAATGTCTTTTTCCTCCATTTACCGACGGTAATTGTGAAGTTACATCATATCTTCTGAATTTTTTTCCTTTCCATGCTGATTCTTTTTCAAGAAGTTTTGATGTGATTGCTTCGATTAATTCTCCTGTTTTCTTTCCTGATTTTATAATTTCGTCTCCGAGCTTTGTGATTTCAATGTCGACGATTTCTTCTTCTTTAATTTGAATTATTCCTCTTCTTTTTTCTAAAGATTTTAATCCGTATTGCTGTTCTGGTGTGAGTTTGTTATAATCAACAGGAATTAAATCCAAAAATAATTCTTCTAAACTTCTTCTCGCGACTTCGTCGCCTTTTCCTTCGAGAGTTACTCTTTCGTTTTTTATTTCAATTAATGCTTTTTTCTTTAACGCACCGATTGAAGCTTTGAATTCGTCTTCGGAAAGTCCACTTTGTTTTTGTGCATCTTCGAGTTTTAAAATTTTCTTTTCGTTTAATAAATTAATTAATCTTCTTTCAGGAAGCCCTTTCTTTTTGTATAACGCACCGTTAACTCCGAGTTCGACGATTTTATTTTTCTTGTGAGATAAATTTACAATTCCTTTATTTCCTAAATAATCGAGCGCTCTTAATACCGAAGTTTTGTCGAGCTTCGAATTTCGTGAAATTTCATCTACATTTCGTTCTTTCAAGTAAGGCAGAATTTTAATTTCGTTTGGACTTAAAGATTCAATAAGTTTTTCATAACTCATTCAATTTCTAAAGAATTCGCATTAAAATAGGTTTCTTTTTTTAAAAAGAAACTATAATGGTAGAAAAACATAAAAGCGGCAAAATTCTTTTGCGATGTTTTTACAGGGTAGAAATCATCCAAGTTGGCATTCCTAAAATTAAACCGAAAGATTTCAAGTCATAAATATTCCTCTTATTTTCTTTGGAAATGAACTTCATTTTGAGTTTATTTTTATTGCAGATTTGGATGTTTTGTTTTACTCTTGCTAAAATTCTCGCTTTTTCTTTTTCGCTTGTTTTTATTATTTCGTCGAGGTTTATTCCAATAATTATTTCTTTCTTTTTTGCTAACTTTGCAAGAACGTGATTTAACCCAGAATTTCTCTGCTTCTGAAAGTCTTTTCTTTTTTCCATATTCAGCAGAAGAATTTGTATATTTTCTTTCTCCAAAATTTTTCTGTTCAATTCGTCGTCGTCAGAGGTGAAAATTATACTTTTATTTAAATTTTCTTTTATAAGTTTTCTTGCTTTGTCAAAATTATCTTCTTGAATTAATATTTGTTCCATTTAAAATCCAATTTTTGTTCCTTTAAACTTTTTTCCATTCAGCAAATTGTCGAGTTGCTTCATATCTTTCCCGAGAATGTAAGTTTTGATTTTGTTTTCCATAATTCTTTTTGCTGCACTTTGGTCTAGGACGAAATGCTGTCCTGGTTTGAATTTTAATTTGTTTGCAATATTGTTAAAATCTTCCCAAGAAATTTCTGAAATGAATTTCGCGTCTTTGAATTCTTTTGGATTTTTGTCATAAAGTCCTGGAACATCTGTTAAGTTTATGAAATCGGTTTTTAATTTTCTCGCGATTTCTGCTGATGTGGAATCTGAAGTTTGATTTGGTTTGTATTCTAATGCTCCGCAAAATACGACGTTATATTTTTTTATATATTCTTTTAGAAGTTCCATTGTGTGCGGAATTCCCATTTCTGGATTTTGATTAAAAAAATAATTCATAAAACGCGCGTTCATTCTCGTCGCTGAAATCCCCGAAAAACTTTGCAAAGTTTCATTTGCTCCGACTTCTCTTAATGCAGAAATATATTTTCTCGCAACGCTTCCGCCACCGCACACGACTACAAATTTGTATTTCTTCGTATTTTTTAAAATTACTTTTTTGAATTCCTGGAGATATTTTACACTAACATCGTCGGGAATTATCAAACTTCCGCCTAAACTTAGAACAATCACCTTTTTCATAGTGAAGAAAAGTGAAAGGGATTTTTATATTTTGGGATTATTTTACAGTGAATAATTTATCGTCGTGAACGTCGAAAATGTCGAGGCGAACCCCTGAATCTAGCCAGCCGTGTGCGTAGTTTAAAGCTGCAAAGCAATTTACAAAATCATTTTTCTTTTCAAAATGTTTCGCGTCAGAAAGATAATTCTCAACCATTTCGATTATTTCTTTTGCGTATTTTTCTTTTCCCTTAATTACATTTTTCTTTACTTCTTTTAATGCTCGTGATGTTAAGTCAAAATATTTTTCAATTTTTTCTTTTGTAATTTTGTCGTTCATATTTATTCAAATTATTTATTCTTTATAAATTTTCAAGAGAAATATTTTTAAACAAGAGTTCGTTAAATTAATTATGAAAATAAAAGATAAAAGAGATGTTCTGATTTTAATTTTAGGGCTGATTGTCGTCGCACTTTTGCTTGTGTTGATTTATGTTTTTTTGGTTCAACCTGCATTGAATGGGTTGATGGTTGAAGGTTATTACTTGGGACAAGAGGAAGCGGTTTCTTCAATTATAGAATATGCGAAGACGTGTCAGCAACTTCCTTTGACTTACGGAAACGAGACAATTAATATTATTGCTGTTGAATGTATTCAATAATCTAGTTAGCTTTTTAAATTTTGAATTCTTTTCTTAATTATGAAAAAGAGGGAATATGATTTTTTTAGAAATAAATTTGGATTATCTTCTATTGTTATTAGTTTAATTTTAATTTTATTATCTTTAGTTGCGATTGGGGTTGTGTGGGCGGTTGTTAACGGAATTCTCGAAGACGCGTCAAACGAAATCGGGATTGAACAATTTACAATCAGCATAGATATTACCAAGGCTTATGAATATGATGGGAATGTTTCTGTAAATTTGAAAAGAAATGTCGGGAGCGGAGAAGTTGTAAAAATAATGTTCTTACTTTCCGACGGAGAAAATACAGAATCTTATACCTTAGAAAGTTCGCTCGGAGAACTTGAATCAAAAAAATTTAACATTCCTGTCTTGCAACTTAATTCATCTGAAATTGAAGAAATTTCCGTCGCTGCAATATTTGAATCCTCTGGCGGGGAAGAAACTCTTGGAGATATTCTTGATACTTATACTATTACTGAACATTATACTGAAGAATCCATTATTGTTAATGAAGATGGTAGTGAAGAAATTGGGGGGGGAAGTTGTACTCCTAATTGTGCGGGTTTGTCTTGTGGTCCTGATCCTGTCTGCGAAACTTCGTGCGGAAATTGTGAATCTGGATTTTCATGTTCAAACGGGATGTGCGTTTCAAATTCTTGTGTTTCTAATTCAAACGAAACAACTTGTGGAACATCCAATTGCGGAACGAAATTAAATAATTGCGGAGAGGTTGTAAATTGTGGGGTTTGTATTCTTGGACAGACTTGTAAAAATAATATATGTAGTGAAATTACTATCATAAATTCGGGGATTGTTGAAGAATTGTGGCCGGGAGATTCGGGAATGTATTTCGGAAGCAGTTCATTATCCAAGACGACAAGTTACGTTGGATATTATGCAAAGTTCCCTGGAAGTGCAGAAACATCTTGTTTGCTAATTGTAATTCACCGATTCCCTGTTGATGGATATTCAAAGAGCCACGTCGGATTCAGCTTCGGAACTTCGCTTCAAGTTGGAGACACTTATAATATTTATTCTACAATTGACGGATGTTCTGTTTAATTATTTTCTAGGAATTATTTGCGGATTTTGCTGTTGTGGCGGAGAAATAATTTTTTTTATTACAAATCTTGAACCGATTACTTCAGAAATAATTGCAGACAAATTCAAATTCGCTACGACAACTCGGTAAATCCCTTCGATTGTTGGGATTTTTGAAATTTCCGAGAATTTATTTATCACGGATTCAATTTCTTCTTTTGATAAAAAAATATCTGTAACTCTAGTTCCAATTGTTCCCATAACACGAACTCTCTCGTCAGGACTTCCTTCAATTATTCTTACTGCCGGGTCTTTTAACAAAGGATTTAATTTTCCTAAATCTATTTCAATATTTTCTGTAAGTGCCGTCGCTGTCGGTTTCAAATATTCAAGATGTTTTGGAAGTGTAGGTTCTGGAATAAAAAGAATTTTATTTGACATTGGTTGCATAGCTTGTCTTTGAATCATTGGACGAGTTGGAGCAACGACTCTTTCACGAATTTCAATTTTTTTAGGAATAATTTTTTGCTGTTCTGAAATTTCTCTTTTGAAAATTGGCTGGGGTTTTATTTGAATAATTTGTTTTGGGGTTTCTTTGGGAAAAATTTCTATTTTTCTTTTTTCTTCAACAATACTTTGAAGTTTGATTATATCTTTTTTCCCAAAATTATTAATTAACTCTTTTGTAAAAATAAATAAAAATTTTTTTCTGAAATCTTCTGAGAATTGTTCTTCCATTACGCCCCCATTTCTTTTACCTTAAGGATTTCTTGAGCAGGAGTTAATGGAAATCTAGGGGGTTCTTTTCTTGTTTCCGTTATTCTTGGTTGCATTGTTGTTATCGGGTATTTTGGGATTTCTTGAATTTGTTCTATTTCTCTTTCATGAAGAAGAGCAATCCCTTTTGCAATTATTTTATTTTGATCAAGAAGATTATCTAATTTCTCAGCAACTTTTCTGTCTTCCATAGAATATCCTTTTTCAGCTAATGTCTTTGCTGATATTTCAAATAATTCAAGTAATTTGGATATTTGTTCTGAAAGAGAATCAAATTTTATCGCCATATTTGTCATAACTTTTTGTAAAGAAACAAAATTTTCTATTAGTGCTTTTTCTACATGAATATTTTTTTTAGGAGTAGTTGTCTTTCTTCTTTTTCGTTTAGTTGTCTTTTTTTTCTTGGGCGTTGCGATTTTCTCTTTTATGATTATTATCTTTTTCTCTTTTACCATATAAATTAATAGTTTTTTTCTTTATAAAATTTTGTTATTCGAAGATGTCGAGGGTGTTTTCTTTGTCTTCTCCAATTTCTACTCCGTTAATTATTGGAACTTCTTCTGATTTGGGTTGATATTGTCTTTCACCTTCACCCATTGCGTTTTCTATTTCAGCGACGTAATCGGATATTTCTTTTGCGACATCTGCATTTACACTTATACTGTCGATTCCTTTCTCGACGAGGAATTTTACCATTTCTTTTTTACTTCCTGCTTGTCCGCAAATACTTGTTTCAACATTATTTCTTTTACAAACGCGGATTACAAATTCTAATTGATGCAAAACTGCAGGATGCATTTCGTCGTAAAGATGCTGAACCTGTTCGTTTCCTCTGTCCACAGCGAGGATATATTGTGTCAAGTCGTTTGTTCCGAATGAAATAAAATCAATTCCTTCTTCGCAGAATTCTTTTATCAACTGAACTGCGGCGGGAGTTTCAACCATGATTCCTAATTTTAAATTTGTGAAATTTATTTCTTTCAGAATTTTCTTAACTTCCTGAACTTCGCTGATTGAAATTATTTGCGGCATCATCACTCCGATTTTTTTACCTTCGTTAGCAATTCTCTTCAAAGCTTTCAATTCTGCTGTTAAAATTTTTGGATTTTTTATTCCGTATCTGATTCCGTGCATACCTAACATTGGATTTACTTCAACTTTTCCAGAAGCACCTTCGAGGTTTTTGTATTCGTCGCTTCTGATGTCGGATGTTCTTACCCAGATTTCGTCGAAATATTTTGAAATTCCGTCGACGCCTTTGTAGATTATTTCCTCATATTCTTCTATATTTCCGTTTTTCAAAAAGTGATTTGGGTGCTTTCCTGATTCTGAAATTATTCCTTCAATTCTTGTTAAACCGATTTGTTTTATTCCTGTTCTCGACGCTCTTTCTGCGAAACTCGGCAAATCAACCATAACTTTTATTTTTGTTTTTGTCTTTGAACTGATTGCTAAAACTTCTTTTTTCTTGTTCTCTCCGACTTTTCCTTTGTAAACTTTTCCTGATGAACCTTCAACAGTTATAATGTCCCCATCTTTCAATTTTTTAGTTGCTTCACGAGTTCCGACGATTGCAGGAATTCCCATTTCTCTTGAAACAATTGCTGCGTGCGCAGTTAATCCTCCTTCATCTGTTACAATTGCAGAACATTTTTGCATGCTTACAACCATATCTGGATTTGTCATTGTTGTTACTAAAATATCTCCTGTTTCAATTTTTCCTAAATCTGCTAAGTCTGTAATTACTTTTACAACTCCTGATGCAACTCCTGGAGACGCTCCAAGTCCTTCTAAAATTACTTCACCTGAAATTTCTTTTTCTTCAAGTTTTTTTCCTATCGTCGTTATCGGACGTGTTTGCACAACATAAATCTCGTCATTTTCAATTGCGAATTCAATATCCTGTGGTTTTTTATAATGCTCTTCTAATCGCAAAGAAATTTCTGCTAATCTTTTTATTTCATATTCTTTCAAAACCTGCTGTCTTGATTTCTCTGGAGTTAATTTAACTAATTGATGTCCGCCAGAAGAATCTCGTGTGATTGCAATTTTTTTCTCTTTAATATTTTTTGTGAGAATTTCTAAATCTGGTGAGACAATATATTCATCGGGCGTGATTTGTCCTGAAACAATTCCTTCACCTAATCCGAAAACAGCCTCGATAATTACATCGGTTGTTTTGTTTGTCGGGTCTTTAGAAAATATAACTCCTGATTTATCGGAGTCAACCATTTTCTGCACTACGACGGCGAGACTTGCTTTTGTGTGCACGAATCCTTTTTTATTTCTGTAATATGTTGCTCTTGCTGTGAATAAAGATGCGAAACATTTTTTGATATGTTTTAATAATTCGGGGTTTCCTTTTACGTTTAGGAATGTTTCTTGCTGTCCTGCAAAACTTGCGTCGGCTAAATCTTCTGTTGTTGCACTTGAACGAACAGCGACGAAAATTGGCTCTGCGTTTTTTAAAATTTCTAAAATTGTTCCGTGCGTGTCTTTTAAATCACCTGTGTCGAGAAGTTCGTATGATTCTAAAATTTCATCTTCCATTTCTTTTGGGAGTTTTGAGTTTACAATTAATTCTCTTATTTGTTTTGTTGACTCGTTTAATTCGTCGGTGTTTTCGTAATCTATTCTTGATAATATTTCATCTATCTGTTTTTTTATTCCTGCTTTTTCTATAAAATAATCATAAGCTTGTGCAGTGACGACGAATCCTGGCGGGACATTTACTTTTATGTTGTAAATTTCGGCTAGGTTAGCACCCTTTCCTCCAGCGAAGCTACCTGAGTTTTTATCAAGTTCAGAAAACCATTTTACGAAATCAACTTTTCCCTCTTTTTCTTGCATAATTAGAAAAAACAAATATAGTTAATAAATATTTCTTTAAAATTAATTTATTCAGAAATTGCTTCGACGGGGCAGGATTCAATTGCTTCTTTCACGCACGGGATTTTTTTCTGGGCTTTCACGAATGCTTTGCCGTCTTTTCCCATTGCGAAAACTTCTTTGCATAAAGAAGAACAAAGTCCGCATCCGACACACTTCTCTTTGTTTACTTGAACCATAATAAATCTTAATCAAGAAAGTTTATAAATATAATTCATTTAATCTTTTTATGATAGGATGGATAATTTTAGGTATCGTTGTTTTAGTAGCGTTGATTTTTCTTTACTACTTCAACAGATTCGCTGTTTTAGGAAATAGAATAGATAATTCTTTGAGTCAAATTGATGTTCAGTTAAAACGAAGAGCGGATTTAATTCCTAATCTTTTGGAAACTGTGAAGGGGTTCGCGAAACATGAGAAGAAAATAATTGATTCTGTAACTTCTGCGAGAAAGGCATTGGTTTCTGCAGGGAACATCGAGGGAAAAATTAAAGCGAATGATAAATTAGAATCTGCGTTGAAATCTGTTTTTGCAATCGCTGAAAATTATCCTAATATAAAATCTAACGAAAACTTTTTGGAATTGCAGAGAGAACTTTCAACTACCGAGGATAAAATCGCTTATTCAAGACAATATTACAACGACAGCATTTTATCTTACAATGATTTGTGCAAAACTTTCCCTGGAGTTTTCTTCGCAGGAATTTACGGAAAGAAAGCAAGAGAATATTTGCATATTGCTGAATCTGAACGGAAGAATGTTAAAGTAGAATTCTAAAAAGCAATAATTCTTATAAAGTTTAATTTAGAATTAGTTAAATGGAAAAGATACCTGAACCTGTAAATCAGACCTATTTTGGTGTAGTTTTAGGAGGGATTGGATTTTATTTTTCAATATTGCTTTTCTGGATAGTCCCTGTTCTTTTTGGATATTTTTTAATAATATTGAGTGGTGCTTATTTATTTTATATGATTATTCTTTCATGCATTCAGATGTATAAAAATACTCGACGATATTGGATTAAAGAAATGAATAATAAGGATAAATGGAAGTAGATAAATTTTTAATTTCTTCTTTCTTTTACTTTTTATGATAACCGAATTTGACGGACAAAAATTTAAATCTGAAAAAGAAAGAAACAGATATTGTTATTTCAATCGTAAAAAGTTACAAGAAAAATATAAACTTGAATATAATTGGAAAGAAATATTATTGATTCTTCTTCCCTTAGTCCTCCTTTTTGTTATTACAATTATCACTAGTATCCCTGGTTGGGCTATCTTAGGTATCCTTTATTCTTTTTCGATGTTCCTTTTTTATAAAAATAAAACAATTAAGAATATTACTTTGTGGGCAAAAAATTATGAAGAAAATTATTCCAACGAAATAGAACGAGAGAAGAGAATGGTTGAAGAATATGAAAGAGAGTGTAATAAATGTGGAAAGATTTGGCATTCTCTCAAAAAAGATGAAGAGAATTTAATTGGACAACAAAAACTAAATGGATTAATCGGTTTTAGCACTGCTTTTTCTGGAAATCTTGCAACTTCTGCACAGGCAAATAGAAATGCTCAAGCATCAAATGATAGATTAAAAGATTTAAAAAAATGTCCGAAATGCGGTTCTCAAAATTATTCTGAAAAAATAACAAGATTTGAAAAGAAGAAATCTTAAAAACTAATTTCTCTTTCGTATTATATGACAGAAAAATGGGTTTTTCTTTTCAGAAAAGAAAAGCTACACTGTAAAAGAAAACTAAATCAAAATGATAAATAAAAGAATAGATTTCCGTGACCAGATTGCTAAAAATAAATTAAAATCTTATATTTTGATGTTCGTCGTGTTCGGCGTTCTTGTTGCTTTGATTTATGCAATTGGAATGGCGTGGGGCGAAGTTGATATTTTTACAATTTTAATTTTATCGATTATAATTTCACTTTCTTACACTGTTTTCAGTTTTTACAATTCAGGAAAAATTGCTGTTCTTAGCGTCGGTGCTCGCGAAGCTCGAAGAGAAAATTCAAAATCATATTACGATTTAGTTGAAGGTTTGACACTTGCGTCTGGTTTGCCGATGCCGAAACTTTACATTATGCCGTCTAAACAAATAAATGCGTTCGCTTCTGGGCGAGACCCGAAACATTCTGTTGTGTGCGTCACTGAAGGTGCTTTAGAAAAATTAGACAAGAAAGAATTAGAAGGGGTTCTTGCTCACGAACTTGGGCACATTGAAAGTTATGATATTCGTTATATGACTTTAGTTGCTGTTATGGTTGGAATGATTTCAATAATTTCAGAAATATTTTTGCGAAGTTTGTGGTTCAAGAATGGAAGCAGTGATAATGATAAAAGCAAAGCAATTTTTATTTTGATTGGAGTTGTCCTCGCTGTTCTTGCTCCAATTGTTGTTGGATTAGTTCAACTTGCTATTTCAAGAAAGAGAGAATTTTCTGCTGATGCGAACGCTGTGAAATTTACTAGATATCCGCCAGGATTAATTGGTGCTTTGAAAAAAATAAAATCAGTAAATGAACCAGAAAAAAAAGTCAGCAAAGCAGTCGCACCATTATTTTTTGCAAATCCTTTCAAGGACGTAGGAAAAACACATCCGTCTATTGAAAAAAGAATTTCACTTCTTGAAAAAATGTAAATTAAATTAATTAAATAAAACATAATGTTTTTATTCTTAAATAACTGACATAAATAATGATAATAAAAAATATCAAAAAGGAGGTTATTTTTTTGTTTTTAATCTTAATCAATTTTATTTTAATTTCATTTGTTTTTGCATTAAATTTGTCCCCGTTATTTTCTTCTTCAAATATTTCTAACCAAAACGGAATAACTTTTCTAGAAGTATCTTCAATATCTCCTTACATTTCGTTACAGGGTTTGTGGGAGTTTGAAAATGATAATTCCACTACAGCTTTTGATTTTTCGGGTAATTCTTTAAATGGAATTTTTTACGGTGATGCTTACTCTTCTGAAGAAGTTCTTTATTTAGATGGTCAAGGAGATTGGGTGGAAGTTGCAGATAATCCTCTTTTAAATAGAAGTTCTTCTTCATCTCCTTTTTCAATTTGTGCAAAATTTAATATAGCCCAACACGGAGAGACATATTCTACTATCGTTGGTAAATATGTTCCAATTAGTGGGGGGAGGTCTTTTCTTTTAGCTAAAAATAATGAGAATAATACTTATGGATTTATTTATTCTGTAACTGGAAATGATTCTTTAAGGATTTGGTCTACATATGAATTAAATGAAAATCAGAATTATACCCTGTGCGGAGTTTATAATGGGACTTCAATTGCTTTTTATATTAATGGTTCTTTATCTGGTTCTGCAGATGCTTTGGCTATTTATAATAATTCAGATTCGCCTTTTATTATTGGTTCATTTAACGAGAGCAATGAATTTAATGGGACTATTGATTGGGTTATGTATTTTAATGATTCTTTAAATTCTACAGAAATTTTTGATGTTTCTAATAATCAATCTGGACGATTTATTAATTCTGGGGAAATTTATTTTCAAACTACTTCTGTTGATGAAGGGGATGTTAATCTTAATGTTTCTAATTTTTATTTTTCAGAAGGGACAAACGCAGAAATTATCTTCGATGCGTGGAATCTTTCTTTAGGATATAATGAAACTTACCCTGGACTTTTAGGATATTGGCATTTTGATTCTAATTTTGATGATTCTTCTGGAAATAATTTAAATGGAACTGCTATTGGAGATGTGTCTGTTTCACAAGGAGTTTTTAATAATTCTATTTCTATAAATGGAACAGAAGATTATTTGATTATAAATAATTTCAATGAATCTCTTTTAAAAGATAGTTTAAGTTTTACAGGGAAAATTTATTTAAAGTCTCTTCCAGTCTCAGATGCGGGAATAATTGGTTCAACATATCCTAATTCTTGGAATTGGATTATCCGAGTAGATTCTTCTGGTCACTTAGTTTTGAGAGGTTGGAATGGAACTGCTTCTAGTATAACTTCTACAGGTGTAATTTCTTTAAATAATTGGACAGATATCGGAATAACACTAAACATAAGTTCAAATGAAGCGATATTTTATTTTAATGGTAGACCAGAAAGCCCAAAGACCGTTGGATTTAATAGTCTTTATAATGGGAGTAATTCTGATTTACAAATAGGAACCTATCTTTATAAGTTTGAAGATAATAGATCGATTAACGCATCTCTTGATGAATTAATGCTTTTCAATACAACTCTCTCTTCAGAAGAAATTAAATTAATTCATCTTGGAGAAAGATTAAACTGGGTTGAATGTGACAAGATGCAACTTTCAGAAGGGGAAATTGTAGCGACGGGATATTCTTTTTTTGATATGATAAGACCCAAATTAATTTTAAATTCAGATTCAGCTGGTTCTTCTACTCCTTCTTTATTGGGCGATTTAATTTTATATTTTAGTCAAGATTTACAGATTAATGTTTTGAATAATGCATCAGTTATAATTTATCCAAATAATATTACTTACAACATTACTACTGAAGGAATGGTTTCTAATCAATGTTGGTTATCTGTTAATGGAACATCTAATATTACTATGGATAAAAATTCTGCAACCGAGTATGGATATTTTCATAGCAATATTTCTTTAGGCAATCATACAATTATTTTTTATTGTAATAACACCGAGGGGGATATTTTTAATGCAGAGTATTCTTTTAATTTAACAAAAAATATTTCTTTAGTAGATGAATCTTTTGTGAATTCCCAAGGATTAAGATTATATTATAATATTTATTTTGACGGAGAAACTTATGATAAAGGGCCCGTAGTAATAATAACTGATTCGTGGGATTCTGATAAAAGTAATTATGCAATTAGAGGAGAGTTTTTTGGAAATAATGGTTATTTAGCAATTGTTTTGAATACAAGAGGTAAAGGATATTCCGAGGGAGACCGAGATGCTTTTGGATATGAGTGCTTAGACGTTTATGAAACAATTAAAGAAGTTAAACAAAAATATTCCTTATATTTGAATGATACGAATACTTACATCTGGGGTTATTCTGCTGGGGGAGGGAAAGCGATTGTTTGTTCTGCAAAATATCCTGATTATTTTACTGCTGCTTTTTCAAACTCAGGCGTTGTTAATATAACAAAATGGTATGCAACTGCAGCCCAAGATGATAAGGATAGTATGGAAGTGCGAATCGGGTTTAGTCCTAGTGAAAATATTGAAGCATATAATTCACGAGATGGGACATTATTATCTTATAATACTCAAGCAGCAATAATGGCGATGCACGGGACTGTTGATCCTAGAGTTAATATTTCTATTGGGAGAAATCTTAATACTTCTTTACATCTTTACGAGAAAGAAATAAATTATTCGGAATTTTATGGAGTTCACGAAATTTATTCTAATGCAAATGCAGAATCTTTATGGTGGTTTAATACTCATCAAACCCCAGTTTCAATTCCTTCTTCGGGTGATTTAAGGATTGGTGGATATTTAGTAAACAAAAATTTTAGTGTAGAATTTATAGACGACGTGGGGAAATACGGAACTATTAATTATTCATTAAATAATAGCATCTGGTGGTTAAATATTTCTGCCGAAACTTATACTAATAGAACAAATGTAACTTTGAGTACACTTCCTTTTGATGATTATACTATTTATGATAATGGAGTTAATATCACGACGGTGATAAATAATATTGTTACTTCCCAAAATTCTTCTTATTATGTTTCAATATCGTCGGGAGTTATCGAATTTACTCTTCCCCATATGTCTGATCATAATATAACTATTCAAGAAGATATTGATAGCATTTTTCCTATAATAAATATTACTTCTCCAATAAATGGTTATAGTTCATCTTTTTCTGGAGCAGTTAGTGTTTTTCTTAATGTTACTGCAAGTGACGCTTCTGGAATTTCTACTTATTGGTATAATGTCGACGATGGAGAAAATGTAACTTTTGATCAAAATGTTAATATTGCTTTTTCAGTAGACGAGGGAGAAACAGAATATCATACAATTTATGTTTTTGTAAATGATAGTTCTGGGAATATAAATTCAAGTTCAACTTATGTAACTCTTACTCGTGAGGTTTCGGAAGAAGAATCAGGTAGTAGCGGAGGAAGTTCTGGTGGAAGTTCTTCGTCTTCTGCAACAACTACGAATGCAACTCAAAAAACAAAGACGGTGGTATTGACAAATATCAAATCCAATCAAGAAATTAATTCTCCAATATCTGTTGAAGGAATTTATTTAACAAAACTAATTTTAGAGTCAAGTAAAAATATTTCATATGCTTCTTTAAAAATTACTGTTTTGGATTCTGATTCTATCTCGGGACTTTCATCAAATAATATTTATCAAGGTTTTCAAATTAATAAAACAGGAATAACAAATGAGAATATTAATTCGGTTTCTTTAGAGTTTAAGGTAGGAAAATCTTGGGTTGATGAAAGAAATGTTTCAAAAATTGTTTTAAAAAGAAAACAAGAAAATTCTTCAGAATGGGAAATGTTAAACACTACTTTAATAGGCAACGATTCAACTTATTATTACTTTAAATCTATTTCTTCTGGATTTTCTTTATTCGCGATTTATTTTGACGAAACTCTTTGTATTCCAGAAGAATTATTTTGTTCTGGTAATGATTTGAAATTATGTTCTGCAGATAGAACTTCCAGCGTCGTTGAAGTTTGTGAATATGGTTGTTCTGAAGGAAAATGTCTGGCTCAAGAAGAGTTGGAACAATCTGAAGAATTTACCTTCGATGTCAGAACTTTTTTTAGAAATAATTTATCAATAATTTTCTTTGTTGTCATTGCGATGATTTTATTGGCTTTAATTGTTGTTACTTTTGTTTTGTTTAAACATGTTAAGAAAAGAAGATAAATGAAAATTCTAAATAAAATTTATAAAGTTCTTTTTTCTTAATTATTTATGGGAGTAATAAGAGGTTTTTTTGTAGTCATCGTAGCAGTTTTGTTATTTTTTTCTGTATTCTCTTTAAACCTTTTTGGTATTTTATCTTCATCTTTAACTTATGAAAATGTTCAAGAAAAAGCTGAAATTGTTCTTGAAGATGTTCTGACTGATTTGAATGTTACTTCAATTATTGAACAGCGTTATCCCATGATTGTTTCTTTTTGTCAGAATAATTCCGAAGTTGTTATTAATTCAGAATATATCTTTAGCGATGAAGGACTTGTTTTTGATATTCCGTGCGAGTCTGCTCTTCAAGGAATTGACGTTGTTGTTGACGAAGGTATTCGAAGTGTCGTTCATAAAATTTATTATGGAAATTATTCTGAGAATGCGACTGATTATTTGAGTACGCCTCAAGATGCACCACTTTTTTTAATTTCAGAACAAGCACAAATTCTTTCTAACAAGGCTTTCTATTATTCACTTTTAGCGTCGCTGATTTTAATTGGCTTGCTATTTTTATTAACTAAAAGAAAATCAAACACATTCCTTCTTCCAGGAATTTTTATGGTTTTCTCGTCGCTGATATTTTTCAAAATAAATGATATATTTTCTTTATTTTCAGATGGGATTCTTTTCAAATTTTTGGGGATTTTCTTTTCAACTGCATTCCCTGTTTCAATCAGATTGTTGATTGCAGGAATTTTATTAATTCTCATTGCAGTATTTTTCAAAGCTTTCCGAGTTGGATTTTGGATATCTTCCCTCGTAGAGAAATTCAAAGAGAAAAAGCCAGTTCAAATGCAAAAAAAGGGAAATAAATAATTTTATAACTTTGCTTATTCTAAATTTTTTATGTGTAAACAATGCGAAACAAATCCAGTTTATGAATTCACGAATCAGAGAAAACTCTGCAAGACGTGTTTTATAACTTATTTTAACAAGAAAATTTTGTTCACATTGAGAAAATATCATTTGATAAAATCTGGTGATGTTATTGGTTACAAAAAGAGCGAAGGTTTCAGAGAAGTTGTTCTTGAAAATATTTTATTATTTATTTCAGAAAAATATGGGTTTAATATTGTAAAACTTCCTAATAAAAAAGCAAATAAAATTGCCGTTACATCTACGCTGGATTCAGAATCTCACGATATCGTAAAATCATTTGTTGACGAAGATGTTTCAAAAATTAAGAATATTCTTCCTTCTGATGGCAATTTCATAAAACCCCTTTATCTTTTTTTGGATGAAGAAGTTTTGCTTTATGCAAAGTTAAAAAATTTGAAATATAAAAATGTCAAAAAAACAGAAGACAGAATAAATAACCTTTTGAATGATTTTGAAAAAAAACATCCTGAAGTCAAACGTGCAGTTGTGAATTCTATTTTAGAACTATATGATTAATCTCTTTTTTGTCTTTCCATAAACTTGCTTATGAATTTTTTCGCTTCTTCGTTTTCTTTTTTTACTTTTGTTAATCTGTAAATGTTTGTTCCGTCGATAATTTCTTTTTCTGTCTTTGCGATTAATCTCAATAATTCATTCATCTTTTCGCTTAACAAAATGTTCTCGTTGGATAATGATGCAATTTTTCTTGAAGAAGTTACTAAAGGACCCATACTCATAAATTTGAAAATTCCGTTTTCTATTTTTGCAATTATCGAGCCTGTATCCAATGAAATTCCGTAATTTATTTTCTCACTGAATCTTCTGTTGTGATCGATTAATATTTCTTGTATTTTTTCTGCAAGTTCTAATGCTGTTTTTTCATTCTTGAATGTTCTTGTCTTTGCAGGAGCTAAGATGAAGAATAAATAATCTTTGTCTTCGTAAATTGTTGCTTTATGTTCTTCTCCTAATTCTCTTAATTTTTCAATTGTCTCGTAGCCGCTTCCTCTTTTTGCTTTAGTATCTTTTATATTTTTTATTTTAACACAAATAAAACTTGCTTCTTGCTTGTCTCCTTCTTTTATGGATAAAGATATTTCTGCTGTGCTTCCTCTTTTTGAATCTCCGCTTCCAATTACAGGAGTTTCTTTTTCTTTCTTCTCTCTATTTCTAATTTTAATCCTTTCAAAAAAGTTTTTCTTGTAAACTTTGTTCCAACTTACTAACATTACCATAAATAATACGAATATTAATAATATCCACATATAAATATTTAATGAATTATAATTAAAAAGTTCTTTGACTCCGATTGCGTTCCCAGTTAAACTGACTAACTCGCTGATTTCTCCGTGTTCCTCTGAAGATATTTTTATTGTGTATTCTCCGTCGGGAGCATTAAGAATATATTTCTTGCTTTCGCCAACTTTTAATTTTATTTCAAGATTTAATGATTTGTTGTCTATCTTAATTAATAATGTTTTATTGTAAAAAATATTTCCTGTATTTTCTGCATAAAGTGTTCTATTAATTATACTAATATCTGCACTTTCTTTTTCTAAAATTGAAAATTCTTTTTCTGTACTTAATTTATTTGATACTGCATAAATTTTCCACTCGGAGGGTAATTCTCCTTGGATGATTTCATATTCTAAAAATTCTCCTGTGTTGATTTCTTTTTGTTCGATGATTTTATTATCTGAATTTTTTATTGTGATATAAACTGAAGATGCGATTGATTCTCCAGTTTGATCGTGAAGTATTGCTTTTATCTTTACAAATTCTTCTGGGAGGAATTCTGTGTCTTCGAGAATTAATTCTAAATTATTTGGCTTTTGTTTTATCTTTATCTCAAAATCTTTTATTCCGTTATTTGTAATTATTCCGTCGCTGTCTTTTTCTGTTGCGGTTAATCTTAAAATATAATTTCCTGCTTCTATCTTTGAAGGGATTGTTAAATCTAATTCAAATTCTCCGTTGCTGATTGTGCCATCTTTTACAACTTCTTCGTTGTCTGAGATAATTCTTGCTTGAATAAACCCGTTTGATTTTTCGAGGTTTTCTTTTGTTACTGTTCCAGAAATAGAAATTGTTTCTTCTGGATTAAATTCTGTTTGCGTAATTGCAGAACCTATAATTAATGAATCTGAAATTTTGAATTCGTCTGTTAAAGAATATTCTCCGCCGAGGATTGCTTTTATTCTGCAGTTGCCTTTTTCATTTCCTATGATGTTTCGTATTAATAATAAAGAGGATTCTATTTTTTTTTCTTCACCTGCTGATAATTGTATCCCGCTATATTTGTAAAAATTTATTTTTGTTCCGTTGCAGATTAAATCCATTTGGAAAACTCCAGAAGCGTCACTAACAGTTTTTATTGTTACAGGCACGTTGATTACTTCGCCGAGATTGTAAATTGTTTCGAGCGGTTCTGTGAAAATTATTTCTGCAGATATAAAACTGCACAAGAAAATTAACAGTGCGATTGAGATTATTCCTCTTTTCATTTTGTTTAAGATGAATTGTATTTATTTACCTTCTATAAAACGGGAATTATTATTTATAAATATTGTCGCTGTAATAAATTTTTTAGACAAGTTTAAAAATAAAACCTGCTTTGTTTGGTAATGAAAAAGTCAGAGGCGTTTATTGTTAATCCTTGGGAAGTTTCTGGAAAAATTGATTATGATAAATTAATTAGAGAATTTGGTGTTTCGGTTCTGGGTAAACTTCCTGATGTTTTTGACGATAATGTTTTGTTTAGGAGAAAAATTGTTTTTGCACATCGGGATATTCAGAAAATTATTGACGCGATTAAGGAGAAGAAAAAATTTGTTATGATGACCGGGCTTATGCCGACAGGGAAGTTTCATCTCGGGCACATGATTCTTGCTCAGCAGATGATTTTTTATCAGAAACTTGGTGCGAAAATTTATATTGCTGTTGCTGACATTGAAGCGTATAATGCTCGAGGGCAAAGTTTGGAAGAAAGTCGGAAAATTGCGATTGAACAATATATTACAAATTATATTGCTTTAGGACTTAAACCAGAAAATTGCGATATTTATTTTCAAAGTGAAAGAAGTTCTGACGCGAAAAAATCGAACGCTTATTACAGACTGCAAAATCTTCTTGCTCGATACGCGACGTTCAATGAATTCAAGGCGGTTTACGGAGACATCGGTCCTGGGAAGATGATTTCTGCTTTGCTTCAGGCGTCAGATATGTTGCATGCTCAACTTCCAGAATTTGAGAAAACTTGTCCTGTTATAATTCCTGTAGGAATTGACCAAGACCCACATATAAGATTAGCGAGAGATATTTCAAAGAAAATTAAAGATTTTAATTTTTCACAAATTAGTTCGACTTATCATTTTTTTATTCCAGGGCTTTCAGGTGGGAAAATGTCGTCTTCAGATGAAAATTCGTTTATTGCTTTGACCGATTCTGCTAAAGAAGTTGAAACAAAAATTAAAAGATACGCTTTTTCTGGAGGCAGAGATACTTTGGAAGAACACAGAAAAAAAGGAGGAAATCCCGATGTGGATGTTTCGTTTCAGTATTTGAGATTTTTCTTTGAACCCGACGATAAAAAACTTCAGAAAATTTATGACGATTACAAATCAGGAAAACTTTTGACTTCTGAATTGAAACAAATTTTAATTGATAAGATAAATAATTTTCTCAAAAAGCACCAATTGCAAAGAGAAAAAGCAAAAAAAGAAATAAATAAATTTTTGCTTCGCAATTAGTCCTTTCATTCTCCTTTCAGTCAAATGAGAGCATCAGAAAAAAAGAGAACTTGCTAAAAAACAAATTGAAAAATTTTTGAAATAATTTTTAACAAATTTAGTCAATGTCTTCTTTCTTTAATTTATTATAAGCCCATAAAAGTCTTGATGAATATACTCTTGTTTCATTAAACATTTTTGAAATGTCCCAATTTTTTTCTTTTAGTGTTTTTTGCCCACCATTATAACAAGCAGAAACGATTTTTATCCTACCTTCTTCGTCAAGATTATCCCAATAAGGGCAGTTTTCTTTACAATAATTTTCAAACCAACTTAAAGTTTTAACACCTACATTAATATTTGAAACTGGTTCGTAAGCATACTGGTAAAAATCTTTATTTGGTTCTATCCATTCCCACGTTGATTTTAATATTTGGGTTAATCCTCTTGCACCACTCCCGCTTTTTGCATTTTTATCTCCTTCGGATTCTGCATAAATAAGTGCAAAGATTCTTTCTTTTTCATACTTAATTTCGTCTGTACTTTGGTAAAATTCATCTACAAATTTTCTACTTTTTTTTATTGTTTGTTCTAGGGTAATCTCTCCTTTTATTCTTTCAATAATATTTCTAAATGCTGGTGTTTCTAAATCTAAGGAATCTGTTATATTTTCTTTTATTAACAGTTTGTAATTTAAGAGATTGGCGTTTATTGTTGGGGACATTATTCTTTTTTCAACTTCTTTTTTAATATTATAGTTAATTTGTCTTTCATTTTCAAAATCTTTTGTTGGAGCATTCGCTGAGGGGATTAATGACAGGGCTAACGCCAATCCTAAAATTATTTTTTTCTTCATATTTTTCTAAAAATAAATTCTTTTTTAAAACTTGTGCATAATTAATTTTATAAAGTTCTTATCTCTCTGTTTTTTATGAAAATTTTGCTGTTACATACAGATTATATTAGATTTAAACCATTGAAAAAAGCGTTGAAAAATGTTGCTGAACTTTCTGCTAAGGAGAAAGAAGGCGAGGAAATCAAGGAAGCTTTGGTTGTTTTAAGTGCTGTTGAAAAATCGGATTCTGATATTAAAAAAGTTGCAGGAGAAGTTGTAAAAAACGTTGAAGACGTCGCGAAACAAGTCGGTGCGAAAAATATTGTTCTTTATCCTTATGCTCACCTTTCAAGTGATTTGGCTTCGCCAGAAATTGCGATTAAAGTTTTGGATGAACCTGAAAAAGAATTGAAAAAAAATTTCAAAGTTTCGCGCGCGCCTTTCGGTTATTATAAAGAATTTGAATTGAAAGTTAAGGGACATCCGCTTTCTGAATTATCTAGAGAAATTAAATTTGCCGACGTGAAAGCTGAAGAAACTTATGATTACAAAACTTTACTTAATCAGATTTCAAAAACAAAATTAGATTCTTCAAAATTGAAAGATAACGACCACAGAATTATTGGAAATCAAATGGATTTATTTTCATTTTCTGAAGTTGCTCCTGGAATGGTTTTCTGGCATAATAACGGTTTAATAATTAGAAATGGTTTGATTGGATTTTGGAGAGAGATGCATAGGAAAGCAGGTTATCAGGAAATTTCTACACCGCAAATTATGGATAAGAAACTTTGGCAGATTTCAGGACATTGGGAAAAATATAAAGATAATAATTTGTCGACGACATATGAAGGCAGAACTTTTTTGGTTAAGCCGATGAATTGCCCTGGAGGAATGCTTGTTTACAAAAATTCTCCGAAGAGTTACAAAGATTTGCCGTTGAGAGTTGGTGAGATTGGAATTGTTCACCGAGTTGAACTTTCAGGAGTTCTCGCTGGTTTGTTTAGAGTTATTCAATTCACGCAAGATGATGCACACATTTTTTGCACAGAAGACCAGATTGAAGATGAAATTTTTAGAATTATGGATTTGATAGATTTATTTTACAAGAAATTTAATTTGCAATTTGACCACGTTGAACTTTCTACACGTCCTGAAAAAAGAATTGGCGACGAAAAAATGTGGGACAAAGCAGAAAAAGTTTTGGAAGAATCTTTGAAAAAGAAAAAAATGAAATATCAAGTTAACAAAGGTGACGGTGCATTTTACGGACCGAAAATTGATTTCCACGTTAAAGATTCTTTGGGAAGAACTTGGCAATTGTCGACGATACAACTTGATTTTTCAATGCCTGAAAGATTTGATTTGGAATATACTGATAAAGATAATAAAAAGAAACGTCCTGTAATGTTGCATAGAGTTATTTACGGAAGTTTGGAAAGATTTGTCGGAATACTTTTGGAAAGCACGAATGGAAGAATGCCGACGTGGTTGGCTCCTGTTCAAGTTAGAATTTTGAATTTCACAGATAGAAATAATGATTATGCGAAAAAAATAATTGATAAAATTCAAAATGAAATTCCTAATTTAAGAATTGATTCTGATTTCAGGCAGACAACTGTTCAAGCGAAAGTTAAGGAAGCTGAAATTTTGAGAGTTCCTTATATAATTGTCGTCGGGGATAAAGAAGAAAAAGAAAAAACTTTAGCTGTTCGTGTAAGAGGAAATTCAAAAATTGAAAATTTCAAAATCGATAATTTCGTAAATGATTTAAAAAAAGAGATTGATGAAAGACGATGAATTCACATTTTTTATTAGAAAAGTTAGAAAGTTCCGACGAATATAAAAAATTTATTTCTGAAAATAAAGATGCTTATTTATGTTCTGGTTTTTTTGTTATAGATTTAGATGAGAAAGCTCCTGAAGATAAATTTCATTTTGATTTTTATGTTCCGTCGATAAAAAAGACATTTTCATTTGAACTTGAGAATGGAATTAAACTTGTTGAATTGGAAAGAAACGACGGAGCTGTTTTGGAAAAAGTTTCTATGAAAAATCATTTTGATTTGGATAAACTGAAAGAAAAAATTTTGATTGAAATGGAACTTAAGAAAATTACAAATAAAATTCAGAAGTTGATTTTTTCTTTGCAAAATGTTGATAAAAAAGATGTTTTGATTGGAACAATTTTTCTTTCTGGGCTCGGATTGATTAAAGTTGACGTGGATTTAGCTGAAAATATTTTTACTGACTTCGAGAAGAAATCTCTTTTTGACATGATGAAGATTATGAAAAAAGATTAAAACAAACATCTTTCAGAGTAATCTAAACTTGAAGAAATTTCTACTAATCGTTTGTTCTCTTCTTTTATTATTGTTTCTTCTATTTTTTGAATTGCGTATTCTCCTCTTAAATTCTCTGAATATGCTTCTTTAATTCCTTCTTTTAGTCCGATGTCCATTCCAGAATATCTCCCGCAAAAACTAAAACTTACACTAATTAATTCTCTTCTTTTTGGTTTATCAATTCCGAGTCGGTCTAGGTCACGGATTACTTTTACAATTTTTTCTTCGTATAACATATTTTCTTTCATAGATTTTTTTATTGGAAAATTATTTATAAATCTTTTTCTGCGACGAATCTTATCATCATTTCTGAATTGCTTGTGCTGATTATTTTGAAACCTTGCTTTTCGAATAAATCGTGGATTTCTTTTTCGTCGAATAAATAATAATATCTTTCGCCTTTGTCGTTCCATTTGATTAAAGTTTCTTTTCCTTTGTGTCGCTTGAGACGTTTTGATTCTTTGTTCCAAACACCGACGAAGATTTGTGATTTTGGTTTTAAAATTCTGTAAAGTTCTTTTACTGCTTTTTTTTGTTCTAATTTATTTAAACAATGCAAAGCGGAAATGCAGATTGCTGCGTCGAAGAAATTATTTTCATAAGGTGTTTTTACCATACTTGAAACTGTGAATTCAGCGTCGATTTTTTCTTCTTTTGCTTTCTTTTTTGCAAGTTCAATCATATTTTCTGAGAAATCTAATAGATACATTTTTCCAGATTTTATTTTTATTAAATGACGTCCTGAACCACTTCCAAAATCCAAAACTTTCCCTTTTTGTTTTTTTAGAAATTCCATTGTGCTTTCTGCTGGAAACTTTTTGAACTCGTGCCATTCTTCTGCAATATTTTCCCAAACTTGCTTTTGATTATTATCCATAATTTTATGAGAGAAAATTTGTATTTAATTCTTTTCCCCCCCCCCCCCCCCTTTGGGAAATTGTTATCACCTCTTTTTTTCTTTAGGAAATAGGTTATAGTAATTTTTTTCTACTTCTTTTTTGAAAGTGAATTCTTCCCTGGATATTGATGAATAAACTGCTAAAATAGTTAAAATCAAAACTACTTCCATAAGAAAGAAAACGATTCCAAATTGATTGAAGAAATTTATCCAGCTTAACAAATAGCCCAAAACGATTAAAATTATTCCTACAACAAAAAATGAGTCTCCTGTTTTCAAATAGGGAAATTTATCATTATATCTATCTTTTCCGATGAAGTTTGTTTTTTCTTCAATTACTCTGGCAATAACATATTCTCTTTTTCTTTTTTGGGAAAGAGTTGTAATCGCAATTAAAGAATAAACCGACAAAAAAGTTCCAAAGATTAACAATCCTATTTGTAAAATTTTTTCTTCTTTCCAGACAAAGTATAACATGATTGCAGACGCTGTTATTATAATCTGGCTCAGTGTCCAAATTAAATTCTCATAAAATCTTCCAGAATTTTCGGCTCTTTCATATTCCAATTTTAATATTTCTTCTTTCTTCATTTTATTCTTCGAATTTTATCAACGAGAAGACGGGTGCAGATAATTCTTTTTCTAATTTTTTATGTTCTGTGATAAAACATAATTCGACAATTTCGCTCTGAAGATTTTTTATGTCTGAACAAACTTGCTGTGAGTTTTCTGAGAACGCCTCATCAATCAAAAGAACTTTTTGGTTTGGTTGAATTAAATCTCTTCTAACTTCTTTGTTAATTATTACTAATCCTGTGTTTAATTTATCAGCGAGAATTCCTGCGATTGCGAAACTTCTTAATTCTGTCGACGCTATTACATCAATTTTTTTATCTTTGTATCTTTCATAAAGAATTTCTGTTAATTTTTTCAAGGAATCTCTATCCGATAATAATTGCGAGATATCATAGAAAGTTTCGCCTTGTTTTGGAAAGTCATAAACTACTCTTACTTTTTCTTTTAACTTTTTTATTTCTTCTTCTCTTGAGAATGATTCAATTATTTTTAATAATATTTTTTTAATTTTCTCGAAGCTGTCTTTTCTTATTTGATTTGTGTCTTCTGAAAAATTAATGTTTTCTTTCCATGCGTCGTAGTCTCCACAAACTGCAATTGTTCCGTAAGGAATTTCTGCCTCGTTTGATAAAATGCATTCTGGTGCGATTGTCATTGTTGAAACATCTGCTCCGAATTGCTGGAACATTTTGCTTTCTGCTTTTGTTGAATATCTCGAGCCCTCAATTGTTATTGCGGTTCCTGTTTTGTGAATCGGGAATTTAAATTCCTCGCAGGTTTCGATTATTTTTTTTCTTAAAATTTCTGAGAATGGGTTGCTCATGTATGCGTGCATTGCACCGAATTCGAATTTTTCGTAGAAAGTTAATTCTCTGTTTTTTGTGAAATCAATTATATCATCTAATGCGACGAAGTCCCCGATTTTTATTTCTTCATTTAATGAATTTACGTCGCTGGTTGATAAAATATATTTGCAACCTTCATATTTTAGTGCGAAAATATTTGCCCTATTATTTACAAATGTCGGGGGGATTTCGTGTTTTTTTCCGTGCCTGAAAATTATTGCAACATCGATTCCTTTTATTTTTCCTGTAATCATTGGAGACGAAGTTTTTCCAAAAGGAGTTTCTGCATTTACTTCTTTGTATTCTTCGAGAAGTTCAATATTCTCTAATCCGCTTCCGAGAATAAATCCCACTTTTAATTTTGCCATATTATACCTTATTTGGCAATCTTTAAAAGGATTATATTGATAAAAAATATATGTTGAAACCTGCGAAAAACGAAGTTCGAAAACCGACGAAGACGATTTCTGGAATTACTCCTGTTGCGATCATGTTGCCTCCAAGAAAATGCAAACATGGAAATTGCACTTATTGTCCGTCGCTGAATGTTCCGCAAAGTTACACGCCGAAAAGTCCTGTTGTAATTCGTGCGGCTGAAGTTAATTACGATTCTTACAAACAAGTTAAAGCGAGAATGAAAGCGTTTGAAGTTATGAATCATCCTACGGAAAAAATTGAAATTATAATTATGGGCGGGACTTTTTTAGAATATCCAAAAGAATTTCAGTATAATTTTGTAAAAAATATTTACGATGCATTGAATGAAAGAAAATCTTCTAATTTGGAAAAAGCACAGAAATTAAATGAAAAATCAAAACATCGGTGCGTTGCACTTTGCGTTGAGACCCGCCCTGATGTCTGCATAAAATTTATTAAAAGAATGCGTGAGTTTGGGGTTACAAGAGTTGAACTTGGCGTTCAAATTATCGACGATAAAATTTACAAATTAATTCAGAGAGGGCATTTGGTAAAAGATGTTGTCGACGCTACGCGTGAATTGAAAAACGCGGGATTCAAAGTTGGCTATCATATTATGCCTGGACTTCCTGGAAGCAATCCGAAAAAAGATTTGGAATTATTTAAAAAATTATTTTCCGACGAGAGATTCAAACCAGACCAGTTGAAAATTTATCCGTGCCAAGTTATTCAAGGGAGCAAACTTGAACAAGATTTTTGGGCTGGAAAATATAAACCTTACACGAAAGAACAGCTTGAAGTTTTGTTAAATAAAATGATGAAACTTGTTCCGCGTTATTGCAGAGTTATGAGGGTTATGAGAGAAATTCCTCCCGAGTATTTAGTTTCTGGGACTACGAGAATTGATTTGAGAAAAGTTATCGAAGCTGATTTGAGAAAAGATAATTCAAAAATTAAAGAAATTCGTTATCGTGAAATTGGTTTTGCTTCTAAAGATACTGATTCAAATTTGAAATTAAAAATTACAAAATATTCTGCGTCGAATGGAAAAGAATTTTTTCTTGAAATTGTAAATGACGAAGATATTTTATTTGGTTTGTTGAGATTGAGAATTGTAAATGGAAATGCTTTTGTTAGGGAACTTCATGTTTATGGGCAATCTTTGAAACTTGGAGAAAGAGGAAAAATATCACAACATATTGGGCTTGGAAAATTACTAATGGGTGAAGCTGAAAAAATTTCTCAAAAAGAAAAAGTGAAAAAAATTTCTGTAATTTCGGGTGTTGGTGTTCGTGAATATTATAAAAATATCGGTTACAAGCTTGAAAATACTTACATGGTGAAATTTATAAATTAAAAAGTATTTTATTTGGAATGGAAAAAAAGAGGTTTGAACATATGTATCAGTCTAACGAGGACATTCCGTTGATTTTGGATTCTTACGATGATATTTTTTCTGTTTTCGACCCGCGTCCTTTTTCTGAAAGAGCCTTATCTACTGATTTTATTTCTGAATGTAAACATGCATCTGTTGACAAAAAAGGGAGAATCAGTTTGAAGTTGTTTGTTCCGAAGAGCAAAAAAGACCCTGTTGATGAAATTAAAATTAAGAAAAGATTGAAAGAACATTTTAATCATCATCTTAATCTTGAGAAAAAAGAAATCGCAAAAGAGAATCTCGTTGGTTTCAACTGGTTTATTGCGGGGTGTTTTTTGATTGTTATAACTTCTATTTTTTTAGACGGTGCAGAAAGTCTTTCAATAAAAGTTTTGCTTAATATTGCTCATCCAGCAGGGTGGTTTTTTTTGTGGGAAGGAATGGGAAAACTTCTCTTAGGTTACAGAGAAAAACATTCAAATTATAATTTCTATAAAAAAATGAATGACGCAATTATTTCTTTTAATGGGAAATAAATAAAATTATGCCTTTCCTTTCGTTTGAAATTTCTGAAAAATAAGATTTCATTTCATTCAATCTTATATGCCCCGTCCGAGATTCGAACTCGGGTTACTGCCTTGAAAGGGCAGTGTCCTTGGCCTCTAGACTAACGGGGCATTTCCTCTGCCACGGAAGTCTTAGCTTTGCTTGTAGACTAACGGGGCAATTATGAAATTCAAAGAGAAAAATAGTTTTTAAAGCTTTATTCCTCTACTGAGACGATTATCTTTTTAGAGTAAGAATCATTAAAACCAATTTTTATTGTTGGAATATGTATAGAACTAATAAAAATAGAGATTATCCTAATCAATACAAATTTTTTTAAAGAAACTTTTTGACAGAATTAAATGAAAAGATCCAACCAAGATTTTGACTCTTTTGGAATTTATTTAAAAGAAATAAGTCAATTTCCAATTTTAACAAGAGAACAAGAAAAAGAACTTGCAGTTAGAATTCAAAAAGGAGATCTGAAAGCGAAAGAAAAATTGATTAGTTCTAATTTAAGATTTGTCGTTAAAGTTGCAAAAAGATACAGAAATTGTGGACTTCCTCTTGAAGATTTAATTGCAGAAGGTAATTGTGGGTTGATTAAAGCAATTGAAAAATATGATCCCTCACAAAATGTTAAACTTATTTCATATGCGGTCTGGTGGATAGAACATACAATTAAAGATTCTTTATCTTGTTCTAATAATTCTATCCGACTTCCATATAATAAAATTGCTAAATTACAAAATATTAAAACTTACCAGGACGAAGGATTTTCTAATAATGCAATTGCAGAAAAAATGAAAATGAAAATTAAAGATATCCAATATTTATTGAATGTTTCTGGAGTTGCAACCTCATTAAATACACCTATTTCTAATAGTGAATCTCCTTCGGAGATTGGAGATTCTATACTAGATTTAAGAAGTTATCAGGAATTAGAATCTAGTCTTCTTGAAGAATCTTTGAATTCAATTATGGATAAATATCTTACTAAAAAAGAAGTAGATGTTTTAAAAATGAGATTTGGATTTTACGACGGGAATTCTTGCGGTTTAAGGGAAATTGGAGAAAAATATAATCTTACCAAAGAAGGAGTAAGACAGCTCCAAAATAAAGCTTTAGGGAAATTAAGAAAACATGATTGTAGATTGCAATTAGAAAGTTGTTTAGAAAATAAATTTTATTAATTTTATAAAATAAATTTAAATTTAATAAATCAATTCTGTTTTCAACAGAAATGAGCCTACAAAACTCGCGACCCCACTCATTGCTCTTAAAATTTTTTGCATTCGTGAAATCCTCGGGATTTAACGCGTGGACAAGTCCACGTTAGATTTTAAAAAATCTAAAATGAGCCTACACGGATTTGAACCGTGGACCCCCGCCTTTCTTAGTATTCAACTATGAAAAAACATTCCTAACGAAATGTACTCTTATAAGAGCGGTGCTCTAAACCAGGCTGAGCTATAGGCTCACTCATATAGTTCACCTTACACTTCTTCGTCGCGTAAGGTTCACTCATTTATTTTAGTGATTTTATCTATTTAAATTTCTTCTGTTTTAAAAAAAACTATAAACTCAATTTTCCTGAATTTTTTATGTTAATTGGATTAGTAGGAAAACCTTCTGTTGGAAAGAGCACGTTTTTCAAAGCAGCGACTTTAGCAGAAGTTGAAATCGCATCTTATCCTTTTACTACAATAAAACCAAATCACGGCGTCGGTTATGTAAAAGTTGACTGTATTGATAAAGAATTTAATACACAGTGTAATCCGAATCACGGATTTTGTGTAAATCATAAAAGATTTGTTCCTGTCGATTTAATGGACGTAGCAGGATTAGTCCCAGGGGCTTCTGAAGGAAAAGGTTTGGGAAATCAATTTTTAGATGATTTGCGACAAGCAGATGTTTTTATTCAGATTGTTGATTTGTCTGGGACGACTGACGAGACAGGAAAATCTGTTGAAAATTATGATGTTACAAGAGATATTATTTTTCTCGAGGACGAATTGGATAAATGGTATTTTAATATTTTAATTAAAGTTTGGAAAACTTTTGCTAGGAAAATTGAAATGGAACATTCTAATTTTGTTGAGGCTGTTGCTAAACAATTTTCTGGTTTGAAAGTTAATGAAGAACAAGTCAAGCAAGTTTTACTGAAAAATAATTTTTCTTCACAGCCAAGCAAATGGAGTGATGAATTACTTTTGAAGTTCGCTTCTGAACTTAGAAAACTTTCTAAGCCGATGATTATTGCTGCGAATAAAGTGGATACACCGAACGGCGTCGATAATCTTGAAAAATTGAAAAATAAATTTCCTGGTTCAATTATTATTCCGTGCTCTGCTGATTCAGAACTTGCGTTGAGAGAAGCTGCGAAAGTTGGAATGATTGATTATATTCCAGGAGAAAAATTTTTTGATATTAAAGGAAACTTGAATGATAAACAAAAAGATGCTTTGAAAAAAATTAAAGAAAATGTTTTGGATAAATTTGAAACTGGAACTGGGGTTCAGTATATTTTGAATTACGCTGTTTTTAATTTGCTTGGCTATTTGGCAATTTTTCCTGCTGGTGCGACGAAGATGAAAGATAGCAAGGGAAATATTTTGCCTGATTGCTTTTTGCTTCCGCCGAATTCTACTGCCTTGGATTTTGCATATTTTCTTCACACTGATTTTGGAAAGAATTTTATTCGAGCGATTGACGCTAGAACAAAAAAGATTTTGGGAAAAGATTATCCTTTGAAAAATAGAGATGCTTTAGAAATTGTTACATCAAGATAATTAATATTTTTCGCTAACGTGGAGTTTGTGTTCAAGTTCGGTCTGAAGTTTTACCATCGCTTTGTGAAGTGCTCTTGTCAAATCCCAGTCCACAGATTCCGATTTTAATTTTTTTCCAGAGAAAGATAGTTCTGTATTAAGGCTAAATTTTTTTCCTTTGCCTTCGGTTTTGTATTCTTTAATATAAACTTTCAGCGTCGGAGAATCTTTAATTAATCTTTTAAGTTTTTTGAAATATTCTCCTAAAATCTTTTCAGCAATTTCCTTTTCTTCAGGAGTTAGAATTTCTATATTTTCTATTACAACCTCTTTCATTAAAATTTATAAGTTGAAGGAGTATTAAATATTTATGGTTAGCGAAAAACGTATTGTTTTCAAAAAAGGAAAATTTATTGTTACAAGGAAAGGGATTTTTGTTTTGAAGCTTTCAGAAAAACTTGTTAAATCATTGAAGCCATTTTGCAAGAAGATTGAAATTGCGGGAAGCATAAGACGAAAAGAAAAAAATCCTGTTGATATTGATATTGTTTTAATTCCAAAAGATAAAATTAAACTTGAAAATTTTATGAAGACGAAAGGAAAATTTATTCAGGGTGGAGAGCATGAATCGACTTGGAAGATTGAATGTGTGAAGGTTGAATTATATTATACTATTGTTGACGAATGGGGAGCGACGCTTCTTGCTTATTCTAGCAGATTTGGTTCTGGAATTGGTTTGAGAATGATTGCAAAGAGAAAAGGAATGAAATTAAATAATCACGGACTATTTGATAAACAAGGGAGGAAAATTGCAGGAAAAACCGAGATGGAAATTTATCATGCTCTCGGAAGAAAATGGAAACTTCCTGAAAATAGATAATGTTAATTCACATAAAAGTAAAACCCAATTCTTCGAAACAATCAATTGAAAATTTTGGTGACGGAAGATATTTAGTTTATTTGAAATCTCCACCCGAGAATGATAAAGCAAACACTGAACTGATAAATTTTCTTTCAAAAGAATTTGGGACACCACATAAAAATATAAACATAAAATTCGGCAGAACTTCAGATAAAAAGATTGTTGAGATAAGATGAAATACGAATTTGCTGAGGATTTACAAAAGACTGCTGAAGAAATTTCTAAAATGCTTTTTCCACATGTTGATTTGTCAAATATAAAATGTTATAGAAGTGTTGGGACTTCGTCGAGAGGAACTATTGCGAGATGTCACGCGCTGAATAAAATAATGCAAAAAGCAATTGGCATAAAAGCAGTTTATGTTTTAGAATTTCTCGTAGAAAGATTTGAAAAACTTAGCGAAGAAGATAAACTTAAAGTTATAATTCACGAGTTGATGCACATACCGAAAACATTTGGTGGTGGGTTTGTTCATCACGATGTTGTTACTGAAAGAAATGTGAATCATTGTTATGCAGAATATAAAAAAAGAAAAGATGTGGAAAAACGTAACTTTTTTTCATAAAGGAAAAAGATTTTCAGTTGTTGCAAAGTCATGCAATTTGCTGAGAAAAGGAATTGGACTTATGTTTTCTCGAAGAGAAAAAGCTAAAATTTTAATTTTTGAATTTAATAAAAAGAGAAAGATAATTATTCATTCTTTTTTTGTTTTTTTTTCTTTTGCTGCTTTGTGGATTAATGAAAAAAATGAAATTGTTGACTTGAAGATAGTAAAACCTTTCACTTCCTGCGTTTATCCGTCGGAGAAATCGCTTTCTTTGATTGAGATTCCGATTAATAAAAAAAATAAAAATTTAATAAAAAATATTTTTCCTAAGGCTTCCGTCGCTGATTAGAAAGGTTTAAATATTAATTTCACTAAAATATTTTATCCTAAAAGTAAAAAGGAGGTGAAAAATGGGAAAAATTATTGTTAAAAAGGTTATAACAAGAAAGCCAGGACATCTTTACTATGTTGATGGACAAGGTAATGTTTGTGAAGCTGTTATGGCAAGAGGCGGAAAGAGAAAAGGTTCTGCAAAGAAGAAATCTGCTGCTAAAAAGAAAAAATAAATTAATGCATTATTTTTTATTTTTAATTAATTTATTTTTATTTTCTCTTTTAATTAATTTTATAATCTCCTTATTCTTATTTTAATTATGTCAACAATTCTCGGAATTGAATCTACTGCACACACTTTTGGAATTGGGATTGTCAGCGACGGAAAAATCTTAGTTAATATAAAAGATACTTACACAACTGAAGCTGGTGGAATTATTCCAACTAATGCTGCGAAACATCACGCTGAAATTTCTGAAAAAATTTATTGTGAAGCTTTGAATATTTCTAAAATCAGCGAAGATAAAATTGATGCGATCGCTTTTTCGCAGGGGCCAGGACTTTCTCCTTGTTTATTAGAAGGAATAAAATTTGCAAAACATCTTTCAAAAAAATTAAACAAACCGATTGTTCCTGTTCATCACTGTATTGCACATTTGGAAATTGGGAAAATTACAAAAGCAAAAGATCCTGTGATGCTTTATGTTTCTGGTGCGAACACCCAAATAATTGCTTACTCTACGGGAAAATATAGAATTTTTGGTGAAACTTTGGATTTGGGTGTTGGAAATTTTATTGATACTTTCGCGAGAAATATGGGGATTGGTTTTCCTGGCGGACCAAAAATTCAACAATTAGCTTCGGAAAGTAAAAATTATGTTGAACTTCCTTATGTTGTAAAAGGAATGGATATTTCTCTTTCAGGAATTCTTACCAATTTAAAACAAAAATTTAATTCTAAAAATTATCCTAAAGAAGATTTGTGTTATTCAATGCAAGAAACTGTTTTTGCAATGCTTATCGAAACTGCTGAAAGAGCTTTGGCTCATACTGGAAAAAAAGAATTACTTTTGGGCGGAGGGGTTGCATGCAATTCACGTTTGCAGGAAATGGCGAAAAAAATGTGTGATGAACGTGGTGTGAAATTTTTTGTTCCGCCAAATAATTTGTTAACAGATAATGGTGCGATGATTGCATATCTTGGTGAAATTATGTTTAAGAAAAATGGATTTCTTTTTAAAAAAAGAAACTACGATGGTAGAAAAATTTTATTTGAAGAAAAAGATTTTGATAAGTTGGATATTAAACCAAGACAACGAACAGATGAAGTTGAAGTTCTGTGGAAGTGACAACGCCCGAAACTTTTATAAACCAATTTTTTCTAACTAATCTATTCCGATGAACATAAGCGAGGAAACTTACTTATTCTCGGGCATAACAAAATGGCGGACATATATAAGATTGTAGAAAAAGCAAAGAAGACGGGGAAAGTCGAGAAAGGAACAAACGAAGTTACAAAAGCAATTGAGAGAGGAACTGCAAAACTTGTTGTCTATGCTGCTGATGTCGAGCCAAAAGAAATTATTCAACATATTCCATTCTTATGCAAGGAGAAAAAAATTCCTTGTCACGAAGTTGACAGCAGACAAAAATTAGGAATCGCTGTCGGTATTTCTGTTCCTGCATCTTCTGTAGTTGTAATAAATTCTGGAGATGCTGAATCTGAGATTAACTCATTAAAATAATCGGAATAGCGTCATATGGCAAAACAACAACAAAAAACTGATAATTCACAACAGCAAAAAGCAAAAGGAGATAAATTTACACTTGGGGAAGTTGTGCCTGCAGTCGTCGAAGAAGTTGTCGGACGAACAGGATTTAGAGGGGAAATTTCTCAAGTTAAATGTCTTGTTCAAGCTGGAAAAGACCAAGGACGAAGTATGCGAAGAAATGTTAAGGGTCCAATAAAAGCTGGAGATATTCTTATGTTAAGAGAAACAGAAATTGAAGCACGAAAGATTCGGTCTAAAGTTACTAAGGGGGTTTATACATAATGTTAGAGCAATCTGTTAAATTAGTTGATGAACTTCTTTCATGTGATGGAGTTACTGCATTCACAACAACCGAATTAAGTGAAAGCGAAGCAGAAAAATATAGATCCTTACCTAAAAAATACGATGTTGTATTTACTCCAATAATTAATTCAGGATATTCTGTTTTTGTAGAACCAAAGATAACTCCTAAAAATATTGTTAGAGATTTTGGTATTGATAAATTGATTAATAGAATTCTTCCGTTATTAGTTGCTAGTATAAATGATTATTCTGATGAAAGAAGATTAGATTCAGCTATAGGGCTTGCTTATAGTTTAATAAGTATGGATGTAAACAATGATGTTTTTCAACAGGCTGTTAACAAATATAGTTCAATAATGGATTCAGTACCTTCTACCTTACTTCATTATGTTCTTGAATATATTATTGATGAAGCTAATAAATCTAAATTCCCAATTGCATTAACTACAAATGAAGTTCAGGGCTTGGAAAAAGTAGGAGTTCAATATGCCTAAATGTTCTTATTGCGGAAAAGTTTACGAACCTCCAAGAGGACTTAGTTTAGTTTTGAAAGATGGAATTGTAAAGTTTTTGTGCTCTCCAAAATGTAGAAAGAATTTTTATATGGGAAGGCGTAAAGTTCGATGGGTTTCTAAGAAAAAAAAGTCTGCGTAAATTTTTCTGTTAAATTTTCTGTTTACCGTCGATAAAATCGATTTTTTGTGCAGAAAGGTTTATAAATAATCTTGGCGTTTTTCTAATATAAATTAGAGTAATCTGAACAAATTGAGTGATATAAATGACAGAAAATAAATTTTCAGCACGAATTCAAAATAGAGGGAATTTTGAATAATGGAAGACAAAGGCAATTACAACGCAGAATCGATTAAAGTTCTTGAAGGACTTGAAGGTGTTCGAAAACGACCTGCGATGTACATTGGAAGTACAGGAAAAGACGGATTGCATCATTTAGTTTACGAGGTTGTTGATAATTCTGTCGACGAAGCTTTGGCTGGTTATTGCAAAAATATTGATGTTACAATAAATAAAGATGGCTCTGTGACTGTTATCGACGACGGAAGGGGTATTCCTGTGGATATGCATCCGACTTTGAAAGTTCCTGCTGTGCAAGTCGCTTTAACAAAACTTCACGCTGGAGGAAAATTCGATAAAAAATCTTATATGATTTCTGGAGGACTTCACGGCGTCGGTGTTTCATGTGTAAATGCTCTTTCAAAAAAACTTATTGTTGAAATAAAACGAGATGGAAATATTTATCGACAGGAATATTCACGAGGAGATCCGAAGACAAAACTCGAGATTGTTGGAAAATCAAATAAAGATGAAACTGGAACAACAATTATATTCTGGCCAGACCCCGAGATTTTCTCTACAGTAGAATTTGATTACAAAGTTTTGGAAATGCGATTTAGAGAAATTGCATTTTTAAATTCAGGACTTAAAATTATTCTTCACGACGAAATAAAAAATAAAAACGAAGAATTTTTTTCTTCTGGTGGATTAATGGAATTTGTAAAGTGGATGAATAAATCGAAAGAAGTTTTGCACAAGCCAGTTTATTTCAGAAGAGAAATGGACAGCACAGTTATCGAAGTTTCAATTCAGTATAACACAGGTTATCAGGAAAATATTTTTGGTTTTGTAAACACGATTAATACTGTCGAGGGCGGAACTCACGTTTTTGGTTTTAAGACTGCTTTGACTAGGGTGATTAATGATTATGCAAAGAGAAAAGGAATTTTGAAAAATGAAGCGTTCTCTGGTGAAGATGTTCGTGAAGGTTTGACTGCAATTATCAGCATTAAAATTCCAGAACCACAATTCGAGGGGCAGACAAAAACTAAATTAGGAAATTCTGAAGTTAGAGGTTTTGTTGATTCAATTGTTACACAGGCACTTGCAGAATTTTTTGAAGAGAATCCTGCTATTGCGAAAAAAATTATTTCAAAAGCTGAAGCAGCGTCGAAAGCGAGACTTGCTGCGAAAAGAGCAAAAGAATTAGTTAGAAGAAAAAATGTTTTTTCACTTGGAGGATTACCTGGAAAGTTGCACGATTGTTCAAGTAAGAAATCCGATGATACAGAACTTTATCTTGTTGAAGGAGAGAGTGCTGGCGGTAGTGCTAAGAATGCTCGTAATAAAGAGAATCAAGCGATTCTTCCGTTGAGAGGTAAGATTCTTAATGTAGAAAAATCAAGTCCTGTCAGAGCACTTTCTAGTGAAGAAATTACAAATATGATTACCGTTATTGGGACTGGGGTTGGAGAAAATTTTGACGCGGAAAAATTAAGATACAGAAAAATTGTTATCATGACAGATGCAGATGTCGACGGTGAACATATTAAAACTTTATTACTTACTTTCTTTTTTAGATTTATGCCGAAGCTGATTGAAAACGGAAATGTTTATGTTGCGATGCCGCCGCTTTTCAGACTTAGAAAAAATAAAGATTATTATGTTTTCTCTGAAGAGGAATTGAAAAAATTATCGGATAAACTTGGCAATCCTACAATTACGCGATTTAAAGGTTTAGGAGAAATGTCTCTTGAACAACTTTGGGACACGACTATGAATCCTGAAACTAGAAAAATGAAAAAGGTATTTATTGACGACGCTGTTGAAGCAGACAGAACTTTTTCAATGCTGATGGGCGACGATGTTCCAGCAAGAAAAGCTTTCATTTCAGAAAATGCTAAGGAGGCGAACCTCGATATTTAATCTCGGTTCTTTCCTGCGATTGTCAGGAAACAATCGGAATGAGGCGAACTTGATATTAAAATGAAAAATAAAATGAATAAAAAAAATAAAAAAAATAAAAAAATAATTTTGGTTGTTGGAATAATTTTACTAATTGTAATTTCCGGATTTTTATTTTATAAAAAAATTACGGCGGATACAATTCGAGAAAAAATCGAAGCTGAAAATTATTTGAGTGAACTTTCTGAAAATTGTGATTGTCTTGCGAGAGAAAGATATTATTGTCTTCAAGAAGGTTTTGAACTTGAAGGAAATTACTGTGTTGGACAAAATACGGGTGTTATTACTACGAGAGTTTTAGGTTGTTCAGAATATAATTGTTCAGGAGAAATAAATATTTGGAATAATCAAACTTTGAAGTGGGAGGAAAAAATAAATTAAAATGGGAAAATTAGCTACGCCAGATTGGGTTAAAGAAGGATTTGATTCAAAAGCAGATTGGGAAAAGAAACATAAAATAGGTGGAAAAAAGAAAACTGCAAAAGCAGATAAAATTTTTAAAATAAAATTATGTCCTAAATGTAAAAGTGATAAAATTCAACTTGTTTTAAGTAATCTTGATTCAGAAGAAGAAAGCAATACTGGAAAAATGTGGGAATGCAAAAAATGTAAATGGAAAGGAAAAGATGTTGATGAAAAAGAAGTTACTGAGGAAGAATTTATGAAATATTTAGACGAGAAAGGGGAGGAAGTTGCATAGTGGGTTCTTTTGAAAAAAGAACCTAACATGGTAGAAAACCTGAGGAAAAAATAAAATGACAGATGAAAAATTTTATAATAATTTAAGAAAAGAAATACAACCTTATTTTGAAATTGGCGGGGCGCACGATTTTGAACATACCGAGAGAGTTTTGAATTTAGCGTTGAAGATTGGTGAAAAGGAAAATGCGAATTTAAGTATTTTAATTGTTGCATGTTTGTTGCATGATATTGCTAGAAAAAAACAAGATGAATCCCGCGGAGCGATTTGTCATGCGGAAGAAGGTGCGAAGATGGCTGAAGAAATTTTAAAAGAATATAATTATAATTTTATTCCTGAAGTTGTTCATTGTATTAAAACACACAGATACAGAAATGGTTTTGTCCCGTCGACAATTGAGGCAAAAGTTTTATTTGATTCAGATAAATTAGATTCAATTGGAGCGGTTGGAATTTTAAGAGCTGCTTATTTTTCAGGAAAAATAAATGCAAGATTACACAATCCAAATGTTAATTTGAATGAAACGTCTATTTATGGATTTGAAGACACTCCTTATCGAGAATATTTAGATAAGCTTTCAAAAATTAAAGATGAACTTTTAACAAACAGCGGACGTGAGATTGCAAATTCGAGACATGATTATATGGTTTCTTTTTTTGACAGATTAAATAAAGAGGTTATTGGAGAATTATAAAATGGCTAAAAAAAATAAAGACGATATGGAAGAAGACGAAGAAATGGAAGAAGAAACTGAAACAGAAGACGACACTGATGTTGAGAAAGTTAAAGTTGAAGAAGTTGAAGTCGAAGATGACGACGGAGAATTCGTTAAGGAAACTAATTTGACTAAACATCCCGCTGAAGACGATAAAAATATGGTTCCTGCTGAAGTTTCTGAAGAAATGAAAAAAGCATATTTGGATTACGCGATGTCAGTTATAGTTTCACGTGCGATTCCAGCAATCGAGGACGGATTGAAACCTGTTCAAAGAAGAATTTTATATTCGATGCAACAAATGGGATTGAAGCCTGGAAGTCAAACGAAAAAATCAGCAAGAGTTGTCGGAGATGTTATTGGTAAGTTCCATCCTCATGGAGATTCTTCTGTTTATGATGCGATGGTAAGAATGGCGCAGGATTTTTCGTTGCGTTATCCTTTAGTTTTCGGGCAGGGAAATTTCGGTTCTATCGACGGTGATCCGCCTGCTGCTTATCGTTATACTGAAGCAAGATTAATGCAAATTGCAGAAGAGTTGACAGAAGATTTAGATAAAGAAACTGTGAACTTTGTTCCTAATTTTGATAACTCACTTAAAGAACCTGAGTTAATGCCGGGTAAACTTCCAACTTTAATGCTTAATGGTGCGTCGGGAATTGCCGTCGGTATGGCTACAAATATTCCTCCGCATAATTTAAGAGAAGTTTGCGACGCGATTGTTGCTTACATAAAAAATCCTGAAATAACTATTGACGAACTTTGCACAATTGTTACAGGGCCTGATTTCCCGACGGGCGGAAGTGTTTTTGGAAATATGGTTGAACTTTACAGCACAGGAAGAGGACGACTTCGTTTGAGAGGAAAAGTTTCGGTTGAACATTCAAAGACGAGAGAGTCCATTGTGATTACTGAAATTCCTTATATGCTTAACAAATCTATTTTGGTTGAACAAATTGCAGAAATGATTCAGAATAAAAAATTGAAAGATATTTCTGATTTGAGAGACGAGAGTTCGAAGGGAAAAATTAGAGTTGTTTTGGAATTGAGAAAAGGTGCGAATTCGGATTTAGTAATTAATTCACTTTTCAAATACACAAGATTAGAAGATAGTTTTAATGTTAACTTTTTAGCGTTGGTGAACGGGCAGCCGAGAATTTTGACAATTAGAAATGTCGTCGAGGAATATGTAAAATATAGAAAGATGATTATTGCGAACAGAACGAAATTCGAACTTAAGAAAGCGAAAGAAAGAATAGAGATTGTTGATGGTTTGATAATTGCTTTGAAAAGTATCGACGCTGTTATTGACTTAATTAAGAAATCTAAAACCGCGACAGAAGCTTCTGAAGGATTGATGAAAAAGTATGAATTGTCGAAGAGACAGGCACAAGCAGTTCTTGAAACAAAACTCCAGCAACTTACTTCTCTGGAAGTTGAGAAATTGAAAAAAGAACAGGAAGAATTAAGAAAGAAAATTGAAGAGTTTGAGAAGATTCTTATGGACGTGAAAGAAATTTTGAAAATAATTATTAAGGAAGTTAATGCACTTAAAGAAAAATACGGTGACAACAGAAAGACATATGTTTTGAAAAGAGTTACTGAAATTGCAGAGAAAGATTTGATTCAGGAAAAAGATATTGTTGTTACAATTACTGATAAAGGTTATTGCAAAAGAATTGATACAAAATCTTACAGAGAACAGCGACGTGGAGGCAAGGGAGTTATCGGAAGCAATTTAGCGACGGGAGATTTCGTCAAGCAATTAATTGTTTGTTCGACTCACGATTATTTAATGTTTTTCACGTCGAGAGGAAGAGTTTTGTGGCTGAAAGCTTATGATGTTCCTGAAGCAGAAAAATACAGCAAAGGAAAAGCTTTGGTAAATCTTCTTGGAATTAAGGATGAAACAATTGCTGATGTAATTTCTGTGAAGACTTTTGAAGATGATTTATTTATTGCGACGAAGAAAGGTGTTGTAAAGAAAATTTCACTTGATAATTTTTCCAAACCTCGTGCGTCTGGAATTCATGCGATTACTTTGCCAGAAGATAATTCTGATGTTGTAATTGGAATTGAAGTTGTAAAAAAAGGTGAGGAAGTTTCGCTCGCTACTAAAAAAGGAAAGGCGATTAGATTTAATTCAAATGATGTTCGTGAGACAGGAAGAAATAGTTATGGAGTTACAGGAATAAAACTTGAAGGAGATGATGAAGTTGTTAGTTTGGGAATTTTAAACACAGAGGCTATTTTAACAATTTCGAAGAATGGTTATGGTAAGAGAACTTCTGTAAAAGATTACAGGAAAACTGCGAGAGCAGGAAAGGGAGTTATTAATTTGAAAGTTTCTGAAAAAACTGGCGATGTTGTTTCAACAATTACTGTTGACGATAAAGATGGAGTTATAATTACAACTGCGAAGGGAATGGTAATAAGAACAACGTTGAGTAATATTCGAGTTATGGGAAGAGCTGCACAGGGAGTTAGAATTGTAAAACTTCAGGAAGGCGACGCTGTAACTGATATGATAAAAGTTCAAGAGCAGGGCGAAGATTAAATTGCAAAAATCTCTTTGAGATTTTTGAATGGATATTTTTTTAAATTTTGTTAAGATGTATTTGGATATTTTACTTAAAGAAATATTATTCGCACTGTTCTTCTGTTTTATATCTTGTAACTGTTCTTGTTTTTATAACTTCTTTATACTTAGTAACATCTTTACAAACTTGTTTTGATGGAATTGAATTTTCATAGCAATAACAAGAATCTATTGTTGCATCTTTTTCAACGATAAATGTTTCAGAAGATTGAGGGTAAATATACTTATTTTGAGTTTCTTCTAATCTTTCATTTCCGACATTAAATCCGATTGTTATTGAAAAGACTCCCGCTTCATCATCTAAATTTGTAATAGTACAATCATATTTTGCTGGTTCATCTTCAGAGAAAAAATTATCTTTTCTTTGCAAACAAGTTCCTGTTTCTTTTTTGTAAACTAACTCTTGAGATTCACATTCTTCTTCAGTATATGGAACTGTTTCGCTATATTCTTCTATATAATCATAAGGAACTTGTACTTCTTTACAGGTTTCGGTGTATGTTTCTTGGGAATTTTTATTTGATGTTCCATCAATTATATTACCTGTTGGAACAAGATTGATTAATAAAAGCGAACAAAAAACAAGCCCTACAATTATTAGAATTCCAATCAGTAGATTATTGTTTTTATTTTTTGCTTTCACTCTTTTTTTAAAGTTTGATAATTTATAAATATTCTTATATAATTAAATTCCTAAAATTCCTTGTCCTCTCGAAGTTTTCCATGCCCCACACATATTTCTATATTCACACCAATTGCACAACGGTGATTTTGTTGGAAGAAAAACCTTTGTGTGTTCGATTTCATTAATTAATTCTATAACTTCTTTTTTTACGAGCACGAGTTTTTCATTTGAAATTGGAATTGCCGTTTTTGAATCGTGTGCAAGGAAGTGCCAAACCATTGCGACGTTTTTATCTTTTCCGAATTTTTCTTTTATTGCAAGAGCGTATAATGCTAACTGCCTTCCGTTTTCGACTTTTTGCCTTGAGAATAAACTTCCACTAGTTTTGTAATCGTGGATTTCAATTTCGTTTTTCTCGACGTTGTGAACTAATCTATCTATGTATCCGATTAATTTTTTCTCGTCGTCCAAATTTATTTCAACTTTTTCTTCTGTTGCGATTGTGTTATCTTTGAACGGCTGGTGCTTCATAAAATAATTTATTAGGAATTCAACTCCGCGATTGAAATAATCTTTTGCTGTCATTCCTTTATTCATTATTGAAATGTCTTTTGAGTATGTTGTTTCCCATTCTTCTGAATAGAATTTTATTACTTCGTCGATTGTCGGGATTTTTTTCTGCATTACGTTTATGTAAAGTTCTTCGAGTGCTTTGTGGACCGAACTTCCTAAATGTGCTTCAATGCTTTTCGGGACTTCAGGAATTATTTTGTCGATGTATTTGTATTTGTATTTCAGTTTGCAATTTTCGAATGTTTCTATTTTAGAATGAGAATATGTTTCCATCAAATTTTAGAGAATGAGCAGATTATAAAAGTTTCTTAAATTATTTCGCCGAAGCCGATTAATCGCCAGTGTCCGTCGATGTTTCTTGCAAGTCCGACATTGTCGCCTTTTAATGAAACGATTGGAATATTTAACAAAAGTTCAACTTCATTTTTATTTATTTTTTCAATTGTTCCTACGGTGATTGTTGTATTTACACTTAGCATTAACATTTCTTTTGTTTTCAAAGGTGCAACTTCTTTATGTTCTGAAATTCCTAAAACTTCTTTGAATAATTCTGTTTTTATTTTTGCTTTGTAACTTATTTCTGGAAGTTTTCCTTTTTCACCGACGATGCAACCAGATAATGAATCTGCTTTTGTCAGGAAAGGGTCGAGTTCTGTTTCTATTGAAATGCTTGCACCTGGACTTAATTCATTCATTGATTCGCTTCCTCTGTGGAGAGAAATTATTTTTGTTGTCAGTGTTTGATAACTTTGTTGATTTGCTTTTTTAATTATTAATCCTGGTTTTATTTCTATTTCGTCGCCGACTTTTAATTTTCCTTTTTTTAAAATTCCACCTAAAACTCCACCGTGTAATTTTTCTACAGAAGTTCCTGGACGGTTTATATCAAAACTTCTTGCAATTAAAAAAATTGGTTCTGATTGGGTTTCTCTTTTTGGTATTTCTATTTCTGCAAGTTTTTCTAAAATTTTATCCAGATTAATTTCTTGCTGTGCTGAGATTGGAATTATCGGCGCGTTTTCTGCGATTGTTCCTTTGACGAAATTTTTCAAATCGTTGTAGTTTTTTTGTGCTTGTTCTTTTGTAACTAAATCAATTTTATTTTGGACAATAATTATATTTTTTATTTTTTTTGCTTGCAAAGCGGTGAAGTGTTCTCTTGTCTGCGGTTTGATTCCTTCGTTTGCAGCGACGACGAGAATTGCAGCGTCGATTAATGCAGCACCTGAAAGCATTGTTGCCATCAGCATTTCGTGTCCTGGTGCGTCGATAAAACTTATGTAACGGAAAGGTTTTCCTTTTCCTTTATTGTTGTAATTTTCTCCATCTTTAGAAATCGTCATATCCGCGTAACCTAACTTAATTGTGATTCCACGTTTTAATTCTTCAGAATGTGTGTCAGGAAACTTTCCAGTAAGTTTTGATAATAAAGTTGTTTTTCCGTGGTCGATGTGTCCAACAACTCCGACATTTAATTCTGGGATTTCATTCATAAAAATAGATTGTAGAATTACTTTTTAAGAGTTTGGATTATCTTTGAAAACACTTCCCAAATTTGGTTTGATATTAAAACTGTAATAAACTTCATCTCTGACTCTATAATATCTAAGAGAAATCCCTTGTTTTTTCAGACTTTCTTTTTGTTCAAAATCTTCCAAATATTGTCCGATTCCAAATTCATCTAAAGATTTCTTTTTCTCTTCAATAAAATCATTATAATCTTGTTCTGTTGTGACTTGTTTTTCTAAATTGTGATTTTCTTTTGGAGTTGTTTCATCTCCCCACTTAAATTTTTCTGTCATAAAAATTTGAGAATACTTTAATTAAAAAATGTTACTTATTTGATTTTAGAATTATTCAGCTTTTACTTCTTCTTTTTTCTTTTTCCATTCGGGTTCTGGTTTTGGCTGATTTTGGTCTGCGTAAATTTCAGATAATTTTTTGTTTCCTTCTTTTAATATTTTCAAATTAATTTGAACGATCGCTGGAGAAATAACTTTTCCTCTGACTGTTTTTCTCATTCTCAATCCTTTTGGTGTGAAGTTTGAAACTTTCTTTTTTCCTTCTCTTCTCGGTCTTCTGTGCATTCCTTTTCCGTATGTAAGTAAAACTCTTTTCAACCCCGTTCCTTCAACATTTTCGAAAGAGGTGAAACCTGATGTGTCGCTTGCACCTGTGATTTCAAATTCGTATCCACTTAAATCTCCAGAAATATCTTTACCTTCAATTTTGTTATGAAGTTCTTTTCCCATCAATTCTTCGTTGTCTGATTCTAAATGGAATGTCTTTCCGTTCTTCTCTGCGATGTTTATTTTGAAAACCATAAAAGATAATATTTTGGAAGGTTTTTAAAGTTTTTCAGTGACGAAATATAAAGATTTATTAATTCTTTTTTGATATTTTGATTATGAAAGCTAAGGAAGAAGTGATAATTCATCTTGATAATGTTTCAAAATTTTATCACATGGGTGAGACAATTGTAAAAGCTGTTGATGGAATTACTTTGTCAATAAAAAAAGGCGACTTCGTTGCTGTTATGGGACCGTCGGGTTCTGGAAAATCTACGTCGATGCATTTGGTTGGAAGTTTGGATGTTCCGACGAAAGGACATATTTTTCTTGACGGGCATGATATTTCTTTGTTGCATGAATCTGACTTGGCGCAAATTCGTGGAAAAAATATTGGATTTATTTTTCAGCAATTTAATTTAATTCCGACGCTGACTGTAAAAGAAAATATTATGCTTCCGCTTTCATTGCAAGGAATGCCTGAAGAAGAACGTGAGAAAAAGTTAATGCACTTTTGAAAAAAATGGAACTTGTCGAGAGAGCAGATCATTTTCCAAATCAAATTTCTGGCGGACAGCAGCAGAGAGTTGCAATTGCGAGAGCTTTAGCAAATGACCCAGAAGTTATTCTTGCCGACGAGCCAACAGGAAATCTTGATACAAAAACAGGAGAAATTGTTATGGAACATTTGGAGAAATTAAATGATGAAGGTAAAACAATTGTAATGGTTACACACTCGCCTGAACTTGCAAAAGAATATGCAGATATTGTTTATTGGCTTAAAGATGGGAAGATTGAA
>JALOBN010000089.1 GCA_023228245.1 Candidatus Pacearchaeota archaeon
AGTCCATGCTTTGCCAACCATTCGCCTGGCAGCGATATGGTAAATACCCGTTGACCACCCTGGGCCACTAGCTTTCTGGTTGTTGGGTTCATGTGGGATAGATGGGTGGTTGCTCTATATATAGATTACGGATCAGCGCGAATACCAGTAAAATCGTTGTCTAGTAAACATGTTTGAGCCACTTGAGCCAGGGTTGAGCCAGTAAATGAGCCATGTAAATCAATATCTATAGGTATATATTCTCCTCTTGTCTCAACTTACTCAGTGTAATATACGTTCTTTCCTTTATCTTTTTTATTCCTATAGTTTTCTTGTTTTTTTCTGAAAACCTGAGACTTTTGAGCCATTGAAGCGGCTGATATCGAAAATACCGGCTCAAACGAATGAGCCATTTCACAGAAATTAATGAGCCGGAATTCATAGATACCGATTTTTCCAAAAAAGAATTTTGAGCCATGATCAAATCGTCGTTTGAACTTCTTGCGGATCTATAACCGTGCCTCTGACCACCCATCCACGCGGTCTTTTCCCGTTTATCCTATGCTGTGGCTTCTTTTCTCCTATCAAATATCCGGCCTGCCACAATGCATCGGTCATAGATCCTTCGCTCGGTATCTGAGTAAATATTCCAAGTCTCTTTAGAGCCGCCAAGGTCGGAGCTGGCACGAGGAACAGATCGTCTTCTATCCATCGCCCGATAACATCTTTATAAATAGATTTTCCGTATTCATCCGGCTTTTGATATTCATGTTCTTGGATCAAGTGCGGTTGAGTCGAGATGATCGCCGTTATTCCTGAAATGAACCGCGCCACTTCGGTTTCCTCGGTTACTGATTGTCCTTGTGCGTCGGTGACTTCATTGAGAGCGATCACAAATTCATCTGTGAATTCCTTGAAGACATCTCCAAACGGTGAATAGCAAAGCAACCCCCAAACCGATCTTAGCATGGTATAGATTGCAGCGAGCCTGCCAGGATTCGTATATTGCTTTGTCGCGAATTCTGCCATCTTTCTTGTGCGAGCTTCATTGAATCCTTCCAAAAGATTCAATTCGGTTCCTGCTAAATATTTAAGCCAGTGATAACCTATAACAGGAAGATAAGCCGCCCTTTCCTGAATAACGGTAAGCTTTCCATCGTCGGGACGCGTCCAAGTCAGGTTCAGCACCCTAGCGGTGGTTGATGCCTCGGAAGGTCGAATCTCGCCAGTAATAATCGGAGTGCATTTAAATATCCGCGAATCCCGCAGGCCGCCGTCTTTCTTCCCGCGTTGCTTGTCCCTGCCTTCCATTATGGAATGAATAATCGATATGTACTGAAGGTTATCCTTTTCATCGACGGTCTTTACGTTGTCCAATATCTGACACATTATCCCCGCCGCCGCGAATACCTCCAACGTGCCTACATAGGTCGATCCACCTCTGCCATGCTTTAGGATCGCCGCATCATCCAAATATCCTATCCCAAACATCGCAAGAGCCACTTGCACCACGCTCGTTTTCATGCTACCAGTCAATCCCCATAAGGCCAATCCAAATCTATCATCTGGATGCCATCTAGCAATCGCCGGAGCGCCCAAGATCGTTGCCAAAAGGATTGGAGCATACTTATGAATGCTTAGAAATTCTCTTAGCGTGTGCTTTGCCAATTCGATATCACCATCATAGACATCAGCGGGCGTCATTGGAGATAATCGGAATTCCAAGTCTTCGCCTAGACCAACGCCCGGCAACAGTGGAATATTTTTGTCCCAAGTCGGAATTTCTATTCTTTGTTTTCGCATCGGATTCAAGCTGATCTTTTGCACTGTCTCAAAATTCAGGCTTCCAACTTGGTTTCGTGCCCCAAACGCGTTTATCAAAGCAGCCTTAAACTTCTTTGGTTCAGCCATCGCATCGGCTGGCATGGTAAACTTGACTTCTCTTTTATCCTTTGCTCCGATGCCATGAAAACAAAATTCTGTACAATCACTTGCTATCGTTTCGGTAATTATATGCACGGCGCAATCTGAAATCCAAGACAAGGATTTTTTGGAACTGTCCTTTTTATCAATCACAACTTCTTTTATGGTTCCATCATCTGCTATTCCAGTATATCCATTTTCATGCTCCAAGGTTACATGCCTTATGAATGGGGCTTTGCGTTTTTGGATTTCCTCGGCTGATATGAATCCATTCGCAGCAGCATATTTTAAGGTTTCCGAAAGTACCTTTGCATCTCGCAGCGAGCCCGCGCCCGCTTGATCCCAAGATATCGCTCCGCTTTCACACGCCAACCATATCCACGCATCCCCGCCGGGCGCGGTCCCGCCTCTGAAATTGTGCATATAGGCCCAAACGCCGCGCGAAGGATCGACAATCAGGTTATGGCCGGTGGTACTGCCTTCTATCGGATGTGCTCCAATCAATTGCCTTCCATTTTCGGTGAAACCGCTTGTGTTTATAACCTTTAAAATATCCAATTCTGGCAGTTTGGTAGATCCCGAAGTTCTATATTTTTTTGTGTTAGTCGAAACTTCTCCGAGCGTTTCATCCAAGAGGAACATTTGGGAGATCAATGCAATTGTCTTGCTTTGATTTTCCAGTTCAAAACAAAATTTATCGAGCTTGTTTCCCGTAAGTGTGAGATGCCGCCCGGATTCATACCATTCTAGGCCATTGAATACGTCATCTCCCTTATCGGCCTTCTTTTTTGCGTCTGGTTTGGCCTCGAAAATTCGCTTTCTGCTGTCATCCGGCAGGTCGTTCTGCGGTCCATGCCCAAAGATGCTATTTCGCTTTCCGGGCAAATTTCCGAAACAGAAAAACCGTATGCCACAATTCGACAAGCTGACTTCGGTATAGAATGGTCTAACTTTGTTTAGAAAGGCCGTTGCCCATTGACTTATCTCTCCTGTCTCCGGGTCTCGGCAGCAATCCAAGTCTCCTCCGAGTGCTTGCGGACCTTCATCTTTTGGCCTCGATACCAAAAACCCTATACCATCAACGGCCTGATATTTTCCATCGTGGCTGACTTTTGCACCGGATTCGAAGGCTTTTACAGCTTCATCGAAGGTTAGCCAATTGTTCTTTTCGCCCGACCACCCAGACGGCTTATAAGTTTGCAGATTTCCATCTTTTATATACGGCTGTTTTCCGGCTCGAATGCAGAACTGTTTCAGGGATTTTAGCATCGAATGAATGCTACCTATTCCCGATTTCCCGCATTCCTCTTTCTCTTCCGGTATCTCTTCTTTTAAAAATTTTCTTAAATCGTCTTTTATGTAAAATTCATTGCCAAGCGATTTCAATAACTTGACAGCATCTTCGGCAAATGCCGCCCAATCCGTCTCCTGACTTATTTTCTTGATCTCATCCGAATGCCACGGCTGATTATTCTTGCTATTCATCTTTCCGACTTTAATTTTATCAGCAAATGGCGCGACCAACTCGATTAAATGTAAGGTTTGCTTGGGATCTACCACCGGCTCAAAGCTCACCCAAGTTTTGATACCCCTTTTATGAGCTTCCTTCAATGCCTCTATGCGATCTGACCACAGAGATGCGCCTGGTTCCCACTTCAGAGAATCTGAGTCGTTGCAACATGTGAGGGTAACACCAAACAGATCGTTTTCTCCATACAAATCGAGATGCTTTATAGCAATTGGACCGTTTTTGGTCAATGTTTGAAACGGTATCTCAAATCGCTTGCACAATTCTATACATTTTCGAGCAACTCCGTCCGGCAATTTTGGATCAAAAATATCACCCACGAACGTAAGTGATAGTCGCTCGCCGGGTTTAATAACCTCTTTTAGTTTTGGTAAATCCTTTTCGAGTCTTCCAAGGAAATCGTCTTTTAATACCGGCCCTGGTTCTGTTCCTGGTTCGTTGTAGCAATAAAGACATCCGTGGCTGCATGATTTGTGTGGCTTACTTTTCACAAGATTGCATGCCCATTCGCTATATTCCCGCGCAGCGCCCTTGGGTTGGTATACAACGTCCCATCTCATGCGGTCACCTGCTTATATTCTTCTTTAGTAAAATACGAACGCCCGTCGTAAATTTCATCAATGATGCGATGTAACATTGCTTCCCACCTCGCGCGCTCGAAGTTTGTTTTTATATGACATCGTCCGCACAATGCGGCAAAGTGCACCGGCTCACCATCGCAGCACGCGCTCTTTGAATATTCTACGTGGTGACAGCAAAGTTCTTTCCGATTATCATCAGTTGATTTCCCGCAAGTCACGCAACGATAATCAAAGAATGCTCTTATGCGTTGCCTAAGATCCTTGTTAAATTTCGGACAATAAGGTTCATAGCTAAGACCACCTAACCACCTGCCGTTCTTGCTTCCCCAATTACAGCATCCTAGGTGTTTGCCTTTCCCGGACGCGGATATTTTGGCTCTGTGCTCGACGCTAAGTTTCTTTCCGAGATGTGCTTTTGCCAATTTGGCTTTCGATTCCACCGTGTGATGTTTCCCCTTGAAAGTGGACGGTCGCCCACGTTTGGTAGCTGATATTTTTGCATTAATTTCGGGCGTCATTGGATGGCCGGGTCTGTTTGCCATTAAACCATCTCGCGTTTGATCCGGATTGCGTCCATTACCCACGCGGACCGTTGCCCGTCCGGTATGGTATCCAAAAAGTCGTCTATTTCTGGCGGAAAGGTGAGTGTCCTTTGGCGTGCTTTATCTTCAATGGCCTTCTTCATAACGTCACCACGCCACTATACGGTACGGTATGGTATAAAAGACTTTTGATGACATCCATCCGTGTCATCTGATCATCTCACCAAAACTCTGCTGCTCCTGGATAGTAAACGAGATTTTATTGAATATCGCCGCTCCGCTTGCTGAGGTTATATCATAAAATCTCTCGTTGGCCATTGCTTTATAATCGGGCCAATTAGTGCCAAATAAGAAGGTCCATTGCCACGGATCCGGTTCGCGTATTTCCCTAATAAACCACTTGGTTTTATTGATCGATTGCAACGCGACTTTTAGGTTTGGATATTTTTGATCGTTCTTTGAACCATTTTTGGCTCTTTTATATCCAGTTCCAGATATTCTAATGAGAAGATCAACAAACCGGAAGTTCTGGTTTCTGCTAATCTTTGCCAGTTCATCCATTCGCAAATTCTCCGGACCATCCGGATCACAGTAAACAAGACCATATCGTTTACCCCAATCTATTATGGTCGGAAGTATCTCATGATTATCTCCGGTTCGCACGTTGCACATCGGAAGCAACTTTTCATGCTGGCATTCTTCGCGAAGCCTGCGATAAAGTTCTGTTGCCCGGTCCGCTTTCTTCTCGATGAAATTTATATCTAGTCCGAAATCGTACTCATTCGCTTCCTGCAAGAATAGCAGCGGCGATCCGATACAATTTGCCTTCTCGTTCCAACCGCTTCCGGAATTCATATCCACATAAAGAACGTCTCCAAGTGCTATTTCTCGCAGTGACGCGTTGTATTTACTGGTCGGGTCTTGCGCCTTAATTTTGATACGATTAATTATTCCCAACCATTGCCCTAAAACCTTCTCCAAAGCATATTGTTTTTCGGTGGTTTGTGGTCCCTGGCCTTGGATATCTCTCATACAATGCACCTCGCGCATTCCCCGTTGCATTCATACGCAATGTCTGCTTTGTGATTGCAGTTCTTCCAAAAGCAATATTGGTGATCCGCCTCTTGGTGGATATGATCATTTTTCTGATAGCAGCAATCACAGATTAGCTCATCATTGATTTCTATCTCGCTTATGGCGGGTCCACCACAAATGCAGCATGTAAATCTGGCAGGCAACCCATCCGGCAATCCGAAGCTATAAATAGCAGAATATCCTTTATTATCATTGTCCATCTGAATCTCTCCTTAAGCCCGTGCCATCGGGCTTTTCTCCATTTTCAAAACCGCTTCCAAAACGAACTCTTCCCAGGTGCGCGCGCCCTTCCGTTCTTTCATAGCGTTGAAATCGCTATCTGAGAACGCCAATAATAGCTTTTTGACGGCCATGCGTAATTATTACTAAGTCAACCTATTTTAATCTTTTCCTCCACAAACGCTTCGTCCCCTTCCCATCTCCCAAAAAGAATTAAAGATACTGATGCAAAATCAGCTATCCATCACCACAATCACCGTATTCACTCCCGTCCCACTCTCCTCAAACGACCCATCCGGCAAATCCCCAATCTCACCATCATGCAATTCCACGAATTCCCTAAACTCCCTGCCCAACGCATCGTCTCTAAATTTCACGCCCGCGCTCATGATAGATACCAGCTTTCCGCCCGGCTTGAGCATCGAAAAGGCCCGCTTGACATGCAAAACATCTTGCCTTTTTTCAAAGGGGGGATTCATGACCACTCGATCAAATATTAGGCTGGTTTCCAGCTTCATGAAATCCGGCTCCGCAAACAAGCTTATGGATGGCATCCCATCCCCCATCAGAACCTTCCTATTGGCCTCTAGCAGCTCGCAGGCGAAGACTTTAGCACCTCGATGGTACAATTCTGTGCTGATTGCTCCCTGCCCCGCAGAAGGCTCTAGGACGAATTGGCCGGGCCGGATATCGGCCAAATCACAGAGCTTCATCACAATGGCCGTCGGAGTTGGGAAATATCCGTTCTTGCTCGGCGGTGTAACCTCGCCTGTCAAAATTGCATTATCAAGCGCTTCTTCTGGATCGCTTGCAAATATGTGCCCTTGTGCTCTCCGGTTCCATTTGCCTCCAATGGCCTCAAGTGCCTTGTTCACATCTTGGTAGAGCGTCCGGTCGAGTCGGTCGCCTGTCAATTTGACGCAATTTCCTTCTATGCTCGCCGCACTGAGGACGGCCAACACTTCTTCGGATAATTTAGTTGTTCTCATATATTACATCTCCACAATATTAAACGGTCCACGTACTCCCGCGCACCAATATTCCGCACATTTCAGCGCCCCCTCAATCAACCTCTCCGGCGAGAGACAAGTCTTCTCCATCGCATATAGGTACCCAAGCGCATACTTGGCACCTGCACCGATCGCCTCATAGGAAGTGCCAATCTCGGAGAGAGTAAAATTCTCTCCTATGATGAATAGGCCGCCCTTGTAGCCCACCATGATCACCGCTTCCATCTGCTCATCTTTCAGGCCGCCATGTTCGCGTAGGCAGGCTCGCAGAGCTGGAATGATGGCCGAGCCAAGGTATTCGCCCGGCGACATGCCGCTGTCCTCTGGCAGGTCCAGATTGTACTCCACGATGTCTGAGACTCTTTGGGAATTCTCCGATCCAATGAGCAGGTTGCCTTTTCTGAAGATCTTTGGGCGAGGTGTCCTGACGCGATGCCA
>JALOBN010000090.1 GCA_023228245.1 Candidatus Pacearchaeota archaeon
AGGAAGGCGATTCAATTGACTACACCCCGTCCGTCGCAGTAAGCGCGGGTGACGTTGTGGTTCAGGGCAGCTTTGTCGGCATCGCCAAGACCGACATCGCCGCTTCTACGCTCGGGGCGCTTTCCGTTTCCGGCATCTTCGACGTTGACCAAAACGCCGAAATCATCACCGCCGGGAGCGCGGTCTACTGGGACGCCGACGGCACTTCCGTTGCTGGCACGGCAACCGAAGGCGCGGCAACTGCTACGGCAAGCGGCAATACCTTTATGGGGTTCGCTCAGTCGCTTACCGCCGCCACTGACGCAAAGGTTCGCGTTGCTCTTCGAAGCGCCGAAACCGTAGCTGGCGTAGTCGCCACGGCCACAAGCATTACCGGAACGGCTTCGACGTTGCCGATTGCTGGCCTTGCTGTGGCATCTGGAAGCGGCGGCGCTGTGAGCCTTGCGGGTGGCGCGGGTACGGCGGCGAACGCCAACGGCGGCGCGGTTACGGTTGTAGGCGGCGCTAAGAACGGAAGCGGAACGGCGGGGGCGGTCAACATCGGAACATCAAATAGTTCCGGCGTTACTCTCGGCGCTACGGCAATTCCTACGACCATTCCCGGCGTTGCTACGTTTGCCCTTGCGCCCGTCTTTACAGCAGTTGTTGCGCCCGGTGCGGTGTCTCCCGTGCCGACGAACGCGCCTACGCTCGTTGATGGAACCGCTCCGAAATGGGTAAGCGTCAAGATCGGCGCTACATCCTACGTCGTTCCGGCATACGAGCTTCCGTAGTCGCATGGGCCGCGCCTTCATTCGCGGCCCGAAAACCGAGGATGATTCCACCCCGCCCGCCGCTATCCTCGCGGCACCCTTTCGAGGGCGGGGACTTACTCAAAAGCCATGACGCAATCCGAAGACATATTTGACGCTCAGTGGGACGGCATAGAAGAATGCCGTTGCCGCGTTCGGTTCGGAAACGATGTAATCGAAAAGGCCGTCATGACTCCGGAAAAGAAAGTGCCTGAATACACAGAGCAGGGCGTTAAGGAGGGGATTACATTCAGCGTCAAATTCAGACTTGCCGACATGCCGAAAGACGCGCTTGGAAAGATTGACCGGAATCTTAACGGCAAGCTTTGCGAGGTCGAACGCGGCGGGGCGTTCGGCAAGGTGCGAATCACGGGTAATGCCGAGAGGGGCGGGATACTGATTCTAGACATGGGGGGCGAAAACTAATGATAGACATTGTTTTCGACAGTCAGAAAGATCAGGTTGACTATTTTAACCGCGCAATCGAAAGCGCAATGTCAGACCTGCACAAGACGCCGGAACAGGCCGTTAAATGGGCGGCTGTGAATTTGTGCAAGTCGCTTTCGGCGTCGTGTAAGGTATCCGCAAAACTTCGCCCGATTATCAAGAATCCACTCTTTAAGGCCGCGTCAAGATCGAAGACGGATCGGGCCAAGGCGAAACAAGCGCGAAACGACGGACGACGCGCAAGGTTCGGCGTCAATCGCTGGAAACCGTTTTCAGGAGAACAGTATTTTCAGCCGATTTTCAGGACGGGCGAGTATGGAAAGTATCGGTTTTTTGAGAAAAACGGGATGTGGTTCAAGACGCCATCCGGCACGACTGGAAAATACCCGTGGGAGAAAGTGGAGGGCATTCCCGGCGATGCAGAAAACAATTTAGTACCGTCCATCATGACATCGAAAAAGCGCAAGATAGGCCGCTCGGGCATGGCCAAGAAGGTTTGGCAGTGGGCGCAGGCGAACATCATAAACGGCGGCGTTGCGACGGTTCTGGGGGTCCCGAACATCGCCAGTATTTTGATTATTCGCCGCTTCGACATCACGAGCATTGTAATCACAAACAATCTCCGTTATGCCGACGCCGCATTCGTGGGCGGGCGCAAGGACGCAGACACGGCACTATATCGGGCCGCTGACAGTATGCAATACAAGATCGACCAAGCACTAATCAAGGCCACGGCTTACTAATGAAAGCACCAATACCCAGCACAATTGAGGCGGCACTTGCGGACGTAATACGGACGCAGGAAATCGGCGCTGGTACTCTCGTCCGGTGCTGGCACGTCTTACGCAATGACAATAAATGGAATCCTGAAAATGACCGATTCTTTCCATGCGTGGCAATAAGCGCAACGGGACAACGCCCCGGCAATCAACCCGCCACATTCTCAAGCAACGTCGCAATCATCATCGCAACGCTTACCGAAGACGACGGCGACCACGCGCAAACGACGGCGATAGAGTTTGCGGTACAGGCCGCGATTGACGCGCTGTACATGCAGTCCCGACGCAGGACAGGCGAATTATTGACCGCGTTTCGTGCGTCGTTCAACGAGCAATGCGCCCCTTGCGTTTTCGGCGGCATCGAAATCGGAGAGCCTACGCCGCCGTCCGATAGCGAGGGCGTCAGTTCAACCGGAATCAACATCACAATCCACTATTCAAGAAGCGATTTATCATAACAACAAGGAGGCATTATGGCAGGAGCAATTACGTTTTTCAACCCGTCCGATTTAAGCGGACTACTTGACACATCGTGGGAAGTACAGGGCGACAGTCACACGCCGTCAAGCGACCGCGCTTCAAGCCTGAAATCGACTGGCGACGAGGCGGTATCAAAGCTCTATAACGCCAAGATTGCCTATTCGGTTGACGCCGAATGCCACGCGGAAACGGGCGACCTTGTTCTGCCCGCTCCCGGCACGGTGTCTGCTACTGGATTTCACCTTGACGGCTTCACGCTTGCCCCACAGCCGACGGGATGGCCGAAAATCACGCTCAACATCCATAAGCACAACGCCGGAAGATCCCACGTTGCCGCCTCTTGCCGGATTTACACGCCGACGCTTACCATTGCGGCGGGATACGGGATCAACCGGGCCGGGCTTGGGTTTGCGCTTGGTGTCGGTGATACGGCGATTGGAATCCAGTCTGTTTCGTATTCCGTTGAAGTGACACACGAGGATGTTCCCGGCGATGAGGGCGATTGGCTGGCGGGTGAAAACCGCGACGGCGTTGAAAAGTTCTCGCTGACGACTACGGGCAAAGGGGCGACCATCACAGCGCCAACGGACGCGACTCATGCATGGGACAAGCTCTCACAACCCGCCCCACGGTCGAACACCTCCGCCGATTCCGAAACGTTTGAATACGAGCATCACATTGAATTCACCGCCCCGGCATAAACTCCCATGCTTAACCGCTACGCACAAATGGCGGTGCGGGAGTTGCGCGGACTCGGCGTTGACGACCTCACCGCAGATGAAATCATTACCCTGCACGTTCTCGGCGAAAACCAAGAACGTGCGGGGAAACGTGCTGATTATGTCGTGCGGACAATCGCGGTGACGGTTGGCAATACGGTGCTCTATCCGCCGACATGCGCGGCTATGGATTGGTTTGATACCGCCCGCGTATGGTTCAAAAACGCGCCGTCAAATCTGTGGTGGGCTTATCCGTTTTCGCTGGCGCATGGCCGCGATGATAGGCGGCTTGAAAACCTGACGACGGCGCATGAGGCGAGTTGGGCAATCGAGGCATGGATACGATCCTTGACTTGCACGGCGGAAGAGATCGACGAAGCGGTTGGACTTGTGGCGGACATGGCACAGGACACCGAACGGGCGAGCGCAAGGGCGAACTTCCTAGCCGCCGTTGCATGGATCGACGGGCGCGACAAGGCGCTATCCAAAACGCTCACAGATTGCGCTAGGACGGCTTTCGACGCCAATCCGATAAAAGGTAAGGCCGACGACGCGGAACGCAACACGGAAGAGCAGGAGCGCGAGTTTAACCGCTGGCGCGTCCGGTGTGCGGAACTTGCGGCATTGGCTGGTGGTTCGGTGCGTGAATGGTACGGCGAAGACACGCGCATAGTAACCCATGCATGGACTACGGCAGTTGACGCCATGGGTGCACGGGCGGGCGTTCGGTCATGCGACAAGACAAGCCGCGAAATGGTAGAGGCAATCAAGGCATTCAGGCGAGCAGTTGCCGACATGGTGGAATCACGGAAGGAAAGGACGGCGACAAATGGCTAGCAGGACGATGGAGTTTATCATTTCCGCGAAAGACCGGGCGAGCGCCGTTCTGTCCAAGTTTTCCGGCAACGTGAAGAAGGTGCAGCAAAACAGCGGCGGCGGCAAGATGCAGATGTTTGACGCCGATGTTTTGCAAGATCAAGTAAACCAACTCGGCAAGGTAGGGCCAGCGGCGGAAGGTTCGAGCCGGGGTATATCCAAGTTCGCGCAGGTGGCGAAATCCCTGCTTACCGGAAACGTCACAGAGGCAAGCAGAAACCTCGTTGAAATGGGCGGCTCATTCGCGAAGGTTGCGGCATATGGTGCGCTCTTTTCTGTGGCAATCGCATCGGCGGCAAGCTCGATTCGGAAGATCATCGAACAGCGATTCCAGAAGCATCTATTTGACATCCGCGTTGAAATGGACGGATTGGCGGCGGCTGGAGATAGGCAGGTTAAATCATTCGACCGAATCAGCGCCGGAATCAAGCGCACGGCTGCGGCGTATGCCACATTTCGCAAGGCGCAAGAAGACATCCGCACGGCACAGAACGAGGGAGCCGTTGCGAAGATCAACACAGGCCGCGAAAGAATGCTTGCCGGAACGGAAGACCCGATAGCGCAAGCGCGAATCAACGCGGCGGCGGATGATATGCTGGCCGCTCAAAAGATCAAGAACGAGCGCGACATTCTCGACGAACAGAAGCGGAGGCATGACGACGAAAAGCGGAACATCGAAGCAGAGCTTAAGGCGTCGGCGGATGCGGCGGACGCCCGGTATCGGCTTATCGAAAAGTACAACAAGCAGATTGCAGACAGGCAGGCGGAACTCGACCGGACGAACATCATAAAGGACGGAAGCGGGAGGGAGCTTAGATTATCGCCAGCACGTGCTAACGCGATGAAGGCGGAGATTGAAAAGGCCACGGCCGAAAAGGACAAACTTACAGCGGCGAACGCGGCGGCGAACGAACAGGACGCAAACAATAAATTCAAGCTTGCGAGCATGAAGAACGACGACGCTGTTTTTGCCGCAAAGGAAGCGTTGATAGCCGACCAAACGGCACTTGAAACAGAGGCCGCGAAAAAGCGCGTGGCCGAAATCGCGGAACTCGAAAACAAGGCCGCAGAGGAAGCCGCGCAAAAGAAGCTTGAGGCGGAAAAGGCAGTTGCCGAAGAGGCGTTCAACGAGGCGCAAAAGCTTGCCAATGAAGCGGAGTCGGTTGTCGGCACGGCGGCGCGGGACGCCATGAAAAACGCGGCAAATGCGTTGCGCGAAGAGGCGGCTAGGGGATTCACGAAAGGCGACGTCGGCGCAAAGGTTGAAGAGAACGAGGCCGCAAGAAAGCGGAGCCGCGAAGAGAAGAGCATGGCCGACAAAATGGACGGCTATCGAAAGCAACTCGCCATGAAGGGCGGCGACCTTGAAAAGCTCCCGCGCGCAATGAAGGCCGCTATTCAGCTTGACGACGAACGAAGGCGAAAAGTTGCCGAAGCGAACGCGCTGGACGCCGCCGCAAAGAAGGCGCAAGAAGCACAGATCAAAATGGCGGACGATACCGCAAAGTCAAGAATCGCGCTTGACTCCATCAACGCGGCAATGGTAAAACTAGGGGCGGGAGCTTAACCTATGGCATGGCTTGCTGAAAATATCGACTACACTCTTGAAAGCTCTAAAACGTTTCCGATCCGGGCGACGGTTTGGAACGGCACGGAATCCGTATCTCAGTTTGTTGTAGAGACGGCTACAAGCGAACACGCGGACGGCATGACCGAAGCAGGGGCGCTGGCACAGGCGGCGGCGTATCTCGTTTTGCACCCGACCGCCGACGTCAGTGTTGAACGCCAAAATGAAGCAGGTGCTTATCGAGTTGTGATCAATAGCGAGACGCGCTCAGTTTGGGAGGTGGAAGAATGATCATGCACAATTGGTTGAAACGAATTCGCGAGGGCGTTGGCTTTATAGGGTTTTCCGCCCGGTCTTGGGGCCGCGTGTGCAACGTCATGGAGACCATTCAGGGCGTCGGTTGCGTAATCAACAAGACGCAATCCGGCAACGGTTGGAGTATTCAGGTTGACGGAGTTCACTCCGACTTACCGCTTCCAGAAGGAATGACGCCGGGCGGCAGCGGCATTCCCGACGAAACCGAAATATGGGGCCGCGTTGCATACGACACGACAAACAACAAGTTTGTCCAATACAAGCTGATTTGGAGCGCCGCAACCCGCACGTTTACCGAATCAGCAACGGCAACAGACATCATCGCACTTGACAGCCACTCATCCCAGCACTTATGAACACGCCGCTTTACTCAACGGGCAACAAGCCAATTTACTCGCTGGACAACAAGCCAGTTTTCGGCGATCAAATATCTTGGCGTCTAAAAATCCAAGTTTACAGCAACTACGCACTCAGTCCCGGCGGAATGGTAGTTTGGTCAGAGGACGATCTAACCGGGCGAATGGATGCGCCGTCAACCATGGTTTTTGCAATTCTCGGATACGGAGCGTCAAGCGAAGGGACTATCGGCTATCAAAGAAGCCGAAGCGGAATTTGCAATCTCACGCTTGCCGGAGACAACGACCACGGCGCGCTTGGATGGGACGCGACAGAGCGCAACTGGAAATTGTACGTCCATTCGTGGCGGTTCGGCGTGTGGACGGGTGACGATACCCCGCACACGTTCAACGTAGACCCCGGTATTTTGGTAGTAGCAAAAATCATTAACGCCGATGATACGATAGCATATCACACAGACTCTCTGGAGACCGTAAACCAAGACATTTTGCTTGACGAGTACGGCGAAAACAGCAGTCTTTACACCGGGCCGCAGGTTGCAACAGTGAAATGGAGCCCGGTAACAAACACGCTTTCGGTGTATTGAAATCACGGTTGAATTTATACAGCGATTCGTCTACAATTTTGGGCAAAAGGAACCCCCATGAAAACAATCATAGCCGCAATCATCATCGCCGCCGCCATTCTCTCACGCGCCACCCCCGCCGAAGACCGGGACTGGTCAACCCGCGTTTCGTGCGAGCTTCAAACGGCGGGCGCTCAATCGTTGCCGCTCCTGACCTTTCAGCAGGGCGCTACACCGTTGCTTTCGCTTGACCAATACAGAAGCGGCCGGGCTGTTGACGCCGCGACCAATGGCACGGTAGAGGCCGTTTTCACATTCGGCCCTAGCGCGACGAATCAATACTTTGTGGCGGTCACGAATTACGCCGCCGTGT
>JALOBN010000034.1 GCA_023228245.1 Candidatus Pacearchaeota archaeon
GGGGGCGGGGGCGAGGGCGAGGGCGAGGGCGAGGGCGGGGGCGAGGGCGAGGGCGAGGGCGAGGGCGGGGGCGAGGGCGAGGGCGAGGGCGAAGTCATTAGCTTCTTTGCTTTTCCAGTCTTCTTCTGTAAGTTTTTGCATGTATAATACTATGGGGTTCTCCTATTTAAGGGTTACCCTTAAGAAAAAATGTTAGCCTTTTATCGCCTAAATGCGAACGTGTCGCAGGCGAGAATAATACCCGATAGACAGCACAGCACCGATAAGATCCCGGTTGGTTTTATCATCAGTCCGGCAAGAAAACACGACACCGCGACAATTCCACGGATCTTATTTGAGTAATTTCCACGGATCCACTTTTCCCGGAAATTGTCGATGGCCTTTGATTTGAACTCATACTGATTAAAAATGCGGAGTCCGGGAAGTGACCGCAGGATGGAAACAGTGGTTGCCACAGGTGACGTGCAAGGAGAATTATTCCCAGTATTCCGTGCATTACTACACGGCGCTATATCCTCATAAAGATTATCATTCGCAGGTTCCGGTTTGATCTCTCTTCTACCCATAGCTATACGCTCCCGTACGTACCCGTTTGACGATACTCTGGCCCCATATAGCTGCTCCGATCACCGGCATACAGTCGCACGCCAGATAATACAGGTTGATGAACCAGTAGATATCCCGCTGCATTGTCGTAGCCATCGGAGTATTCTGATACGGCAACGTCTGCGATACGTGATCGTGCATGAGATCGATAAAGTATCCGCCCCAGAATGCCATGAGCAGGCCGCCCACCGTGAAGATTGCAAACGCGAGGAATCCCCACCAGAATGTCGAGAATGTCGCAAGGCCGCCACCGGTCTTATAGATCGCCCAGTTGATTGCGAAGACAAATCCGAAGACCAGGATCACCGGGACGCAATACCTGAGGATGTTGACGTTCCATGCGAGGGCATTCGCGGTCTGGAGGCTGACCATGCCATCCGAGATATAGGGATTGATGAGCTGCACCAGCATTGTGTCATACAGGGTGCTGTACGTCATCCAGATCAGGATGGCTCCCCCGAAGTAAAGCATAATCATCATCCAGCCATAAGACAAAGAAATTTCCGGGTCATATTGTGACGTTTCTCGTCCATTTGAGTCAAATTTAGAGTTATATGACATTTTACGTCCTCTGATTTCTTCTGGTGAATCCCCAGACGGTTGCCACGAAGATCGCGATGAAAAATAGTATCGATACGATGGCCTGATCATTGCTCAATCCCATTGTCGTGAAGTATTCCATGCCTCACCGGCTTTTCTTTTCGCTGGGATGCGAACGCTTATGCGGTGGAACCCACCGGCTCGGGACACGATAGCCTGCTACTGTAACATCACGGGGTTTCTTCTTTCCGAACATAAAAGAGATAGAGGGGGTTTCAGGTGATAAAGGTTTGGTGAGGTAGCTCATACCCCCTTATTATGCGTTGCTCGGAGTTTGTTTTCTTCTATCACATTCTTGGCGTCATTATAAAGATACCATGACAATGATATGACTTCGACACATACCCCTGTAACTACAAAAGCAATCCCCACGGAATCTACAAGGATTACTATTGCAACTCCTAAAAATCTCAATATAGCCCCGATAAAATATCCAAGCGAGCATCCAACGAAAATTCTTTTTATTGGGTTTGACCGATAGCAATCACCAATAAGGAATGTTATAACCAATATCGGAACTATTGGAAATGGTCCAATCCAGAGTAGGATCGGAAGAATTATCGATAAAGAAACCATTTCCAGGGACATTGCAATGGTTCCAATAGCAACCGCAATACCGCAAGGTTCTGTTAACTTGACGGGTCTTAAAACCCGCTGTTAACTATCGGGACTTTTTGACTGGCATTCTGGATCAATGTCAGCCACTTATTATCGCCGATCACTTCAATCCCGCAGGCATCGGCTGGAGTTAATCCGTTTAGGGCTTCGTGCGGCCTGACGTAATTGTGGAAGATTTGCATCCCTTGAAGAATCGGAGTGTTGACGATCTTTAACCCCCTCATTACTTTCTCCCGGTCGCGGATCTCGCCGTTCATCCGCTCCATCTTATTATTGTTCATATCGCCGGATAACTTGATAGTATTGATATGCCGCGTCCGGGGATTCTTTAACGTGAAAAATTCATTGTTGTGGGCTTCGCGGTAACTTCCGAGTCCATCGGTGATAATTACACCCGGTCGCTTGTCAGCCACTACTTTAGCTTCGTGGAATAACCCGCGTGCATCGTGACCTTCTTTTGTTGCTGCCACTTCCTGCGCTATCCAGTACCGGGTCTCGTCGTCCATCAAGGCAAAGAGATATTTCAGGTTCCCGCGAACCTTGATCCACACTTCATCCGCTCGCCATGTATCGCCAACATTCGGCGTTATCTTGTCGATGTAATCCTTCATCAACTGCGTGTATTTTGCGATCCATTTATAGACGGAGACGTGAGAGACTTTCACTCCTTTGATCCTCAATGACTTTGCAGTATTCCGGAGTGATTCACCGGAGAAGTAAAGTTGCATTGCCGTTGTAATAACCTCCGGTGTGCTTTTCATCCCCTCGAAACCGGTGTTGATGGTGAAACGCTTTGAGCAATCGGAACAGGAATACCTTTGGAGATCCCCGCATTTGTTATGCCTAACTCCACGCTTTACGACGTTGTGAGAATGGCAGTATTGGCAGACAACTTCGTTAAGTGGCTCTATCCGGACTTTCTTGATTTGCTCCCGTAGGTTGAAACTTATTTCCACGGCGTGGATGTGCTTGCATTTTACTCCGCGCTTCTTATAATCTGGGCACGAGCAGATCCAGCCGATTTCTGTCCTGTCGATATTGTAGAATCCATCTATTGATTGGGCTTTGACTTCGTAGTGGTGATCGTTGATTCTCCGGATATTTCCCAAGTGTTCCGCGATCATCCTTCCGCGTTCCTCTCGTGTCGTTGTCAGAGGTTCGTATTTTACTTCCGGTTGATCGGAGAAAACCGACAATTTAACCTGCCCATAAACATGATTCTTATCAATTGGTTTCATTGCATTTCACCTATATACTATCGGCGTTAAAGTGTATATACTTATCTACTATATGATAAGAGAAGAAGTATTTTATATGATAAACGGCAATATACTAACTATGACAAAGTTTTCAAGTTTTGGAGCGGGATTTGTGTACAAAGGAGATCCAGAAGTTCTCCGCATCTTTCTCTCTAATTTAGAGAGGGATTGTAAAGCACAGGGCATAAAAATGGAATATAAACCCATTATGGAAATCGAGGTTGGATCATGACAAAACAATGGAAGATTTGTTTCGCGGTGTCTGAGGAGGATTTTAAGAGAGGTAAGAAATTACCCCGCGATTTTAATATCTCGGAGAGGTTGCGAAAGGCATATGAGAAGATCCTGAAAGAAGGCGGGGTTTAATACCATGAGTAAAACGGTGCCGGAAAATATACTGGACAGAATTGATAGAGATGCCGATATTCTTAAATCTGCAATCATAAAAGAAAAACTCAAAGCACATGATAGCAGCAGGAAATTACAATATGCGGCACACAACAAGGAAATGGCAATGATTAAAAGCCCGAAGAAAACGCAAGAAGTGGATTCACTAGAATCTAGAGCACTCAAGACCCGCTGGAAGAAATGTTCACTGTCCGAACTTATCGGTGCTGACTATGCGCTGCGGATATTCCGGACATCTCCGGTGCTTCGTGGCGAGGCTTTGAAGATTTGCGAGATGCTGATTAACCAAGTAAGGGAAGAAATCAATTCGAGACCCGAAGAGTGTAAGAAGATGGAACGGAGAATCAAGCGAAAGCCATACGACAAATCAACATGGTTGGGTGAGAAAGGATGAGCGACTATAAAATTGTTAATATGCTAAATGGTGGTGCCAGAATTTATGAATCGGTTTCAGGATTGGTAGATCAACCCCCTCATAATGTTTTTGAAATTTCAAAGAACCAATTCGACGAACTGAAACGCGTGATTGCGGGAAGTTGCTGAGACATAACATTACGCAAGACCGCACTTGGTAGGAACACTCGAATGTTTACCGTTGAAGATAACGATGGATCGTATCATCTATTCTATGCATCGCTTCCAGAATTCCTCCAGATGCGCAAAGAGATTGACGAAATTATCCGTCACATGGAAAAATACCCGGAGATGTATGAATGATTAAAGAACTACACGAGTACGACAACCGAGAACTTATAGGAGAATTAAGCAAGCGCATCGGTATTTCAAAATTTTCCGCTGTTAAAGGAGATGTGTATTATCACCTGAATGAAGATTCAATAATACTGGTGGTGAAGAAATAATGCCGGAACTCGAATTAACATTATTCTCTGAAGGGGAATGGGTAATTATCGGCGATCACCTTTCATTAGAAGAAGCATTAGAATATGCAAAAAAGGAAGATCCCGAACATGCCCTATCATTCACCGAAGTAAAACACTATTGGGTACGGTATGAATTTGCCGAAGGGGATGAGCGCGAAGAGTTTCAAATTGAATCGTGGTGGAGATTGCACGAAACAACAAAACGCCCTAAAGGGATCACAAAAAAGGCAACGGTGTTGTCATAAAAACCATACTGGGGGTTTTCAGCAATGTCAAGAGTAAAAGAACTACATGATGAAATAGAGGGATTGAGATTGCAGAATGAGAATTTAAAAGCAAGAAAAAAAGATTACTTTGCATTTCAATGCCCTGCGTGCGGTGAAGTCACTCGTGGGATTGTATTACACGATGTAATATTTTCATCAAGAACGCAACCATCATTTTATTGCGACTGTTGTAAAACCGAATGGTGTTCTGAGATATGGGAACATAACCCGTTAGATAAATTTAAAAAAGATGGAACGTAATGTTATCCCCCTCTGTTTCGTTTAAGCGACTGGCGCATTTTGATTATTGGTCTGCGTTCGGTGCGAGTGTATGTTTCTTTCATTCCTTTTTTATAAGCAGATTTTGCCATATATCAAAGTGTGGATACATGTATCATAAAGATTGCGGATCGAAAGTCCCGAAGGTTAACACATGAAATCAAGTCCCGTCAACTTAACAGAACCTACCGCAAAAAATTATATATATAATCGTATCAATGGCCGATTCATCCACGAGTTCATTTAAAGTTGGATGGAATTCGCGATACATAAGTGATATAAATCCGAATGAAGATGCGAGACAGAATATTATCATATGTGGGTAAAGATCTGTATCTATATTCGGATACTTAAAAAATAGTTGAAACGCGGCACACATTATGATGGTTGTAAAAATAATCGATTTTATAAGCGATTTTCCTACAAGATGTGCTTTTTCAGATCCTGTTGTAGACTCGAAAAGATACTTAGTATCAAGATCCATTTTAAGCAAACCCCCTCGTAAAACTCAACAAAATTGCCACAGATATGAGTGCAATACAAATAGATGATATTATAACGATATTCGTAGAAGATATCGTATTTGTATTACTTTCATACGCCGCAGATCGATCTGAAATTCCACTATATTCGGGAGTGTGAATTTTTTCTGAAATTTCTGATATCCCATTGGCGATACTCTCACGGTCCCGGGCTGCGTCATTGATTGAGAGCAGAAGACCGCAGATAATTATGCCCGCGACAATAATCAAATTCCCGTAGTTAATTCGCGTGTCACCATTATTAATCATACTTCACCATCTCCTCGTCATCCAGTCCGGGGGGTTCTTGTTGGCCCATACCTTACCAAGGCCGTCCATGATTTTCCCGCCAAGGCCGGCCGGGTTTTCGTTCGGGGGTGATGAGTGCCGGGGGCTGTTCTGCTGTTTCCGTGCTGGCGGTTTCACGGGTTTTGCAGTCTGCGCCCGCTTCGTTGTCTTTACGGTCTCGTATTCATCTGCTTCCTTCTCTACGCACGTGATCCTGAGTACCTGTGCTCCGGAATCCGTTGTGATCACATGCATGTCTGCGATCTCCCCGATATCTAAGTACCGTGCGAGATCCGATGTGTAATACTGGATTTTCTGCATGATTTTTTACCTCCTGTGTTGTTTCTCTAATCTCGTTACCTGGTTTGTTCCTGCACTTGGATGCTCTCTTGATAGTGGGCGATCACTCGGTTGAAGTGCCGGTCCCAGTTCTTCCGGTCCCGGGCCTCGATCCTGGCGCATTCCCGGGCCTCTTCTAATTGCTGCTCCTGCTCGAAGGTGTAACCGGCAAAGAGAAAGGCACGGCGTTTCATACGCGATCCTCATTTTCCCGATCAAATTTGCGTTTACAATAGGGGCAGATTTTTTGATTCTCGCTCGCAGACTCTTTAACAGGTTCTTCGATTCTGATAAGATATTTCATAATTAGTGCCACGATCAAAACTGCAACGACAATAATGTATGGCCATGAGGAATGACACAATTCATTGCATAGTGGATGAGGTATTTCGACCGCTCCGCCGCACCCGCACCAAGAGTTCATGATACGCTCATTCCTCTCAATTATCTGATCACACGAATAACAAAATGCCCCCAGTTGCCACAGCGTTCCCATCGCCACCAAGATGATAATGATCACTGCAATAAAACCAATGCTTTGATGTGGATATTTTGCAGAATCTTTCATCATACGCAATCCTCACCTATGACTACCGCAGGAAATTCTTTTCCAGTCTCACTCTCCAAAATAGACCCGGTGCTGATATCCTCCTCGGTCATCAGCCAGTACCCGATCTCGCTTCGGGGATCTTGGATTCTGACGTAGACGGGAAGGTCTTGGGGAAGTGTTTTGAGATGATTAATCAGGTCTTTGACGGTGAGACCTTGCGTAGAGCTCGTCTTCATTGTCATTTTTTCCCCAGTGGCGTTGTTGTTACATTAATTTTACATTCTGGTGGGGCCCAATTTGGTACCGTATCTCGGCATCCAAAACCGTCACAGGAAAATGCTTGTTCGTTTTCATCATTGTTGCAGCATGCTTCATAACTGCATGGATCGGGCAATGGTGCCAATTTTAAGCCATCTCTAAAAATAGTGAGATGTGAAAAACCAACAATCACAATCGCAATAACAATAAAACAAACAATAGCGACCGTTGCTATAATGATAACTTCAGACTTCATTTTCTCTCCTGGTAGTCTTTTTCATGGACGCACCGGTCCTCGCAAAGGGAACGGTCCGGGCAGTTCGACCGGAAGTTAAAACAGACCGGGCGCTCTTCTTTGTACCGCAGGGCCGCATAGCTGAACGATCCTTTCGGACGAATACCGGAGCCCATCAGGACCGCCTCTCCATCGCCTGATATGGGTATTCCAGCCGGCCCTTCAACGGGATCACGAAGGTTGGCCCGGAAATGAGTATCCCTCCATTATCCCATTTCATGAGAACGATCCGGCAGCCGGTCCAGCGGAACCAGATCCGGTTATTGTCATCCCCGCGTCTCGGATAGGCATTGCATACCTCGATCGCGTCGAAGGGTTTACCCTGGAGACGCTGCCGCCAGTAATGGGTTGCTTCCCGGTACTCCTCGGTTTTTGTTCCGCTGGCGATCAGTCGGAAATATTCTTCCTTCAGGTGCAGGGTGAGGATCCGTGGCCGGCTCTCATAAGCTGTCTGGCAAGCCACGAGATGATTACAGAGGATACAATCATCATCGCTCCTCTCATCGATTCGACCACGTGCCGATCGCTCCGGAAGGCTGAAGCAGTACGGCCTTTTCGGAATAGAGGCATTCTGCACCATTATGATCGCCTCTCTTCTTCCGTCATCTCCTCTATCCTCACTTGGACGCATCGGTAGCCCTCCTTCCCGTTGAGTGCTTTTGCCTGACAATGCAGTTCTGCACGCCCTTTTGACCATGTGCTGTTGTAAATAGTCAAATGACCATCCGGTGCCTTGATCGCCCATGCGGTATGAATTGTGGGCATTATCCTCTCCCCCTTTCTTCTACCATCACAACCTCGCTCCTCAGCACCTCTTTCCCCAGCGCCTTGTAGAGCGCCAGATCCCGCAGGTTGGGGTTGGCGAAGAGGCGGGCTTCTGTGGAGAGATATTCTGACATAGCAGTCATTTCAGATCACCGGGTGCGCCAGTATCCATTCTGCAAAACTGCCAACGATACCAGGAAGCGTGTTCCATTCGAGAGCCAGGGATTCGGGGATGGTGTAGCGGGAGTGGGTGTATGTGGTAGTAAACCACGGGCATTCGTCCATATAAGATTCATATTTAAAGCAGGAATCATTGTTATTCCATTGGCACGGTTCCGTTCCATTAGTTTTGTACCGTTCTTCTGGGTGGCAAACGGGAGTAACCTTGTCTCCGAACAACCAGATATACCCAGTAACCGCCACGAACACGCAGAGAACGGCGCAGATACTACCGATTACGTTATCTTCGTTCTGTCTCCACCACGCCTTCACTGCCTCTTTTATTCTCCGTAATGGGCACTTCTTGAATCGGCCCTTGCTGTCGCGGGTCATTATGGCACCTCGCTCTTATCAACTTTCGGGGGATAATGCCCCTCTCTCGCAAGAAAGTTCATCATCACTTCATTCACGACCGCCGTCTTAGTCATCTGGACCCCGGGAATCCCGCTGATCTGGGCCGCCTTCTCATGCATATAGAATTTCAGCGAGAGTGAGACATCATCGCGCAGCCGGACCCGGTTCTCATCTTCGTTTTCTGGCATATGTTCCAGTATTGGCGCATGATCCATATAAATTTTGTGGATCGTATCAAAAAAAGAGTTCAAAGTGGCTTTTTACATATAGCATCTGGGAGTTTATGACAAATCGTGCGCTCCATCTTATCCCAGTCTTCTAAAGTATCAACATCAATCCCGCGTTCTTCCGGTATCTCAACAATCTCAGATCGGTTGCTGAAGATCATTCTCTTCTCTACCCATGCCTCTGCTCGTCCGAAATAAAACATGGCCGCGTCGCGGTACACGTTTGGAAGATCCTGTGATCTCGTCGCGTAAAACTCTTCGCGCAGCATTCGTACCGGTGGTGCTGTAAATGCCCTGGCAACTCGGTTATCTTTTTTCACTGCACTGAATACGTAGTCCAAGTTTGGATTATTGCTGATCTTCTCAAACCCGGCTTTAAGATCGGACATCTTCATCATAGGACTGACCGGATATATGCAGCACACGATATCCGGATCGTAACCGTGCTCTGAAAGATACTCAACGGCGTGTTTCATCACATCGGCAATCGGGGTATAGTTGTCGGATAATTCTGGTGGGCGCATGAACGGGACCAACACCGATTTCCCGCATAACTTGGCAATACTGACAATCTCTTCATCATCAGTCGATACGATGATATCTTTGAAGATCCCGGTGCAATATGCCGTAGTTATTGCATAAATGATAGCCGGGATTCCGTTGATAAGCTTGATATTCTTATGAGGAATTCGAGTACTTCCCCCGCGTGCCGGGATTACTGCGAAAACGTTCTTGATTGATTCGTTCATTTTTATTGGGTCGATAACCGCGATGCGGGGGGGGAAATCCTCTAATTCGTCCGGTTCTATATATCCACTATTGATATGTCTACAAGCCAAACAACCTTCTGGTTCAAGAGGATATAACCGATCTTTACAAGATTTACAGCGAGTCGTCGTGATACTCCGGCCGTACATCACTACTCACCCCGCAGATCTGCCCGCTTCCATTGCATCCGATACCGGTACAGCGTCGATATCTCTAATCCGAGCCTGTCGGAGATCTTGTGCCAACTCAGCCCAGTTGAGCGCATAGCCTCCACCTCAATCCGATCCGGGTTTTTCTTGGGTTTACCAATAGGTTTCCCCGACTTGCTCCCATACTTCCGGACCCGGTCCATCCCCAGCTTCGTGCGGGCCGACAACCGCTTCTGCTCCTGCTCATTCATCCAGGATACAAGCATCAGCATTAAATTCCGCATACTAGGCTCGCTTGCATGGGTCCATTCCTCCGTCAATGACCAGATCGTATAACCCTCCTTTTCAAGGCCAATAAACGTCTCGATAGACTTCCAAAGATTCCGGCCAAGGCGGGATAGTTCGTAAATGACGATCGTCTTAGTATCGGGATGTTCCTGCAGGTACTTAATCATCGCCCGGTACTCGGCCCGCTCCATTGGTGCTTTAGTGCCGGAGATCCCCTCATCGCAAAAAATAACGGTCACGCCATTCTTCCGCAGTTCATCAATCTGGTTCACAGTGGTCTGATCATCAGTTGAAACTCGCGCGTAGCCCACTGTTTTTGATGGGTATTGCATAATGGGATATATTGCTATTGAAATTGTTAAAGATTTCGTTTACCCATTCAGCATTATTTTTAACGGTCGGTTTTTCAATGCTTTTTGCCAATTAAAAAAGTAGTAATGTATAGAATTAGTGAATTGAGGGCTCCCCACCCTAAAGGATGGGGCTTCCAGTAGGCTGTTGGCATTCACTTCAACAACTCCTTTTTGGTAATTTCTTTTTGCGTTGAGTCGAATAGTTTTTTAACAAATTTTCGTAACTTCGGTTCAAGACGTTCCCAGAAGGATTCTTCCATTAGATACACATTCGTCTCCCCGTTCGATCCGGTTACAAGGATAGTGTAGAGAAGAAGATCGGCTTTTTTATCATCGTCTGAATTTGGATATAGGTACTCGCTCTTCTTGATCTCGATCTTAAGAAGGATGTTATCTCCCATATCTTCCTCCCTGCGCAGGATGATTTTTACATCCAATGCACGTCTTGCAGGTCTTTTTGTAGCATTTCGGTTTTAAAAGTTTAATAGAACGCAGTGCTGCTTTCAGCGTCATTTCTTCACCTTCGGCTCATTTTGCGACTCCACATATTTCATCAGTACATCAAGCGAAACCTGCCCGGTCGAGGCTATGAACTTGGAATCTGACCAAAACGAGTCACCCCATAAGAGGTTCTTAATTTCTGGAAACTCCTGCCGGAGATACCGGCTCGACACTCCTTTCAGGGTATTGAATACCTTTTCAAGATCTGTGCTCGGGGTCGCCTTGACAAGCATGTGAATGTGGTCTAGCGCAGGTTCCATTCCGGTGATCTCGATCTTGAGGTCTGGTGCAAGGTTGCGGAAAATCTCTTTCAGGCGCTCGCGGATTGCATCGTTGTAGAGGGCTTTACGGCGATACTTGATTACAAAAATGATATGGTAATGGAGGGAATACACGACATGGTTTCCCCGGTCAAGATCATATTTTGTTTTGCCGGTCATTTATGCACGCTCTGAAAAGAATGGCTGACCGGAAGACATATCCCCAAGTATGCAGGGGCCATAAGAGAATACAGTTTCCAATTTTTGGTCAAACCGCAATGCAGAATACCCGCATGTTTCAATGTATGCACACTTGATACACGAATTTGGAGACGGATCGTTTTTTGACAGATGCAGTGATTTGCATAGGCTCTCATACTCGTTAAATTTTTTAGGTGCTGTAATTGGTTGCATATTATCTTATACACCCCATTAGTTAATATATCTTTGCATTGGTCGCAAACAATTGTTAGCGGCTTATTATGTAACGGGCATGTAACGATCATCCTAAACAATGCTCATTTTAATGCTCAATCACGAAACGCCCATCATTCTAATGTATTATTGATAGGAACGGTACATGACGATGAGGGAGGACTTCATCCCCTACCTAAAGGAAGGGGTCTTCCCGTCCCCCTCATCACTCCCGAACGGTAGATAAAATACAGAAAGGAAAAATTATTCTTTCCGCGCATATAGTAGAATATATCAGACCATTAAGATTTTATGCCATTGAGAGAAACCTAATATCTGCGGTTGTTCCCCGCTATATCGCGCGGTCCCGGTTCAACTCCGCGATCGTGCAGGAGAGAAGTTGGGTGCGAATCCCATACTCTCCTTTAACCTTGGGAGCTTCTGCGGGAACAACGCGATGGTTTCACGTCAGCTTTTTTTCACTCCAGAAGGCGAATACCGGCCCTCCCTGAAACCATTATCGCGCCGGCAACGATCGGTCTTGTCTCTGTTGAATTGTGGGTTGCTGCAGGCTGGTGTGGCTGAGCGCCTTCACGTATCACGGGCCTACGTGAACCAGATTGTCCGATACCTGGAATCCCTGGGACTGGTAATGCGCCGGAAACCCTCGTTTTTCTACGATCTTTCTCCGGAAGCAAAATCTCTTTTGGCCGGGTCTTCTTCCCTGGATGAATATACCCCGGCCCGTATGCACAATTTTAAGAAAAAGTTCCGGATACTGTCTGTTGTTCAGGAACCGTCACTTGATGCCCGGGCACAATACCTGAAGAGCTGGAAGATGCGGGGCAGTCCACGACATAAGTTCTGGTACTCCGGCTCCGGCATCCCCGCGGTAACCGTGGATTATCATATCCGGACCTTGGTGATCTATATCGACCGTGGCCAGGATATCCTTGCCCGGACAGTTGAGGAGGCTGAGGCGCTGGGGTGGTTGGCAGTGCAGAAGTCTCGAGATCGTTGGGTCCAGGACCAGAAGGCTTTCGGTCTCGAGTACGTTGTCGAAGAGATCGGTACGGTTATCGGGAAGCCCCATGCCGGGTTCCTGATGAAGGATTCCGATCCGGTGATCCGGCAGGTGCTGGAAGAGCGGGACGGTGCGGTCGGGTATGCTGATTATTGGGTCGATAAGTCGCCCGAGAAGGAGATGGGGGCCGGGTTCTGCGAGGCGGAGACCGCGGAACCGGACAACATGACCCGGTTGGGTCTCGGGATCCAGTTCATTGAGCACATCGATGAGAATGTTTCTGCCGCCGTCGATAAGGTGATTACGCCCGCGATCCCTGCTGCCCTGGAAGAGATGAACGGGAAGCTCGGCGGCCTTGGCGAGGGGCTGGTGCAGGTCCAGGCCATGCTGCAGGGCTCCATTACAACCGCACAGCAGAATGACAATATCCTGAAATTCCTTTCTAAGATTATGGATGAGATGCAGCAGATCCGGCTGGAGAATGCGGACCTGAAGCGGCGCATGGCCGGGCAAAGTTAAGTAACTCTTTTTCCTTGTTAACATCTTAACAATTTTTAATACCTTTAAATTGTGCTTTGATTGGTAAATGCTGCGTAATAACCCTAATGTTAAGTAACCAACACACCCTGTGTTAACATGTTAACATCATAGTGTAACATCGAATACTAATCAATGTCAATATCTACTAAGTTAGTAGTTCATTCGACGGAGGCTTTGTGATTTTAATGGTTTTGAGATAGGGGCTGATCCTGCTGGTTTCTCCGGACAATCCCGGTGTTGTTAAGTCGCTGTAACAGTGGTCAAAAAAGTGTTAACTTTATCTCTGATAGATTTAATTAATTCTTTATAGGCCCAATGTTTTTCCGATTTGACCTCCGTTCTTTATCCCAATAGGGACTTCGACATTTTGGACAGGTTAATGGTTCATTTTCTGTTCTTAAAGCCCATTCATGAAGGCACCGTTTACATTTTCTAATTTTGACCATTCTCTCTCCTTCCATTCTTTTTTGCTGAAATAACATTTACCAGTTCCATTTGTTCTATGCATTAATTGAGTGAGAAATAAATTTTCCCAAAATTCTCGGTTTTTTGTATGGTTGGTACGATTGTGGCATGATAAACACAGCGGGATCAATAATGCCTTTTTGGTCCCGTCACAACATGCACTTGGATTGTATAAAATATGATGAATCCTTAATACATCCTTCCCCTCGGATTCATTACATGCAAAACATTTATAATTCCAAAATGCCCTTACACGCAATTTTAAAGATCCATTAAATTTCCAACAATAACGTTTTGATGTTTCCCCAACCAGGAGTTTACTTTTAACTCCGTGAATTGTACTTAAATGACAATCCTTACTACAATATTTTCTTGGTTTTCCAGTACTCGGATTTATAGGGGTTAAATTTTTACAGATTGGGCATTCTTTTTTACTAATATCTGTTTTTGGCCTTATATATTTAGGATTTACACCCAAATTCTCAATACATTGTGTTATAAAATGTTTTTTAAAGTGTTTCTCTTTTTTATCAATGTCTCCTAGGGGGATTGTTTCTCTAACAATATTATATTTTAAAAATCGTTTCGTTATCTGACAGATATATGCCCTAGATACATCTAATTCTACGGCAATTTCTGACTGGAGTTTTCCTTGACACAATAAGTTTTTAATTATATTTTCTTTTTCTGAAAAAACCCAATTCCCACCAACCTGTTTCATAGTATATGATATACATTATGTGTATATAAAAGAGGCGGGTTTGTGATTAGACCCACTGTTATCTTGTTTGGAGGGGGTGTGAGGACGTGCAATTGTGCAGAATGATGAGCTAGCTCGTTCGTTTTCCTGTCGGTTTCCTCCGAGTGACCACCTTCCCGGACGCGTCGGTCTGGAAGGATCGCCCACACTCCCGACAGTTCCAGATCTGCTGCTTTGCACCTCCGGATAGGGTGTAGGTGCCTTTCTTGCGGGCAGTATGCAGGCCCATCTTGTGCCCCAGGCAATCCTCGAATATACAGATCATTATGGCTCCGGATTATTTGGGTTGCACTCTTGGCAGATGCAGGGGATCGTCACAATAATGTTCCAACAATGCAAATTGCCGATGCCCCTACACCAACCACAACCCCCACAATAAATCCTTCTATTCGTCCAGCCCTCGTAGAGAACATCTCAATGTCGTCTTTGAAAGTGCGTGGCCATCCAAAGATAGCATACAATGACGCGAGCACCATTGCACCAACAAACACCGAATACCAATACCTTATTTTGTCTTTTACCACGTTCTCACCACCTCAACAGTTTTTGCAGAAAGTTCTTTTCCTTCGGCATGTACTCGTGATACTTTGCATGGATGGCATCAAGATCCGATTGGTTGCAGGCATCCGCCTCAATCCTCATGGTGTTTCCATCAGAGGCACTGGTGTTGATCTCAATGTGGATTTTCATGCCGGTATCCTTTCCGATGCTCTTCAGGCTGGTTCCGGCTGCTACCTCCTCCCGCTCGTGGTTGAGCGGGGAGTTAAGAATGTCGTTGAGTGGGATACCCTTTGCAGCGCCCATTATTTTAACCTCCGTAACGAGATCCGGACCATTACCTGATCCTCATCAACTTGCGGGTCGCACGGGCTTACGCCTTTCCGGTGCGACCAGGTGCCGGCCGGGTTCCAGCGATCGCAGAGCTTCACGGCCGGGCACGCGCAACAGGTATCCGGATCAACCGCACCGGTCATATGCCTCCCTCCGCCCGGTACACTTTCCCGGCATCGATACCGTATTCGTTGACAATCCCGGCAAACGCATAGTTTACCCAGCACTCATAAAACCGGGTTTTGAGTGAGTGCACCGGGATCGGGTCAATATTGATTCCCTGCTTTGCATACCACTCCCGGCAGTGATCCATAAGGGTTTTGTTAGTCATTTTTCGCGTCTTCCTTTTTTTCGTTTTTGAAATATTCTCGTAATTTCTGTACGTCTTCTGCATCCAGGAACAACGCCATTACGGCAGTCCGGATTTGCATATTCCCGGACTCGGCCCAGGTCGTGATCTTAAATTGGCTGCTCATTCAAACCTCATCTTCTCGTCGATTGCATTTCTTAACTCGACAATAGCCACCATGACATTCTGGTAGTCAATTCCGGTAGTCATGATAGGTTTTGATTGCTGGATCAGGCGCGTGAGATCCTGGATTGCTAGCTGGATCTCTTGGGCGGATGTGATCGTTTTAATCACCGCCCCATATCCGCATTTGACGCGGTACGGATCATTGTCTTCTTCGAGTTGTGGATACTGTTCATACGTTTTCCCTCATATCGTGGTCTAGGATTACGACCCACCCGTTCCCCTGCTTGACCATTACTCGTAAAATATTCTGATCGCCTTGCTTATAATCGGCAATTTCGATTTTAATAAATTTGCCGGTTGGTTTATGCTGTGTATTTGCAATTATCATTTCAATGCACTTCCTTGCTTTTTGCTAATATCACATCGCCAACTAACCCAAGCCGGTTGCACAACGCCGTAAAGCGCTTGCCGTGTCCTGTGTGCCCGTACTCCTGGTAGCAAAGCGCATGTACTAATTCGTGCTTAAGTAGGTCTTGAATCTCTTTTTGTTTCCACACCTCCAAGGCGTACTTGTGGATCTCAACTGTGTTCTGTTTCTCGTCGTAATATCCGAGTGCCACACACTCCCCAAACCGCGAATATTTCAGCGGTAAAACTTCCGGGGGATTAACTATACCGTACCGACGTGATAGGCGCTTGGCGATTTTGTTAATGGCTGATAGTTTCATTCAAACCTCACCCTCTCATCAATTGCATTCCTCAGCTCTACAATAGCCACCATCACGTTCTGGTAGTCAATTCCGGTAGTCATTATAGGTTTTGATTGCTGGATCAGGCGCGTGAGATCCTGGATTGCTAGCTGGATCTCTAGGGAGGAGGTGATCATTTTCGCTCCCGACAATATCGCATCCAAATTTCGTTGCATTTCTCAAAATCTACGCACTGGACAGAACACAAGGTTTGATTGTACTCGTTGTAATCCTCTAGTTCAGCGCGACATTTTAGGATCGCTCCGTCACTCATTTCCTGCCACTCCTTAAGGGTATCCTCATCGTGCTCTTTTCTTTCTCCGCTCTCAATACAATCTCCGGGACCAGCCGGGCGCGGGGATCTCGGATGGTGAGAGGGGGTAAAGTGGGGGTCGTTTAGATCACCTGATCGTGTATTGCGTACCCGTGGGTGGTTTTTACCCAGAGCTCGCAGATACCAAGGGAGTCGTATTTTACCACTTTGTGCTGTCCTTCTTGCCCCTCGTGGCAAAAACGCGGTTTGCCGTTGGTAAGGATGGCGCGTGGGGCATCTTTAAATTTCAGCCCCGGGTAAAAGGGAAGTGTGATCATTTAGATCGCCTCCTCAACGATTGAGAGTTTCAGATACGGGATATACCCTGCCGGTTTTTCAGAGGGTTTTACCAGGTTCGGGATCCCAGCAACTACCGGCGCATACTCCCCGATCTGGTACTTCTCCCGTGTTTTCCTGCACTCCCCAAGCGCGGTTTCAGCTTCTGCCGGTGTCACAATCTTACCGACCCGGGCCCGCGGGTGCCGGGGTCCGGCCGCATCAATGATTTTGTGGGGCTTATCCCACTGCCCGATATCCAGATCGATAAAATACGTAGAGTCGGCGTAATCGGCGCCGACATCATCAGCATTCCGGTTATAGCACGCTTCAACCAAATTGCAGATCTCCAGGACGTGCTGGAAGATCAGCTTTGTTTTTGTCGTCAGTTTCTCCGATTGTTTTAACCAGTACTGGTTTACCTGTTGGTGCACGTTGTCATACGGTAGATCGGATTCACGGAGAACGATCACGACCGTAGAGCTGTGACGCCGGGATACGGACCACTTATAGCGCGGGTATGCGTTCTTGATCTGGTCCCGGATGCTTTTTACTTGTTCGGTGCTGATGTATGCCATTGTTTGTCGCCCTCCTTATCCTGTGATTGTAGTCCACCCTGCAATTACTCGCACGTACTCGGGAGATAGGCAGATCATATCTGCAACTGCTGTAAGATCCTCGTTGGTGTGCGTGTCGCCCGGAAACGCCACAAAATACCCGGGTAGTGCATCACGGCGAGCACTCGATAATGCGTGGCAGTCAACGTTTTTTACCAGGTGTAATTTTTGGTTGTAGGTCAACATTTTAACACTCCGTTTTTTCAGGGCGTTTTTCCCTATCTAGTATCTACGCATCGTTAGTATTTATAGTTTTTGTTTTGGCCCGGACCGTTAGGCCCAGGACCGCGGCCGGGCAATCCTGGAGATCCACGGATCAATATTGTGATCTGGTAATTCAAAAAATTTTTTCCCGGAATTTAATTTACATGTGTACTAAGGGGAGGGGGGGTAGGGGGGGAGGGGTACACCGCAGCAGCAATGCAGCAACACTGTACCGGATGATGTACATAGTTGATCAACAAGCGCTGACCGCATCCGCACACATAACAATTGTGAATGCACTATATTCAACTTAACAATTGTGATGGAGTGAAATAACAATCGTGAACAATTAACGATTGTGAATTTTCTTGTTGGAGTGGAAGAGGTGGTTTTGAAAGTCCATCGGAAATTATTTTCCTTGCCGGGCGAGCTAGCTCATCCTATGCGCTATATTAAAAAAGTTCTTGGTCATCTACAGTGCCGGACTTTGTAAGGCTTGCCGCGTATGCTGATACTCTGGTTGCCAGGTGTCCTTTCAAAGACACCACTGATATGGCCAAATGCGTTCCACCTACGATACTTCTCTTTGCTTCCGAAGTTCAAGAGTCCCATACAGGACAATCCATTTAAGAAATAATAAAGGTTTGCTAGCTTACTTCAGGTCCGGGTATATTGTCTTTAGGTATTCAGACTTGGCCCACCGGCCGGCTTTCTGGTAGTTCCCTAACTCTTTGGTAAGCATCGATTGGATATCCTTGCGTTGCCCTCCGGTGACAACAACCGCATGGATCTTGTCCATGTAGGTGTCGATATCTGCATTCATTGTTGTGATGGTTGCCGGCTGTTTCCGTTTCTTCTGGATTGTCGATACGGATTCTGCCGGCTCTGCATCTCCCCTACGGACCGCCATGCTCTCCTTTCGTTGTTTCTTTACGGCCTCTGTTGCCCGCTCGCGCTCCTTGTTGTATTCGTCCCAGAGTTTCTTTGGCGGGGCTTCTACCATGTAGACAACGATCTTATCCCGGCCGACTTTCATAAAGGGATCCATCACCCTGTAACCCGCTGCCCGGTACATGGGGATTGGCTTGAATACCTTCATGCTGGTGTATCCAAAGTTGAAGTACGGGGAATCCATCTCTCCCTTGAAATTGACATTGCTTCTCGGGACCACATCGATGAGCTTGGTATTGGGCGTGGTCAGGATATTGACCGTGTTGTCGATACGGTTGATGATGAAGATATCGTTCTTGTCCTTGTTCTCGTCTGATTGCCAGTTGCGGTTACCCCATGCCAGGGATATGTCATCGAAGAGACGGACATCATACTTCCCGCTGTTCAGCATTACCTCATCGGACTTTTCGGTATCGATAATAGCGGCAGTCCTTTCGAGATCAAAATGATCGCGCCAGTCATCTCCGAGAAATTCCGCTTCCCACTTGGCTGTGTTCACGCAGAGGGTAAGAGAGGTGCTTGACTTGCCGGTCCCCTTCTGGCCTTCGAGTGCAAAGGATACGTCCTGGTTGTGTTTGCCCGTAGAGATCCCCGCCCAGTGCCGGCAGATGTTCTCGGTATTGCCATCTGCTGCATACTCTGGCCGCTCTCTTCCCCGGGCCGGGGACCAGGCGAGATCCGGGATTGTCGGTATAAATCTACTCGTCGGTATAGACAATATCGTCACATCCTGGAACACCAACCGGGCTTTCTATTGTGCCTGCTACCTCGTCCGTTGCTTCTACGATATCAGACTTTGTTTCATCCGGACCTTTTGCATTGCCTATCCTCAACCTGTGCGTAACCCCAGTGAACTGGTCGTAGAAGGCCCAGATCTCTCCAATGAACCAGTCGCAGGCATCCATGATAGCATCGGCTTTCTTCTGCTCGGTTCCTAGCGAGGGATCATTCTGAATATTATTCATCGTCTTGTCGTAGAGGTTGAAGAGATACAGGCGGATATTATCATCGACAACAGTGCTGATCATGTGCCGGGTCAATCGGGGGATCCGCTGGTCGTATCGCTTGTCAGCCATGTTGCTGATGATTCTTGAATAGTCCCGGTCCAGATCGAACCACCTCCACATGTAACCATCCTTGGCTCCACGCATTGGGCGGTTGACGTCGAAGTTTTCCGGGAGCTTCGGACCATCATTGCTGTTACTGCTGTTTTTGTCGAATGCCATAGTACACCGTAATGAACTCCATGATGAACATCCCAATGATGATACCTGCGATTATTCCGATGGCAAGCAGTTGAATTGATTCTCCCGACTGAATGTTATTGCACATTGCTTCTGGAGAGACAATCACCGCGTTTTCAAGTTGCATAATTACCGCCCGGGCAGGCTAATGTAACCCTGGTTGATCAGGAGGTTGTGGTATGCGATGAAAATATTTGCACCTTCAGAGCATAGCCCGAGAATTGTTTTTTCGTTTAAGATATGGATCGGCTTTGTATCCGCCAGCCACGTTCCGGCATTGAGCATTTCAGGAGCGTTCTTAATCTTTTCAAGGCTTCCAGTCAGGATGAAGAGCAGATCAAAATCCGAGTATAACTTTTCGTATAATCCTATAACCGATGCATTCCGTTCCGTTCTCATGAACGTGTGGATATCCCTTACATCGGTAGCGCAGGCAACATCGGTTACCTCAACGAGATCGTTATACCTCCGTCGTTCCTGTAATGATATATCTGGCATTACAACCACCCGGAATCAAGTTGCCGTCTGCTGAAATACCACCAGATATCGAATGAGACAAGTATGATCATGGCGACGACGAATGCAATGTCTGACATCGTCGAGAGGATGTATGCCCCGGATGCAGTCTCTGGATCAAATATTGCCACTGAAAGTATAGAGTTTCCAAACAGCCAGATTAGCGACATCAGGAATCCCATGATATTCATGCAGGCCATCGATACATCCTCATCTTCGATGAAGTACGTCATGATGCACCTTTCGAGAACATCTGGAAGGCCATGCTGATCACGTAGATTGCCACGGCACCACCCACAAGGATCATCATGGCGACGATACCATAAGTGAGTAATTCGACCTTTCCTTTCAGGTCTTCGATAATCTTGCTGTAATACAGCATCAGGACGTGGGATAGGTGCTGGCTCGAATATGCCACTGAGTTGTACTTGAATGCCTCTGTGCCTGCGATAAGCCCGCCCGGTATCGGCATTTTATTGATATCGTGCCGTGCTTCGTGGAGTGCCTGCATCATCTCTGACAGGGTGATGTCTTCTTCCACGAGCCCCCAATGCTTGCTCGGTACAAACTCCCCGTTGCGTTCTATAATGATAGGCTTTCCATCTTGTCCGAGGTCATCAATCCATGCATTATACCTACGGACATGGGTCATTTTAACCGCCCGCTTCTCTTCATCGGTGTAGACGGGATCCCCTTTTTCGTCGTATGCTTCGCGGAGCGTGAAGTACTTATTGAGTTTGATCAGCGCGTTTCTTTCGAGGTAATGCTCTGGATCGCTTAACAGCTCTGAATATTCCTTGATCGACAAAAACCGCAGGATATCGCGTTTGGGGTTGTTCTGGAAATCCTCTTCGATTACCTTGAATGCCGCGTGGTTCTGGATTGACTGCGACATGTAATTATAGAACGTGAAGATGTAGATATCGAGACCGAGTGGGAACGACATTGGTTTACAGTTTGAATCCAGCATTGCCGGATCAACTTTGATACCTGCCTCCTCATCCTTAAGAACAACGTCCTTTGGATTCTCCTTTTCCATCAGGACGAACTCGGCCTTGCTGGATCCAAGTTCGGTATCGATCGCTACTGCCAATCCGGTCTTGCGAGCTTTGGCAAAGAGGAATCCTTCCGGGCCCCATCTCATGTACCCGAAGATGGTCAGGAACAGCACTGCGATGATTACGATCACGGTCATTACGCAGGAGATAAACATCCAGATCGGGAAGACGAACCCGAATGAAAGGAATCCTGCTAGCACGAACATCGCGGCATAGGTACAGATCAAGACGAGCAATCCGATGAGCAGATGTCTGGTATCGAATGGGCCGAATGTTGGGGGGATCAATCCCATTTAAGCCACCTCTTGAATGCACCTTCTGGAGCTGCCTGTATCAGCGCGTAAAATGGAAGCCCCATGATTGCATTAGAATATATTATGAATAGAGATGATGCAACTTTAAACCAGTCTATTCCAAACCATATCCCATCCATATATCCGAGATCTGCTTGATAGTATCCGATAAATGTTGGCAGGAATATTGCGATCGGGATGCTTGCGAAATAAAATACGTCGATCATTAATGCCGTTATAACTCTTGCTGTTTTATCGTTCATTGTCCCGCCCTCCCCATACCCCCGGTCCTTGGCATTGCTGTAATTGGCTGGCCCTGACCATCCCCTCTCTGCTGTGGCTGCTGCGTGATAAATTCCTGACGGAGCAGCTGGTCACGTTCTGTCGAGCTCCTGCTTACGAAGTCTCGGAATGCCTGCCGGATGTTCTCTGTGAATGTCAGGAATGCCGGGTTCTGGATATCGCTCTCGTGGCATTCTATAACCATTAGGTTAAGAGCTATCTCAAATTCGAGAATCCGCATGGCAATTCCTTTCTTGTCGTTCTTCGCCAGCATTGAGTTTTTATCGAACCCAGATGTCAGCACCTTGTAGAATGCGTTGACACATTGCGCCGAAAAGTCTGTGTTGCTTATCTGGATGAAAAAGTCGCGAGCGGTTTTGCTTTCGATGAGCTCATTCAGGAAACGGTAATGAGCGTCGGAATACCCGGAGCTCGGCGTCCTTCCAAGATCCACCGGGATATACTGCATATCCGGATTCGGCTGGTACTGGTCCGACATACTTACTCCGGCACTTTAACAGTTTCCGTCGCAGCATGTGTTTTATCCCAGTGGTCGAGAAGCCTGTTGACAACCGAATCCCATGTCTCTGTCGGATGAATCAGGATCTTCTCCATACGGTTGAGAGTGCCTCCGGCCGGTCTTGCTTCTGATTGAGGGCCGTAATGGATAACGACGGTGGTTTTACCCGGTTTTGAAATGTCGAGTTTCGTATTAGATCCTTTCATCGCCTGCATATTGGTATATATAATTGTATATTGTTATATAGGTTATGGCTGTTGAAACGAGAGATGGCGTTATATTCCTGATATTAATTGTTAGTTTGTCGTTTATTATTCATGTCGCACCCGCTCCTTTTTTACCTACTGCCCCACTATACCAGCTTGATTCCTGGCTTACGATAGAGCAGGTATCGTTGTATAATTCTGGTGACGATATATCGTACATTCCTCTGCTTGATTATCCCTCTGGGAAGTACATTAACGAGCAGGGGACATTATTTTCGTGGAGGCCGTTCAATGCTCTTTTTTATACGCTGTTTACCGATGAAACAGATCCCGTTCTGATTTTTAATACTCTCGGGGTGATCCATCCAATTCTGTTCTCTCTGTTTATTATAATTTTATTTGTTTTTTGTAACGATCTTTTTAATGTCGATATCGCCCTTGCCGCTTCTGCGATAACTGCATTTACACCGTCGATGTTATTCAATGATGTTGTTTATGGATCGTTCGATCATCATTTGTTCGAGGTTATCTTCGGGACGATTTTTTTGTTATCGGTCGCCGGAGTTGCTACCTCAAACAATAAGAAGTCCTGGTATGCCGTTAGTGCTGTGGCGTGTGCAATTTTTGGCTGGTTGAATACGCCAGTTTTTACCGTATACCTGATCCCGGGATTGCTGATTGTAGGACTTATGATAATCCGGTCAATTGTTGTGATGGGGCGGAATATTTTATACTGGCTGATTGCCGTTTCTTCCGTGATGATCTTCCTCATATTCTTTTTAAATATCGATATTTTTGAATTACTTTCGATACTGGCATTCCAATCGAGTAATGCAGAACTGACATACTCGTTACCGACGATTGCACTAGGGCCAGCCCTGTTAATTATGATAGCACTGCTTTTATTGAAATTTTATAACGAGAGGAATTGGGATTGTCCTGCGTTGCTCGTATGCATTGCGTTCCTGCCATTGCTCGCGGCCGCGTGCCTATTTATCCGCGCTGAAATGTTGATCGCCCCGATGCTTGCATTATTCATAGTCATATCGTCGTATATTCTTTTCAGGAAACAATTCTGGTATATCGTAATAGTGATTGTTGTTATCTCAATTGTTTTATCCATCGGTGCATCGGTGCTTGTAGTTACGACGGCAAATAATAACAATGCGTTATCAGAGGGGTTGCAATTCCTGAATGTTCAACCATCTGGTGTTGTCGCGTCATGGATGGGAGATTCCGGGTTCTGGATCCTTACAATTGCGAATAAAAGTCCGATGGTTGATCCGAGTGCTAACCCCGGCTCTGAACAACGAGTGACCGAGATATTTAATTCTGATAATGGGACCGCCGATTTACTCAGACAGAATAATGTGTCGTACGTTATTATTTCTGATTCTGATTGCGGTGATACTGGAATAGCTTATTACAGATGGGCCTGCAGGAAAGATTACGTTGGAAATATAATCTGGGATAAGAAGGGGATTATTATTTATGAGGTTGATTAAGTTCATTCCATTCTTCTACTGTGAAGTAGGACCGACCGTTATATTTTTCAGTTATGAGTTTTGTGAATTTTTCTGTGTAGGTATCTCGGTTGTGATTCGTTTTTGTATGGCAACTTCGGCATAATGGGACAAACATTTTAGGAGAATCGTCGCAGCAGGTTTGTTTATTATAGACGATATGGTGAACGTGAAGTCTCTCTTTTCCCTGAGGGGATCCACAGAGCTGGCAGGTATAATCGAAGAATGCACGGACCCGTTCTTTGAATGTTTCGTTGAATAGAGGACAGTACGGCTCGAATGATTTTCCACCTTGCCATAGAGGGTGCTTATCGAGAACTATATTTTTTGATTGCCATTTTGATCTACATTCCGGTGAACAGAAAGATCCCCAAGTGTACTTTCTGTTTGCCACAGAATGAATTTGTTCAAAGGATTTTCCGCATTCAGTACAATGCATTATATCAAGCGGTTTATACAATGGATGATTTTTTCCGCTATGAAATTTGCGAGAGCATTCGACAGAACAAAATTTGCTGTTGTGTTTATCGTGCCCCGTTCTTTCAAATTCTTTTCCACAATGCTTACAAATAAATTTGTATACTGTTTTCTTCTTTCCCATCGCCATATTTCCAGATGAGAACTGTTTTCGTCGATATTCAAAATAGCATTCTTTCGAGCAATACAATCCGAACCCTTTCAAAACATTCGATCCAGTTGGCTGAAACTCTTTATCACAGTTCTTGCATTTCATTGTGATACTAGATAGCACTTCTAACTACTTAATAATTTTGATAGGAAAGATTGGGGATTTTACCCGATCCCCGTCGGGTGTTGCGTCGCCGCACCTATTACGCCATTCCTTTGAGGTAATAAAATGCGATGGCGACGAAAATGATCAGAATTACGACGCCGGCGATCCGGATGTTGGTCGTCCAGTCGTTTGCCCCGTTGGGAAGGTTCGTGTTGTACGTACCGTTCCAGTCGCTGTCAGCGGGCATCGCAGGCTGACCGGCCTGGATGGTTCCCGCGATAGTCGGAGCAAAGATTTCAAGGATGACGAAGATGAGCAGACCGGTTGCCGCACTGATGACAGGTGCCATCATGCCGCCGCCGGAAACCCCGCCTTCGCCTCCACCTCCTCTGCGTGCCATTGTGTTTACCGTTCCGAGAGGTGCACTACATTCACAGTGTGAATATAGTTGTGCGATCCTCCTATCTGAAGTGTTTGTATATATAGTATTTAAAGGTAATCACTATATTTAAATATATCATATAGTTCAATATAGTAGAACGTTGTCCTTTCTCTACGGCGAAAATATGGTTTGATATAGTATTGCTTACGACGTGGCAGATTTTCGCAGGATCACAAAGGCTATTACGATAACCGCAATGATCAGGAGAAGCCCGATTACGTAAATGAAGTTATAGGATTCGTGGTATTGATTGTACGTGCTTGAATTTGTCGCCTCTGAAACCGTGCCGTTGTTCGCCTCTAATGACAGGTGCATGAATGCAGACTGGGAGAAAATCGTGCACAGCGTTATCAGCAGGACCACACCAATCAGGATTATCGCCTGCTGAAGGTTGACCGTATCGAAAGCTTTCTGCTCCATTATTCCTCCTCCTGACTTTCATTCGCCGGTTCTGCATTGATCGCCTCGAAGATAACATCAACCGCCATGAAGAGAGAGTATCCAAGAGCAACGAATCCAACCAGGGATAAAATATCACCGAGCGATGCAGAAGTAAATTCCGCTGCTCCCGTTGCTATTACCTGCCCGAGATAGAGGAGAATAATACCTGACACTATCCCGAGCGAGATATTCGCATAGAGGCGATTGGCGTTATCATACAGGGAATAAATGAACATCGCTACCGCCAACACAGTCATACAGCATACGGTAAATTCCGGTATCATCTTTCATCCCCTCTTCTGCGCGAGCGACCACACGATTACCGTCAGGGCCAATGCGATAAATAACAGTCCTACTGCAAAGAAATTATCTCCGATATAGAACACGATATAGAGACCGAAGAAAATTCCAACGATCGCTGCCGGGACCATATCTGCATGAGTGATCCACATCATCATGAACGGCATCGCAAAGATGATGACGTATGCGATGGGTCCGACGAGATCCGGGTACTGCATCGCAATATTCCAGATCACGGTCCCGGCATCTGGTGGCATCGTAGTCTGATTGCTGTAACCTCCCCACGAATTAATGAAAGCTTGCCACCGCGACGGGGTGATGTTGGCTATCGTATTCGATGCGTTCGCTGCAACCCGTGGAACAAGCGTCATTCCTGATACCTCGCAAATATCATTTCGACTACCCAGAATAATAGAATAACCCCCAGTGGAGAGATAGCATAGGCCGCCATTGATTCCGGGACGCCATAACTGATTAGAAGCGGACCGAGAGTCACGATAGTTGTTATCCCCCCCGCTATGCATTGTCCCATCATAAAGATTGTCTGATAGTTATACGATGTCGAATCGCTTGCTGCGTTCTGGACTGCGCTATTGAATGTCGTTGCTTCTGTCGTATTCGAGTTTAAACCCGATGTGGGGAGAGTGTGTTCGTACAGTCCGGTGTTGTTCAGGAATGTACTTGCAGCTCCGAAGATAAATAGGAACAGCAACAGGGGATAAACGATGCTTGCCATGATTAGTACTTCTCCTTCTTCTTTCTTATTTCAAACAGTGAGAATGCCGCTGCTACTGTTACGATTGATGCTGCCAATACAATTGCCGTTTCAGGCACACCACGGGCTATCAGTGAGTCGAACCAACCAATTGCATAGAATACCCAGATCTCGAATGCAAGGCCAGCCATAGTAACTTGGCGAGCGGTCTGGGCTGTCCCCAGCATGATTGTCATCATCATGATGAAAAGCGAGAACAACAGGGCGATCTCTCCACCAAAGCCCATGAACTTGACTGCCTGCCCCCGCACAGAGAATTGAACGTCGCGGTTGACAACCCCGAACGTTGACGATGTTATATTGGCATAGGCGGTGCCTGATACCTGCGTGATGCTGCTATGGAGTACCAGCGTTGAGTTGGTTACCGATGATCCGGATACGGGCCAGGATACGATCGTGGTATCGGATTGGTACGGTGTATTATTTTGAACGACAACTGAGACAGTCCCGCTGGTCGTTGTTGCAGAGGTGTCTGTGTACGTCATGTTCAGGAAGAATGCGGTCTCGTTGATGGTAACTGTTTGAACCGAGAATGAGATAGCATCATTCACATCCTGGCCGCTCTGGAATACCGATGTGTCGGTTCCAGAAGTTACGGCGATATAGATATCCTGTTGGTTCGCAAATGACGTGAACGTATAGGGTGGCGTGAATGTGCAGCCGGCCTTGCTGTAGCTGAAATTGTACTGCGTTGTTGGCAGGACATAGAACGCAACCTTTCCATCTGACCCAGATGTCTGGCTCATTGACTGGTTCTGCATCGGGGCCTGATCGAGTGGGATTCCGAGAAGTGCTGCCAGGTATGCGTAACTGCTTGTACTCGTGGAGTAGGGCACTGCTGTTACAGAGACATTCTGTACAGGTGTTCCAAGGCCTTCGATGAAATGGACTGCGACATATACCGGATAAGACTGCTGACTTGCCGCACCGATTGCTGTCGTGGATTTTGTCAGGGATACCGTCTCGCTGCGATCTCCATCAATGACATAGCTAACTGCCTTCGCCGCGTAACCATCCGAGTATAAGTAAAGAACCACCGTTTCATATCCGAAGGTTCCGGTATAGACACCAGTTGTTGTATTCGTGGATGTGCTGATATTGGATGCGTCGACCACCATCACAACAGGTACCGGTAATCCGGTGCTTGAATCAACAAAGTTCAGTGTTAAGGTGTACTCTTCATCCATCCAGATATCCTGCTGGGTGAAACTGTTACCCGACGTTACCGAGATGTAATCCGTGCGCGAGAGCGTGTCACTTCCATACCCGTTTGTCGCGGTTAAATTAACAGTGTAGTTTCCAGTGGACGCATACGAATGCGATGGATTCTGCGAGATCGAGTAATCCCCGTCACCGAAAGACCAGTTCCATGATGACGGCGTGTTGGTGCTTGCGTCTGTGAATCCTACTGCCAGAGGTGCATTCCCCGAGGTGGCATTCGCTGAGAACGATGCCACGGGTATCGGGGCAGAGACGTTGATCCATGCTGGTGATGAAATGCTGCTACCATATGCATTCGTAGCGTTAAGCACGACGGAATAATTCCCGATCCCGAAAGTATAGGTTGGATTCTGCGACGTGCTGAAAGTTATCGGTGTCGAATTCGATATTGCGGTGAAGTTCCATTCCCACGAAGTAGGGGTATTAGTACTCGTGTCAGTAAACAATACCGGGAGGTCGGAATATCCTTCGGTTTGATTAGCAGTGAATGAGGCTACTGGGACCGGTGCTGCACTCACGTTGATCCACGTAACCTGCGTGGAAAGATTCGACCCGTAACTGTTCGATGCATCGAGCGTGATGGAGTAATTGCCACCCCCGAACGTGTACTCTGGGTGCTGTGACGTGCTGAAGGTTATCGGAGTCGAATTCACTATCTCGGTGAAATTCCAAGTCCACGCATCAGGAGCATTTGTCGAAGTGTCGATGAATGCAATTGCTAGGGGAGAATATCCTTCCGTGGTATTAACAGTGAACGAAGATACCGGGACCGGAGCACTTGTTACATTTACAAATGTTTCCTGCGTCGAGATGTTATACGTCGTTGTGGTGCTTGCATTCAACCGAATGGAATAATTACCTGCTTCGTTCGCGAAGAACGTCGCATTCTGTGTCGCGTTGAAAGACAGCCATGTGCTGTTTCCTACCACGTTATTGAACTGCCAGTCCCATGTTGTAGGCGAACCACCTGTACTCGTGTCGGTGAAGAGTGTGCTTGATGGGAGATATGCATCTGTTGTGCCGGCCGGGGTGAACTGCGCGAGCAGGACCGTGTCGGCCTCCGCCTCGAACATCACGTCGGAATATCCATCGGTGTAGGTGAAGTTCATCCAGCCGGTTGAATTTGTCGTGCGGTTGACATACATCGCCCCGTTCTTCTTGACGGTGATATTGATGTTCGCCGGGAAATCCCCGATCTGGTGGATAGTCATGGCGGCGGGATCGGTAGCGCTCTCGTTCCATTGCTTGTATGCTGTGCCGGTGGTAGTCCAATTTTTGACATTCACAAGGATCTTCCCAGATGACGGCACAATCGAAGCGTTCGCCTGCCGGATCACGGGGTCCGTCGCGTTGTTCCGGATCGTCAGGTTCGTCTCTGTCGCTCCGTTGTCGATCTCGGTAATTACCATCATGCCGGGGGTTGCGGAGTACCAGACCCGCTCGCCGAAGGGATCGATGATCCGGGTGCTGGCATTCCAGCCAGTTGTATCCATCGTGAAATGCGAGCCATACGTATCCAAGTATACATCGGAGATGTTGGCAGCGGTGTTGTTGCTCTCGTAGTACCACGGCGTAAAGGAGACAGTGCGAGCCCCACAAGCCTCGTACCGTGTCATCACGGTTTTAAAATCTGTTTCAAAGTCGATTGATCCACTTTCAGTTAATGGTGTGTTTACGGCATGCATATAATTTGGTACAAATGTGCAATATTGGCTTGCTGGATACCAGAAAGGCATGTTTGTCGTGGTTGATTCGGTGCTGGGACTGCTAAGCTCGGTTATTCCAGTCAAAGCACTTGAAAATCCGTTGTTGCGGTGAAGAGATTGATATGTAACCCAGATATATTCCTGCTGCAAATATGTTTCTGAATTTCCGAGAGAACACCACGATTGCACAGACCTGCCCCAAATCGTGCCTAATTCGGCAAGTTGATCCGCAACCTGCGTTTTCATTTCTCCCCATGATAACCCGCTCAAACTGTATTTGAAATGTACTCCAGGTTCCCATCCATTATTTTCAACGAGATCGGTAAGTTCCGCTCGTTGCGATGCGTTGAATCCGTTCCACGTCGTATTACCAAGCCACAATGTTCCGGTCCAGTTATGCTCTTTGAGCCATTCAAGGCCGGATACAGAGTTTATCCTGACGTCGAATCCAACTGGAAATTGTTTTGGATTGCCATAGGTCGTAATCTGCTTTTTCGGGACAGAGTACTCAAAATTATTCAGCGTGAGATTGCCGTACACATCGCCGAAAAGATTTTGCGTAATAATCACTGTAGGAAGCGTTATATCTGGATATGTCGCGTTCCGAACACGGAATTGCTGTACCGATGCATTTTTTCCGGGGATCGAAGATGTAGATGATGTATTGTACAACACCATCGAGCCATTCGGATAATATCGTAGGGTCAAATCGATATACGGGACGTTTCCAGTATAGAAAGAGTTTGATTGTTGTGCCCCTGTTGAATCGTAATACCACAGAAATATAGCGTTATTTGATGCTTGTTTTTGTATTTCGATTGTGAAAATTTTGCCAAGAATATATGACCGTTGCGTAATTGCTGCCGGTCTGAGCATACTGATATTGATCCGCATAAGGAATTCTCTTGCGGGGGCAATCTGCCCGATATACAATTCCCCGGTTGTCATCGATATGCCGGTTTTGTTTAGATACCGTCCTCCTTCAAACGTGACATTCATCACGCCGTAAGAGATGTTGCTGGTGGCAAGAAACGTATTGTTGTGCGTCAGAACGCCAGTGGCATAGTTATTGTCGATGAGCATGTCCCATCCGAGATCGGTGTTCTCGGTGACCGGTACGGCGCTTGCAGCCCCTACGAGCAGCAGGCAGGAGAGGAGGAGCAGGATTAAATATTTCACGATATCACCGGCTGGTACACCGTCGAATTGCTGTATCCGGTCTTGCTTCCCCACACATCATATAAGCGGCCTGAAAC
>JALOBN010000091.1 GCA_023228245.1 Candidatus Pacearchaeota archaeon
AAGGCAAAAACGGCGAAGCTGGCGAAGTGCGGAGAATGTGGCGCGAATGCTGTTGTTGAAAGCTACGTAGGGCTGGACGGGAAATGGTTTTACTGCGAGTGCTCAAAATGCACGATGGATGTTTTGCCGGAACCAACCCGCGCCCGTGCAATCGCGGCGTGGAACAGCGAGCAGAAAGGCGGCAAGTCATGAGCAAGCCAAAAGCGCAGGCATACGAGGCGCGGATAGACGAAAACCGCGTGATTATCGGCAAGTCAATGGACGGCGGTGTTTGCTACCGAATCAAAAACGGCGGAATGGTGACTGAAATTCTGCTTACCCGCGCGGCGGTCGCGGCGATGTTCAAAATCATGAACAGCATAGAGCTTGATAAAGAGCCGCGCAAGTGTTCGGACTGTAAGCATTCGTTTATCAATCCGTTTGATCAACAGTATTGCGACATCCGCAACGAACTCAGAGGCGTAGTATGGAAGGCTTGCGGAAAGTTTGAAGCGCGGAAAGGCGGCAAGGCATGAGCCGAACAAACGCCAAGGTGGTATTGATGCAAGCGCAGGAGTTTGACCGCCTGTTTTGCGACGTGTCGCCGAAGGGCAATCCGAACGATTACGGAATGATAATCATCGCGCACGACGACGGCACGGATAAGCGCCATCAGATCGACGGAATCGGCGAGAGGATAGGCGCGAAGAGGTGTAAGGATGAAGAGCCGAAAGTGGAACATGCCGGGACGCCAGACGGTATAAAAAAGGCCTCGAAACAGGTTGAAGACTTCGGCGAACGAATCAGGCGGTTTTGTGAAAGGTACACAGGATGACTAAGGACGAGATCGCCGCTCTGATTGCCCGCAAGTACGATTTGCCGATGACCGTAGCGCGTAGGGCTTGGAAGTGGTCAGAGGCACGAATCAGGATGTTTGCCGCAACGTACAAGCGGAGATCGTTTCAAAACATCGAAGAGCGGTGTGAACCTGAAAACGTCGTCGAAAGAATCTCACACGTAAGGCCGGATATGGTCGAGCGGGAACATGAAAACTAACAACAAAAAAGGAGCGCGGATGGAAGCGGGTAAATACGGATTCAGCGGGGCATGTAGGCCGGGGCGCGGATGGTCAGGGCAAAATACATTCAGCGTTGGCATATTCAAATGGATTCCGAAGGCGTCCGGTTCAGGACTGAAAAAAACGGCGGTAAGGGTGCGGGTTATTGGATCGACGTCGCGCCCAGAAATGGTAGACGCACGAGCGGCCGAGATCGTGAAAGAACTGGATGCTGGCACGTACAACGGTCCAGGGTCTGTCAAGGTGTAGCCGCTAGAAAATGTGCTTGACATGTTTTCCGAACGTTGGTTAAACTTATCAATACAGCGGCGGGCCGAGCGAAAGCAAGGCCGACCGCGCAACACAAGAGAGGGCGGGGAGATGAGCGAAACAGAAGACACGCGGGACGACTACGGGACGACCGAAACGGCGGACGGACGCAAGCCGCCGCGAGGGTTCAACAAGGGGCTGATGAAAGCGGCTGGGCTGTTCAAAATGGCGTTCATACGGGAGCGGTCGCAACAGAGCGCCATGACAGCCGAAGATGTGGAGTGGGCGATAGAGTACGATAGAACGCACAGAACGCCACTTGAAGGGTGCCAAGAGCGGCCGTGTATGCTGTGCCGCATCATCGGGCATAAGTGGACTGACAAGCGGTGGACGGTAAGCAACAGCGTACAGGTGCAGGAGCGAGAAATATTCTCGAACTGCATCAGGTGCGGCAAGGAGTCGGGGCTATTCCCGTTGGGGTCGATGTCTTACGACTTTGAGCGAGAGTGCGAAGAGGCCGGACAATGAGCAACGCGCTAGTGTGCCAAGACGTAGACGGCGCTACGGGTGTGGTGCGTACGGCTGTAGGCACCATAGGTAGGGCGTCAAGGTACTCCGAGCGCGAAAAACGCAAAAAAACCAAGTAGTACGAAGTCACAATAAAAAATCTTGTAACCATTTTCGAGACACCTACTTACAAAAAGGGGTAAAAAATGACAGGAAAAAAGACCACTAAACAAACAGAAATCACGCTTAAAAAGCTAGCTGAAATCAAGCCTTATGACAAGAATCCGCGCGACAACGAAGCGGCGGTGCAACTTGTATCAAACTCAATCAAGGAGTTTGGGTTCAAAGTCCCAATTGTCATCGATAAGGCTGGCGTCATCGTATGCGGTCACACTCGCTACAAGGCCGCTCATTTGCTCGGCCTTGGCGAAGTGCCTTGCATTGTTGCCGACGACCTCACGCCTGCACAGATCAGAGCGTATAGGCTAGCGGATAACAAGGTAGCAGAGGCGTCGCAATGGGATTTTGAAAAGCTAGCCGATGAACTGGCGGGGCTAGCAGACTTTGATATGGAAGCGTTTGGGTTTGGAGAGGTTGGCGACATTGAACCAGACGTTGAAGAGGAATACAAAGACATGCCAGAATGCAAGAACGAAAACCAGCTTGCAATAGAGATAACAATAAGATTTAAGACGATAGAAGAAAAGATTGCATTTGGTGAGTTAATAGGGCAGAAGATTACAGACAAGACCAAAGCACTAAGACACCCGAAGGAGTGTCAAGACCAGCTTGGGACAAAAGAGGGGTTGACATATGAATAACCCGCGATATCCGATTTACATCATATCAAAAGGCCGCGCAGAAAGCCGCCTTACATCCAAGGCGCTAGAAGCCATGAATGTACCATATAGGATTGTAATCGAGCCACAAGAATTCGACAAATATGCCGCAGTAATCGACAAGAAAAAAATTCTTGTTCTTCCATTTTCTAACTTAGGACAAGGCGGCATTCCGGCACGGAACTGGGTATGGAATCACTCAATTTCTGAAGGACATAAGCGACACTGGATACTCGATGACAATATAGCTTGGTTCGCGAGGTACAATGGCAATAAAAAAATCAGGGTAACAAATGGTATATGCTTCCGTATCTGCGAAGACTTTGTTGACAGATATTTAAACGTCCCTATGGCTGGAATACAATACGAAATGTTTGTTACGGCTTGCGAAGACAACGCACCAATCATTTTCAATACAAGAATTTATTCGTGCATACTATTAAGCAACGAAAAGAAATATCATCATAGGTGGCGCGGAAGATATAACGAGGATACAGATTTATCTTTGCGCTTTCTAAAGGACGGCTGGTGTACAATCTTAATGTGTATGTTTTGTTGCAAGAAAATGACAACTATGACAACCAAGGGTGGCAACACTGAATCACTTTACAATCTCGGCAACGTGGATGGGCGCTTACTTATGGCACAATCGCTAAAGCAACAGCACCCAGACGTTGTAAAAATAACCAGAAAATGGAATAGGTGGCAACACAGCGTTAACTATAAACCATTTAGAAAAAACAAGCTAAAAAGAGATCAAAGCGTTATAGTAGAAGACAGAATTAACGAATATGGGATGGTGCTTAAAAAAATGATTCAAGAATAAATGCCAAACTACACGCCAGAACAAATCGCCGCAATGAGGGTTTCGGGGGCGACAGTCCGCGAAGTAGAAGCAGTGTTATGTCGCAACATAACTGCAAAAGAGCAGGTTGTAGTTGATAGGGCGATGGCAGGAGCGAAGCTACAGCGAAAACTAAAGAAGGAGCGTGGCCCGAAGACCAACGCGCAGAAGGTAAAAGACTTCCGCAACCGTGACCGCCTTGTACCTTACGCCGACCCGGAAGACGCCAAGCGCCGCGCACGATTAGAAAAAGACCCTGCCAAGTGGTTGCGTTTCTATCTCGAAGACCGCTTTCCATTGCCGTTTGGCGAGGTGCATTTGAAGATGATTCAGGCTTGCATCCGCGCAATGGTGACCGGGTCTTCGATCACGATAGCGGCCCCACGTGGATTCGGTAAAACTGCGGTCGAATGGGGCATGGCTCTTTATGGCGTCTTGACTGGCCTTTGCCGCTTTCCCGTCGTCATCGGATGGAAGGCCACGGCGGGGGCCGAGTTGCTCGATCAGTGGCTTAACGCGCTTTCGACTAACACACGGCTGGCGGCTGATTACCCGTGCCAGTGCGCACCGTTTGCGGAGTCTTGCCAATCGACGCGCTTAAAGGGAATCTTGCGCGAAATCGAAACCGAGGAAAAGGCGGGGTGCGATGTTCGTAAGGTGCGAGGTTGCGTCATTCTTCCAGACGTCAAAGAGCCGACAACAGGCCGCACAATGCCGCAATGCGCACTTGCTGGCGCGTCCATGAACGGCTCAATCAAGGGCTTGAATATCGGCTTGCTAAGTGGTGAGTCGTTGCGCCCCGACGTGGCATTGCTCGACGATCCGCAAGACGAACAAACAGCCGACAGTCCAATCTTAATCAAAAAGGTAATCAAAAAGATTGACTATGGCATTCGTTCGCTGGCTGGCCCTCGACGGCGCTTGACGGTTATGGCCGCTGTCACGTGCGTCAACGCTGGCGACGTGTCAGAGCACCTATTGACGCGCCCCGGAACGGAGGTGATTATCACGGGCCAGATTACGAGCTGGCCTAAAGGATGGGATGAAAAAGATAGCGCAACAAGAACGCTTTGGGATGCGTGGAATCAGGAGCGGTTAACAGGGCTTGAGAACCTCGACGGCGGCAAACGTGCAAGGGCTTTTTACAAGGCGCACAAAGCCGAGCTTATCGAAGGCATGGCGGTATCATGGAAAGAACGATTCCATCAATCGGACGGCTTGAGGGTTGGCGACCCCGATGCGCTTTATGCCGCAATGTGGGACTTCTACGAGCTTGGAGAATCGGCATTCATGTCCGAACGCCAAAACACGCCGATTAAAGAGGGCGTCACAGTCAACTCCGTATCAGCAGGCATCATCAGGTCTCGCGTTGATAAGACACGTGCGGCGGGGGTTGTTCCCGAGTGGGCGAAAATCGTAATAGGGTCAACCGACGTAAACCCGTCATACGGCATTTCAACAGTAATTTTAGCGTTCGGAAATAATCAGCGTTCAGCGGTTTTGTGGTACGGCATTCATCCGATGGAGTGCAAATTTGAGTGGACGGACGCTCAGAAAAAAGGATACATTGCGAACGAACTGGAGAAGCACGGCAAGGAGATTTCCGCGTTGCCGTGCAAGGCTACGGATTGGGTGATAGACGGCGGCGGGTCTCCAGAAAACACCGTGATTGACTTTTCGGCAACCGCTCAAAGGCTCTTAGGCATATCTGCAATCACGGCCTTCGGACGCGCAGGAAAGCAGTATACAACTCGGGAGAAAAAGGAATACGGCGTCAAGGTCAGAGAGCAGGCGCACGTTGTCAGGGCATCGACATTGCGGCAATGGATAATTTGGAATGAACACTATTGGCTAGAGCAGGCCGGGCTTGCATGGACTGGTACTCCATCCGCTCCGGGATCATGCGAACTTCCGGCGGGCAATCATGACGAATTCGCCGAACAAGCAAGCCGCGAATACATCACGGGCAAGGTGGAGCTTAACGGGCGCATGATTTACGATGTGAAGCGGTCAACACTCAAGCACGACTTCGGCGACTGCATGGCGCAGGGCTATGCTTTCGCGGCGGTGCTGGGGATCGGGACGGGCGGCGGCGGAGAGGTCAAGCAATCACAGCGTAAAAAATACACACAAGCCGAACTTCGGAGGGCGTAAACAATGGAATCAGACATCGGAAAGCGCAAGGTATGGCCTACTGATTACACTTCGCCGGGCGATAATGTTGGCATCTCATGCCCGAAGTGCGGCTGTAAACGTTCGGCGGTTCATTACGTCCGAAACCGTGAAGGCGGAAACCGAATCAGACAGCGAACGTGCGGAAATTGCGGCAAGAGTTTCAGGACTTACGAACATACTTAAGCCGCAAATTACATATATGTAATAAAGTGTTTCGGTGGTATTGACATGCGGTTTTGCGTGTGCTAAAAGCTCTCCCCAACAAGGAGCGCAAATGGCCGCAACAACCCCAAAAGAGCGAATCGCAGAGCTTGTAAACAAGGCGCAGAGCACGTCAAGTGACGTTGGAAGCCGTACAGAGGTTTCGATTCCCGACGCCATCGCCGCCGATAAGCACCTTGCAAAGTCGGCAACTCCCGGCAAGCGCATGGGCATTCGAATGGGCGTTATGCGCGGCCCCGCTCAATACTAAAATGCCAGCTAAAACCACACAATCAAAGCCGACCCCTCGCCGCGTATTCAGCGCTGACGATGCAAGCCGTCGCCGGATTGTTGCGCGGTTCGACGTTGCGCAGCGCACGGACGAAAACGCCAAGCTTTGGGATGGCGTCGATTCGCTTTCAAGCGCCGCCGCGAATTCCCCCGCCGTGCGCAAGATCACCCGCGAACGCGCCCGGTATGAAATCGCGAACAACAGCTATGCGGCGGGAATCGTATCGACAAAGGCAAACGACATCATAGGGCCGTCGATTCAGCTTCAACTCGGGGACACCACAATAGCCGAACAGGCTGAAAAGGATTTTGAAAAGTGGGCGAAGGAAACTAAGCTTTGGTCCAAAATCAGGACGATGCAACACGCCAAGATTTCCGACGGCGAGGCGTTCGCGATGTTCGTTACCAATCGCCGCCTTGCCGGAGAAATCAAGCTCGACATCCGCGTGATTGAATGCGACATGGTAGAGGGATGGCTCGGCAATGCGTTGCGTGAAGATGAAATCGACGGAATCAAATTTGACGCGGCGACAAACCCTGTTGCATACAGGCTTTTGAAGGTTCATCCCGGCGACTACCGGAGCATTTCAACTGGCGCGGGCGAATGGATTCAGCGCAAGTTCATGATGCACTATTTCCGCGCCGACAGGCCGGGACAGGTGCGCGGAATCTCCGAAATCATAGCCGGGCTTTCGCTGTTCGGACAGCTTCGGCGATTCACGACGGCGGTTATCGAGGCGGCTAGCCGTGCGGCTGAAATCTCGGCAATCATGCAGACAGACCTTGTGCCTGACAGCGTAGCCGCAGAGCTCGCCGACCCGGTGACGGTGCTTGACGTTGAGCGCAATTCGATCCTTTCACTTCCCGAAGGCTGGAAACTTTCCCAGCTCAAAGCCGAACAGCCAACCACGACATATTCAGAATTCAAGCGCCAGATAATCAATGAGGCCGGGCGGTCCTTGAACATGCCGCTTAACGTCGCAATGTGCGATTCCAGCGGATACAACTACGCAAGCGGACGCCTTGACCATCAAACATACGACCGCTCTATCAACATCGAGCGCCAAGACTTAGCCGACGA
>JALOBN010000092.1 GCA_023228245.1 Candidatus Pacearchaeota archaeon
GCGCACATCATGGCGAATGTCTTGCCACGCCCTGAACCGCCGGAGAATATCACGCAACGCTTACCGAGTTCGGCAATGGATAGGCGATTGATTACCGCGTCGAAGTCCGGCCCGGCAACATCCCGCTTGAATCCCCGCGCCGTCATGCGCTCTGCTACAATCGCGGCGTGTTCGGCTAGTGCTTCGGCGTCTCGTTGCGCGTCTGTCTTTTCGATGTCTGTTAGGTCGTTCATTTTGTTGCGTTTTCCTTTGCGCGTTCGATGTCAATCCGTGCATACAGTGCGTTGCACTTATCCCATTCTTTCCGTAACTCTACACTCTTTGTCATGTTATCGGCAAGCTGTGCGCGTATCGGCTTCATGAGATTGCACAGCCGCGCCTTTTCCTCGATGTCTTTTGATGCGTTGAACTGCCGGGCGTAGTCGTCATATTTTGCGCAGTCGATTTTTTCGAGTTCGTCTATGATTTCTAAGTCTTTCGCATGTATCTTCTTGGTTAACAGTTGCCAGCGGATAAAAAGCAGTTCGCTAATTTTCGGGCCGGGCCTAAGGTAGTAGGCGGCTTGGCTTCTTAGCCATAGTATGATTTCTTCCTTTGTCATTGAGTCTAGTTGGTCGTTCATGTTTTGATCTCCTAAAATGGCAAGCCTTCCGGTTGCGGCCTTGAATCGTCGCAGAATGTTGACGGCTTGGTTTCGTGTTTGCGGTGTCCTATCGTTCCGACTCCATTGTTCCGGTTGTCGATCCAGTCCCACCGAACGTCCGTCCACCCGGCCGCCATGCAAGTATCAAGCGCGGCGGTCGCCTGCTCTGGACGTTCTGCAAGCCGCTTCAATATCGTAGCCTTTACGCGGTCGGTTGCCTTTGCCCTTTTCGCAAGCCGGAATTCTACCCACGCCGCGAATGCTTCAGCAAATCCGGCGACGGTTGAAAGACAATCTGGAATGACGCACGGCTTTGACTTCGGCTTTTCCGGTTCCACTGGCGGCTTACTTGCTTCCCCTCTTGATTCCCCTTCTACAGAAGTAGATACAGAACCAGAAGCAGAGCAGTCCGGTACTTGTCCAGGACTTGTCCCGGACATTTGATGCTTTTCCCTATATTGCCTTTTGCGTTCTGCCTCGTATTCGCGGTAATCCTTGCCACGATACAACGCATGATTCAGTACGAACCAACCTCCCGGCACGGCCTGAATCCTACGCCCCTCGTTGTCTGGCGTGTTGCTCTCCTCATCCGGTCTCTGAAAAACGTCTATGGCGATTCGCACGGCCTCAATAGAAACGTTTGCCGTTCTCGCCAACGACGCCGCGTTGCCCCTGACATAGCCGTTCTCATCCTTTGTCGCAAGCATGGCAATCCACACACACCGAACCTCTGGCGATTCATTCCAGATTGACGACATGACTATTTCAGGTACAAGCTTTGTGAATCCGGCCATAATACCTCCAATGAAAACGCCGCAACATAACAGTTGAACAGGGCGCTAGTACCGGAGATGACTCGCGGCGGAAATACCCTCTGTTATGTTGCGGCAAATGCATAATTATTTATCCCCATTCTACCAGCTTTTCCCGTGTTCAGCGGGTCGGCTTCTCTTGCCGATACCTTGCAAACTACTCTTGATTCGGCGTTATGTCAAGCGCGGATTCGGATGAATGCGCGGTTATTTTGGAGGATGGTTTACCGCGCACCCGAACAGGCTTTTAAGCGCCTTTGCAATCGGGCGCGGTTCGTCCGCCTTGAACTGAGCACACGCAACCGGGCCTTGCGCGTGTCCGCTGCACTGTTGCGGCTCTGATTTTCGCAATGCGCAACCAAAGCACTCCTCGTGCATTCGTCCGCACGATCCGTTAACCGTTGCGCCGTGCGGTTCGTTCGGCAAGTCAACAAACGGGCGATACTTGCTGAATGATTCAAGCGTGATGTGCTGTTGTTCTTTGGGTTCGTCCGGCAAGTGGCACACGTTACGCTCGTAGAACCGCACGGCACCCGCGTAATCGTTCGCCGGGTCTTTCGTCAAGTCGTTCCTAAGCCATCGCATTTCCGCGCGTACGGTGTTTTTTACTTCCGCCGAACAGCCGAGCGCTTCGAGGTCGGTGAGCAAGCGGGCCATGTGGCGGTTGATGATTGCGGCGGTGAGTTGGGAGGTCATAATAGTGTCTCGTTTCTGTTTGCGTACGTTTTTTCAGCCGACCGGAGATTGTCGCAACCGACACGCCAATATGAATCTTTCAACTCGCACAATAACGCCTTGCGTCCAAGCTTGACGGCCATGTATCCTTCCGAACCGATGCCGCCGAACGGTGTAAATAGCGTATCTCCGGGAGCACTCCAAAGCTTGATGCACCGTTCGATAACGCCGAGTTGCAACGGGCAAAGATGCTTTTCATCCTTCTCATCACGCGCAACGGATGCTTGCAAAACATCGGTTTCGCTGATTCCGTCCGTGAATTGATGGCGGCTTGGATAGTTGCCCTGAAACGGTTGATACTCCGCCTTTTCTTTCGGCATGGCACGATACCACACTGGAGCCGCCCACTCGCACCATTCTTCTTGTGTGATCCATCCGTTTGTATTCTCGTATTTCTCGCTGATTCCAGATCGTACCGGGATCGTATTTTCACCCGCCTTCTTGAAAACCAGAAGATAATCAGCAAGCGCCGGGCGACTCATTGAGCTATCCCCCGCCAGCGTCTTGAAGAGCAGGGTTGCCTCTTTCGTTCGGCTTGCCTTCAGCATTGGGTTTTTGTCAATCGTGACTTCGGAATAGTAGAGCCATCCCGCCGACTCCATGGCGCGGATGCAATCGCCGCGAAAATCACGCAATCCAACGTATCCCTCGCGGCCCTTGAAAACAGGCTCTTGCGTCAGGTGGACGCAACACATCCGGCCCGGCTTTGTGATTCGCAAAATATCGGACATGAGAAACTGGAAGTGTTCAAGCAATTCCGAAAAGTTCTTACAGTTGCCGATGTCCCTTGCGCTATTCGTGTATGCGTACATGCCGGGAAATGGCGGAGAGAAAACCGTTATCCCGATTGAGTCGGTTTCGATTTCCTTGATTCGTTCGCATGAATCGCCAAGCATGAACCGCCACCCTTCTCCGCTCTGTTCGTCCTTTCGATAGTCCATTTCTTTTTTCTCCTGTTGAATGCACAATGAATGCACGTTCATATGCTTGACGATGTTGTCAAACATATCCGTTGCCTGTTTTTCTTTCCGCTCAATATTCGCCACGACCGCGCCCTCACATTCGCTTGTAATGACGTAGCACGACACCTCGCGCTTTTGACCAAACCGCCAGTTGCGGCGGATGGCCTGATAGAATTGCTCATAGCTGTCAGACAAGCCGACAAAAAAACACTTGTTGCAGTTTTGGAAATTGAGGCCGAACCCGTAAATAGAGCTTTTACTTATCAGAACCCTGCGCCCCGTTTCGTGTCCGCAAATACAGTGATGCTCTGTAGAGCAATTCTGGATCGTCTCCGAATTTTCCAATTGCAATGTTGCAACTTGCGCACAGTATTCCTCTGACTCGTCCTGTTTTGTGGTCGTGGTCAACGTGGAGTCTTCTTGTTCCGGTCTTTGACTTGCTTCGCTTGCACTTGTCCTTTGACTGTTCGGCTCCGCAGATAGCGCATCCTCCTCCTTGTAGTTTGAGTATATCCCCATACTCTTGCGGAGAGATTCCGTATTTCCTGAGCCGCTGCGCAAATCTCTTTTCTGGATTTCCTTCTTGCCATGCCGCCGATTGGCTCCTGCACTTAATCCGTAGAGATTCGTTTCCTGCGTATTCATCTCTACGCTTTGCGTTTCGTTCGGCTGATTTTGCTCTGCGCTTTTCCGCGAGTCTATCCCTGTTTGATTCAAGCCATTTTCGCATGTATGCGTTTCGCTTGTCTCGGTTGCGTTTCTGATACTCGTTTGATTCTGCTTTTCTACGCTCTCTATTCTTTGCGTAGTATTTTCGTTGATAGTCTGTGTCGGGTTTTGTTTGCATGCTGACAGTTTACACCTAAACTCTGGTAAATTGCAAACACATTTATTACCAATAAACCACTCTGCAACCGCTTCTTTCCACTCCCTAGAATCACTGCCCCGAACCTCTACCGCGTGAGGGATTGCGGCCTTTAGCGCCTCTGATTCGCAATTCAAATCACACCACACAAGACACTGTTCAGTTGTGCCATTGACGATTTCCGCGCAAGCCTTGACCCTATCCGGCAATGACGCCTTGCGAGCGCCGCGCCGTTCTTGCAGGGTGTTTGCCTCGACGCTGAAAAGCATGTCGTCAAGCACCTTGCCGGATGTGACAATCTGAATCATCTTCAACGGCGGCAATGCAAACGCGCCGTTGTCGTATCCAATATCGGACGGGCGACGAATGGCTATTGACCATTCCGCCATCCATCGCCAGAAGTCGTCAACGGCGTGATTCTTCAAGCGCCATTGATGCGTCGTGTTGCCGTCCTGCTTGAAAAACATGGCGATGATTTCCTTGCCGCTCATCACGTCAAGAAACTCGCTATGGTTTGTCAATTCGATCAAGTCGTTAGGCGCTGGCGTTGCCGTACAGCAAAGCCGATATTGGATGCCCTTTGCGAATTCAATCAAGAATTTGCGCGTCTCGCCGTCAAACGATTTCAACACGCTTGATTCGTCAAGGACGATTCCGGCAAACAGATCCGGCGTCAACTTGTGCGCCATTTCATAATTGCAGACGTTGATTCCGTCTTGCACGTCTTCAAGCGCCCGCGCAACGGTGGCCGTTATTCCGAACTTCGCGGCCTCTCTGCATGTCTGTCTGGCAACGGCAAGCGGCGTAAGTATCAACACTCGCCCGCCCGTGTGCTTGCAAACCTGATTAGCCCATTCAAGCTGTTGCGGAGTCTTGCCTAGTCCGCAATCCTCGAACAGCGCCGCCCGGCCGCGCTGCAACGCCCACCGGACTATTGCCTTCTGCCAGTCAAACAGCATCGGGTTAAGTTGCGCGGCGTCGATGTCGAAACCTACCGATTGCACCTTGACGCGCTTTGTCGCTAGAAACCGTTCGTATTCTGTCATGTCTTTCATGCTTTCTTTTCCCCATTCGCCTTGTTGCACGAGCTTTCGGCCGCGTTGATTGTCGCGGCGCATTTTATACCATTCGCTTTTATTCGCCTGATTACAGCCGCGATTGTCCGCATTATGGCCGGATAAAAGTATGATGCAATATCGTTTTCGATGTAATTTGCATCGCTAGAAATCTCGTCTTTTGAATATATCTGCGCCTTCATGTTCCTGTCGGCGGAAATCTCGATTATGATTCTGTGCATCTTTTAACCTTTCATTTGTTTGCGCGGTCAAGCGCCTATAATTTAGCCGTGATTTCGACCGTGAATGCCTGTGTCCAAATTTCGCCGTTTGAATTCTTTGCGTCATGGACTCCGACATAAACCGAGTCCGCGAAAAGTCCGGTTTCTTCGGTGAATTTGCTGAGCGCCGACTTAGTCGCCTCGGTTATCGTTTTCTCCGCCACCTTGAGGGCGGCTTTCATTTCTTGCGTTGTCATGTAATTACCTTTCATTTGTCTGCGCGGTTGTCGTCCCGCGCTTGGGTTTGTTGCTATGCTATTGGCTTAATCGTTACCGCCTCGCGTTTGCCGCGTGAAACAGATAGCATGACGTTTAGCGGCTTGTCGATTCCGCTGACGTGCGAAATGCGAATACCGCCAATCGCAACGCCGCCCCACATAACTTTCGGATCGCCGTACAGCGTCATGGATCTCCCGATCCAATCACGGCCTTGATCTCCCCAGCAAGCGATTAGAACGCGCCTCATTGACTTGCACGGCTTGAAATCGCGATAGCCTTCAAGCTTGACGATGACGGGCTGTTCGCCGTCGCCCATTGCAAGCCCCTTGACGGTCACTGTAATCGGCCCTGCTATGAGGTCGTCATAGTTCAATTGATCGCTTTTCGGGATTACCGTATCCCGCAACGTCATTTTCTTTTCTTCGCTCATTGTTTACCTGTCTGCCGATACTTCGGCGTTCGGATTGTTGATACACGCTTCAAGATACCTTTCAAGCCATGGAACAAAGTTTTCATACAGCCCCCATCCATTCGACGAATCAAACTTCTTGAACCGTTCGGGGTCTGATTTGAGAAGCGCAATCCCGACCGTAAGCGGTTCAATCAGTTGGCTTGCTGTTTTGATACCGCACTCTTCCGGCCTCCAAACTTGCATATAGATTCCGGCTTGTTGCGCCATGGTGTTGAGGTTGTGCGTAATGTTATCCGAATACCCTTCCGGCACATGCCCGCACGTTCCACACGGTGGGTTTGATAGTGTCACGTCTAGGCTCATTGCTCCACCCCTTCCATGTTTACTTCGTCCGCACCAGCCGCCCACGCAGGCCGCTCGTATTCAACCACGCTCCCCGGCTCAACGACTCCGAGATAGCAATTGGACTGCACGGCACACCGCCAGCGCATGGCAAGCTCTACGGCCTCTTTGCGGCCTTGCGCGATGATCTGCGCATTGACGTGCACCGGGTAGCAATCAAACGGCGGCTTGCTTTCCTGCACGATGAAAAACACGTCCGGCTTATCGCCCGTCACCGCTTCGACGCCTTCCATATACCAGCCCATTTTCCCATGGTACCACATGTTTTCGGCCGTCCGCATGAAGGCATTGACGCCTATGTCGTCAGTCGTTTTGTAGTCCGCAATGTAGAGGCGTGAATACAAGTCAAGCCGCGCTTTCGCAGGGCCGTAATTGCCGCTCCAAAACAGCGAGGTTTCGTGTTGCGTGTTCTCGATGATGCGGCGGCATGTCGGTTCAGCCATTACAACCTCACGCATGGCCTTGAACTTCGCCAGCTCTTCGGACGTGATAACGATACCGTCCGGCCCGGCCATGTCTTGCGCGGCCATGCGTTCGGCCTTCGCGTCCTTCGATTGTCCGGCGGCATCGCAGATTGTAAATCGTGCGCCCGATTCCAATACCGCATGATGTGCCGCAGTTCCGAACCGCATTTTCGGTGTCTGTTCTTTCGGCGTGAGGATTGATTGCCGCATGTGCAGCATGCTTTTGCGGCCGTCCGATAGCTTGCTGGCGTTGATCCCGGCGGCGCGTGAGTATGCGCTGAATGGCATGTCCGCGATGAGTCCGGC
>JALOBN010000003.1 GCA_023228245.1 Candidatus Pacearchaeota archaeon
AAAACTTTTTTCTCTTCGCTGTTTTCTGAATTGAATATTGAATATCTCTAATTAAAATTCCTAAATTAACTCTAAATAAATTAGCAAGCAAATCACCAGATAATCTAACTCTCTTATTTGAATAATGGTCTTTATCTGTTCGCAATTCAGGATTATCTTTTGCAATTAAAAATTGTTTAAGCAATTTACAAATTGTAACTGCCTTGTTCATTCTGTCTTCTTTTTTTGTTCCAACATGTGGAAGTAAATATGAATCAATTCTTTGTTTTATTCTATCAAGAATTTCTTTTTTCGTTCCTTGCAATCCTGTCTTTTCTGCAATAAACATCATTGCATCTTCTTTCGTCGCTAAATTTACAAATTCGTAAAGATTAACGATAACTGAATCAGTTTCTTTTCCAATATATTTTGCAATGTCTGATTCTTTTACCATTCCTAAAGCTTTCAAAATTACGACGATAGGTAGGTCTTTGAATCTGCTGAAAGATAATTCTAACAAACCATCTTTGCTCTCGGAAAGTGTGATTGGAATTCTGTAAGTTCCTTTCAAAGAAAATAATCTTAAAGTTAAATTACCTTTGCTATTTGTTTCAATAAATGGTTGGTTTTCAGCTAAGTCTTCAGCCATTGTCATAACTCTTTCATTTCCGTTAATGATAAAATATCCTCCTGGATCCAAAGGATCAGAATAATTTTCCATTAATTGTTCCGGACTCATTCCGTGAGTATTACAAGCTTTACTCTTTACCATAATTGGAATTCTTCCGACTTCAACAGTTTCAGAATCAACTTGGTCGCCTCTCTTCACAGTTATCTCCAAAGTAATTGGTGCAGAATAAGTCAAGTTTCTTAATCTTGCTTCATAAGGCATAATATAAGACGAACTTCCGTCAGCCTCAATAACTTTTGGTTTTTCAACTTTTATTTTTCCAAGTTGTATTTCAAATTCTTCGTTATTAATTGTTTCAGAAATTTCAGTTACGATTTCTTGCATTCTATGTTCAAGAAATTCATTGAAAGAAATTACATTTGATTCTACTAGAGAATGTTCCTCAAGATATTTTTTTATAATTGCATGATTATTTTTCATTAGACAACCACCCGATAATACACACCGCTTGTTCTTTCAATTTTAATCAAATCACCGACGCTGCAACCCTCTGGCAAACCTGCATCAGTAGAAAGTATTTTTGGAATTTGTGCTTTAGAAACATTTAATTTTTGCAATAGCTCGTCAGCTTCTTTTTCATTGAGTTTGATGTGTTTGGGTTGAAGAATGTGCATTTTATAATTTTAATTCCAGCGTGAGCATGCTTAAACTTTTAACAACTTTGGAATAATAAAAAACAGCAAAATTTAGTTTAAAAATGTTTTGGTTAATCTTCAAAATTTTACATTTTTCTCTATTAATTTCATATTTTCATAGAAAAATGGCCTCGAAGTTGAAATAGGAAATTTCTCATTCGATTCCATTTAAAATAAATGGCCTCGAGGGGATTTGAACCCCCGACACCTGGATTAAAAGTCCAGTGCTCTAACCAGGCTGAGCTACGAAGCCATATCTGAATTAATGTTTCGTAGCGAGAAATGTGTTTTAAACATTTCTACCAGCGTAGTTTCTTTTCTAAAGAAACCCGTGAACTACGAAGCCATATGTTAATTTGTTAGAAATCTTAATTTAAAAAAGCTTTGGAATTTCTCTAAATAAATTTTTTCAGTCGTCTTTCCAATTCATCTGCTTCCATTCCGCCAACAAAATTTTCTATAACTTTTCCGTCTTTTAATAAAACAAAATTTGGAATTGAACTAACATTAAATTTTCTCGCGAGAGTTTCATTCTCGCCGACATTAACTTTTCCGAATTTTATTTTTTTAGAAAATTTTTCTGAAACTTCCTCGACAATCGGCCCCATCATAACGCAAGGCATACACCATTCTGCAAAAAAATCAATAAACACAAGTCCGCTTTTTATAAAATCATCAAATTTTTTCCCGCTTAATTCAACAACATTTTCCATTTATATTTAGAATTATTCAATTTTATAAAAGTTTTGAAATATATTTTTAGTAATAATCTTATTTAAAAAAGAAATATATTTCCTATAATTATGCAAATAAAATTAGTTGGTTCTACAAACAGAATTAAAAAACTTCAAACAGCAAAACGTTTTGTTCAAAATCACGCTAGAGAATGTTATTCTGAAAAAAGTTGGGATGAATTAATTGGAGAAGATTTTCAATCAGGATTAGTAAAATCATTAATTACCCGAGGACATCACAGTCCTTTCGACCATTTTCAATTAAATTTTGAAATAAGGCAACTTCCAAAAATATTAGCAATGGTTTTGAACAATCAGGGAGTTTATACTACTTCAGAAAAATCCGCACGATATACTGTGATGTCAGATATCAATCCCCATCAAAAAGAATTATATGATAAGTGGAAAGATTGGTATCTGGATGAAATAAGTTCTAGATTTCCAGAATCGACATTTTCAAAACTTCATAAACGAGGAAGTGATGGAAAAACTCCGGCAGAAAAACTTTCTCAGGAAAATGCAAGATATGTGACAAGTGTTTTCACACCAACAAATATGACACATACAGTTTCATTAAGACAGGCAAACATTCTTTATCATTTCTTTAATGATTTTATAGAAGAACATAATGATTCTTCAAACGAATTCAAAAAAAGATTAACTGAACCAATGAAAGAATTTGTAAATTCTGAAGAAATACAAAAATGGATTATTAAAGAAGCACAAGTAAAAATGAAAGGTGGAATTCCTTTAAGATTCATAAGAGATTCTGAAGTTGAAGAACATTTTGGAGAAGATATTTATTCAACAAATTATGATGCAAGTTTTGCTTCTTTTGCACAATTACAGCGACACAGATTATCTGTTTATGATATTTCTGGAGGATTTGAAATTGGTGCATCAAAAGGATTTTATGTTCCACATTTAATTAAAGATTCAAGTAAGGAAAACGAGTGGTTATCTGATTTAGAATCTGTTTCACAATATGATTTTCCCCAAGCTCAACTTTTAAGGGTTGGAGAAAGAGGAATGCGAGAGAATTTTCCAGCTAAATCAATTGAAAGGCTTTGCGGACTTGCTCAGTTAGAAACTGCTAAAATTGTTAGTGATGTTGGACAAAAATATTCTGAATATATTCCAGAAATGGAAAAATATGCAAAACCTGCTTGTGAAGTTGAAGAAGGATGTAAAAAAGGAGGATGTATTTTCGGAAAAGAAAATTATCTTTCAAGATTAATATGAAAGGAAAATTAATTACCATAGAAGGAACAGATGCTTCTGGAAAAGATACGCAAACAACTCTTTTATGTGACAGATTAAAGAACGAAGGATTTTTTGTTGAAAGAAATTCTTTTCCAAGATATAATACTCCGACGGGAAAAATTGTTGGCGGGCCTTTATTAGGAAAACCTGAAATTTCAAAAAGTTATTTTGAAAAACCTGCCGAAGTTGATCCAAAAGTTGCTTCTGCTTATTATGTAGCGGATAGAAGAAATAGTTTGCCTTTTATTCAAGAAATATTAAACTCTGGAACTCATTTAATTTTAGATAGATATGTTGAGTCAAACCACGGACATCAAGGGGGAAAAATTAGAGATCCCGACGAGAGATTAAATTTTTTTAGATGGCTTGACCATTTAGAATATAATATGTTTGAACTTCCTCGTCCGGATTTAACTTTGTTTCTTTACATGCCTTTTGAAAAAGGAATAGAATTGAAATCAAAAATGGGAGTTCAATTAGATGGAGTAGAAAAAGATTTTGATTATTTAAAAAATTCAGAAGAATCTTATTTGCAATTAGCAGATTTTTATAATTGGAAAAAAATTGATTGTGTTTGGGAAAATGGGTTAAAAACCAAAGAAAATATTCACGAGGAAGTTTATAAGATTGTTAAAGAAATTTTGTAATTATTTTCCTGTACTTCCGAATCCGCCTGTTCCTCTTATTGTTTCTGAAAGTTCATTAACTTCTTCAACTTCTGCAGTTTCTATTTTCTGAATTAATAACTGTGCAATTTTCTGCCCTTTTTTAATTTCATAATCCTCCGACGACAAATTAACTAAAATAATTTTATATTCTCCTCTGTAAGTATGTTCAATGACTCCTCCCATTGTTTTAATCCCTTTCAGTGCAATTCCGCTTTTATCCCAGACTAGAGAAACATAACCTTTTGGTAATTCAATAGACAAACCCGTTTTTATTAATGCACGGTGTTTTGGTTTCAAAATTAAATCTTCTATAGAAAATAAATCCATTCCGGCATCTCCGACATGAGAATATTTTGGAATTATTGCGTTAGGATTTAATTTTTTAATTTTAATTTTTACTTTTTCATCTTGGATATTTTCCAATTCAATTTTTGTTTTTTCATTTTGTTTTTTCATTGATATATTTCTCTCGACGCTGTGTCTTTTAGAATATTAACGCACCTTTGAATATCTAATTCTAACTTTCTAATTTTGATTCCTCTTGTTAAAAAAATTTCTTTTGTTAATTTGCTCGGTTCTTGATATTCTTTTAAATACACGACTTCTCCAATATTATAATTGGCTATTCTTCTTGCACAATTATTGCATGGATAATAAATTGTGTATAATGTTGCATCTTTTGTTCTTTCTTTTCCTGCTTCACTTAATGCATTGTCTTCTGCATGTAATCCAATACATTCTCCAGTTTCTTTTGTATTAAAGTCAACGCCAAATTTTTCTTTTCTGCATCCCAACTCAAGACAATTTTTTATTCCTTCGGGTGCTCCGTTATATCCTTCACTTTTAATTCTTCTATCTTTTACAACCACAGCACCACTATGCAAATGTTGGCAACTTGAACGTGAAGCAACTGTTATCGCAGCCATCATAAACATTTCATCCCAAGTTAATCTTTCATCTTTCCAATCCATATTTTAAAAAAATAATTCTCCTTTTTTAAGATTTATATTATCTAATCTTCGTGTTGGGAAGATATTTAATTGCTTCGTCTTTTCCTTTTTCTAAAATTTCCGAAGGTGTTTTTGAAAAAGTTTCCATTCGTAAATCAAGAAGTTCATTTTCTCGAGGAACAAATTTTTGTAAAAAATATTTATGTTGATTACTCCCAGTGCAGTCATAAATTAATTTTGCAGTTTCTCCAATTTCTTTCGGCGTCATAAATGAAATAACTGGAGCCGAGTGAGAAATTTCCTGTTTCGACTCTGGCGTCATAAAACTTATTTTTTTATTTTTTCTAATTACGGGAACAACGGTTGTTCTAAATTCATAATCTGGAAATTGCGAAACAATTGCAATTGATTTTTCATAACTGTCTTTTGCATCAATGAATTCTTTTCCAATTAAATCAGCATAAATTTGAGCCGGACCTTTTACATCCATTGCAACATAGTCAATTAAATTTTCTTTTTTTAAATTATCGAGTAAACTATAATTGCTTCCGTTTGTATCTAATTTAATTGTCAAACCTTTTTCTTTAATTTTTCTTGCAAAATAAATTAAATCTGGTTGCAGCGTCGGTTCTCCTCCGCAAAGAACAACCCCATCAATCCAGTTTTTTTTTGAATCCAGATAATCAAAAAAATATTTTTCGTCAATAATTTTTCCTTCTTCTAAAAGATGTTTAGCATGACAAGTTGGACAACGATAATTACATTCTGGAGAAAATAAAATTACAGAAAGTTTTCCGGGGTAATCTGTAGAAGAAATTTGAAAATTTCTTATTTTCATTTTTCTAAATAATTTTTAATCGCAGATTCTGCTTCTTTAAGATTTATAGGAATTGTTGTTCCGTTTCTTCCTTTAGTTTCTCCTCGGTAAATTACATTTGAATTTTTATCAAGAATAATTAATACCGGAAGTTGTGATAAATTTACATCTCCTAGCATCGCCTGAACTAAACCATCTTCAGTGTTTGCTTCGTAAGAAACTACATTAAATTTCTCACCATATTCTTCAGCAATTTTTTTGTATTTGCTAACTTGCTTTACATCATCACATAATGGACAATCATTTTTCCCGATGCTGATTGCAGTAATTCCGTCATGAGGATTTTTCAAATGGGGAACTTCCCTCATTTCAGACGTGGAGTTTTTCATAGAATAATTTCCATTTTCTCTTGCAGTAAGTTCACCGCCTTTTCCTTTTGATTCATTCCAATCTTTGAAAGGATCGCTGTAATAACCAACAACTCTTGTGAGCCAACCCATTGTGTCTTTTTCTTCATTTCCACAATTTCCACATTTTTTAACTAAACCTCTCTCGGTGCTACTGCATTTTTTACAGATTGTAAACTCGGGACTTATTACTAATTGTGCTGTTTGTGTATTTTCCCAAGTTTTTTTGATAAGTGAATAAATACTTTCAGCGTCGGGTTTCTCTTCTCCAACAAATGCGTGAGTTATTGCACCAGAATCAATTGCTGGATGGAACTTTGCTTGTAACTGGATTCTTGTTATCAAATCAATTGGAGCGTCAGCTCTTGGATGTATTGAATTTGAATAATAAGTTTTGTCACCTGCAATATCTCCTCTGATAACATCTTTTGATTCAGGAAATCTTTTCAAATCTGTTTTACTCAATCTTCTCGTAGCTGATTCAGCAGGACTTTCTTCAAGCGAGAATTTCATTCCAAATTCCTCGCCGTATTTTTTTGCCTGAATATTCATATGTGCAATTGTCTTCAATGCATTGTTGCTAAATTCTTCAGAATTCATTTCATGAATTTCTTTTCCAGTAATAAATTGAACTGCTTCATTTAACCCAATCATTCCAATTATATACGTTGATTTATCAACGTTAATATAAGGTTGCCCGTCTAAACTAGGTCGTCCTGTTTGCCACTGCGGTCTTCCTGGTTTTTGAAGTGATTTAATATACTCTTTTTTTTGAATATGTGCACGAACTACAATTTCCATTGTCTTATCAATTTCTTCAAGAAGTCCTTCAATATTTTTCTTTCCATTCCTAACTGCACGATATGCTGCTTGCGGAAGATTTATTGTAACATTTTGAAAACCGCAAAATCTCATTGATTCAGGATGTTTCAAAAAATAATTATCTTCTATCTTGGTTCTTAATCTACAACATGCTGCAAGGGAAACTTCATCTCTATCAAAAACAAAATAAGGCGAACCATTATGACTTGCAACCTCGCAAGCTTCATGTAAAATTTCTTCTTGTTCGGAATCTGTAAAAGTATCTTTATCTAAATGTAAATCACATTTTGGGAATGCAAACGGCTGCCCATACTTATCGCCTTTTTTCCACACTTTCAAAAGATTCTTTGCAAATTTTTTTGTAATTTTATCAAAGTCACCATAGGTTATTGGTTTTTCATTTTCATCTAAAAACCATTCTTGAATTAATTCATTACCTTCTTCACCGTCGAGTTTCTCTCGCATAACCATTTTTCCAGTTTCATCTAAAAGTTCCATCAGTGAATAACCTGATTTTGTTTTTTCTTCAAGTTTATTTTCTTTTAGGAAAATTGTCTTCCCATCTCTTTTAATTCCATATTTTCCTCCAGGCAAAACTGCGATGGTATCTTTCATATAAACAGGAACTCCAGTATGAATATTAAAATCAATAAATAATGTCTGTCCTCCTCGTGAAAACGCATTTTGTGATGCAGCATAAATCACTTCTTGTCCTCTTTGTTGCATGAAATTATCAATTTCTTCTTCGGTTAAAATAGAAATAGGATTCTGTTTCCACCCCATTAATTCTCTTTCTAATTTAGAAAATATTTCTTCCGCACCATTTTCAGAAGAGGGAAATTCTTGTTTAATTCTATCTAATTCTTTCATTCTATCATTAATTCTTTCCAAACCTTTTTCTTCCAAATCAGATTCTATAAGTGGAGCATACATAACGTTAAAATAACCAACTCCAAGAGCCCCTGCATAATATGCTTGCATCGCAGCAAAAAAAGTATTCAAATGTCCTGTTAATGTTTCAGTATGCTTTGCAGGTGAAGATGCAGTTTGCAAGTTATTTAATTCAAGTCCAAATTTTTTCAAATATTCTAATGAATGTGCAGAACAATAAACTCTCGTAGGTAAATCTAAATCATGCAAATGAATTGCTGCATCTGAATGGGCTCTTGCAATTTCTCCATCAAAAATTCTCGTTAATGCATACTCTTTACCAATCATTCCTGCAATAGTAAAATTTACTGCTTCAGGATTATTTGTTTTAATATTGCTGTTCTCTCCATTCTTTTCTCCGATTATTTTTTCTAAATCCCCTTTTGGAATAATAAAATTTCTGTACCTCTCAGCTGCTTCATGAAATCCAAGTTTTCTCAATTCTACATTTGCAAATTCTCTTATCATTCCAGTTGTTACTAAATTAACTTTTGAAAGAACAATTTCATTTTCTACATTTTTTGCAACGCCTTTTGCAGTGTTTAAATCTACGTTTGCTTCATCAATTAATGAATAAACAATTCTTTCTCGGTCCCAACCAGAAGTTATATCTTCTGTTTGTGATGAAACCATTAAGAAGCTATCTGTCGAACTTTTGCTTCCAGATTCTCCAAGAATTCTAACTTTTTTTCGTTTTTCAGCATAACTTTCAAAAGCATCCGCGACGAGAGGGAAACCCGATTCTCTTATGGATTCTATTGCTCTTGAATTAATATAATCAACATCTGGCATATTTCCATTTCCTGAAAGTTTTTCTAAAGTAATTTCAGTACATCTTTCAATTGCTTCTGGATTTTTTTGTCCGATGCTATCAAATGCTTTCCCTATGGCATGTTTTATTTTTTCAGAATCAAAATTTACTAAATTACCATCCCTTTTTTTTGCAACTTTCGGAAGCTTTAAATCCACTTCTAATGTCATGTTATAATTCCCTCATCTCCCGTTTAAAATCTTTTATATCCTGAAAGTCTCTATATACTGAAGCGAATCGAATGTATGCGACGTTATCAATTCTTTTTATTTTTTTCATAACGAGTTCCCCAATTTCAGAAGTGGTGATTTCTTTTTTTCCTCTTTTTCTTATTTGTTCTTCAATTTCGTTTATCATTTTGATAATTTTTTCTTTTTCAACAGGACGCTTTTCAAAAGCGAGATTAATTCCCGTTTCAAGTTTTTCTCTGCTGAATTTTTCTCTCCGTCCGTCTTTTTTTATTACATACAAATCATCTCTCGCAATTTTTTCGTATGTTGTGAATCTCTTTTTGCATTTCAGACATTCACGTCGCCTTCTTATTCCTTCAGGAGATTCTCTTTTATCCGTAACTTTTGATTCTTTGTATGAGCAATATGGGCAGTTCATTTTTTACATACAAGATATTGTAGGTTATATTATATATTCACCTATCACTTGTATAGACAAATAAGTCAAAAATAAAATACTATTTAAAGATTTATTACTACAAAAAAAAGTAACACAGACATACAAGATTTTCAAAGGAAAAAGCAAAATATTTAAACAAAAAAGAACATTATTATTTATGCAAGAGTATCTAAATGAGGTGTTGACTCAACTCGGAATTCCTCTGTGGATGTTCGTAATGTTTTTAATTTGGTCTTATACCTGGAAACTTTTAGCTTTCTGGAAATCTGCAAGAAAAAATTCTCCTGTTTGGTTTATACTTTTCGCATTCCTTAACACCATCGGTATTCTTGAAATTCTTTACATATTTATTTTTTCAGAAATGAAGAAAAATAATTTCAAACATAAGAAAGCATTAAAGAGAAAAAGATAATTATTTCTTCCTGCGAACACAGTGAGCAGATATGAAATAAGTTAATTATTTCTTGAATAACTCGCACATCTTACAGAGCTTCTTTCTCGACGGTTCTCCGCATTTTTCACAATAATTCATTTCAGAAGATTTTATTTTCTTAATCTTGTCAGAAAGTTTTTCAAAATTGTTGATTATGTTTTCTTTTTCTTTTGTAGTTAAATTATTTGTAAATTGTCTTATCTGAATTCTGTAAGAGTCAAATGCACACGGACATTTGTCGTAAATAACAGGAAGTTTTTTCTTTTTTGAATATTCTCTAATTTCGTTTTCATCGACGTAAAACAAAGGTTTTATTCTTGTAATAAATTTCTTATCTTTAACATTTTGCGTGATTGCTCCAGAATTTGCGCTAAGTTGCGGACTTCCTTTTAGAATATTCATCAAAAAAGTTTGGACTTCATCATCAAGATTATGTCCCGTCGCAATTTTATCAACTTTTAATTTTCTCGCTTCGCGATTCATAATCCATTTTTTTATAACTCCACAAATCGCACAATTTTTCAAACCCTTTTTGTCCTGCTGAATCGAACTTCGAATGTAACACATTCCAGAACCCATTTCTTTTTTTATGTCGTAAAGATGAAGTTTGATGTCAAATTCTTCACAAAGTTTTTTTACAGCTTCAAAACATTTTTTGCTGTATTCTCCCATAGATAAATCAATATGAAATCCCTCGATGTTGTAACCTAATTTTTTTAAAAGATAAGCAGTAACTGCAGAATCTTTCCCGCCCGAAAGTGCAACTAAAATTTTATCTTTTTTATTAAGTTTAATTTTTTCAAGTGTCTGCTTAAATTTTTTTTCAACATCCATAAATAAAAATAAAATCTAGAATAATTAAACCTTCTGTTAATCGTTTGTTTCAACTAAAGATTTTCCTAAAACAATCCCTGCGACAACCAAGCTGATTAAATTTGCAATTGCTAAATCTATTGTATTAGAAGTAAATCCATCATAAACTAAAATTCCTACACCTAAAATATAAACACCCATAAAAATAGGATTAATTTTTTTTCTTTTTCCCATTAAGAAAAATTCTACAATCCAAGCTGCGATAATAACAAACAATCCAATTAAACTAAATGAAATCATTTTCTTTTCCCCAAATAAATTTCATACACAGCCCAAAATGCCGACGCTGTTGCAATAAAAAATATTCCATACATCAGCTGATTTGAAATTTCTATATTTGACAATCTAACAAAATCATAAAAAACATAAATTGCAAAAGTAACAAAAATTCCCCAACCATAAATTTTCTTTCTTTGCAAAACAATGAGAAGCCCAATTATAGCAATTAAAAATTCAATAGTAATTGAAATATATTGTATCAACATTCTCTTTTAACTTTAAACAAAGAGGAATTTAAAAATCTATTCGTTCTTTTTTTCTGTTAAGATTCTTTCTAATCCTAAATAAATTGGACAATCATTTTTGTAAGGGTTAACAAGAATTCTTGGATATTTGCATACTCTAAGGTCATATACCGCACAAATTCCTGTAAACACTCCTTCAAATTTATGGGGGTTTCGAAGATAACCACAAAGATATTTATGTTCCGAAATTAACTTTGTAATATCATTATCATTACATTTTATTCCCGGTATATCTCTGTCAGGAAATGAATTTCTTTTTGAAATTTTTTCTTTAGAAAGCACACCTTCAATTATTTCTTCAGAAAGTAACTCTTCGATGGAGTAATTTTCTTTTAGAAAATCTTTGTAAGATACCTTTGGCATATTAAAACTAATACGTTTTAATTTTTAAGTAATTAGTTATAAGAACAATATTGTTAAAATGTTATCTTCTGCGTCCGAATTTTCTGGTTCTTCCAGAATGTCTTTCATTTCTTGAATGTCTATCATCTCTTGAGTGAAATTCTCTGCTTGAATTATTTCTTACATTTCCCCGAGGAGAAAATCTTCTTGAATCTTGTCTGATAATTAAATATTCAAATTCTGGAAGTTGCTCTTGAGTAATTTCAAAAGAATCGTCTTCCTTAATTTTTCTGAAAAGCATATAATCCTCGCTCGAAAGCAAATTAATTACTTTACCTTCTTTTCCTGCTCTCGCTGTTCTCCCAATTCTATGAACGTAATCTGAACTGATGTGCGGAAGATTGTAATTGTAAACATAAGTTATTCCCTTGATGTCTAATCCTCTTGCTGCAATATCTGTACAAACTAAAATATTAACTTTTTTATTCTGGAAATCGTCGAGTGCTCTTATTCTAGCATTCTGCGTCAAACCGCCGTGAATTGCTTGAGATTTAATTCCAACTTTATTCAAATTATTTACCACAAAATCTGCGTTTCTTCTTGTTTTACAGAAAACCATACTCAAACCAGGAGTTTGTTTAAGCAAATGAACAAACAAAGAAAATTTCTTGTCTGTCGGAACATCATAATAAACTTGTTTCAACTTCGACGGATCAACATAAGATTCTGCAGAAACTTGAATAGCATTTTTTGTGTGCTTTCTCGCAAGATAATCTATATCTGAAGATATCGTCGCTGAAAACATCATTGTTTGTCTTTCTTTCGGACAAAATCCTAAAATTTTTTCAACGTCATGACTGAAACCCATATCAAACATCCTATCAACTTCATCTAAAACTAAAATTTTTATTTTGCTCAAATTAATTGTTCTTCTTTCAATATGATCTAAAATTCTTCCAGGAGTTCCTACGACAACATCTGTTTTTCTAATTGCTCTGACTTGCTGTTCAAAATTAACTCCGCCGTAAACTGCTGAAGTAGTCAATTTTTTATTTTTAGAAAATTGTCTTACCGAAGTTGCAACTTGTTCTGCTAATTCTCTTGTTGGTGTTAAAATTAAGGACTGAACATATTTTTCTGGAACTAAATTTTCAATTATCGCTGAAGCAAATGCTAAAGTTTTTCCGCTTCCTGTTGCGGACCCACCAATGATATCTTTTCCGGCAAGAGCCAAGGGAATTGTTTTTTCCTGAATTTCCGACGGTGTTTTGAAACCGGCTTCTTCAAGGACGCACAATACATCTTTGCTCAATCCGAGTTTTTCGAATTGTTCCATGTTTGGTATTTTAAAAGAAATCTAACTATAGCAAATCCTGTCTATAGTTTTATGGACTCACTATTTATCGTTTCCTTATATAATTCCATTTTTTGTGGGTATATAAACGTATGGAATTAGTTTTTCTTTTTATTATTATAATCTTGAATTGCTTTCGTTTGGCTTTTAGACGAACGAGTGCGATAATCTTTTATTGCTATTTTCAAAGCTTCTTGTGCCATCATAGAGCAATGAACTTTAATTCGTGGAAGTCCGCCAAGTGATTTCATAACTTCGTCGTATTTTATTTTTTCTGCGTCCTTCAAAGTTTTTCCTTTTGCGAGTTGTGTTACCATCGACGAAGTTGCGATTGCAGCAGCGCACCCGAAAGTTTTGAATTTTATATCTTTGATTATTTCTTTTCCATTTTTTTTCTCAACTTTTATGTAAAGCCACATAATATCCCCGCACGTCGGGTTTCCAACTTTTCCGATTCCGTCGGCATTTTTGATTTCTCCGAGATTTTTAGGATTCATATAATTCTTCATAACTTCTTTTGAATAATCAAGCGTCATTTAACATTCCCTCCCCAATTAGAATTTTTTTATGGTTATATGCCAAATTCATTTTTTTAATTTCTCTTTTATTAAACCATTTAATTTCAGAAGTTTCATCTTTTGGTGTCAAACTACCTCTTGTTATTTTTGCATAAATGACTGGAGAAATTGTATGAAATGCATAATTTTCCGACGGAATAATTTCATAAATATTTTTTGATTTTTTTAATACTTTAATTTCTACACCAAATTCTTCTTTGACTTCTCTCTTCGCACAATCTTCTATCTTTTCGTTGTAATTTAAAATTCCCCCAGGTAATCCCCAATAATTTGGGTAAAAATTTTGCTTTAAATCTCTCTTGCCCAATAAAATTTCCCCTTTTGAATTCTGAATTATAACAGGTATACCTACAGATGTAATTCTAAATATTTTGCCTATCAAATTTAACAATAATTTTTTCATTTTTTCTTATTCAATTTTTTAATTAAATCTTCAATTTGTTTTTTATTCATTCCATGAGATAAGCAACCTTGTTCCAAAGTTTCATACATTGCCATTCCGCAACCAAGACAATGCAAACCAGATTCAAATAAATCATTCGCTAATTCAGGATGTTTATTTAAGATTTCTCCGAATTTAGTATTTTTTGTAATTTCTTTTTTAGTTTTCGTAGCTGTTTTCATTGTACTGGACTCATCCTTCTAAGTTTTTCAACAATCTTCGGAAGAACCGATAAAAGAAAATTAACTTCTTCTTCAGTGGTATATTTGCTTATTGAAATTCTTATCGAACTATTTGCTTGAAGAGGAGTTAAACCTAAAGCCTTCAAAACATGGCTTGTTTCTAAAGAATGTGACGCACACGCACTTCCTGTTGATGTACAAATTCCTTCGTTTTCCAAATAACCTCCGATAGATTCCCCCTCGATATTATTAAAAGTTACATTAACATTATTACATAATCTTTTTGTCCGCGAACCATTCAATTTTGTATTTGGTATTCTCAAAATTCCTTCAATTATTTTGTCTCTTAAATTTGTCATCTTCTCAACATTTTTTTTGTTCGCAACTTCAACTGCTTTTGCAAATCCAACAATCCCAGAAATATTTTCTGTCGCACTTCTTAATCTTCTTTCTTGCCCACCACCATGAAACAACGGAACAATTTTAATTCCATCACGAATATACAAAGCACCGACACCTTTGGGTCCGTGAATTTTTCCACCATTCAAAGTAACCAAATCAAGATTTTGTTTATTAACATTCAATAAAGTTTTTGTGTAACTCTGGCACGCGTCAGTATGTAGCAAAACATTTTTTTTCTTACAGATTTTTCCAATAGCTTCCAAATCTTGAATCGTTCCTATTTCATTATTTCCATGGATAACCGAAACAACAATTGTTTTATCTGTAATTGCATTTTCTAATTCTTTCAAATCAATAAATCCTTCAGAATTTACGTCGAGGAAAGTTATTTCTGCACCTTGTTTTTCCAGCCACTTGCACGAATTCAAAACGCAGTCGTGTTCAATCTTCGTCGTAATTATATGATTTTTCTTTGTATTATTTTCTTTGTTCCAAAAAAACAAACCTTTCAAAGCCAAATTATTTGCTTCTGTCCCGCCAGATGTAAAAATTATTTCACTTGTTTTTGCACCAATAGATTTTGCAATTATTTTTCTTGATTTTTCTAAAGCCACTTTTGCATCCTGCCCAAAAAAATGAACCGATGATGCATTTCCATAATGTTCAGTAAAATAAGGAATCATATTTTTCAAAACTTCATCGTCGACTTTTGTCGTAGCTGCGTTATCTAAATAAATTATTTTTTTGCTCATTTTCTGTCACATCCCTTCATACAAGATGAACAATTACAATACGTTGAAGCATGTTTATCAATTAAAGCAAGCATTGGAACAATCGTATCTTTGTTAAGAGAATAAACTCGCTCTTTCCCTTTTTGTTTCATGTTAACAATATTGCACGATTTCAAGGATTGCAAGGCGTGAGAAATTTTACTTTGTTCGACTTTCAAATCTTTAACAAGTTCTGAGACGTTTTTTTCTTTAACTCTAAGAGAAAGAATTATTCCTATCTTTAATGGATTAGCTAAATTAGTAAAAAATATATTATAATTTCGATGATTAAAATAAGGACTTATTTCAGATGTATTTTTGTTCATATGAAACCTATTTCATATACATTTATAAATTTTTTGTATACTTTTCAATCAATAAGTATATCCCTTGTATCTCGTGGGAGAAATCTACCTATCCCATTAAATACTTCTTGGTATTCATTTATTTCTCTTTCTAACTCTTTTTTTCTTTCGCTTTCTTTTTGTATGAAATAAAAAAGTAATTCTTCTCTCGGATTTAGATTAGTTTTTTCTTTAATTAATCCTTTGATTAACTTACTTGCTTCTTCATATTTTAAATCAGGTTCATAATGCATATTTAAAAAATTATTTATATTTATATAAAGATTTCTATACTAAAAAAACCTTTTAAATGGGTTTTAACGAGGATAATTATGACAAAAGTTTTTACAGCCGAAGAACGCGAAGATAAAGAGATAATGGAAATTCTGCATCCGTTAGTTAAGGAATGGTTTTTCTCAAAGTTCAAAGCATTTTCAATCACGCAAAGATTCGGTGTAATGAATGTTTGGGAAAGAAAAAACATTTTAATCTCAGCACCGACAGGAAGCTCAAAAACATTAACTGCTTTCCTATCAATAATAAATTATTTAGTCATTCTCGCAGAAAAAAATCAGCTTGAAGATAAAGTTTATGCAGTTTACACTTCGCCGTTGAAAGCATTAAGCAATGACATTCATAAAAATTTAATTGAACCTCTTGAAGAAATTTATAAAATTGCAGAATCAAAAAATATTAAGTTGCAGAAAATAAGAGTAAGTTTGAGAACCGGTGACACGACAGCGTCGGAAAGAGCGAAGATGATGAGAAAAGCTCCACACATTCTTGTTACAACTCCTGAATCTTTAGCAATTATGTTAACAACAACAAAATTTATTGATTATTTGAAATCAGTTGAGTTCTGTATTGTCGACGAGATTCACGCTCTTGATAATAAGCGTGGAGTTTATTTGAGTTTAACTTTGGAAAGATTAAATGAAGTTAGTGTAATCTGGCCAGTGAAAATTGGATTGAGTGCGACGATTTCTCCGTTGGAAGAAGTTGCGAAATTCCTTGTCGGAAGCCCTGATGACAGAGAAGTATTTATCGCAAATGTAAAACTGGACAAGCACGTCGACGTCCAAGTCCTGACAATCGGTGATTTAATTTACGAAGAAAATTTCGGCAACACACTTTACAATTTAATTGATTCTTTAATTCGAAAACACAAGACAACTTTAATTTTTACAAACACGCGTTCAGCGACAGAAAGAGTTGTAAATTATTTGCGGGAAAAATTCCCGACAGAATACGGCGACGACACAATCGCCGCTCACCACTCTTCATTAAGCAAGTCGCACAGATTTGACATTGAAGAAAGATTGCGAGACGGAAAATTAAAAGTTGTTGTTTGCTCTACGTCGTTGGAATTAGGAATTGATATTGGTTATATTGATTTAGTAATTATGTTAAGTTCTCCGAAGTCGAGTGCGAGAGCATTGCAAAGATTGGGAAGAGCAGGACACAAATTGCACGAAACAGCGAAGGGAAGATTAATTGTTACAGACAGAGATGATTTAGTTGAGTGTTCGGTTATACAAAAAGAAATGATAGAGAAAAAAATAAATAAAATTTATTTTCCAAAAAATTGTCTCGACGTTTTGAGTCAGCAGATTTTTGGAATGGCGATTTACAAAATTTGGGACGTCAATGAATTATTTGAATTAATTAGAAAAAGTTATTGTTATGAAAAACTTTCAAAAAATGATTTCTTCGACGTGATAAGTTATCTTGCAGGAGATTACGCTTTAGAAAAAACAAATGTTTACGGGAAAATTTGGTATGATAAAGACACGAAACAAATTGGGAAAAAAGGAAAACTTGCGAGAGTTTTGTATATGACAAATATAGGAACTATTCCTGATGAATCTTTTATTACAGTTAAGATGGCTCCGTCGGGAGAACCTGTCGGCGCGATTGATGAAGGATTTTTAGAGCGAATGAAAAAAGGCGACGTTTTTGTTTTAGGCGGAAAAAAATATGCTTATCTTTACACGCGAGGAATGAATGTTTATGTTAGAAACGCAACAGAGCGTTCGCCGACAATTCCGTCGTGGTTTTCAGAAATGCTTCCTCTAAGTTTTGATTCTGCTTTTGAAATAAATAAATTCAGAACTTCAATGAACGAGAGATTCAAAAAGAAAACTAAAAAATTAGAAATAATTTCTTTCATAAAAGAAACACTTTACGTCGAGGATTCTGTTGCGGATTCAATTTATAATTATTTTAACGAGCAGTTTAATTATTGTGAAATTCCTGATTCGAACACGCTTTTAGTTGAAAGATATAACTCGCAGAAACATTATCTTATTTTTCATTCAATGTATGGGCGAAGAGTTAATGACGCTTTGTCGAGGGCAATTGGTTTTCTTTTGGGAAGAGCAGGCGGACGAGATATTGAACTTGGAATTAATGATAATAGTTTTTATGTTGCTGGAGAGAAAATGAATATTGAGAAAGTTATGAATTTTTTGAAGCCAGAAAATCTTGAGGAAGTTTTGAAAGAAGCTATTGAGAGGACAGATGTTCTTTCACGAAGATTCAGGCATTGTGCTGCGAGAAGTTTGATGATTTTGCGAAATTACAAAGGTAGAACAAGAACTGTCGGCAAGCAAAATATGAAATCGCATTTTGTCCTCGCTGCAGTCAGAAAAATCTCGTCGGAATTTCCTATATTAAGAGAAGCAAGAAGAGAAGTTCTCGAAGATTTAATGGATATTGAAAACACGAAACTTGTTCTTCAATGGATAAAAGAAGGAAGAGTAAAATTAAAAGTCAGAGATACAGAACTCCCGAGCCCTTTCGCGTTGGGAATAATAATGCAGGGACAAAGTGATTTAATTAAGATAGAAGATAAAATGTCTTTCTTGCGAAGAATGCACGAGTTGCATGTTAAAGGAATGAAAGGGGAATAATGTTTAATGGATAAAAGATAAAATTTTGCTTAAAATATTGCGCACAGGGGACTCAGGTAATAATGACCCGAAAGTAAGTAATACTACCATTACAAAAATAATGAATTTACCAATTAAATTATTCTCATGAAGTAACCGATAAGTATTTTTAACTTTTTTAAAATGTGTGTCTTTAGAATATTCACTTATTCTATTTAGTATCTCTTTAGAATTTGTATCTTTAAATAAATCTTTTATCTCCAAATCTAAGTGTTTAAATTCTTTAATTTTCATCATTTGTGTATTAAAAGAAACTAAATTTTCATACAAGTCATGTAAGTCTCCTTTCTTTTGCATTTTTTCTAATCCTTCAATTAACGTTTTTCTTACAGTATCTTTTCTAGAATTTAGGAAAGCAGGAAAAACTGTATTTATGTATGAATACAAACAATTAATTATTGCTTTGTTAAGCGGGATTTTATTTATCTTTTTTAATTTTTTTATATCATTTCTTAGCTTGATTAATTTGTTATATCTTTTGGCGTAAGCAGAATTTTGTTTAATTTCAAAAGATAATCTTCGCATATCTTCTTTTATTCTTTCAAACCGAGTTATTCTAAAAAAGATGGAAATAAAGAAAGATAAAATATATACCACCAAGAAGAGGATAAAGAAAAGGAAAATTAAAGATGGTTTTAGAATAGTACCAAAAATAAAAAGGAGATAACTAATAAATAATATATCCCAAGAAAATTCATGTATTCTGTTTCGCGTTTTATAATTGTATCTTTCTTTTATTCTAGACACTGAATCTTCTAATTTAAAAATATTCATATTGCTTCGTAAAAAGTTGAATTCTTTTTTTAATCCTTTAAAATTTTTTTTTGTTTTCATCTTTTCTTTTATACCTCCTTTTACACGTTGGACATTCAAAAATATTTTTTCTTAGATAATAAAATAGGGCAATGGAATTCCCAATTAAATACATCCAAAAAACAAATGTTATCCAAGAGGGAACCTCAAATGTAAAATAATTATTCAATTTATAATGTATAAAGAATAATATCCAAGAACATAATACTAAACCAAATGAACTTCCTTTTAAAAATGGTTTTACCGTATTTTCTAGATCTAAGTTTTCGCTCATTTTTCACTCCCGCAATAAGGACATATTTTTTTGTCAGAAGGAGAACTTTGTCCACAATTTTTACATTTACTTTCAGGAAATAAGAGATTTAATAAAATAAATCCCCCCAACATACCTAGTCCTATCTTTAGAATTTTATCTATATCTTTATCCATTTTATCCATAAGAAATCCTTACCTTAAATAATTAATCAAATTTAAAAATTCCCTTTCCTTATTTTCATTATCAAAAAAGGTGTAAAATGAAAATTGAAAGCAGGGTGGCAAAGAGGAAGGTTCGAAACGCGCATCGTGAACTTATGAAAACTTTTATGAAATCTCCTGTTACAAATGTTAAATTTTCTAAAAATAAAATTACTTTCGATTTTTTCGACCATAAAATATCAGACACAATTTGCGTCAAGAAACAGCCCCACGTCGGAGAATGGAGCAGAAGAACAAACAAAGTTGTAATAGACAAAAATTTCCACAACAAAGAAAGAATGAAAGAATTCAAATCTTTGTGTCTTCATGAAGCAGTCGAGAGATTTTTAGTAGAAAAATTCGGACTCAACACAGATAACGAAGCACACATCGTCGCAAAGAAAAAAGAAAAAGAATATCTCGAAAGCATCGGCGGAAATTGGCGAAGCCATCAATTAAAAGTTTTCTGGGACTGGCACAAGTTAGGAGAGAAATAAATATGAAAACTAAACTGAATATTCATTTCTTAAAAATTAAATTAAATTTTTTGTCAAATTAAAATGGAATTCTCAAAAGTTAGAGTAACAAAAAATTTTTCTTATTACACATGGAAATATTATCATTTCTATCCTTACGCGTGGCTCGACAAAGAAGATTTGAAAAATCTCCCAAAACCTTTTCTGTTAATTGAAATAGACCCGAAATGCCCGATAGGAAATGACATGGAAGAAAAAGATGAAGTAACAAATATAATAAAATTAACAGACAGCTTCGACAAATTAAACATCGACAACGATTTGCGAAAAGATTTGAAAAGAGTCGAAAAAAAGAACGAAGGTTTAAGATTAGTTTACAATGAACCCGACGCATTAGAAAGAAGTTCAAAATGGTTTCTTGAATTATGGAAAGAAGGAAAAAGAGATTTTCAAACGCGAATGAGACTCTGGAAAAAAGAATGTCAGACAATCTCAGCGTATTTAGGCGACGAATTAATTGCAGTCCACATCACAATGAAAAAAGACGACACGATTTATTATGTCGGGTGCTGGTGGAACAGAGAATACAAATCAATGTCAACTCCAATTTTTTTATTGGAACAGAGTATCAAAGACGCAATAAAAAACAAAATGAAATTCTACGACTTGGGAATCGGCGACGAATCTTACAAGAAAAAATGGGGCGTCATCGAAAAGCCGACAAAATATTATGCAATACTTACAAAAGAGCAGGCAGAAATTTTCGAGCCTTCAATAAAAAAATTTGTAGAAATAAAAAATTAATCTTTTTCGTGTTTCATCGCGTCGGCTTTCGTTTTATGAATTGTTCCAGGAGGATGATTCGGCGGAGAATAAATCGTGTATAATTTCAATTTTTTAGTTTTAGAATTATTTATCACATTATGAAAAGTTCCTGCTGGAATAATCACAACATCACCGTTTTTTGCAATTCGTTTTTCTTTTCCGTTATCTACAACAAATTTTGCTTCACCGCCCTCGATTCTGAAAAACTGGTCAACATTTTTGTGAACTTCATTTCCAATTTCTTCATTAGGCAACAAAGACATAACAACAAGTTGCTGATGTTTTCCAGTAAACAAAACTTTTCTAAAATTATTGTTTTTCAGAGTTTCCTTTTCAATAGACGTAAAATAAGATTTCATTTTCACCTAAGTAAATTAGATCTCTAATCTTTTTATATTTAACTAAAAAATAAAAAAACTTCTTTGCTTATTTGTTTGGCATAAGCATTTTTAAAAATCTTGCAAGAACAAAAGCCCATCCTACGAACTATACATTTCCAAGAACAAGCATCGCGAAGCCTTTTCCTTTATGTCCTGCAACATCCAATATTTGTCGAATATAATAAATACCACATTTTATATAGCGAAATTTCTTGATTTCTTAAACAACGCAAGTTGTTGTAATATAAGATGGAGGAATACAATGGGATTTAACGACTCAAGACAAGGCGGATTTAGAAACAACTTTAGTAGCGAACCTAGAGAAATGCACAAAGCAGTTTGTTCTGAATGTAAGAAAGAATGCGAAGTGCCTTTCAAACCGAGTACTGGAACTGACGGAAAGCCAAGACCAGTTTTCTGTAAAGAATGTTACGCTAAGAAAAAACCAAGAAGATACTAAAAGTATTTTCTAACTATTTATTTTTTTATTTATAATTTACTTCTATTATTAATTTTCACGAATTAGAGTTCAAGTTTTTCCTGAACTTGGGTTGTAGGAACTGTGAAGAACCCGCTGGTGGTTCCCAACGCCCTCACGAGGATTTGAACCTCGGTCTTAAGCTCCGCAAGCTTACATTCTATCCAGACTAAACTATAAGGGCATAAATATACCAGAAATAAATTCTTTAAAAATCTGTTCAAATTATTTTAACTTACCACCACATTGTGTACAGAATTTTGTTCCCTGTGGATAATCAAGATTGCATTTAGAACAAGTTACAATTAATTTTGTTCCGCACTTTGGACAAAATTTTAAACTAGAATCTGTAATTTTTGTTTTGCATTTCGGGCATTTGCTCAATCCCTTTTCTTTATTAAAAATTTTAGAAATTCCTTTTGAAACACCCTCGGAAACACCTTCTTCTGCTTTGTAAGTTAAATCATCTTTCACCCGATTTACAATACTGTCAAACACACCCATATTTTAATTAAAGATTTTTTCTATTTAAATTTTTGCAATTCAAAAAGATTTTAAACATTCAATGATTAATATTTTAATGGTTGAGAAAAAACCAGTTATTACAAAAGAAGAAATAGAAAGTAAAATTCTTGCATTGAAACCACATTTTGCAATTGCAGGAAGCACTTTGGAAATTGTAGAAATAAAATCTCCAAAAGTAATTTTGAAATTTATTGTTCCAGACTCATTTCCAAATTTTAAAGTTCAGGGAAAAATGTTTGGTGCAAAAGAATTTGCAATAGAAACTAAAGATAAGATAAAAAAGAATTTAGAAGGAAGCGGAATCGTTGCAAGTTTTATTGATTAAACAGCATCGGAAATTATAGGAGCACTATATCCTGGAAATTCATTTTCAATAAGAGGCTTCAAAGTTGTAATTTGTTCTTCACATTTTTTCAGTGCTTTCAAAAGATTTTCTTTTTCTACTGAAGAAATTTCTTGCATCTTTCCACTTGCAAATTTGCTGTTTGTTTCTAATCTTATTTTTGCCATCTCAATTAATTCTTTATCCCCCATCTCCTTTGCATTTTTCAGCATCTCTTCAGCGTCGGTAATCATCGCTTTTGCATCTTGCTGAACATTAGAATTTTTTTTCTTTTCCAAACTTTCTTCAATTCCTTTTTTTCCATCGATGCTTCCAATATACAAAGGTAGAGAAAGCGGAATCTTTGCAACAGAAAAAATTCTCTTGTCTGGATGAATTGAAGTATCTGTATCATACAAAGTGCTTCGCGTCAAAGTTATTTTTATTGGTTTCTCAATGTCTTTCATTATTTTTTTCGTTTCTTTTCCGTTAGAATGTAATACTGAATTCAGCGCACGCGTTATAACAACTGAGCCGTCTTTACATAATTCAATAACTGCAGAAATCTCGTCGCAAATTGTCTGAGAAGATTTTTTTAATGAACTAATAATTTTGTCTTTGTATAACCTGCTTAAGTTAGGATTTTCTTTTTCCATTTTTGTAATTGCATCATCGATAATCCCTTTGTATAAATTTGAAGACGGCTGAAAAGAAAATCGCGGATATTTTGAATTAATTTTTAATAAATTATTGACGTCTCTTTTTCTTCTTCGAAGATTAACATAAAAAATCCCATTCAACAATTCTATATTTTTCACTGTCTGCTGTGTAACAGTAGATTTTGAATTTTTCTTTATCGCGTCAGGAACTTTGCTTGGAACCATAAATGCTGGCGCAGGATTTGTTGTTTTCTCGTCGATATAAAATCTCATTTCGCTTTGAGGATAAATAATCATATCTGTGCTGTGATTATCGTCGTTGGGAATTCCGTCTCGAATTTCATAAATATAAGATTTTTTTTCAGTTCCTAAAATATCTTTATCTTTTAACAAAACAGTTTGTTCTATATTTGATTCTGCAAGAGAAATTTTTTGTGCTCCTCTTTGAATATATGCTTTCCCAAAAACTTTGAAAGTTACTCCAAATGTAGAAATATGATGAACTGCAGTATTAAAAGAAGAATTATTCCGTTTTAGCATTTCAACTTTCTTAGCAAATTTCTCGTCGTAATGTTGTTCAACTAATTTTCCATTAACGTGCGTGCTGTATAAAATTGGAGGATTAACTTTGAATTCCTCGATGATTTTGTAGCATTGTTCAATTTCTTCATATTTTTTCCCCTGTTCTCTACCGAGTGCTTTTGATTCTTCAATTTCTTTAGAATAATCTTCTTTCTTTTGGCTTGCAATTTTTTTCTCAGCATCTGCTCTTAACTTTTCTAATCTTTTGGCAAGTGCAGAACTTATTTTATTTTCTTTTTTCATTTATGCTACCTTAAATTTTGAATCCAGTGGACCATATTTCCGAGGAGAATTAATCATTTTAAGAAAATCAGTTTTTGTTTTCGAATTATAATCTTTAAATTGTTCCATGCCTTTTTTCTGAACAAACATCATGCTATCTACTCCTTTCTCGCCGACTCCTTCATAATACGCGTTCATCTTTGCAAATTCTTTATTCATTTTTTCAAAAGGAATTTTCGTATCCATCGTCTTCAACATTTCCGCACCTTCTTTCATCTGCTGGATTTGTTCTTTGCTCATTCCCTGACTTTTTCCCAATTCATCAAAATCAGACGCAGACATATTCTTGAACATTTCCATGCTAACCTGCGCTTGTTTCATAATCTCGCCAGTTTTTTTTGGTTGTCCAAGTATTTGTTCTTTTTTAAAAACAGGCATTTCACTAGGAGTTCTAAACGCAGAAACTTTTGTAATGGTTAAATAATCAATTGGGTCCATCTGAATCATAGATTTTTTATAAACCGCACCGTCGGAAACTATAATTTCTTTTATAACATTAGAATCATCAAGATAAGATTTTTTATTTTTCAAAATAAATTTTACATTCCCGTGTTCGTCTTTAAGTCCTGTAGAGTGGGTAGGAACAGTGTAAATATTTCCCTTGTAATAATCTACGACAACATTTGAACCAAGACTACCAAACTTAAGAGTTGCAAGCGGGGTGATTAATTCATCGTCAGTCCTAAGATAAGAGCAATAAAAAAATCCTTCTTTCAAAATTTCAAAACCCTTTATTGAACTACCAACATATTTTGTCTTCGTTTTTTTGTCTTCTCTGCTCCAACTTTCAAGTCCAATAATTTTAGCCTCCGCACCATTTCCTGAAATGAATAAATTTTTTGTTTCTTGATTTTTATATCCTTCAAGAGGTTTGTCTTTGCCTTTGTCATAAGTGCAATCAATTTGGATTGTGCTGTCTTTTCCCGTCGTAAAAACATCTCCGTCTTTTATTTTTGGAAAATTATTCTGGAACTCTCTGCATTTTTCAAAATCTTTTGGATTCTGAGTTTCTGTAGCTTGTTTGTAAAGTTTCATAGAAATATCAAAAGATGGAATCTTAATTTTCTCTCCGCTCTTTCTTTTTATGAAAGCATTTTCTCCAGAAGCAGATAAATTCAACTGCCCAGTTATCTTTTCAAATAGCATTCAATTCTCCTCTTTTACATTTAAATGAATTATTCTTTTTAAATTTTCTTGCATCGATTAGTTTTTTAAATATGTTCTCTTCGTAAAAATATGAAACAATTTATTTTCATAGGAAAAACAATTTTCTTTCCAACAGAAGGAATTCTCGCAGTCGGAGATTTGCATTTGGGTTTTGAATATTCACTGCAGCAGTCAGGAATTCTAGTTCCAGAACAACAGGTTGAAGAAATCAAAGAAGAATTAAAAAAAATATTTGAAGAAATAAAAAAAAGAAAATTAAAACTAAAAAAAATAGTCTTCATTGGGGATATAAAACATTCTTTTTCTTATCAGTGGAAAGAAAAAAATTATTTCAAACAGATTATGAAATTCATCAGCGAATATATTCTTGAAAAAAATATAATTTTAATTAAGGGAAATCACGATACGATTGATTATTCGTTCAGCGACAAATTGAAAGATTATTTTATTCAAAAAAATATTGCATTCTGTCACGGGCATAAATTATTCCCCGAAGTTTTCAAAGAAAAGATTGATACAATAGTCATAGGACATTTGCATCCTTCGATAACTCTTTCAGATAAGAAAAATATCAAGAGAGAAAAATACAAATGTTTTCTCGTCGGAAAATTCAAAAATAAAAAAATTATAATCCTTCCTAGTTTTTTAGCTACGACAGAAGGAACAACTGTAAATAGTTTAGAGTATGAATATAAGGATTATTTTTCAATAATACCAAAAAAGAATATTTTGAACTTTGACGTTTTTATTATCGGAGAAAATGAAACTTACAATTTTGGAAAAATAAAGAATATAATTAATTAACAGAATGATATTTGGTATGTCTAAACGGAGCAGGAGTAAGAACTTCTCTTAATTCTCTTCCAAATTCTCCATCTTGGTATTCTTTCACTCCACGAACTTCTTTTACCTTCGGCATTAACACAAAATAAAATAAGAATCTCATTAGTGCACTTAATAAAAATATGAATAATATTGGTCCAATTCCGAATAAATTGAAATCCATCGAAGCAATTATTCCTCCAATTGTTGCTCCAATAAAGACAGTTATTCCGCTTAAAATATTATAATATGAAATACACAAAGCAAGTTTTTCGCGTGTTACAGCGTCGTAAATAAAGTTTCTCGCACAAAGATTAAATCCTGCCCAGACAAATCCAGAAAAAATTTCTATTGCAATTAAATAAATTATAACAATAACAAAATTTATTTTAATGACAAATAAAGTCAAAAACCAAAGCAAAGGAATTAATGGAATAAGCAACCCCGTCCATTTTACAACCTTTAGATTTCCATAATTATCTGCAAATTCTCCCCACAACGGAACAAACATCAAAGTTCCAAAAATATTGAAGACAACAATCAAGGTCCATATAAAATAATCTAAATTTAATTCTTTCAATAAATAAACAGAAAAAAACGGAGATGCAATGTAAGTTCCAAGATGAATTAACGCAACACCGACGGTAAATTTCCCAAAATTGCTTTCAGGAACTTTTTTGATAAACTGCCACAAACTAAAATAATATCCTTTCTCCAGTTTTAATTTCGGTTCATAATGTTTGCTTAGAAGATAAGCAGAAATTAGTCGAGAGAAAAATGCAATCCCAAATAAAATTAAAAATCCAAAAAATAAATTTATCTTGCTAAAATAATTTAAAATAAATCCACATACAAGCATAATAAAAAGTCCAATCAAATCAATTATTCTGCTTCGGTTTCCAAAATATTTTCCCCTATCTTTATCGACGTTATCTTTCATTAAAGAATTCCATGCTGGAGAAATAAATGAACCAAATATTGTATATAATGTATAAAATAAAATTAACAAAGTTGCACTGAATCCGTGATCAATTCCTTTAAAAAAAAATAAATATCCTAAGAAAATCATCGGTAGCCATATCAACGCTTGAAGAAAAACCCCGATTGTAATAACTTTTTTTCTCGGAAATTTTTCAATTGCTTTGTAAGTAAAAAGTTGGAAAAAATTTCCTAACAGCGAAGGAACTGAAGTAAGAAAACCAATTTGTGCATTACTCGCACCGATAGCAAGTGCGTAAGGAGTTATATATTTCACGCCTGCACCGTCCATAATTCCCGCAGCAATTCCCTCCTTAATGCTAAGTTTCTTGGTTTCCTCTTTTAATTTCTTATCTGTTCCTTTCATTTTACAATTAATCGAATATAATTTTTAATTGTTTTCATATTTTCACTAGATAAAAATATTTAAACACATCCTGTATAATTTTGGTATTAAAATGGCAGAGGAAAAAAAAGAGATTCAATCACGATTAGTAGAAAATAAAGATGAAGTGAAAAAAGAAGAGTTAACCGAAATTTTAAAAATGATTTCTCCTGGAACTCTTTTGCGTTCTGCTATTGAAGGAATTCAAAAAGCGAAAGTCGGCGGTTTGCTTGTTTCTTACAATGAGTTTGCTGAAAATCTTTTTGAAGGCGGTTTCAAAATCAACACGCGTGCAACTGCCCAACGGCTAATTGAACTAAGCAAGATGGACGGAGCAATAATTTTATCAAAAGATTTTAAAAAAATTCTCTTTGCAAATGTGCTTCTTACCCCCAATAATTCAATTCAATCAAATGAAACTGGAACAAGACATAAGGCAGCAGAAAGAATTGCTAAACAGGCAGGAACTGTCGTATTTACAGTATCCCAGAGAAGAGACGAGATCGCTTTATTCTACAAAAACATAAAATATGTAATTAAAGATACGAGAGACATAACTAGAAGAGCAACAGAAACTCTGCAAATTCTTGAAAAACACAGGGAAGTTTTCGAGAGAAACAAAAAAGAACTCGACGAGGAAGAAGTAAAAAAACGCCCGAAATTAATCAAAGCACTTTTGTTAATTCAAAGAGGAATTATGATTCTAAAAATTTCTGAAATTTTGAAAGGACACATTATCGAATTAGGAATTGAAGGTATAATTGTAAAATCAAGATTCAAGGAACTTCTTCACAAAGTTGAAAAAGAAGTTGACAGCGTCATAAAAGATTATTCAAAACTCGGACTTTCAAAATCAAAAAAGATAATTTCCATTTTAAGTTATGATGAGTTGCTTGATTTAGAAAATATCAGACAATGTCTTGGGCTTTCTGTTGATTCAGATGTCGCATTGCCGAAAGGTCACAGGACTTTGGAAAGATTAGGAATATCTGAAAAAGATGCAGGTGTTTTAATTAAAAATTTCAAAAATTTATTTTTTATTCTTGATTTAAAAAGAGAAGATTTAATTCCTTTTTTTGAAGAGGAAAGAATAATGGAAATTCTTGAGAAAATTAGTCATATAAAAGATTAATTTTTTTATTTAGCTTTTGCGGTTTGAAAAAATCTTTGATTTTTTCTCCTGTCCTCGCTTCGCTGCGGATATAAAATCTGCGATTTTACATTATGGGCGCGGAGGGAATTGAACCCCCATATGCTGCTCTCTCTGCAAATTTGCGGAGATTGGAAATCTCTGATTTGCTCTGGAGGCAGCCAGTCTGCCGTTAGCCTACGCACCCATAATCACTAAAGAAAACTTCAATTTTTAATTGTTTTTATTCATCTTTTCTATCTCGCTTATCTCTTCGTCAGAAATCGCACAGCCGTTGAACTTCAAAGCATAAAGCAAAGCATCAAGAATTTGAAAATTGTGGTTTTTAAGTTTTACAATTCCTTTTTTATATGCAACGTAAATTAACTCTGCAGAACGAATAAATTTGTAACCTTTGAATTCTTTGAACTGTTCTGTTTTTGCTTGAATATGTGCGTGAAGTTTTTTCCCAAGCAAAGATTCCAAATTTTCTGGCTTTTCAAATAAAACTCGAATTGTTCTTTCATCTACGGCAATAACATTATTTATGTTTTTTTCAGTAAGAATTTTACTAAGTGCAATGCATGAAGCTTCACCAGACGCAATTATTTGTATCGCTTCCCCACGTGTATAAAAAATACTGTTTGCATGATCTCTGATTTCATTAGTCATTTTTGTAATTAAGTTTTCATCAACGCCAATATCCGACGGCATTTCAAGAGTTTTATCATTAAGAAGTTCTTTAATTTTCAGAGCTTCAAGCATGAATCGTTTTATGCTAAGAGGTTTATCCACAACTTCTAATTTTACTTCTTTGGTTATCAAAAACTTCCCGTTAAATATTTTTTTCAGTCCTCTGAACTCTTCAAGAAGTCCGTTCATTGCAAAATTAATTATTATTCCAGCGTCGAAGATAATCGCTTTTTCAAATTTCATTCAAACATCTCCATCGCAGTTTTAATTCTTTTTTTAACATCAACGGTTTTGTTAAAAGTAACATCAGAAATTTCTGGTTTCTGTCCTGCATAACTTGCAAGTTCAAATAAAGTGACGCCGAGCAAACTCGCAGTATGTTCCATAGAAATTCCGTGCTCATAAATTTTTGAAGCCTTGTTTATTTCTGCTTTTCTGAAAACATCCTGAATATAAATTTTTAATTGCCCGGAAAGTTTTGAAACTGTTTCTCTTATCTTTGTTAAATTCTCATGCAATTTTTTATCGTCATCATTTTTTATTGAAATTATAGAACCATCAATCGCAGAAATAATTCCAGCGTAAAAATTTTTCCACCCAGCTAATCCTTGGTATTGTTTTCTTTCAATTATTTTGCTCAACGAATAAACAATTACAGCGACGGCAATATTATCTGGATCCTGACTCGTCGACGCAGTATGAATAGTCTGATTGCTAAGTTCTTTCAGCTTAACAGAATCCTCTTTCAAAATAGCATCTTTCGTTTCTTCAAGAATTCTAAGCACATTCTCTTTTTCCTGCATATTCAAAATAAGATTTTATAATTAATAAATGTTAAGTTTTTATATTCTGTTCAGTTATTTAATTTATGAAATACGTCGTGTTAGATACAAATTTTATTTTGTCATGCGTAAGAAAAAAAATAGATTTTTTTCATGAAATAAAATTCTCGGGATTAAAAATAATAATTCCAATTCAGGTTATTGCAGAACTTGAAAATCTTTCAGAGATAGGAAATTTAAAACTTCGCGACGAAGCAAAATTTTCTCTCACGCTTTTGAAAAAAAATCCATTTGAAAAAGTAGATTTGAAAATAAAAAACGTCGACAACGGAATTGTAAAACTTGCAAAAGAGCACGAAGAATACATAATTGCGACTCTTGACAAAGGAATTAAAGACAAAATCAAAAACCAAAAGTTAATTATTCGTGGAGAGAAAGAACTCGAAGTTAGATGATAACCTTTTTAAACCAATTTTTGCTATAATTTTCATATGTTTTATTTAATTGAAGTCGAAGATTACATAAGAGTAGAACCTAAATTATTCGGATTGCCTACTATGGAATCTGTAGAACAACAACTCAAAGAAACTTATGCAGATTTTTACGACAGAGAAATTGGAAAAGTTATTGCAATTATCGACGTGCTTGAAGTTGGTGAGGGAGTAATAATTCCTGGAGATGGAGCTACTTATTATCGTTCAAGATTCAAACTTCTGGTATGGAAACCTGAATTACAGGAATTAGTCTATGGAACAATTGCAGAAATAACAAACTTCGGTGCATTCATGGATTTAGGAGTTATGAAAGGAATGATTCATATTTCACAAACAATGGATGATTTCGTAAGTTTCAGCAAGTCAAATACACTATTAGGAAAAGCATCAAAGAGAAACTTGAAACAAACTGATTTATGTTTAGCAAGAATAGTTGCAATCTCCCACAAAGGCGGAGAATTGAAAATAGGATTAACTATGAGACAACCAGGATTAGGAAAAATCGAATGGATCAAAGAAGACGAATTGAAAAAAAACAAGATTGCTCAAAAAGCATTAAAGGATGAAGAGAAAGAAGCTAAAGGAGGAAAGAAGAAAAAATAAAATGGTAAAACCAAAAGCTTGCAAGATATGTAATACAATTTACGAAGACGACAAATGTCCTAAATGTGAATCAAGAGAATCAACTGATAATTTCAAGGGAAGAATTGTTGTTCTAAATCCTGAGATGTCTGAAATTGCTCCAAAATTAAATCTAAAAAGCAAAGGAAACTTCGCAATTAAAACAAGATAATGGAAAAAATTCAAGTAATAAGTGAAAAAACAAATCCAATCTTTAATAGAAAGGAAGTAGAATTATTAGTTTCTCTCGATTCAAATCCTAAAACAAAAGAAGCTGAAGAAATGGTTGCAAATCAATTTTCATCAAATGCCGAGAACGTCAAAGTAAAAAAAATCCACGGAAATTACGGAATGAAGAAATTCACAATCACTGCAAATGTTTACAATTCAAAAGAATCAAAAGATAAGACAGAAATTAAATACAGCAAAGAAAAAAAAGGTAAACAATAATGGGAAAGAAAAAATCAGTAAAAAAGGGCAAGAAACCGCACAAGAATAATCCAACTAGCAAGAAATATACAAAATACAAAATCGAAGGGAACACAATCAAGAGAGAAAAATCTTGTCCAAGATGCGGACCAGGAATTTTCTTAATGAATTCTAAAGGTAGATTATATTGCGGAAAGTGCCATTACTGTGAATTCGAGAGCAAGAAAGTCGAAGAAGTAAAAAAGAAATAATTATTTTCTTAAATTAATAATCGTGCCAAAATTTAGATTGGATTTTATTAATTCTTGAAGAATAAAGAGAGTATAAACCCTAGGAGGTTCTTCAAGTTGATCAAAAAGATAACCTGAAGCCTCTCCTGGGGAAAAAGAGGTGATAGAAAAGTTAATTTCTAGACCTATATAAACTTTTCTGTAATGTTACTTTTCAAAAATGACAACCATTAGTTAACTTAAAGTAGTAAAATAATATTTCAGAAATAAAATAGTTAGGCACTACTTTCTAATTTATTAGGTACTACTTGGTTCTATTTTTTCAATTTTTCATCATATTTATAAAATTCATTTTCCTAAATTAGATATGAAACCCGACGAAGAACCAAAAATAATGGAAGAATATCAAAAATCCAGCGTCGGACAAGACCAAATTCACGATTTATTATTCAATAGAGAGATTGGATGGCAGGAAATTATCTACGATTTAATCAACACAGAGCAATTAGATCCCTGGAATATCGATATAATTATTCTATCTGATAAATATCTTGACAAAATTAAAGAATTTGAGGAAGCGGATTTCTTTGTTTCAAGCAAAGTTCTTCTCGCAGCATCTTTATTACTGAGAATAAAGTCAGAAATTTTGTTAAATCGTTACATAAAAAGTATCGACGAAATTTTATTTGGAAAAAAAGAATCAATAAAAGTCCAACTTGAAAGAATTGAACTTAACGAAGATATTCCTGAATTAATTCCACGAAGTCCAATGCCAAGATTCAGAAAAGTTAGTTTGAAAGAACTGATGGAATCTTTGAATAAAGCAATAGTTACAGAAAATAGAAGAATAAAAAAAGAAATTGTCTCAAAAAACACATTAAGAGAAAGTTCTTTCTCACTTCCAAAAAGAAAATTCAGCATTAAAGATAAAATAAAAGAGATTTACAGAGATTTAACTGACTGGTTCAAAGAAAAAAAAGAAGATAAAATTACTTTTGAAAACTTTGCAAAAAATAAAGAAGAAAAAATAATTTCATTTCTTCCATTGCTTTACTTAGAAGATCAGAAAAAAATCTGGCTCGACCAAAAAAATCCTTTTGAAGATATTAATATTTGGTTAAGAGAAGTTTTCTTTGAAAAAAATGAAGATCCTTTTGCAGAATTAAGAAAAGAAGCAGAAGAATTTGAAAAAAATTTCAAAGAAGAATTATCTGACATTCCTGAGGAAATATCCGACGAGGAAAGCTAAAAATGCTGCAGTCCCGCCAATTAAAAAGGTTTGAATCGCAGATTTTATCTTTGGTTTTCCAGAAACTTCTCCTTTAACCGCTCCAATAATCAGCAAGGACAAACCCGTAAGAATTATGGAATAAACAAATTGCATTCTAATCAAATATTCATTTCCAGTCAACATTGCGGCAACAAATGAAATCAAAGGGATAATCCCGACAACTAAGAATGCAATAAATGTTGCAAGTGCAGTTTTGAAAGCATTTATTTTATGTTTTGAAATATCATTCCTCGATTTTGTTGAAAGATAATTCGAAATTGCCATTGAAAAACCGTCAGCAAAAAGATTTGCAAATCCTAAAATTAAAACAACAGGATAAGTTAATGAAGCACCGATAACTCCTGAAACAATTGCAAAAGTTGTAACAGTCCCGTCAGTTCCCCCATAAACAAATTCAGGAAGATACTTATGTCCAACATCCTCTTTCATAATAATCTAAGATAAAAAATATATTTAAACTTATTCAATTATTTAACAGAATGAAACTAGGGTTATTATTCTCTGGAGGAAAAGATTCTGTCTACGCAGGATTCCTAGCAAAAAAATCAGGACACGAACTAACTTGTTTAATCTCAATTCTTTCATATAATAAAGAATCTTACATGTTTCACACACCATCGATATCTAAAACAAAAAAGCAAGCAGAGGTTATGAAAGTTCCAATAATAATCCAGAAAACTCAAGGAGAAAAAGAAATCGAACTAAAAGATTTAGAGAACGCGATTAAAATCGCAATTAAAAAATACAAAATCCAAGGGATTGTAACAGGCGCGATTCAATCCGTTTATCAAAGCTCTCGAATACAAAAAATCTGCAACAAATTAAAAATAGAATGTTTCAATCTATTATGGCAAGTTAATGAAGTAGAATATCTCAGTGATTTAATAAAAAATAAATTTAACGTTATAATCACAGGAGTTTTTGCATATCCTCTCGAAGGAAAATGGCTCGGAAGAAAAATAGATAAAAAATTTATTGAAGAAATAAAAGAACTAAATAAAAAATATAAAATTTCTATGATTGGTGAAGGTGGTGAATTTGAAACATTTGTCGTCGATTGTCCGTTATTTTCTAAAGAACTAAAAATAAAATCCTTCAGAGATTTCAAAGAAGGCGAAAATAGTTTCAGAAGAGAACTAGAAATTGCATAACTTCTATTCCCTTTGAACCTTTCATACTGTTTATAAAATATATATTGCTGTATATAAGATGGACGAAAATAAATTTATGTTAATCTCGATGGAAGACGAAACTTCAAAAGCAGTCGCAGAAGTTTTAGGAAGCAAAACTTGTAAGAAAATAATTAATCATCTTGCTGAAATAAAAGAAGCGAGCCAAAAAGATTTATCCGACGCTTTGAAAATTCCAATGAATACTTTGGATTACAATATGAAAAAACTTTTAGAATCTGGATTTATACAAAAAAAGAAAAACTTTTTCTGGAGCAAGAAAGGAAAGAAAATTATTATGTATGAACTTTCAAATAAATCAATAGTAATCTCTCCGAAAAAATCAACTGCTGAAAAAATAAAATCAATTATCCCGGCATTTATTTTAACTGCTGCAGGAACATTTGCCGTCGCTGTTTTTGAAAAAATTAATTACGCTACAAGAAATGTTCAAACTTATGATGCTTCAATAGAAAGTGAAATTTTGTCTGTAGCAGCAAAAGCACCAACAATTATTTCTCCGCAAACCTTTCCAATTTGGGGCTGGTTTTTAGCCGGAGCACTTTTAGCAATTTTCATAATCTCAATAATAAATTGGAGAAAACTATAATGAAAAATACTAAATTCATACAATTGAAAGCAAATATAAAATTTCCAATCATTCGTATGTTCATACAAATGAAAGGAGGTAAAAATGAAAAAAGAAAATAACGCAATCGTAGTAACTTCAATAATCGCGGGAGTTGTTTTGTTGATAGCAGTTTCTGCAATGTTTATGTTTTCAGGTTTCTCGACGTCAAATGATGTTGTAACCGTAACAGGACTTTCAACAATTAAAGCAACACCCGATTTAGTTGGAGTTTATTTTACAATTGAAACGAAAGGAACAACAAGTGCAGAAGCTAGCGACGCAAACACAGTTATCTTGAACAGTTTGCAAAATTCTTTAGTCGCTCAAGGTTTTACTGAAGAAGATTTGAAAACAGAAAGTTTCAGTATCCAACCAAATATAAATTGGGTAAACGGGAAACAAATTCAGGATGGTTATATTGCATACCATTATCTTAAGTTGGAATTCTCAACAGAAGATTTGGATAAGTTATCTCCAGTTATCGACGCTGGTGTTGATTCTGGTGCAGGAATAAGTTACATAAATTTTGAACTTACACAGGAAGCTCAGAACTCTTACAAAGCACAAGCTCTTGAATTAGCTGCACAGGATGCACAGATAAAAGCCGACGCTGTCGCGTCTGGATTCGGTAAAGAAGCAGGAAAATTAGTTTCTGTTTCTGTAAGTGAATTCGGATACTATCCGTGGAATGTTTACTCTTCATCAGGAAGTGCCGAGGATTCATCTGCAATTAAAACTGCAACAATGAGCATAAGCCCAAGCGAGGAAGAAATAACCGCAAGTGTTTCTGCAACTTTCAAACTTCAATAAAACTTTTTATTTTTTATTTTTTTCTTTATTCGAACGAAGTGAGAACGACAGAAAAAATAATAAATGATTTTTTCTTTATTTTTTTATGATTTTATTAATATCAGTTAATCAGGAAACTCTTCATAATCTGGAGTTTGTAAAACCAATTGAAAATATTTTAACAGAAAATAAAATAGATTTCTTTACAAAACATTATTCTAAATTATCCGAAGCTGATTTTAAAAAAGCAGACAAGATTATAATTTGCGGAACTTCTTTGAAAGATTCTGATTATATTAATCATATTAAAAAATTTAATTGGATTAAGAATTTTGAAAAACCGATTTTAGGAATTTGTGCAGGAATGCAGATAATTTCTTCGGTATTTGGTTCAAAATTAAAGAAAAAAACAGAAATAGGATTTTACAAGGAAAATTTTACTAAGGAATTTCTATCATTAAAAGGCGAACACGAAGTTTATCATTTGCATAATAATTATACGAATTTACCGAGGGAATTTGAAGAATTTACAGATAGCAAAATCGCCCAAGCAATTAAGCATAAAAGAAAACAGATTTATGGGGTTTTGTTCCACCCAGAAGTAAGAAATAAAAGTTTAATAACCGATTTTTGCAAAATTTAATATGTACTTTCACATAATACTTTCAGAAGCATGCAATTCTCGATGTAGATATTGCTATGAAAAATCACAGAAAGAATTCGGAGGAGAATTAGACAAGAAATTTCATTTCGATTTTTCAGCGCCGTGTCATTCAGAATTAAATGTAAATATTTTAAAAAAATTCATAAAGAAAGACAAATCTCCGAAGATAATTTTCTATGGCGGGGAACCTTTGCTGAATCAGGAAAAAATGATTGAAATTATGAAACAGCTTCCAGATATGAGATATTTTATTCAAACAAACGGGAAACTTCTTAATGAATTACCAAAACAATATGTGCAGAAGTTTTCAAAAATTTTAATTTCTATCGACGGCGACAAGGAAAGAACAGATTTCAACAGAGGAAAAGGAACTTATGATTTGGTTATAAAAAATATTGATTTAATCAGGAAAAATGCTTTCAGAGGAGAAATTATGGCGAGAATGACAATAAGTTTCACCGACGGATTTACAGATTTATTTACTCAAGTTAAAAATTTGATAAACACAGGAAAATTTAATTCATATCACTGGCAGTTGGATATGGGTTTTTACGAATCAGATTACAACAAAGAAAAAGTTGCGAAATTTTTGAAAGCGTATAATTGGGAAGTTTCAAAACTTTTGGATTTCTGGGTTGAAGAAATGCAGAGAGGAAAAGTTTGGAGAATTTATCCTTTCCTTGGAATTTTTGATTCGCTTTATCACAAGACAAAAACAAAATTAAGATGCGGAAGTGGTTACGCGAATTATACAATAACTACCGACGGGAAAATCGTCGCCTGTCCAATCACGAGCGGAATAAAAGAATTTCAAGTTGGAGACATCGCAAAAGATAATCCTAACGAATTGCCTGAATTAAAAGTCAAAGAACCTTGCCCATCGTGTGATTATTTTAATTTGTGTGGAGGAAGATGCTTGTATTCTAATTACGCGAAACTCTGGCCAAAAGAAGGGCAGGAGCAAATTTGCAGTTCTATAAAATATTTAATCGACGAAATGAAAAAACGAATTCCAGAAATAAAACATTTAATCGAAACGAAAACAATTCAGGAAGCTTGGCTCGATTACGAAAAATATTTCGGACCAGAAATTATTCCTTAAGATTTTTTGATTATTTCTTTAAATTAATTATCTTGGTACTAATCCAAACTACTAAGAAAAAGAATAATCCAAGTCCCCACTCTATTAAATTTAACAAATCTGGATGTAAAAGGTATAATAAAATTATAAATATCCAAAAACCAAGAGAAATAGACTCAATAATTTTCCAAAAATTTGCTTTTTCTATTTTAAGGTAAACAACAATTCCAGTAATAATTCCCGTCCAAATACTTATCAAAAAATTATCAATTAATTGGTCAATATAATTTATCATTTAATTTTAAAAAATATTTTATTTATATTGATTGCTATATTCCAATGATAGATAGAGAAAGTTTTTTAATCGATTAGTCTCTTTAGAGATAATGATGAAAAAAGAAATAATTTTAAAAATTATATTTATCGGAATATTCTTTTTAGTATTTTATCTTATTAACTCCCCGATAGATTCTCTGCAAGATATAACAAATGATAATTCTACTAATAATTCTTATAATCAATCGGAAAATAATAAACCATTAATTGAAGATATCCTCCCACAACGTGATTTTTATTATTGGGAAAGCATACCTATTAATTATTATTTTTCAATGGAGAATCCTTGTAATGATAATGCAAGAAGATGGAATATACAAAAAGCATTTAGAATTATCAAACAGGCCACGAATGGAACAGTTCAATTTCAAGAAAAAGAAACAAATAATGCAATAGAGATAAGTTGCTATGAAGAATATGGAGAATATGTTAGTCAAGAAATAAATGGGGAGATAGTTTATTCTACGGGAGCAATTACTGCAGGGGAAGGAGGGATAGTAAGTTATGTTGGTGAAAAAGAAATTATAAACGCTTCAATATTATTGTATGAACAAAATCCTAATTACAAATCTTGTAATACTTATCCTTCGACAGAAATACATGAAATCCTTCACGCTCTTGGTTTTGGGCATATAGATAACAATCGTAGTATAATGAGTCCAACTGCTTATTATCTTTGTATAGAATTAGATTCTGAAATAATAAATTGTTTACAACATATATATGGAAATTCCGAAAATGGAACTTGTGATGAAATACCCTCTATTTACAACTAATTATCTTAGAATTATATTTTCAACGCTCCTTCCTTCCCCGTTCCCATATCTTTAACTTTGAATTTCTTTTCCTTAACTTCGGTTTCTCCGACGAAAACTACTTTATTAATTTTATAACTATTCGCATATTCCAAAGCACGTGAAGGTTTTCCGTAAAACATTACAACATTATTTCCTTTTTCTCTAAGCTTTTCAGCGACGGAAATTGCTGTCTTGTCTTCATCCAAGGAAATCACTAAATATTTTTCAGAGTCAGATTTTATTTCTGAAATCATTGCTAATCTATCTAAACCAAAAGAAATTCCCGCAGACTGAACATTATTAACTTTGTAACTTCCGCCACCGCAAATTGTTTCTCTAATTCCTTCTGATTTTATTTCAAAAATGCTTCCGTCATAATAACTCAAACCACGAATTATTGTAGGTGAAAACAAAACTTTGACTCCGTAATAATTGCAGTATTTAATTAATTCTAAAATTTCTTTGTAAGATTCAAATTTCTTAAAATAATCCTCGCCTTTTTTCAGCAACGACAAAATTTTCTCTGCTTTGTATTTTTTAAGATTCACCAAAATTTCTTTCTCTGAAATTTTATCAAACTTATCAATTTCAGTCAAAACATTTTTTTTGTCCTTTTCCTTAATTCCTTCTGACTCAAGAATTTCATTAAGTAATTTTCTGTTGTTAATTAATATCGTAGATTTCACGCCGATTTTTTTCAAAACTTCCGAAGCTAAAAATAAAATTTCCGCCTCGTCTTTTATCGTGCTCCCGACAACATCAATATCACACTGCGTAAATTGTCTAAACCTCCTCGTGCTCGACGGCTCGTCCCGAAAAACCTCGCCAATCTGATATCTTCTAAAAGGAAGTTTCATATTATTCGCAATTCTCTTTAACTGAAAAGTAAACTCATATCTCAACGCAAGTTTTCTCTTCCCCTTATCTTCTAATTTGTAGATATCACTCACAGCCTCGTCTTCTTTATTCTCGCCCTTAACAAATTCCTCACTCTCAACAATCGGCGTCTCAGCAGGCTCAAAACCATAACGCTCGAAAGTCTCGACTAAAATTTTCTTAATTCTCTGTCGCTTCTCCGCGTCTTCCCCGACATAATCTTTGAATCCTTTAACTGGTTCATTATTCATTTTCTTTTTATTTTCCTGTTTTCTACCATTATAGTTTCTTTTTCTAAAAGAAACCTAAATTTATCAACTCTTTCTTTAATCTGCAAAGCAATTCTCTTAATATTCTTTTTGTTTTGTTTCTGCTCGTCTTTAATTTTCCAAATCCTGACTTTGTTTTGAATATACATGCTTTGATAGTCAAATATTTTTCTAGGAACATCATTCGCGACGACAATAATTAAATCAGAACTTTCCAAATCTTTTTTGTTTAACGGAATCGGCGTCCTGTTATCAATATCCACCCCAAGAAGTTGTTTCGGAATTCCTCGCTGTTCTTTATCAGAATGCCCGCCCATTACAATTCCCCGACTTATCACTTCAATTTTTTTATTTTGATTTATCTTCTTAAAATATTCCTCGGCAATTCTGCTTCTGAAAACATTGTGTTTGCAAATAAATAAAATTTTCATCTCTATCTAATTGGAAAAGGATTACTTTCTTCATAATTTTTAGATAGATAACCCTTACCTCTTTTAATTAAGTAAATTACTAATATAATTAAAGGTATTGCAAAAGAGAGAAAAATATTAATCCCTAAATTGAAAATATTAATAAAATCTAAAATTAAATAAATAATCACACCAAAAAATAAAGATGCAGTCGTGATTACTTTAGTATTATAATCTATGAATCTATCTTCTTTATTTGAATATTCTTTTTGTCTATGAGAAAGAATATTATTACGATGTTGCCAACAATATTTTCTTCCAGATTTAATTCTTCTACCGCAGATTATACATGTTTTTACCATTTTTTTCAAAAGGGCGGATGGGGAGAATCGAACTCCCGTTATGCGAGCCACAGTCGCACGTTCTGCCACTGAACTACAACCGCCATATACAAAATCTAAATAAAAAAGGTATAAAAATCTTTCAATAAGTTCTGAATTGACAAAAGTGAAATTATGAACATAAGAATTTTAAACACTATTAACTATTTCATTTTATGGGACTGCTTATAGCCAAAGAAAAAGGTGTGATGTCATTTACAGGAATCGCGAAACTTGCAATAACTGGTTTTATCGTCGCTATGGCTTCTTCGTTCATCGACACAATCTGGGCACTTTACTTAAACAGCTTCGTGAATAGCGCCGCACTTGTAGGATTCATCTCCGCATTTTTAGCAGCCGTATCATTCATTTCTTATTTCGTTTTCATTCCACTGATACAAAAAGTAAACAAACCCAAACTTTATGTTTTTTGTCTTGTAATGTTCGCAATCGGCTATCTGCTTTTTGCATTAAATAATAATTTTTACATATTCATAATAATCGCATCATTCCTGACAATTTTATCAACTCTCAAAGTCGCAAGTTTCGGAATAATTGTTAAGGATAAAACACAAAAACAAAAACTCTCGAGAAACGAAGGTTTAATGTATACTTTTTTCAATCTCGCATGGGTTCTTGGCCCGCTAATTGCAGGTTACATTTCAGACGCATTCGGAATTGATTTAATTTTCACATTAGCTGCAATTTTCCTTCTTGTCGCAACAGCGTTCTTTATGATTGTTCAGGTAAAAGATAACCGCGTTGATAAAAAAATAGAAAAACATTTATTAAAAAATTTCTTTGAATTTTTCAAAGATAAAAAAAGAGTTTTAGTTTATATTATCAGCGGAGGAATTAATTTATGGTGGGGTTTCATTTACTTATTTATTCCACTTTACATAATTGAAAACGGACTTGAAACAATTTGGATTGGATATTTTTTATTTGCCGTCGCTGTTCCACTTGTATTTTTAGAATACCCTTTTTCAAAAATAACTTCTAAAATTGGTTTCAAAAAAATGTTCATCCTAGGATTTTCAATCACAGGAATATTTTCATTAATATGTTTCTTCTTTTCAAATTTATATCTTATTCTGGGACTATTGGTTCTTGCAAGTTGTGGAATGGCTATGCTTGAACCTACAACAGAAGCATATTTCTTTGACTTAACACGAGACGATCAGGAGCAAAGATTTTACGGCCCTTACAATACGGGAATCGACTTAAGTCAGTTCATAGGAAAAATTCTAGCATCTATATTATTAATTTTCTTGCCGTTCAAATTTTTATTCATTTTATTTGCATCAATGATGGGAATATACGCAGTTTTATGTTTAATGTTAAAAGATATTGTGGAACAAAAGAAAAGATAATTCTTTAAACTATTTTTTTCAAATTATATTATGAAACAAAAATTAGAACTTCTCGCACCAGCGGGAGATTTTTCAATGTTATCTGCAGCAGTAAATGCAGGAGCCGACGCTGTTTACTTTGGGTTAAAAGAATTTTCAATGCGAGCAGCAGCGAGAAATTTTACCATCGCAGATTTAGAAGAAATTGAAAATATTTGCAAACCCAAAAAGGTAAAAAGATATTTAACATTAAACACAATAATTTACAACGACGAATTAAAAAAAATAGAAGAAACAATCAAAAAAGTAAAAGGAAAAATAGATGCAATAATCTGTTGGGATATTTCAGTAATTCAATTATGCAGAAAATATAAAATTCCTTTTTTTATTTCAACGCAAGCGTCAGTTTCAAATATTGCTTCAGCAAAATTCTACAAATCTCTCGGAGCAAAAAGAATTGTTCTCGCAAGAGAATTAAACTTAAAACAAATAAAACAAATTTCAAAAATAATTGACATTGAATGTTTCTGTCACGGTGCAATGTGCGTCGCTGTTTCTGGAAGATGTTTCACTTCGCAATTTCTATTTAACAAATCAGCAAATCGCGGAGAATGTTTACATCCTTGCAGAAGAGCTTACACAGTAAAAGACGAAGAAGGAAATGAACTAAAAGTTAACAACAATCAAATTTTATCAGCAAAAGATTTATGCACTTTGCCTTTCATCGAACAAATGAAAAGAGCAGGAATAACTTCTTTCAAAATTGAAGGAAGAAATAGAGATGCAAGATATGTCGACGCTGTCGTGCGAGTTTATAGAAAAGCACTAGACAAAAAATTAACTAAAAAAGAAATTGAAGAAGGAATAAAAGAATTGGAATTAATTTACAACAAAGGTTTTTCATCTGGATTTTATTTGCGAACACCAACATCTGACGATTTTTCAAAAATACAGAGCAACGCATCAACAGAGAAAAAACATTTTATAGGAAAAGTAACACACTATTTTGACAAATCTGGCGTCGCTGCAGTGAAATTAGTTTCTGAATTAAAAGTTGGAGATAAAATTGTAATTATAGGAAACACAACAGGAATAATTCATTCAAAAATAGAATCTATCGAGATAAAAAATTCTAAAGTAGAAAAAGCAAAGAAAGGTGACGAAGTCGGAATAAAAGTTTCAAAAGTTAGAAAGAACGACGAGGTCTATTTGTTAAAAGAAAATAAAATAAACTAAAAGTGTTTGTTCAAAATTCAAATGAAGTTGTTTGTGAACATAACTGTTGATTTCCAGAATCGTCTGTGAAGTAAGGTGTAACTTCTAACAAATCAATTGTATTCACATTTGCAATTAAACTGTTTACAGAAATTTTCTTTCCAACCAATTGCAATATATTTCCTGGAACGTCAATAAGAGATGAACTTGTTACTTCTGCAACTGAGTCAGCGAATATAATTTTAACTCCTCCAAGTTCTTCATCTTCAGTTCCTGTTCTTGATAAAGTCACATTACAAGTTTGATTTGTTGTCCCATTAACACAAACAGCGGATTTAACTGCAATATTTACATTCAAACATTTCGCACTGGTTTCAACCCCTTCAGTACTACTTTGAATTAAATTATTAACAACATACCATACAAGTCCGATAGCAACCATAGATAATAAAACAATTATCAAAGTAACAACAATGGTGGACAATCCCTTATGATTTTTAATTAAGAAATTACAATATGAAAATCCCCTATTCTCCTCTTTTTTATTATTCATTTTATCTTAGATACAAAAGAAGATTTACTTTAAAAAGATTTCTTATTTACTGAAATTTTCTATAATCTGGAAGAATTCTTTGCTGTCCATAACTTTGTCAACTTCAGTAATCCCCCGCTGTTCTGCAAATTTCGCAAACGCACTCGGTTTGAATTCTCTTTTTCTCAAAGAAGAAATTGTCGGCAATTTTGCGTCGTCAAAACCTTCAAATTTTCCTTCTGCAATTGCAGCAGTAATTTTTCTCTTCGACAAAATCAAATCCTTGAATTTAATTCTCCCGATAAAAAATGCGTAAGGATATTTTTTCTTGAAAACTGCAAAAATCATTTTCTGTCTCTCAGCATTATCCATATGGTCTTTCCCACGAACAACGTGCGTCATTTTTAATTCCATATCGTCGACAGCAACAGAAAGATTCATCAGCGGCCAGACACGATATTTATTTTGTTGCAAAGGATGAGTTTCTAAATTAATTCTCGCAAGAGGAAAATCTCTCATCGCCGGATTTTTATGTTTCATATCTGACTTAAATCTCAAAACAGCGTCGCCTTGTCCAAATCCTTTTTTGTCAAGCATTTTTTTCCATCTTTCAAAATTTTCCTTAACACTTAATTTTCTGCACGGACAATCTTTTTTTGCTTCAGCAAATTTCTTGAATTTCTCCGAAGAGCAAGTACAGACATAAGCAGAATTTTTTTCAATTAATTTTTCCGCATATTCATAATATAATTTCATTCTATCCGACGCGTTCAGATATTTGTAAACATTTCCAAAAGCCCAATCGCAATCTTTTTTTATGTTCTCGTAAGCTTCAGACAAAGTTGTTGTCGGGTCAGTATCGTCGATAATTACATAAAATTTTCCGTCGTATTTTTTTACATAAAGTGAAGAAATCATATTCGAAACTAAATGTCCGACGTGCAAAGGTCCCGACGGTGCAGGACGAAATCTCATAACAACGCCTTTTTCAGACTCAGGCAATTCTTCAAGTCCTTCACGAACTTCTCTCTCGCTGACTTCTTTATGCAACTTTTCAAATTCTTTTTTCTGTTTTTCCAATCCCAAAGAATTTACTTCAAAAATTATTTCAGAAATTTTCTTCCCGTATTTTCCCATATCTTTTTTATCCAAACCTTCATTAAACAGCGAAGAAATAACTGGTCCTTGCATTGCAGTCCCGTCGTGTGCGAGTGCATTTTTCAAAGCGTAAGCCCGAATTTTTTTATCAAGATTTTCCATACTCTACAAAACAAAATTGTATTAATAAATTATTTGGAAGACTAATCGTAGCTAATTTTTAATTTCTTTTCAATAATTTCTATTCTCTGTTTTATGTGGTAAATTTGATTTGAAATATCTTCAAGCTTATCTGTCATGTCAAGCAACCTTTTTGCAATTTTTGATTTTTTATCGCTATTATCCGACGATAAATTCACATAATCAGAATCGTTTGAACTCGATGAACTAGAAGAAGAATTATCCATAAATCCAAAAGCAGACATATCTGAAGAATTATTTTTCGCAGGAACTTTTGCAAAACTTTTTTCAGGGATTTTATAGTTCTCTCTCAAATCAATAACTTTGTCCTTCTTTTTTCCAAATATCCCCATAATTCATAATAGGATTATTTATTTTTAAATTCTACGAAATCGTATTTATACGAACTTTTTTAAAATAGATTATCTTAATTATCAAATGGGTGAAATAAAATCTATTCCTCAAATAATTGAAGAAGTTAGTCCTTATTATAAAAAAAAGAAAGCACCAGAAGCAGTCCACAATTTAGTTTATGATTCGTCGTCAGAAACTCTCGAGCCAGTTTATTTTTTTATTCTTGATTTAATGAATAACATGGGAATGTCTCCAGAAAAACTCGTCGATAATTTTAGTTCAACACCCGGTTCAGGACATTTTGCAGAACTCGGACAAAGAGCAACAGTAATGCAGCAGCAGGCAGGAAAAATTATGGGAGATGTAAACACCGTCTTAAGAAGCGTTTTAAATATCGTTTACGATTTAAAAGAATTTAAAATTCGTTTAAGTCATTATGAAAGTTTAAACTCAAAAAAGAAAGAAGAACAAGAAGGAGCAATGTTAGCACTAAAACAAATTTGGATGGACAAAGTCGACATCAATAAAGGAAATTCTTCAATGAAAGCAATGACATTCGGACAATCTGGTTTCCAAACTTTGATGGATGCATTTCTCGTCGCGAAAGATGAAAAAGAAGCAGACAAAATAGATTTGAACGACAGAGTAAAAAGAATTGTAAAATCAAGAATTATAGAATTTAATATTTGGTTAAAGGAATCAGAAAAAGAATTGAAAAAAAGATACGAACTCGAAAAAACTTATTTGAAAAGTCAAGTAAATAGTTTAAAACTTTATTCACGATGGGTTCGTCCGTATTTGAAAGCAGCACAAGAACTTGAATCAAAAGAATCAAACAATCCCGCGTTAGTAAAAACTTTTAACACAATAATTTTAGAATTAACTTTATTAGGGAAAAATAAATTAGACGTCGCTGATGAAGCTGCAAAAGGAAACGCTCCAATCGATTTTGCAAAAGATAAATTTTTAGGAAACAGAAGAAAATACGCGAGTTATGTTCTTGTAAGTTTTACATTCAGAGGAATCCCGCAAAGAATAAGTCAGCAATCACATTACGCTTTCGGCGGAAGAGCAGAAATAACTTTTAGCGCATACTCGCTTAACGACGACGAAATAAAAAAATTCAATGAAACAATGAAACAGTCAGAAATCAACGACGTACTAACTTTAATCGAAGGCGCGACAACAGAAAGTTTAACACACCTTGAAGAAGATATTAATTCATTCCTCGACGAGAAACAAGAAGAAAAAAAACTAGAAAAAGGTATGAGTTTGAAAGACGCATTTGAACCATTCTCTGCATTATTCGGACTTTATAATAAAAAAACTCAAACAAAAAAAGATACAAAAAAAGAAAGCGGAGTTGTTGCCCCCGACGATTGGGCTGAAGAAAATTATTTCCGTCCTCTCGCAGCTGAACAGGCAAAAACAAATGCAATGACTTTATTTGATACTTACAAAAAATCTCACGGAATGGAAAGTTTTTCATAATGAAAAAAGAAGATAAAAAAAATTCTGAAGAAGATGAATCTAAATTAGAACAGGAAATAGAGGAACTCGAAGAAGAAATATCCGATGAAGATGAAATTTTTGATGAAGAAATTGTTCAATTTATACCGTCGGTAAAATCAAAATCAACAACCTTAGATAAAATAAATATTTCTGAGGATATTCCTTTGGACTTGGAAGAAAATTTGAGAAAAACAACACATCTCCCCGACGATGAAGATGATTCATTCCGATATGGAAATCAAAAAGGAGAATCAAAAGAATCAGAATATCAAAATTTTAATCCAAATTATTCTGCAGAAATGATAACCTCAATCGACGGAATTTCTAAAGGAAGAAATAATTTTCGCAATGTAGCATTTGCAGAATCTGCTGAAGCAAGAATTTCTCCAGAAAAAAATTTTGAAAGATACGAACAAGTAAAAAGATTTGATAAAGACGATTTTAGAAAAACTGATTTAGAAAGAAGAGAAGTTAAATACAAACCATTAAATTAATAAAGATTTTTTACTAGATATTCTCGAGGTGAAACATGGCTGATTACAGTGTAAGCAATATTTATCAAGGGGGTTATTCGTCGCTGAAACCGCAGTATGGAGATATTTTCACTGGTTACAGAATTAATCCAGGAAGTCTCGGAATTACGACAGACCCGCGAACAGCGAATATAGTTCAGGAAGCAACATCTAAATTAAATATGGGCGTCAAGCAAATTGAACTTGCCTTAGTTTCTCCAGAAGTTTTTGATTCTATTCCAAGACAACAATTAAAAGAAATAAACAGATTAAGTAAACTCACAGGAATAGATGTTTCTGTTCATGGTCCAGTAATGGGCTCGTCAGGAATGTCACAACAAGGATTCAATGAATTAAATAGAGCAGGAGAAGAAAGGAAAATAACAGAAGTTCTTTTACGAAGCAACGAAGTAAGCGACAAAGGAAATGTAAATGTAACTTTCCACTCTGCAGAAGGAATTCAAGGAAGTGAATGGAAAACTCTCGGAGGAAAAGGGAAAGAAAGAGAAGCAAGAAGAATAATGGCCGTCGATAAAGAATCAGGAAAAATGATTGCAATGGATGAAGAAAAAAAATTCTATCCTGGGGGGGAAGGCGGAAAAATAATTGAAGAAATATATTCTCCAGAAAAAAATCTCCAGATTGTAAATACTTCTGAATGGGACACAAAAATAAATCAATTATTTTTTAATAAAGAAAGAGCAGATGAAATTCTAAATCAAAATTCAGTCCAGATTCAACACTTGATGGATTACCTTCAAGAAAAACAGAAAAAAGGAGAAAAACCCGTTTTAACATCGACGCAGGAACAAGCTTATTTGAAATATAAAGACGCAGAAAATTATCTCCATGAAATAAATAAAACGGCAAATGGAATTTTCAGTAAAGCGTATCAATTCGGAAATGAACAACAAAAAGAATTGTTAAAACAAATTTCAACAGAATATACCGAAGAGGTAAAAAATAATGGAGGAGATATTACAGGACAATCCAGGGCTATACATAAATTACTAAATAATTTGCAGGACCCGACTCTTGCTCCAAAAATGTTTGTTCCAATTGAAGAATTTGCCGTCGAGCAATCATCAAAAACTTTTGGTAATGCTGCATTCAATGCTTACAAAAAATTAGGCGACAAAGCACCAATTCTTACAATAGAAAATCCGCCAGCAGGTTTTGCATTAAGCACAGGTGAAGATTTAAAAAATTTAATTGTTGCTTCAAGAAAACAATTTGCAGAAAACGCAGTAAAGGATAAAGGAATTAGTCAATGGGAAGCAGAAAAACTTGCAGAAAAATTTATCGGTGCAACTTGGGATGTTGGACATATTAATATGATTCGTGGAAAAGGATTTGAAGCAAAAGACGTCGTCGGTGAAACAGAAAAAATAGCACAATTTGTAAAACACGTTCATCTTTCAGATAACTTTGGACTTGAACATACAGAACTTCCAATGGGGATGGGAAATGTTCCAATAAAAGAAATTTTTGAAAAATTAGGAAAAGAAGGTTTCAATGCAAAAAAAATTATTGAAGCAGGACAATGGTGGCAGCATTTCAAAACTCCGCCGTTGAGAGAAACACTTGAAGCTTTTGGTTCTCCAATTTATGGAATGCAAATGGCTCCTTATTGGAATCAGAGTCCAGGATTTCAGTCAGATTATTTTGGAGGTTACGGCTCAATGCTCCCGCAAGTGAATTATGAAACTTTCGGTGCAGGATTTTCAAGATTACCGTCGGAACTCGGCGGCCAACGTGCGGGTGCAGAAGGTTCGCGAATGTCAGGAAGAGGTATGGAATAAAATATATATTTAAAAATATATAAAATATAATACATATAAGATGGTGAAGAAAAAAGAGAAAAATTCTAAGAAAAATAAAAAGGAAATTTCTAAAATGAATAAAGAAGATTTTCCTTCTTTGCAATTAAAACTTGAATCAGATATCGCAATGGATTTCGCGACGAAAGCTTACAAAACTTACGATAAACTTGTAAAATCAGTTGTGTTATTTGGCTCGTCTGTAAAACAAACTGCCGTTGCTAATTCAGACATAGATATAATATTAATTATTGATGATGTTACAATAAAATGGGACCAAGAATTAATCGCATGGTATCGTGAAGAACTTGAAAAATTATTAAGAAAAAACCCTTACCAAAAAAGTTTGCATATTAATACAATAAAATTAAGCACGTGGTGGGAAGATTTAATGAGGGGCGACCCTGTCGTCATAAATGTTTTACGTTATGGTGAAGCAATGCTCGACTTCGCAGGATTTTTTGAACCTTTGAAATATTTATTACTGCAAGGAAAAATTAAATCTACACCCGAAGCAATTTACAGTTGTCTTCAAAGAGCACCAACGCACTTTTTGCGAAGCCGTGCAGCAGAAATGAACGCAATTGAAGGTTTGTATTGGGCAATGGTTGATTCTTCTCACGCAGCACTGATTTCAGCAGGAATTCCGCCGGCGTCACCAGAACATATTCCTGCAGATTTGAAAGAAGTTTTCGTCGACCCAGGAAAATTAAAAATGAAATATGTAATTTGGTATAGAGATTTGTATATGCTTCATAAAAGAATCGTCCACGGCGAAACAACAGATTTGAAAGGGGTTGAAATAGATATGTGGCAAGAACGAACTCAAGAATTTATGGGCGTAATGGCTCAATTAGTTAATGAGAATGTAAAATAATAATTTTTGGTTCTTTTGTAAAGAACTTCGACGACTTCCTCCGTCGGGTTTTGCAGGATATTAGAAAAACTCGCTGGTGGTCTCCTTTAGTTAATCAGAACGTTCAGTAATTTTTTTCATCTACTGAATCTAAATATAAATCTGCAATCTTATTAAGATATTCTTCTCTTTCTTTATGATTCATTGTTTTAACTTCAGCATGTAATAAAGCTTCACTATCATAATCTCCCCATTTTTCTTTTAATTTTCTTGTTATTTCTTCCAAGGTTTCGTTCATAATGAATGCCCTCCGATTGTTCCGTTTCTGTAAATATCTTTTATAATACTTTCAGGTCCTCTTTGACTAATTGAATTATATCTAACACCTTCGTTAATAGTCATCCGATATAATATTTCATAATCATTCATATCTATTCTTTTTTTTCTTGTTTCTTCATTTGTAGAATTTTCTTTATTCATTTCTTTTCCTCCTTCGGTTCTTCGCAAACTAATTTTTCTAAACCAGAAGTAATTCCCTTTGATTCATCGCCGACAAGTTCAACAATTTTCTTATTAATTCCATAACTCATTGCCATTCCAATTAGAGTGCCAACTTCTTTTTTATCCAAATCAACAACGTATTTGCCTTTGTAACTTTCTTTAATATTTCCCTTAGCTCCAACATATTTAACAATATCATCAACTTTAAGCATTGCAAAAGATTGTTGAATTATTGATACTGAACTATTTTGAATATAAGGAGAAGTAACTGCTCCGCCTTCATTTGACAATTGTGGTGCAAATAATCTTTCATACATTTCTTGAGAAGGAACTTTTTGAATTAAAGCAGAATATTTTTCTCTCGCACCTTCTGAAAGCTTTCCGAAGTTTTCAAAAGTTACAAGTTTAGGTAAAGCATAATCCCAAAGCTGGCTCGCAATATTTTTCAAAGCAACAGCTCGTCCTTCTTCTCTTTCTTTTCCGTCATCTTTTTCGTTTGCCATAATTAATTCAGAATTTTAAACTATATAAATATTTCGTTTGTAGTTACTTAACAAAGGTAACAAATTATTTCTTTATTGTATAAACAGTTCCTGTCTTACAAGGAAGTTTTGCTTTAATCTGTTTTAGAATTTTTCTGCAGAAAGAAACTGCTTTCGGTGTAGCGACGGAAAGAGACATAATTGGCGCTCCTTTTTTCATAATCGCAGCCTTAGCAATAGTTTTACCAAAAGACAACTGCATTCCTGTCTGCATTCTGTCTGCACCTGCTCCAGTCAGCATTTTGTTTTCTCTCTGAACGTGATGTGTGAAAGGAATAACTCTGAAAAAATATTGTCCGCCAAGTTCCTCGTCGAGTTTCTTGTTGATAAATTGTCTACAAGCTTCAAGTGCGTTTTGTCTTATCTGAACATTTTCAAGTGTTACAAGAGTTAAAGTGTGGGGTAATTTTCCGTCTTCGAAATCGACTCTCTTTCCCATTCTGAATTTTACAATCTTCGACGGTGGAACCGCTTTTATGTAAGCTTTCTGTCTTTTCTTACTGATTCTCGTGTAAGGCGTAACTTTCTTTTTAGAATATGCGTAAGCTTTTCTTAATGCCATTTATTTTATCTCCACTTTAGTTGTTACAGCTTGTCCGGGAAGTCCTTTCTCAAAAATAGCCCTAACAACACCTTTATTTCCGTGAGCACCAGATATTTTACCGACGATCTTTTTTCCCGCAGGAGATTTCCACTCAACTTCTTTTCCAACTAATTTTTCCGCTTTTTCCCTGTCAGAAACTCCTTTAATTTCTATAAGAAAATGTCTATCAATAATAGTTTTTCTTCCACGTCTGAATTGTATAACTTTGCCTTCCATTTTATGATATGTTAACACAAGAAATTTAGTTTTTAAAGTTTCTCATTACAACAACGCTTCTCCCAATAAAAGAACTTTCACGAAATTCGTCAATCGGAAATCCTTTTTCTATCCCCAAACCAGTTTGCGACGATATTTTTTCAAAGTCGCACGAAAATCTTTTCTTTCCAGAAAAAACTAAAGGAGCTGTAAAAACAATTTTTCCATTAACGTCTTTTTTCAAATTATTAATAACGTCAATAATAAGTTTTTCAAATTCTCCGAGAATTTTTTTTGTTGTTTGTAGCGACGGAACTCTTCTTTGCAATTCTCCTAAATCAGGTTCAGTCGCGATTCCATTAACTTTTGAAATTTTAATTTTTGAAGAATCTCCGTTGATAAGTTTATAATTTGACTTATCAAATTTGAACCATTCAAGATTTTGTTTTGCTCCTTGAATTGCTTTTTTATCTACGTCAATTCCGACAACTTTTATATTTTGCAAAAGTGCTTCCTGCAAAACAACACCAATTCCACAGAAGGGGTCAAGTAAAGTTTCGCCTTCTTCAACTTGTGAAAGATTTATCAAAATCTTCGCTAACCTAGGAGAAATAGAAAGTTCATGTCTTCGAACAGGTTTTTCCATATCTCGTTTTTCAATTTTTTCATAATCACAAACTTCAGTTATCTTTCCAAAACAATTTCCAAAAACAAAAAACTGCACGTCAATTAAGTTAGATAAAACTTTCACAGCGTCGCTGCCGTCCTGAAGCTGAATTCTTCCTGTAATTTTCTTTTCAGTCGCTTTTATTTTTTCATCTTTGAATCTGTATTTCAAATAATTTCTAATTTCTTCAAAATCTTTTCCGCCAAAATCAAAGACAACATAATTCAATTTATTGCCTTTTCCAAAATAAAGTTCTTGTTTGTCTAATTGCTTTGTAATTTCTTCAAACTTTCCTTCTGCAATTACTTCTCCGACAGAAATAACTCCGCCGAATTTATCTACGACGTTTTCAACTTTTTTCTCTGTCTCAACTAAAATTCCATTGCTAACTTTTGAAATTATTTTGAATGAAATATTCGATTTTTCTAAAAAAGATTTTACTTCTTCAACAGACAAATCAACATTTCTTCCAAGGATAAAAACTTGTTTCATTCAAGTAATTCCTCCTTAGTTGATTGTAAAACGAAGTTTTCCATAATTAAATTAGAAATCTAGAGGTTAAAAAACTATTTTATTTTTTCTCTTCTTTTTTCAAAACTAATTCGCATCTCTGATTATATTCAATAATATCATTGATTAAAATTGAAGCGTTCTTTCTTGCCTGATCAATTTTGTGTGAATCTGATTTTCCTTTTTTGAATTCAGAACGTGCATGAACAATATCTTTCAAAATTCTAAGATGTTGCGGAGCAAACTTTGCTTTCTTTACTAATTTATTTTCAAATTCTTCAATAAGCACATCCTGAGATTTATTACCCAACATCGCTTTCAAAAGTGTGAAAACATCTTTGTAAATTTCTTCAATAGTTTTTTCCTGACTTCTCTTTTCAATTTGTTCTCTAAGTTCTTTCAATCTTTTCAAATAATCTTCAGTATCTTTTACTAATTTATCAACTTTAACTCCAGAAATTTCTTTAATTTCCTCGTGCTCATAACCTCTCCAAATATCAACAACACTTTGCAAAAAATCTAAATATTTTTTCTCAATCATTTTAGTATCATAAAATTCTCTCTTGAAATCTCTAGTCAATTCTTTCTTTGCGTTGGGTGGCGGGCAACCGTTCAACATTAACAAAGCTTGTGCGGGCGTCGTAACTCCCCAGAAAATTTCATTAACAACAATATCAAGCAAACCAGACTTGACTCTCTTAACGGTCTTATCTCCCATCGACATAAACATATCAATCGCTTCAGGTGAAGGTTTCAATTTTCCCATTCGCAGCAAAGATTTCCATGGCATGAAAGTATGCCTGTCATAAATTGGAATTCCATCTCTAATAAAAGTAAAAATTACAGGATGAGCATCTTTAACAGATTCCCAGAAATCAGTAAGCAAATAAATCTGCGGTGACAATTTATTTTTAACACCAGCAATATTCGAAGCCTCTGCAACGTACTGATAAATAATCGAACGCAATCTTTCTTTTAATTCCAAACGCGGCATTTTCTTAACGTCTGTATCATTAATAATTACAAAAACATCAACATCAGAAGTTGGAACAGCTTCTCCTCTTACAAGACTTCCGCCAATAACATAACTTACAACATACTTTTCAAATTTCTGGAGAACAAGTGATTTGTGAATTTCTGCAACTCGCAAAGCTCCAAGAATTCCTGTATCGTGCAAAGGATAAGACATTGCAACTGCTTGTGCCAATTCAAATTTGCTATCAAGACAAAGTTCCCATAAATCCATAGGCGTCTTCAAATGCAACCAAATTTTCTGTTCCATTCCTTCAAGTTGTTTAACAATTTCTTCTTTAATTTTCGGAGTTTCCTTAAATTTGTCTTCTGGAACAATAACAAAAAGATGGGTGTATTTCTCAGTTTCTTTTGGAACTTCCTCTTCCTCAATAAATAATTTTATCGACGCTGGAGGTAAAATTCCAATCATTTGGGTGAAAGGATATTTTTTCAAAATAAAACTTTTAATTTTTTCAAACTCTTTTTTCGTCTTATCAATATCTTTTTTAACTGGTGCTTCAGGAATTAAATTTTTTTTATCAGAATATTTGTTGTCAAGATTCATTTCAGGAATATCATTCTCGTCACGTTCCTTATCCTTAGTCATCAATAAAAAAAATCTGGCAAATATATAAACGTTGCGAAACAGAAAATTTAAAAGACAAAACAGCGTTATAAAAAAAGAGATGATAATCGATTTAATTTTATGCCTTGTATTTTTATTCGTTTTAATTAAAAGTTCAAATTACGCAATAAAATATTCGTCTCAGCTTGCAAAAAAACTTCACCTATCTCAATTCGTCGTAAGTTTTTTTATCATCGCAATTATTTCCGCACTCCCAGAATCAACAATCGCAATTATTTCTGCAATTAATGGAGAACCAAGTTTAGGGGTAGGAACTTTGCTTGGTGGAAACATTACAGATTTAACTCTAGTATTCGGACTTGTTGCTTTAATTTCTTCAAGTGGAATAAAAGTAGAAAGTAAAATTCTGCGAAATAATCTTTTATATTTAATTATGCTTTTTGTTCCAATTGTCCTAGGCATCGACGGAAAATTCTCAAGAATTGACGGGGCGATATTAATTGCTTTAGGGATAATATTTTTTATAAGAATTTATAAGAACAGCACAAAATTCAGAAAAAAATTCCGTCATCCAAATAACGTGCACTTTGCGAAAAGTCTTTTCTTTTTACTGATAAGTTTAAGTTTAATTTTAGTCAGTGCGTATTTCACAGTAGAGTTTGCAACAAATTTCGCTAAAGAAATCGGCGTGCCATTGGTAATTATAGGAATTACAATAATTGCATTCGGAACTTGTCTGCCTGAATTAATAATTTCAATAAAATCAATAAAAGCAAACACAGACGAAATCGCCCTCGGAGATTTGTTAGGAACAGTAATGACTGACGCAACAATAGTTATGGGAATCGTCGCGCTGATTTCTCCTTTCAATTACGACTTTTCAGGATTTTTTATGACTGGCGTAACAAGATTTATCGCAGGAATTTTCGTTATCGTATTTATGAAAACAGGCAAATCAATAAATAAAATCGAGGGCATCTTCCTAATTTTATTCTACATTTTATTTATCTTTATAGAAATTATGTTAAGTTATATCTAACCCAAATCTTATAAATGCTGATTTTCTAAAATAATCAAGGTCCATTAGTCTATCGGTAGAACACCTCGTTTACACCGAGGAAGGAGAGGTCCGACTCCTCTATGGACCATTGTAAAACAAAGGAACATAATACAAGAATTTCCTGTTCTTGCTTTATGGACCATTATTTTTAAAATGTTTATAGACGCACACTCGCATATTGATTTGTTGGATGATTACAAAACAGCAATCAAAAATGCAGACAAAGAAAAAGTAAAAATCGTAACCTGTGGAATTGATATTTCTTCAAACAGGAAAGTTCTTAAAATAAAAAAAGAAAATCTTGAAGTTCAGATTTGCCTTGGAATTTATCCATCTGATGCACTGAAACTTTCTGAAAAAGAATTTGATTCTGAAATTGAATTCATAAAAAAGAACAAAGATAAAATTGTTGCGATTGGCGAAGTTGGTTTGGACTTGAAAGAAAATTCCCCAGAAACTTTGGAAAAACAAAAAGATAATCTTTCAAAATTTGTCCAACTTGCAAAAGAACTGAATAAACCGATTATTATTCACTCAAGAAAAGCAGAAGCCGAATGCATTGAATTTCTTGAAGAATTAGATTATAAAAAAATTGTAATGCATTGTTTCTCAGGAAATTTTAAACTCGTAAGAAAAATTATTGAAAATAATTGGATGTTAACAATTCCAACAAGCGTGAAGAATTCAGAACAATTTCAGAAAGTTATCGAGATAACTCCGATTGAAAATTTATTTTGCGAAACAGATTCTCCATTTTTGCATCCTGATAAAAAATTTCCAAACGAACCAGCGAATGTTATTGAATCTTACAAGAAAATTTCAGAAATAAAGAACCTTCCTTTGAAAGAAGTTGAAAAAATTCTCGAAAAGAATTATGCTAATTTTTTTAAATGATGAATTTATCATTAATATAAGCGCTGGTAGTTAAGCGGTAGAATATCTCGTTGCCAACGAGGTGACCCGAGTCCGACTCTCGGCCAGCGCATTTATCGGACGAGGGAACCGAGTCGACTCCGAGCGATTTCACGAGTGCCCGTTATTGTTCATTGCTCGAGAGAAGTCGAGAGTAGAGAATTTTTGCGAGTGCAAGAAATTTAGTTTTCTTTTACAGTGTAGCTTTTCTTTCATTAGGATTTATACGAATGAGGGTGAATGAAATGAACCCTTTCTAAAAGAAAAACCCAATCATTATAAAGACAATTTCTTAATTATTTAAGAGATGATAGCACAAACAATCCCATTTCTTGGTTCACTTGCATTAGCCAGCGGAACAGTTCTTGAAAGATACATTTTGAAAAAGAAAAAACTCGGAATTAAATTATACCAAACTGTAAGTTTTTTTGCAATTAGCCTGATAACAATTCCATTTTTATTTTTCTTCTGGAAGATGAACGCACAAGCGTTTGAGTTAAAAAATGTTTTAATTTTTCTCTCAGTAATTGCATCTGCAATAACTGCAAATCTTTTTGTTTTCTATTCGCTGAAATGGGAAAAAGTCACGAATCTCGAACCTGCAAGAATACTCGAACCTATGTTCACGATTTTGCTTGCATTAATTTTTAGTTTATTTATCAGCGGATTTTCAGACCCGAATCCAAAGATTTTGATTCCAGCATTAATTGCTTCTGTCGCATTGGTTTTCCCTTTCATAAAAAAAGAAAGAATATGCATAAACAAATATTTCGTCGCTGCAATTTTAGGAAGTTTCTTCTTCGGACTTGAACTAATTTTATCAAATCTTATTCTTAATTTCTATTCACCGATAACTTTCTATTTTTTCAGATGCCTGTCAATTTTTATAATCAGCCTTGTAGTTTTCCATCCTAAAACAAAAGCAATGGACAAAAAATCATTGTTATTGACTTTCATAACTGCAGCAGTTTGGGTTGTTTACAGAGTTGCAATTTATTTTGGTTACCAAAATTATGGGGTGATTTTCACGACGCTGGTAATAATGCTCGGCCCTATTTTCATTTACATTTTAGCAAATAGATTCCTTAAAGAAAAATTAAACTGGAGAAATATAGTTTCATCATTAGTAATAATTGCTTGTGTAATTTACGCTACAATCTTCTAAACATTTGTTACTATAAAATAGCAACAATAGAAATATTTATAAACTTCTTTTTTGTGAAAACTTTATGACAGCAAAAAATTTGGTAAAAGCAATCATTCTCGGAACAGCATTAGCTCTCGGTGGAAATGTTTATACACAGACGAAAAATCCAGAAGTTATCGCAACTTTTGAGTACACAAGTCACAGACCTGAAAAAGAATACAACGGAAAAACTTACCAATATAATATTCTAAGCGATGGAACAATTTGTCAAGCAGACAAGCCAAATGTAAAATTTGCTCAAACATGGTTTTACGATGTTGATGGAGACGACAAATTCACAGAAGTAGATTTAACAGCACACAAAGAAGGTAAATTAGTTTATATGCACCCAGATTTTAACAAGAAAGCAAATATTGAAACAAAAAAAATTCTTGAAAATATGGTTCAAAAAATGAAAGTTGAATCAAACAATTACACAAATTCATTCACAGACGCAGAAAAAGATTACAACAGCAACGGAAAAACAGATTCATTAGAAAATCAACCAAGTAGGGAAATTAGTGAAGGAATAAGGGGATATTATTCACAAAAAGATTTGGGATTAAAAGAAAATAATTACAAAACAAAATTAGATGAATCAATTATTTCAAAAGAAAAAGTAAAACCAGTTTGGAGTTTAATCGTCGGAGCAAATGTTAACTCTGATTTTGATAAATATGGATTAAGTTTAGGAGCAAGAGTAAATCCATTCAAAAATGAAAAAATTGGATTAGGATTAACTGCCGATGTTGGTTTCGGATTAGATAAAGAAATTGATTCACAAAGAATCTCATTATCAAGAGGAAAAGAATTTGTAGGAAAAATCAATGAAATTGACAATCGTTCATTCGGACTTTCAGCAGAAATGCAATTATATAATTTTATCGTCGGTGGAGGATTTGATTATTCAAAACACATTTCAGAAACTAATGAAAAAGTAATCAAAGGCGAAGAAGTTTTAGAGTCAAATACAAATTCAGTTTCAGAAGGAAAAGTTTACGGCAAAGGATATATCGGATTAGAATTCCAGCCAACAGAAAAATTCGGAGTTGGAGCAACAGTCGGTTATCACGGAAGAGACGGATTAAACATCGGAATTAGAACCAAACTAAAATTAAACAAGAGAAGATAAAATGAAATCAAAAATTTTATTCTCAATAATTTTCTTAACATTCTTGATTAGTTCAGTTTTTGCAGTAACTATTGATGTAGATTACGCAGATTTTTCAACTTTAAAGACAATAACTAACGGACAAAGTATTGATGTTTATGTCGACGGCGGTTCAATGAATCCATCAACATTAATAACAGTAAAAATAAATTCAAAGACAATTTATCAGGAAAATGTTTCTAGCACAGGAATTTCAAAAGTTTACACAATAACCCCTTCAATGTATGCTAATTCTGTTGGAACTTACACAATAACTGTAACAGCAACAGATGGTCTAAACACAGACAGCGGAGAAGTAACGTTAACAGTAAAATCTTCTTCTGGCGGAGGAGATGATGACGATGAAAACAACGCACCAGTTCTTGCTTCAATAGGAAATAAAAATGTTAATGAAAGTCAATTATTACAATTTAAAATTTCAGCAACAGACAAAGATAACGATTCATTATCTTTTATAGCGTCTGGACTTCCAAGCGGAGCTTCATTCAACGAAAACACAAAAACATTTTCCTGGACACCAACTTCTTCACAAGTTGGTTCTTATTTTGTAGTATTCACGGTTTCCGACGGAGATAAAACAGATTATGAACAAATAAAAATTACAGTAAAAGATATTAATTCTGATTCAGTCCCACCAGTAATTACTCTTTTAGGAAATGGTTCAATAACAGTTGAACAAGGAAGCACTTATACCGACGCTGGAGCAACAGCAACAGATAATGTCGACGGAAATTTAACATCAAAAATTAGAACATCAAATCCAGTTAACCCAAATGTTTTAGGAACTTACACAGTTACATACACAGTTTCAGATTTAGCAGGAAACACAGACACAGAAACAAGAACAGTAAATGTAATAAATTCAACAATTCCAGACACAACTTCACCTTCAGTTGAAATAACCTCCCCTACAAATAAAACATATTATTACAAATCTAAAAAACCAATGGACTTCGCATTTACAATCAGCGACGCTAATTTACAAAGTTGCTGGTATAATTTAAACGACGAAGCAAACGTTTCATTTTCATGTTCATTAGATGAATTAGAAAATATAAATGTAAAAACAGGAGAAAATAATTTAACAATTTACGCAAACGACTCTGCAGGAAACATCGGTTCAGATTCAGTAACATTTAATTATAAAAAGAAAAGCAGCAGTTCTGGTGGAAGCGGTAGCGGAAGTTCAACAACAATAATCTCACCAATAATAGACACAGCAACTTCAACAGGAAACGTTGTAATTCCAATAACACAAACAATAGAAGAAAAAGAAAATTACCTTCCACTTTATTGTTTTATGATTGCAACAACAAGTTTAGGTATAATTATTTTATCAATAATCTTATCTAGAAAGTTAAAAGAAATAAAAAAGAATAAAAATTTAATTAATAAAAATAAAATTCAGGAACAACCTCACTACTAAAAATGGAAAACGAACAATACCCATCTGAACAAAAGATTCAAACAAATTATACGCTAGGGAATGTTAAACCAAATTTTAAAGAAGAATATCTGCAAATCAGTGGAACAACTGACCAAGTTGCGGCATATATGAACGCATTAGAATCTCAAGGAATTAATCTTGACGAAGACGAAGTCAGAAGAATTTTAGGAAATTAAATTTATTAAACTAAAATGAATTCAATTTTAAATAAAGAGATAACTACTTTTGAAGAAGTTAGAAAATACTTATCTAATATTCCAAATATTCATTTTGGCGGTTGTGGAATTTCTGCACTGTCTATGTATCGTTGGCTCAAAAAAAATGGAAGAGAAGCCCCAAAAATAATTTTATTATACAATGGAAAAAATTATCAAGCATACGAAAATAATAAAAAAACGATTAGAAAAGAAGGAATGTCTTCACTAATTGCCTCAGACCATTGTGCTATCCAATATAAAAGTAAAACATTGGATGTTAAGCAAGAAATTTTTATAGATTATTCTTTTCAACAAAAGATAGAAGAACAAGAAATGTTAACTTTATTAAATAATGGAATTTGTTGGAATCCTGAATTTTCAAAACAATATGTTCCAAGAATTGGGGAAAGATTGAAAATTGATTTATCAGATGTTTGTTTAAATAATTAAAATTCTTCGTTGTGATCCATAAATTTCGGACCTTTTTTACTGCCTGATGAAGCAATAACATCGTCAATTCTTAAAATCATATTTGCTACTTCCGTTGCAGAACTTATTGCTTGAGTTTTTATTTTGTACGGCTCAATTATCCTCGCAACCAAAACATCTTCAATTTTATTTGTGAATAAATTCAAGCCCGCATTTTTCTCGCCAGCATCGTGTTTTGCTTTTAATTCTGTAAGAACATCAATTGGGTCCATACCAGCATTTTCTGCAAGTGTCGTCGGAATATACTCTAAAGCAGAAGCAAATTGTTCAACTGCAAGTTGCTCTCTTCCTTTTAATGACTGCCCGAAAATTCTTAATCTTCTCGAAAGTTCCATTTCAATTGCACCTCCGCCAGGAACAACTAAACCTGTTTTCAGCGACGATGAAACAACCCCAAGTCCATCCCTAAATGCTCTTTCAACTTCATCAATAACATGTTCTGTCCCACCATGAATTAAAATTGTAACTGCCTTCGGATTTTTACAACCACGAATATAAGTAAAAGCATCACTTCCGTGTTTTACTTCTTCAACAAGTTCTGCAGAACCAAGTTCCGACGCTGAAAGTTCATTTATCTGACTTACAATTTTTCCGCCAGTAGCTTTCGCAAGTTTTTCCATATCGCTTCTCGCAACTCTTCTGCATCCGTAAATTCCAGATTTAGAAAGTAAATATTGTGCAAAATCGTCGATACCTTTCTGACAAAAAACAACATTCGCACCAGTGTCCCGAACTTTTGCAATCATTTCTTTAATCAATCGCTCTTCTTGATTCAAAAATCCCTGAAGTTGTTCAGGAGTAGAAATCGAAATTTTTGTATCAATGTCCGGATTTTTTAATTCTAAAGGAAAATCAATCAAAACAATTTTCGCGTCCTTAACAGAAATAGGCATATCAAGAGAAACTTTTTCCTTATCTAAAACAATTCCAGAAATTAATTCAGTATCAGAAATTCCCTCGCCTTTCGATTTCTCTATTTTAATATTTCCCAAATCAATTTTCCCGTTGTCCTGGATTTGCTTAACAGCTCGAACGATTATATCCGCAAATTTTTCTTTAGAACTTTCAGCAGATTTCCCGGTCATCGCAGTCATCGCAACTTGTCTCAAAACTTCTTCGTCATCAGAATTAATTCTCAGTGCAACATCATTAAGAATTTCTAAACATTTTTCTGCAGCCATCTTGTAACCTTTTGCAATTACAGTTGGATGAATTTTTTTATCAAGAAGTCCTTCTGCATTTTCTAAAAGTTTCCCTGCAATCATAACAACTGTCGTCGTCCCGTCGCCAACTTCCGAATCTTGCGTCTTCGCGATATTAACCATCATCTTCGCAGCAGGATGTTCAATTTGCATTTCTTCAAGAATTGTAACCCCATCATTCGTAACAATAATCTCGTTCGTCGGAGAAACAAGCATCTTGTCCATTCCCTTAGGTCCGAGAGTTGTCTTAACCATTTCAGCAACCATTCGAGCCGCAAGAATATTATTTCTCTGTGCATCTTTCCCCATTATTCTTTGAATATCTTCAGGCATTAGAACAACTGGTTTTTCTGTCATAAATTAACTCCATAAATTTTATATTTAAAGATTATGGTAATAGAAAAAACTATTTTTTTAAAGATTTAAAACGATTAGAACCAAAAATAGGTTCTTCTTCTCTATTAATATTCTTAAAATAATATTTTTTATTGATAACTTCTACTAGTCTAACACCAGTTCCATAATCTGTTCTGACAACTTCTCGAATAGTATAATTTTGATTTTCTTTAGGAATATTAATTTCTCTTATATGAAATGGATTTGTATTTGAATCTTCAAAATAATCATCAATGCACTTAACCTTATCTCCTTTCTTCATAAATATTTATCCAACTTTTGACTTTTAAATATTATTGTTATGAAATTATTTTTCAAAATATCTAAAATAAATCCATGCAGGAAACATATCAATACAATTATTCAAAATAGGTGAAATCCTAAAAGTCAAATCACCCTTGCGTTTGTCATAAACAACAAAATCGCGATTATCGGATAAAGCCCACATTTCAGGACCATAATATCTCGCAGAACTTCCAAAGAATTCTTTTATAATATGCGGTTTATCATCATCAAATCTCACTTGACTTAATCTGTTTAACGGAGAATACAAATTAACTCTTTCTCCAACGACAACTTTTTCAAATTGTATCGGATTTCTAGAAATAATTTTATTAATCTCTCTCGCACACGCCTGTTGATAATTTGCCCATCGGTAAGAAAAATCCCTATCTTCCCCATTTGGAAACATTTCTGCACAATAGTGTCCCATAATATTCAATTGAAAAATCAATTTTTAAATATTATTGTAATGAATTAACTGAGGAATGTTTAAGAAAATTTATAAGTAGAAAGGAATTAACAAATTTATGAAAAAGGTATTGGTTGCTGACGTTATGACGCGCGACCCAGTTACAATTTCTCCAGACGCAAATCTTTTAGACTGTGCAAAAAAAATGGTAAAAAAGAAAGTCGGAAGTTTGATAATTGTTGAAAACAAAAAACTCCTCGGATTTATCTCACAAAGTGATATTTTATGGGCTCTAACAAAAAAAGCTTCTGGAAATTTGAAAAATGTAAAAGCAATTGAAATCTCTCCAAAAAAAGTTGTAGTAATAAAACCAGAGATTACATTAAATGACACAATAGAAAAAATGAAAAAAACAAAATTCGAAAGATTGCCTGTTGTTCAAGACAACAAATTAGTTGGAATAATCACCGCGAAAGATATTTTGAATTTTAATCCCGAATTTTATCCCGAAATCGAAGAGTTCTCAAAAATAAAACAAGAATCTGAAAAATTAAGACGAATTAAAGAAGCAGAAAAAAGACGTGAAGGGATTTGTGAAGAATGCGGAAACCAGGGAATTTTATTCAAAGCAAACGGAATGTTGGTTTGTGAATCGTGTAAAGATTCAATTTAATGCATTCCCTGAAAATATTCTAAAGCTTTTTTAAGATAAGCATTAGTAAAATCCAACTGCAAAACACTTATTCTTTTTTCTATTTTTGACTTCCCAACACCTTCGCCCTCATTTTTCAAAGAAATATTTTTTACTAGATTCTCTTCAATTTTTGTATTAAGAGCAAAGCAAATATCGTCATAAAATGTCTCTTTATCAATTTCATTAATTTCACTCATCACTTCCTCAAGCAATCCGCCGTAAGTTACATCTTTCAAAGATAATTTTTTCCGCAAACATTTTTGTTCAGAAATTAATTTGTGTCCGATGATTGTATCCATATATGCTGTCATAACTAAAATACATAAAACAATTATTTAAGTATTGTCGTAGTTAAATATTTAAATTGAATTTGATATAAGTATAAATGGCGGAAAAAGACAAGTTATTTTCAAGTAAGATAAAATACAACGGGGTTTTTAATTTTGGAGAATTCTACAAATTTTGTTTCGAGTGGTTAAGAGATGAATCTGGACTAGAAATGGCTGAAGAAAAATATGCAGAAAAATTAAGTGGTGATTCAAAAAATATAGACATTGAATGGAGCGGTGCAAAAAAAATGACAGATTATTTTAAAGAAGAGGTAAAAGTTTCCTTCAGGGTCATTGGATTAACAAGCGTTGAAATCACCGACGGAAGCAGAGAAATAAAAACAAATAAAGGTAGTATTGAAGTTTCAATTAAAGGGACATTAGTAAAAGATTATGCAGGCAAATTCGAAAAAACAGCATTTCAAAAATTCTTAAGAGGAGTTTATGAAAAAACAGTTATCCCTTCAAGAGTTGGAGAATATGAAGGAAAAGTAATGGGCGACTGCGACGAGTTCCTTGCACAAGCAAAAGCTTACCTAGATTTAGAAGGAAAAAAATAATTTTACAGAAATATTTAAATATAAGATTTTAATCATCTAATTATGAAAAAGATATTTTCGCTGGTGATAATTTTATTTTTGATACTTCCTTTAATGTCTGCTTTAAATCTTAAAATAGAAAAAACATCTGAAAACGAAGCAATGATTCTCGGCGTCGAGATGCCAGCAACATTCAATTTGAAAATAACAAACCTCGGAAGCGGGGACAATTTAATGTTCTACAATTTTTTCGGCGGCGATACACTACCAAAAGGAACAGTTGAATTAAGATCTTACGAAACAAAGCAAATTGCCGTCGGTATTTACCCAAGAAGCGACATGAAACAAGAAGGATTAATGCAATTTGATTTATATATAAAAGGTTCAGAAGGCGAATCAATCACACATCCATTAATGGTTAATGTAATACAATTAGAAGATGCATTCGAAATCGGTGCAGAAGAATTCAAACCTGACTCAAACAATATTTCAGTTTACATAAAAAATTTAGTTAACTTCAACTTCGAAAACATAAAAATAAATTTCAAATCATCTTTCTTCGAGTTCGAGAAAACAACATCATTAGCTCCTTATGAAAAACAAATCTTCGAAATAAATCTTAACAAAGAGCAATACAGAGATTTAATCGCAGGTTTCTACACCGTCGAAGCAGAAGTTCAAGCAAAAGAAAAAACAGCAAACATCGAGGGAACTTTAATTTTCTCTGAAAAAGATATTGTAACTAGCTCGCAAAATGAATACGGAATTATAATTAACACAAAAACAATTACAAAAACAAATGAAGGAAATGTGGTTTCATCTTCTTCAACAGTTATCAAGAAAAATATTATCTCGAGATTATTCACAACATTCAGTCCAGAACCAGACTTAGTTGAAAGAAATGGATTTTTAGTTTATTACACTTGGGAAAGAGAATTAAAACCTGGAGAAGAACTAGACATTTCGATTAAAACAAACTGGCTTCTTCCTTTGCTTGCAGTTTTATTGATTGTTGCAGTTGTTATGTTAACAAAACAATTTTCAAAAACAAACTTGGTTCTAAAGAAAAAAGTTAATTTCGTTAGAGCAAAAGGCGGAGAATTCGCACTTAAAGTTTCATTGATAATCACTGCAAGAAATTTCGTTGAAAGAGTTAATGTAATAGATAGACTTCCAATGTTAGCAAAACTTCACGAAAGATTTGGTGGAGAAATGCCAAAGAAAATCGACGAGAAAGGAAGAAAGATGGAATGGTATTTTGATAAATTGCAAGCAGGTGAATCAAGAATAATTTCTTATATAATCTATTCTAAAGTTGGAGTTCTAGGAAAGTTCGTTTTACCGACGACAACAGCAATTTATGAGAAAGACGGAAAAGTTCATGAAGCAGAATCAAACCACGCTTTCTTCATAACAGAACAGGCAAAAAGACCTGCTGAAGATTAATAATAACTTTTAAAAATAGCTTTTAATTATCTAATTTACCATGAGTAAACCCTTCATAGCATAGTGGTAATGCAACTGGCTGTAGCCCGGTTTATCCCAGTTCGATTCTGGGTGAAGGGATTTAATTTTAATAAAATGGAAAAATTATTTGTAGATGAATTTATAACAAGAAAAGGATTTTCTTCAACAGAAGAATATATTAAAAATTATATTTCTCAAAGAGTTCCATGGATTGAATTTCCAAATTTAGATTATTATCTCAGTTTGTTTGAAAATGATTTCTTGCGAATTGGAAATGGTATAAGAACTTCAGACAGAGGAAGCATTGATGAATTTTATCAAATAATTGAAAATGGAATGTTAAGAGGAGTTACAGAAATTAACGCACATCAAGGAATGAAAGAAATCTTTTCTCCAAAAGAAATTTTGAAAGGAAAGAGAATTTCTGCAAATTGGTCAACCCATTTCCAAACACTTGAAAAAAATATTTATTTAAAAAATCCCAATTCTCCGTCGGTAAATCACAAAAAAATCGATTGTTATCCTCGATAACAGAAATGTTTAAAAAGTAAAACAAATATTAAACGATATAAAAAATGAGGGAGAAAATGGAAGAGGACTTTGATGACGAAGAGGAAATCTTCGACGACACCATCGATGAACTTGAGCTGGATTCATAACAACTCAACTTTTAATTTCTAATTTTATTTTATTATTTTCTTCATCGATTTCGTCAAAATCAGACTCAATCACAACGTCAAGCTCGTCAATTTGCTTAATCGTAAATATATTCTGCACAGAAATTATTCTACCTTTGCCAATTTCAATCAGTTCAATTTCCATTTCTTTCAAAACAGAATCCCCTGAATAAATTTTAATCATAAAATTTCCAGAAGTGTTCAGACCATAATTAAGAACAGTAAAATTAACATTAATAAATGTCCCCTCCTTTGATGCAGAAACATTTTCCAAAATCAAATCAGGATAACTCGGAATAGAATACAACTCATTCAGCAAAGAAATCACATCATCTCCGATAACTTGATTACAATTAGTAATATTATACATAACATTTTCTGAATTTTCCGAGTGTTCAAATCCAAGAACGTGAAGTAATTCATGTATTGCAACATTTGGATTGGCACAATTTGAATTTTTTATCAACAAAATTTTTCCTTCAAGAATAACATTAAAATTTCCTGCACCAATTATCATCGACGGCCCACCTTCACCTGCAATAAATAAACCGCCTTCAGAAGGTTTAATTTTCTCGTCGCATGTAACAAAAATATTTCCTTCCGAATTAACAGAATAAAAATTCAACGGAGTAATATTTTCAATTATCGCAAATGCAGATTCCATATCATTTTGTTTCTTAAGCGTACAATTAGAAATCTCATACGAAATATTTGTGTCAGCAAATCTCAAATTTGAATAAAACTGCATTGGGCTGTTATTTGTAATGCTAAAATTAGTATTCTCCGAACTTGGAGCAAAATCAATCTTTCCCGAAGGAAAAAAATAAATTACAGAAATCAAACCGATTAAAAAAATAGAACTTAAAATTATCCCCCACTTCATATTATCAAATAGATTTTTGTTATATAAATTTAATTAAAAAATAAAAAAAAAGAAATAGATTAGGATTCTTACCAATCCTCGTCGTCTGAAGATTCTTTCACTTCTTCTTCATCGTCATCTTCTTCAAATTCGTCGTCGTCTGAATCTTCTTCGTCTTCAGTTTCTTCGTTTTCGTCTTCTTGTTTTTTTGCCATAGATAGATTACCTCACGTTTAATTTAAAACGGAAAAGAAAAATCCTTTTTTAAAGGTTTTGTTTTGCAAAAATTCAATTATAGAAGTATTTTTTTGATAATTTCATAAACTTCAGGATACAATTTTGGAGATAAAATTGTCTCGTGAAGATATAAGAAACTTAATTCGTTGCAAGTTCCATTTACATAATAATTTGTTGCGTAATTTAAATACTGACTGGAATTTTTTACAATTCCATCGCCTGTTTCTTCGCCCATATTGCATCCGATTCCGACAATATTGTAAGCAGAAACAAAATCAGTTTCATCGTTATTAACTTGGTTAATCAAAACGCTATCTTCTTTCATATCATTGCAAGCGGTTTCAGAACCGAACACTGCACAATAATCTTTTACCTTATCAGAGATTCCATGATTAGGCACGTCTATTAAAATTATTTTGTCAACGTTGTCCCCGCCAAAAATCTGAATATATCTTCGCGTTACAATTCCGCCCATACTGTGTGCAACTATAATCACTTTATCTTTGTTAGTCCTTTCTTTAACACTATTAATAATACTTCTTAATCTAATTGCATATGTATCAACACCATCAGTATTTGAAGCAACAGTCGTGCTTTCTCCCGCAGAAGTTTTGTAAGTATCAAAGTAATAACTTGACGTTACCATAATCGGAGCATTAACTCTTCCCCAAAGCCCACTTTCTTCAATATCAGAAATTATAAACGCACCAGCATCAATATAACCATCATCACCCAACTCCTCTTTTATTTCCATAAAAGTATCAAAACTATAATCTGCAGGAAGTGCTTTGTTCATACTATGCCCGTGCAAAAATATTACTGGATAATTTTCATCAGAACATGAATCGTCACAGCACTCTTCACAATTTCCAAGATAACAACATGAATACACAGGTTCTGCCAAAGTTATTATCGGGCTTGATTGATTCAAAGAACTGTAAACAACACTATCAAAAGTTTTGCTTGTAATTTCATTTGTTATGCAAGAAAAACTTCCCAAATTACCTTCAGCAGAATTGGATAGCGAAACAATAGAAGAATAAATATTGTTGATTATAGATTCTTTATTTGCAAGATAAGTTTCTGTTTCAAAATCAGAAATTGCGTCATTAAAATTAACAATTGTATTATTCAAATCAATACATAACGGTTCAGTAAGGTTCGCATTTTTTATATTATTTAATGTCTGTTTTGATTTAACAATTTTTTCTGTCAAATTATTATAAAGATAAATATCTGAAAATATCATTTCTTTCAAAACAGAAGTTCTATTATAAAAACTAAAAGTTTCATTCTCCAAATCCGAAAGATGAGACACAAGCAAACTCATTTCCTGATTTTTCCATAAATTTTCTACGTCAATAAAAGAAATATTAAGGTTAGATAATTCTACTAAAAGATCTCCATAGGAATAATCTTCAATTGAAAATAAATTTCCTATATTAGCAATATTATTTTCTGACTCATTAAAATCTTTCCAAGAAAGATAAAAAATCTGCTTTAATGAAATAATTTCTTCTTTGTATCCGTCTAAAATTGCCTGTTCCTCGTCGGTAAGATAATTATTCAAGGTTAGAAGCACAGTTCTTTTATTTTCATTTTCACTTGTAAAACATAAAATTGTTTTTTTACTTTTACAACTTATTTCAAAACTATTCAGGTTCTGACTTCCAAAAGGAACATCTGTTTTATTCAAAACATAAGTTTTTGTCTTCGAAAGAATTGAAGTAATATTAAATGCACCCGATTCAATTGTTTTTCCGTAGCTCAAATCTAAAAATTCATATTCACACTCTGCAATACAAAAAGGATTCATCGTTACAGAAATTTTAAAATTAACTTCCTCGATAGAATCGTTAGCAAAAAATAAATTGTCTTTGTCCGAAGACAATTGAACAAGAATATCATTTCCCAAAATAAAATTTACATAAAGTGAAAGTTGCCCTAAGATTAATCCAATGATAATTAGCAAAGAAAAAGCAACTACGATTAACTTGCGTTTGTTATGAAACATTTTCTTAATTTCATTCAAAGATTTTAAAGCTCTCCCAATTGAAAAAATTAAAATAATTATAATTACAGCAGAAATCCATGCAATCCACGACTCGCTAAAATCAAATAAAAAATTTATATAATTTGAAAAAGGAGAACCATATTGAACAAATAAAGCAACAAATAAAAATGACGGAAGAAATCCAAGAATAGCAAAAAAAATAATTTTAAAAGTAAAAAAAATCCACTTGTTTAAAAAATTATTTCTCTCTTTTTTTTCCATAAATTATCAACGATTACTGAATTTAATAATATTACCTAATCTTAATTTTCCTTGTGACAAACTTGAATTCAAAAGGAGCCATAGAAAAATCAATTTACTTAATTCTAATTTTTCCTTCTTGCCAATCTTTCAGAATTAATCTCGCGGTTTTATCTTCGTTAACTTTGTTATTTTTTTTCAGGAAACCTTTTTTTCTACCAAGTTCTTCAATTAATATTTCTGCATCTCCATTCGAAGAAACATTATAAAATTCATCAAATGTTGTAGAATATTCTTTCATCAAATTAGAAACAACTATTTCTGGACTTCTAACTTGACTTGAAGAACGTGCACCAACTTTCGCGTGTCTCGAAGCTGTAAACATTTCAGAACTCGAATATTCTTTGCTAGGAATAACTCCTGGGCTGTCTAATAAAACTATTTTATTTGTAAGTCCGACTTTCTGAATTCCTTTTGTAAATCCAGCATCTGCACCAATTCCTGCAGCAGGTTTCCCGACGAGAAGATTAATTATTGAACTCTTTCCTGTATTTGGATATCCAATAATTCCGACAGTAACTTTTTTCAAAGTTTTATCAACTGGTTTCTTAATTCCGCTCGCAGTAATTTTTATTTTATCCCTAAGTTCTCTGCTTCCTTTTCGTGTTATCGCCGAAACAAAAGACCGAGGAACTAAAGAATTAATTTCTTCTCTTTTTATTTTCTTAGAATCAATCAAATCTGCTTTATTAAAAACATAAATTATTTTCTTTCCTAATTTTTTAACTTCATCTTCAAATTCTGAATTTCTTGTTTCTGTAATAAATCTCGCGTCGAGAACTTCAAGAATAATATCAGACATTTGGATAATTTTCTCAGCAAGTTCTGGAAATTTCGCCTTGCTTGTATCTTTTAGTAAAGGACTTCGCGTCTTCATTGACGACGGATGATTCTTTCTTTTAACCCTTACAAAATTTTGTCTCATAATAAATTAAAGAATAAAGAGTTTATAAAAATGTAGAAACAAGAATTTTTAAATTCCGTATTCGTTAGAATAATAGAAAAAGATGGTGGGTACAGAGAAAGAAAGGATAACTGAAGAGAAAGCCAGATTGCATTTGGAAAAACTAGAAGAAAAATTAAATTATTATAAGCAAGTCGTAATAAATTCCAGTAATGCTATAATTGTTCAAGATTTTAATGGAATAATCAAGGCATGGAATAAAGGTGCAGAAAAAATTTATGGTTTTACCGAGGGAGAAATGCTTGGTAAAAATATTATTAAAATAATTTCTAAAGAATATCAAGCAGAAGCAAGAAAAAATATTAAGTTAATAAGGGAAGGTAAACCAACTTTTCTTGTAAATCAAATAAGAAAAACGAAAGATAAAAAGAAAATATTTGTAAAAATTACTTATTCTCCGATTTATGAAAAAGAAGAAATAATTGAAATTGCTACAACAGAAGAAGATATAACGAAATTAAAAAAATCAATTGAAGAATTAAAAACAAGTGAAGTTCAATTCAGGGAATTATTCAATAATATGGACGAAGCCGTCGCTGTTTATGATGTTAAAAATAATGGAAAAGAAGTAATTATCAAAGATTTTAATCGAGCAGCAGAAAAATTAGAACAGGTTAAAAAAGAAAATGTAATTGGGAAAAAAGTTGATAAAATTTTCAAGGGTGTCAAAGAATTTGGATTATACAAAATCTTTCAGGAAGTTTGGAAAACAGGAAAACCCCTACACCACCCAATTTCATTTTACAAAGACAAGTATCACCAAGGATGGAGAGAAAATTTTGTTTTCAAACTGCCCCACGACGGAATAGTTGCGATATATTCTGATATTTCTGAAAGAAAAGAAATAGAAAGAAAATTAAAAGAAAATGAGGAAAAATATAGAAGTGTTTCTGAAAAAGCAAATGATGGAATTGCAATAATTCAAAACGGAATTATAGTTTATGGAAATCCTGCTCTGGCACAAATTCGCGGAGATTCACTAAAAAATATTCTCCACCACAAATTCTTAGAATATGTCGCACCTGAAGAAAAAGAAAAAATTAAAATATATTATCAGCGAAGATTTAAGGGAGAAAAAGTTCCTTCTAAATATGAAACTATTCTTCTGAAAAAAGATAAAAGAAAAATTTGTGCAGAATTAAATGCAGGAATAATCCGATATAAAGGAAAACCAGCAGATTTGGTAATTATAAGAGATATAACTGAAAGAAAAATATCTGAAGAAAAAAAATATCAGACGCTTTATCAAAGTTCAGCCGATGCAATTATGATATTAGAACCTCCAAATTGGAATTTTACCTCGGGAAATAATTCCGCAATAAAAGTATTTAATGCGAAAAATGAAAAAGATTTTACTTCAAGAGCTCCTTGGGAATATTCTCCAAAATATCAGCCAGACGGACAATTATCTTCGGAAAAAGCAAAAGAAATGATAATGAAAGCAATGAAAGAAGGAAGTAAAACCCTTTGAATGGATTGCATTAGAAACAACGGGAGGATTTTTTGTTTGGGGAGAAAATGCAAGTGTGGACAGAGAAGGCGAAGAAAAAAACGATTTATATTATTCTGGATTATGTTTTAACACCCCCGCAGAATTCAAAAGATTTAGTAAAATAAGAATGGATATATTAGAAACCTGTCAAGAAGCAATAAACATGGAAGATGATTGGAATAAAAATTATGTTGGAAAAAGAGTAACCGAATCGGGTTCTGAATATAAAGGAAAAGTAGAACAAAAAGAAGCAGAATGTAAAGATTTAATTAGCGAAATGAAAGGATTAATGACCTAATTGTACCAAAATAAATTATTGGAATATCCCCAATATTTTTTGAATCATCTTATAAAGTTTATTCGCTCTTTTGCTCGAATCATCTGGGAGATAATAGATTATCTTTCCATTTGAATTAATCGTAAAAGTATCTCCCTCTTCATCTACTCCTCTAACTTCTTTTAGATCTGATCTTCTGGCAAGACCTTTATCAATGATTTGACTTTGTTTAAGATCTTTATCTACTCCAGAATTTAAAATTATTTCATTTGATCCTTCTGCCATGTCTTGTACTGTCCGTTCAATATCTTCGGGAGGCATTTGTGGATTCGGAAGAATCTGTCCTATTTCTTTAATCTTAAGGGAAACTATTCTCTTTGCAGTTTTATAAAAAGTTCTCATTGTTTTAATATTAAATTGTTTTATATCTATCATACTTGCATTATACAAGCCAAGGGATTTGAATAACCCATTTAATAAATTTTTAATATCTTCATCGTGAAAAAATCGAGAGACTTCATTTAATACTTCTCCATCTTTAGTTATTAAAATAGAATGATATTCCCCATTTACATTAGTGATTGGTCTTAAACTTTTTGGGTCTCCATCAAAATATCCTCCTGTAGTAGAATATTCTTTGTATGCTTGAATATAAATAAAATTATCATTTTTAAAAACATCTACAAATCCAATAACTGCCCCTTTAGAAGAAATTTTACTTCTATCTTTTATTTTTACTTCTTCAATTTTATTTAATAATTCTAATGAATGCTTGGTATAATCAAAATTCTTTAATTTTTTAAAAAGAAGTATTACATTTGCCATAATTTTTATATAAAGAAAGAGATATATTTAAAGATTGTTAATATTAATTACATATGGAACATAAAACAAGAGTAGGAACTTGGTGTTATATCAATCTAGATCTCATTCTTTCTATTTTTTTTATTGGAATTTTATATCTCCCAAAATTATTTATCAAATATGAGTTTTGCATAGATTATAATTTAATTATAACCATTTTCATAACAATTTTTTCAGTCAATTTTACAGTGTTTGCATTATCAAAATTTCTTTTAGAAAACTACCCAAAGATAAAAGAAGAAAGAAGAAGAAAAAGAATAGACTCTATATTTAAAACCCCAATTTTTTCTTCAGTAATAGGTTTAATAATTTCTGTTTTATTTTATACATTAAATATACAATTCTTAAATAATTTTATTTTTATAATCTATCTCTTTATTTTTTATAGTATTCTTTCTTCTTATTGCGTTTTCAAATTTCTTTATGAAATTTCCATTAAACGAGGGAATAGTTAATCATCTAAAAGATAAACAAATCTATAGAATTTGCGTCCCACCTTTTGTTACACTTTGTATATACGCCCACGCCGAGCCGTCTGAAGTTTTGTAGAAAGAGAGTGAGACGGAGAGTATAATAATCTATAAAAATAAAGAGATTTGCTTTAATGTTATGAGATTCATAAATGAAATTAAAGTAGATACTTCAGGGGTTAATCAAAATTTTGAATTAGGAGACCTTACAATTTTTATAGGCCGACCAAACTGCGGGAAAACTAGAATATTACAAGAAATCTACATTAAAGCTAACCAAGCACGAGGGTGGTTAGAACAATATAAGCTCGGAAATAAAAACATATTACCAACAAATATGATGAATCATGGAATAGATTTTGATAAAACTAAATATGAAGACGAATTCTTACCAAGAATAATCTCTTCCGACAGACAAATTGTAGACCACATAGATGCTTACAGTAGTGGTTTTGAAAAGATTAATCAAGCATCAAAAAAAATGGACCCAACTATAATAGATATAGGAAATAACGAAGTAAATCAAAAAGGATCACACAGACCGCTTAGAATCCAAGGGTCAGGTATTCAAAATATGGTTCAAATACTTTCAAATAGTTTTAGACCTAATTTCCTTTTAATTGATGAACCAGAGATAAGCCAATTTCCTAGCGGAAAAATTGAAATGTTAAGGCATCTATTAGATCTTTTACAAGAAAAACAAATTATCTTGACCACTCATGATCCTACATTAATAAATCAGTATATAATAAAAAAATTTTTAAAAAAAGAAGATACAAAGATAATAGTTTATTCTTTTTGTATAGACAAATTTAACAAAATCGATTTCAACTCAAACTTAAATCCAGAGATTCACTGTGGATATCTCAATCAAACACTTTCGGGGAAACCAATACATCTTATACTTGAAGGTCAAACAGATTATTATGCTTTTCAAGCATTATTGCATAAATATTGTTTAGAAAATAACGAACACAATATGGCTAAAAATATTAATAATATAAGTATAGGATTTCTTGGGGGGATAATGTGGAAAGTAAACATCCATCATTTACCCCCTCCAGAATTATACGATGTTCTAGTTATCCTTGATGGAGAATATACTCAAGATTTAAAAGAAGAATTATTACCCCCCAATTCTAAGATAGTAAATTCAACTTCTCAAATTGAATCAGGCAAGATAAATATAATGACTCTTAAAGCAATTAATATAGAAAAAGCCTTTGAAAATATTTTTGAGGGAGTAGAAAGATTATCCAAACCTCTTGAACTTAGCGAAAGGATCTGGAAAGAAAAAGAGAAGATAATTGAAAAATTAAATGTTACTTCTGAAAATTCAAAACAAATTTATGAGATAATTAACTGGGCGGTCACTCAAGCAAAAAAATATTAGTGGATATATTTTTCATTTCAAGTAGGTCAGAAAGTATTTTATAGTTAAGGTCACTAATTTCTTTATGAAAAAAGGAGAATTTGAAAACCCTTCTCAAGAAATTAGAGGTTTAATGATAAAAGAGCTAGAAGAAGATATATCTTCAAATTTATTCTATTTTCCCAAAACGATTTATCCAAATAAAGAAAAAGAATATAAAAATATTCTAAAAATATATTTTAAAGAAAAAACCATTACGGAATTAATTCAAGAAATTAATAAAAACTTCATTAATAGAAATTACCTTAACATTAAAGTTAACTCTCATGAAACGTTGGGAGAGGGAGAATTCAATAAATATTATCAGAAAGCAGTTTGTCAAATTGCAATTCCCATTAAGAAAAAAATTAGAATTGTACGATGGAAACAGGTAAGTCAACCAAAATATCTACCCGGATTCATAGAAGGAACAGAATTTAACTCGGATAATTATTATAGAATACTAAAAGGATCACAATTTCAACCACTCGGACCAAATAGTGGATTAACTATTGAAATAATCTAATTATTTTATTCAGTTTTTATAACAAACAACAGTTCCTTTATCATAACATTCCACAGTCCCACGGTCAAAACAGTCAAGATTGGCTAATTCTCTGGTTACGTTTAATTCATATTCAGATAAAGTTTGAGTTAAATTTAATCCCAATTCGTAATAAGTATCTTTAACTTTTTGTTTATAATCTTCATATTCCGCGGTTAATTGAGAATAAAAATAAACTTCTTTTAACAAGAAAAATAACAAAACAATTATCCAAAAAATTTTCCAATCCCATTTAAATTTTTTCTTAACCATGATACAGTATAATGACATCCCATTTTTAAGACTTGCTATTTGTTTATATCATGAAAAAAAGAGACCCGCTAGAGATAAAAAAGAAAATATTAGAGGTTTTAAAAGAGTATAAAGAAATGTCATTAAGAGAACTTGACATTAAAGTAAATACTAGTTATCAAACAATCAGAAAACAAATAAAAGAACTAGAATTCTTTGGTAAGGTTGAAGTAATAAAACATAAGAAAAGTGAAAAAACAGGAAGAGCTTATACAAGCGTTAGACTGAAAAATATTTAACCACCATAAGGATAATCTAAGGATGACAAAGAAAGCTAGGAAAAATAGGAAGTTAAAAAGAGTAGAACGAGAGCTAAAAGAAAAAGATAAAGGTTTTTTTGGAATATTATTTTTTCTTGTTTCAATTTATATTAGCATAATAGTAGGAGCTTATTCTATAATAAGAGAGATAAGCCTTAAAACACAGTTAGAAAATGTTTTCCCAGAAAATATAATCTCTCTAGTTTTATTGGGGGTTATATTAGTTGTGGGATTATATTTACTTCTTTCATTATTAATCGGCGTATTAGAATTTAGCTCTTATTATTATGTCCTTAATTCAAAACAATTAAAGATAAGTAGAGAATTAAGAAAATTTATTTTGTGCAGCCCGGGGAGTATAATAACTATAGGATTTTCTCTCGGGGGGTTCCTTCTAATGCTTCTTATTGTGTACTTTAATCCGACTTATGCAATTATTACTGGAACTTTTTATTTTATTAGTTGGATCTTCTTTGCGATTTATTTTAAGAAACCAAAAGGATTTATCTCTTCGATAACTATCAAAAAACCAAAACCCACTTGGAAAACTTACTTAATTTTAATTTGGATACTCGTCTTAATACTCTTAGTTGTTCATCTTGCATTTGGAGTAACGATTTTTAATCTTGCAAAATTTGACGTTAACTTAGATAAAGAGTTATATCATCCAAATGAAAGCGCGTACATTACAATTTATTCTAAGGGGATAGTCCGCCCAATACCATATAATCTAACTTACTCAAATCTCGGAAAAGAATTAAATTATATAAAACACCAAGCATATGGATTAGCTCCAATTTATACAAAGATTGATGCAGAAAATCTTACAGAATATCCTTATAATTCTTATATTCAAATCTACTATAACCTTCCAGAATATTACAGGAATTTTCTATTTATTAGAGAGAACCTAACACAAAGTGAATTTATTCCAGTTATTAATTCATAATTATCAAATTCCTGCATTTTCTAATTTTAATGTAGTTTCTGTACTTTTTGTGTTTACTATATTTACTGTACTTTCTAATTATTGAAGATATTAAAAATAATGTAAAGAGGATTTGTCTTTTTGTTATGTTTTCCATTTATCTTACTAAACAATGTTTCTGGTGCTAGTAAACTAACAAAAATAAAATCGCTTCTTATTTGAAATGAATTATTCCTTCTTTCACCTCTCTCTAAAATCGCATTAAGCATGTCCTCTCTGAAAAGTGAGTTCTCCCAAAATCGTTTTTTATTTACATAATATTTTTTATAATCTTGTTGTGGATTATATCGTGTTATTCTTTTATCTCTCTTGTAAATTTTTTTAATTAATACAGTTGTCAATAAAATATTCGTTAGTGATTCAATTAAATCATCATTTAATGGTTTCCAAAATCGTTCAATAACTAACTGAATAAAATCATATTCTTTTTTATCAAATTCTCCAAGTACTTCTAGTTTTGCTTTGTATAATTTTCTTCTACTAGCAGTATTCCTTTCAATTATTGCCCCTTGTTTTTTTAATTCTTTTAAATATTTAGAAATGCTTGATCTAACATTTCTTTTTCCATAAATTTTTTCAGCTAAGTCCGAAGAAGACATTTCTTCTTTCAATAATAATCCTATTATTTTTTGAGCAACAAGATTTTGTAATATTGGTTTTTCTTTTTTCATTGTACCATTAAAGTATTTCATCGTACCATAGAAGTACCATTATAAATAAGTTTTCTTTTCATTTAATATGGAACCAATAGAATTCAAACTTGAAAGAATAAGTCTTTTATTGGAAAAGATTGAAACAAAAATATTAAGAAAAATTATGGAAAAAGAAGATGAAGAAAAACTCACATCTGCACATATTAATTGAAACTCCTTTACTAAATAAAGTAAAAGACGAAGCTCATAAAAGAGGCTTATCCTTAGGACAATTTTGTAGACAAAAACTTAGAAAGCATGACCAATTAGATAGAATAGAAGGAAAACTGGACAGGACATTAAAAAAAGGGTAAGAGAAAAATTAAAAAAGGAGGGGGGAGAATCTATAATATGAAAACCAGTTTTTTGGGTAGTTTAATCTTATTTTTTTTAAGCTATTTTCTATTATTAATTTATTTTATTTTTGAATGTGAGTTATTGAATCCTATTGCTTTTTGGAAATTAAATTGGGCCGGGGTTATCACAATTATAATATTAATTTTAGCATTGACATTCACAGTTTATATTTTTAAAATTAAGAAATTACAAAAAAAAGTTTTTAGGATTATCCAAAAAGAAAATATCTCTTCTGAAACATTAAATTATTTATTAACCATTTTCTTAGCCATTTTTACTATCACCGCTCTTTCATGGAGCCATCTTATATTAGTCTTGCTAATTTTCTTGGTTTATATTGCAGGTGGTCTGTACTATTTGCAACCAATATTGATTATTATTGGATATCGAATCTATAAATGTAAGATTGAGGGAGACAATGAAATTATGATTATAACAAAAAAGCAATTCAAAAAAGATAAAAACTATGATTTCTATGAATTATTTGAGAATATATATTTATTAAAAGAAATTGAAGATGGAAATTAGTTTATATTTTTTTAAAAAACTGAAGAATGGAGAATTTGACTTTTACAAAATTCCAATATCTAGAAATAAACAATTATTAGATAATATTTTAACTAAAGAGGAACATGTTATTACTTCAGAAGAAACTGAAATTCAAGATTATTTCAGAATATATGACCGAGTTCCTTCTTCCGAACTTTATTATGATATCTCTGAGGAAACCGATTTGTATAAAGAATTTATTAATGAGATAATAATTAACAATTCTCAATTTCCTTCAATTAGTAGTTTTACTCCTCGTTCAAATGTTAAAGATATCTACCCCTTTGATGGATTTTTAATATTAAGGAAAAATACAGATTCTACATTCGTTTTAGGTATTGAATCTTTAAACGATAAATTAAAGTTATATCGTAAGGGTTGTTTATCATTAGGTGAAGATTATAACATAGACACAACCTCAAAAACAATTTTGATACCAAATTATGTTACGGCCACTGTAAAAGGAAGTTGGAATAGAAGAGAAGTTACTATCCAAAAAACTTATTGTAGAAGTAAGTTCACTTCTTTTTTTGAAAAAATGTTTAATTATCAAGATAAATGGAAAAACAAAGCTAACGAAATAAAAACTGCTCATACCTATCTTGAAGTAAACCCTGCATCATGGCAGGAGTTTAGTAAAGATCTGAGAAATTCTCGTAAATTTGTAAGATGTTTTAACATTGAAGAAGGAAATTTAGAAAATGTTAAAAGTTATTTTGAATGCCCCGGACTAAAAGAGAAATTAGGATTTCAAATTGAGATAGACGAAGAAGGAAATTCAAAAGTTAAGATTACTTCTACAGAGCAAATGAAAAACTTTTTAGAAGCGTACAGAAATCACATTTTCCAAAATCCAAATACTTCTGAATTTTGCAAAGCAGAATATATTGAAAAATTTGATTCTTGATTAAATCTTTATTATAATGTGTCCAATAATTTATCCAGCTTAGAAATTGTCAAAATAAATTTGTCCAACTTTTCTTCAACATCTTTCATTCTATCTTCAATAATTTGTTTGTCTCTTTTTGTTTGTTCTAAATTTTTTTCTAATTCAGTTCTCTCTTCGGATAAAACCAAATCGTCTTGAGTTATTGTATCTCTCATTCCCAAAAGTTCAGAGTAATAATGAATTTTATCTGATTTCTTCCAACCAAATCTAAACTTTAAAGCAGATTCAGATTTATATCTTGGAAGCCAGAAGCAACAAGAACAATGTCTAAAATCATACATAGTTATATTACAATATTTTTCTCCAGCTAAACTAGCTTCATCTCTAAAAATTTTCTTTGCTAATCTTTGCAGATATTTATTGACTGTTTGAGGTTTAATTTTAAAAAGATAATCTTCTGATTTCAAATCGTTTTCTTTAATATAATCTTTAACATATTGTGTGCAAAGAAGCAATTTAATTTTTCTTCCGAAGGTTTTACTTACTTCTTCTCTAATCATAAGTTCAGTGCAATCATTATACAAATCAGAAACCTTAACATTTACTAATTCCGTTGGTGCCCTAATTCCCGTATCAAATAAAAACATTATCAAAACTCGATAATTAAATCGGGCATTAATACAAAGTTTTCTAATTTGTTCTTCAGTTAAGTAAACCCATTCTGGTTTTTCTCCTCTAGAATCCAAATCAATTGTGATATCTTGAATTGTTACTCCCCTCTTTCTGTTAATTGTTTGCCACCAATGCCAAAATGCTTTGAAAACTTTAACATAATAATTAGCAGATTGAAATTTTTTCCCGTCCGTTCTTACAATTTCTCCTTTTCTCATTTGTGAAAAAAATAAAAGTAATTGTTCTTCTTTGATTTGGGTAAGATTATCTAAATCGAAAATTTCTTTAAATCTTCGTGAAAAGAATCCCATTTTTTCTCTCAATGTATTCAAGCGAATATAACTTCTAGACCCTTTCTTATTCGAAGATGAAATATTAATTCCATTTTCCATATCCTCTAAATATTGCAAGATTAAATCTGAATTTTGTTTACTAATGTTTTGAATTCCAGAAATTAAAACTTGGGCTTTCCACTTTTTGTATCGCTGTTCATGATTATACGGATCAATTTTCATGAGAAAAACAAATTAAATTTCTTTATAAGAAACCACAACAGAAGTTGAACATGTTGCGAAGATACACATAGATATAAGCGAAAATATTAAATATACAAAAAGAAATAAAGTGGGATGTCCTACTGTAACAAATGTGGAAAAGAAATTCCCGAAGGTTCATATTGTGCAGATTGTAAAATTAATAATTTAAATTCAAAGGTTGAACAAAATAAGAAAAATAATCTAATTATCTTTGGAATATTTATTGGAATCGTGGTCATATTAGGAGTTTTATATTTCACCTTAAATGCAAAAGTTATAGACAACCAAAAAGAAAAAGAATGTCCTTATGAATGTTGTAAAGAAAGTTCAGGTTTTATTATCAAACCATGTTCAAATCTTTATGAATGTAAAGAAAGTAGGTGTATTGCTATTGATTCTGATGAAGATGGTCTTACAGATATAAAAGAAGAAGAGCTAGGAACGAACCCAATAAATCAGAATTCAGATAATGATAGGTACAATGACGGAATAGATACAAATCCATTAACCCCCAATTCAGCAAATATAGATGTTATCTTAACATCTAAATCTTGGGATTGGAAATATGGAAATATTGCCCTAACATTTATTGGGGGCGGAATTATAAATCCCGATTTAGTTATTGCAGAACCAAAAGCAAGTGTTGAAGTAACAAATTTAGGAAACGATTATACTTCTTTTGTAGACTTTAGTATAATCTTTAAAATTTCAAATACGCTTATTTCCAGAAAAGAAGTTCATATTAATAAGTTTAATGTAGGAGATAATTTCCAAGAAATATATATCCAAGAAATAACAGCGGGGGAGGTTCCAGATTTATTAATTAATCTTATAAAAGAAGGAACAAATGACTGGGGAATTGAAATTCAAAATTTAAATTACGAAAAATTTTCTTAATAAGATTAATCTTTTATTGATTTAATAAACCCCAACCAAGAACCAAGTGTTAAGAAACCAATAAAAATTTCATCCCAAGGTCAAAACTAAACCATCCTTTTATAAACGATCCTGTGAATGCGAATGCTAAAATCCCCCATATAATCTTCCATCCAATTTTCATTGGATCACTATGTTCTAATTATATTTAAATTTTCCTATTAAAAACAACTTTCCAAAATTCTAATTTATTATCTTTTTTAGATCTTCAACAGAAAAATCATCCATTTTTCGATGAATCATCTTATGACAGTTAGAGCATAACAAAGTAATGTCCTCAATGAAAGTTTTCTCTCCAAGTTTCATTTTGGAAATTGGTTTTTTATGATGACCTTCAATATAATCTTTCCCCCTTTCCCCATATTTATCATAAAAAGAAAAACCACAAATTTCACATTTCAAAGAACCTTTTTCTCTAATCGCTTTTTCTTTAATTAATTGAATAATTTTAGGATTTCTTTCTCTAGCATAATGTTGAACCATCTTCTTACTTCCTTCATCTACTCCTTCTGGGTATTCACTAAAATCAATTTCTTCAGTAAGAATATTCCTCGTTGATCCTAAAAGAATAGTTTCGAAATCTTTTTTTGTTATTTTAACAACTCCTCCTTGAAGATAAGTTCCCCATTTGGATTTATCTTTAATAAAATCTAAAAAATCAAAGAGAGGTTCAATTAAAATCGGTTCTTCAAATACTTCAATTTCTTTAAGTAATACTAAATTATCCCATCCTTTAACAATTATGTTTGAATCTTCTGAATATTTTAGGTCCCCATTAAAAGGAATTGTTGATGAATTTAAAATTGCTTTTCCAATAAATTTTCTTCCATTTGGTTGAGTTTTATAAAATAAAACTTGATCCTCTTTCTGAATATTTTTTCTGTTTGGAGTATTATTCCCTATCCCCCATATATTATCATTAATCAATTTTTGAAAGATCTTTTCACTTGACCACTTTTTACCAGAAGAAGACGTCCAATTTTTTATATTAAAAATCCAGTAGTTAACCATGAAAGATATTAGTAAAGAAAGTATATAATAATAACGTCTCATCTACTTCCTACAAAAGTTAAGTACGCCCACGCCGAGAGTCGAACTCGGGTTATGTCCGTGACAGGGACATGTCATAGCCGTTAGACCACGTGGGCTTATTGAATATTCATATAGAAATTAATTTTTAAAGGTTACTAATGAGATTATTCCCATTCCCCGCCAAAAGTTGCTGAGAATACAAACTTAGGTTTTGCAGAAATTCCCATCTCATCACCGAGAGAAGTTTTATTTATTATTTGCGGAATATCTAATCCTACAGATAAATCAATAACATGTTTGTAATGAGTTTCAGGAAGAGGATTGTGATAAGGAAACGAATTAATCGCCTGCATTGTTCTATCATCATAAGGTGATGTTCCAATCTTAAGAGAAATTCCAGCCCTTAAATTATGGTCAATAAAATCAGCTAATTTATTGGGATCATCAGCCGCAATAAATGAATAATGTTTAGGAAAATCGACAGAATATTCAGCAAAGAACAACTCGATAAGAGATGCCCGGCTAGAAATTCCAGCACTCACTGAACCCTGAGGAGAAGAGCAAGATAATCCAAAATAATCTTCCGTAGGAGAATTCAAAGAAACATTTACTCTCGCACCAGTTCTAATATTAAACCATTCTGCAGGAGCATATCTAAAACCAAACTGTGCTTCAAAATTTGTATCAGTCATAGCAGACTCAGTTAAATCCGAATCTAATTTAAGTGCATCTAAACTATCGGGAATATTTTGAACTGATGCTGAAGGAGAAGCTTTAAAATTTATTCCCCATTTACCATAAAGCCCAGATTCTTGTGAATAAATTTTTTGAATAGGAAGAAGAGACAAACCAATCCCCGCAACTGCACCGAGCAATTTGTTTAAGGATTTCATTTTAACTCAATAATGACAACGAAAAGATATATTTAAAGATTGTTGTCCGAAAAGGTAATAATTATTTCTAAAAAATTAATTGAAAAATTTATTTCTTCTTACCAATAAATTTCTTTCCAAACATATACGGTTGTAAAGCTTCGGGAATTTTTATTGTTCCGTCTTTCTGCTGGTTATTTTCCAAGAATGCAATCAACGCACGAGGTGAAGCAAGAACAGTATTATTCAAAGTATGTGCAAAATAAATTTTTCCTTTTCCTTCAATTCTAATATTTAATCTTCTCGCCTGAGCGTCAGTTAAATTAGAACAACTACCAACTTCAAAATATTTTTTCTGTCGCGGACTCCAAGCTTCAACATCAGCTGACTTCGCTTTCAAATCAGCCAAATCTCCAGAACAGCATTCCAAAGTTCTGACAGGAATATCTAACAATCTAAAAACATCGACGGTAAATTGCAACATTTTATTATACCAGTTGTAAGAATCTTCTGGTTCGCAAATTACAATCATTTCTTGTTTTTCAAATTGATGCAATCTGTAAAGTCCTTTCTCTTCAATTCCGTGCGAACCAACTTCTTTTCTAAAACATGGAGAATAACTTGTAAGAGTCAAAGGAATTTTTTTCGCAGAAATAACTTTATCAATAAATCTACCAATCATTGAATGTTCAGAAGTTCCAATCAAATACAAATCTTCGTTATCAATTTTATACATCATCGCGTCCATTTCTTTAAATGACATAACTCCCTCGACAACTTTTCTTCTAATTATAAAAGGAGGGATAACAAATTCAAATCCTTGTTTAATCATAAAATCTCTCGCGAAAGCAAGCAATGCTTCATGTAAAATTGCCAAATCTCCAGTCAGATAATAAAATCCATTTCCAGAAGTTTCTCTCGCAGAATCAAAATCTGCCCAACCATTTTCTTCAGCAATATCAGCGTTATGTTTAATTTCAAAAGCAGGAACTTTATTTTCACCGAACTTTTTAATTTCTTTATTTTCTAAATCATTTTTTCCAATCGGAACAGAATCGTGAATTATATTCGGAATTGTCATCATAATTTTTTTAATTTCTTCTTCAAGTTTCTCTTTTTTTCCTTCAAGCTTTTCTATTTCTTCAGGAATTTCTTTCGCTTTTTTCATCAACGCAGTAGCACTGCTTCCTGCTTTTTTCGCCTCGCTAATTTGTTTAGAAATGCTGTTTCTGTCGCCCCTTAATTTATCTTCTTCATATTTTAATTTTCTCCATTCTTCGTCTAATTTTATAACTTTATCAACAAGAGGCAACTTTTCATCTTGAAATTTCTTCTTAATATTTTTCTTTACAATCTCCGGATTTTCCCTAATTAATTTAATGTCAATCATTTTCAAATCACGAACAAGTTATATTTAAATTTAATTATGATATTCACGAAGTGACATCTTCAATTTTCTTTGCCACGTTAGGATTTCTTTGTTAAAGAAATCCCACTACTCATATCTCAAAGCATCAACTGGTTTAAGTTTAGAAGCTCTGTAAGCAGGAATTACTCCAGCAATCATTCCAATAGCCATTGAAAAAAATAAAGCAAAAATTAACAGTCCAGGAGTTACTGCCGTGTTTGAAAACATACTCGTTATCCCTCCTGTTGATGAAGTCATTGAACCAATTAATCCTGCACCAATTGTTCCTAAAATAATTCCACCAAGTCCTCCGACTAATCCGATCAATCCTGAATTAATTAAGAAAATTAAAAGTATATCTTTATTCTTTGTTCCAATTGCTTTCATAATCCCAATCTCTCGCGTTTTTTCTAAAACAGAAGTGAACATCGTGTTTGCAATTCCTATTCCTCCAACAATAAGTGAAATTGCTGCAATAGCTCCAAGGAAAATTGACATCGTGCTCATCGTTTCCTGCATAGTTTCCTGCATTGTTGAAGGATTAGAAACACTAAAATCTTTTTCATCTTCATTAAGAATTCCTCGAGACTGCATTAATTTTGTTTCTATATTTTCAACAGTCTCATCAGACAATTCAACATCTTCAATTTTTACAGAAATTGAATCAAATTCTTTCTCACCAATATCATCAAAAACATCTCTCGCAGTTTCAATAGACATATAAACCCCGTTGCCACTTTCCAAAATTCCAACAACTTTGAATGTTTTTCCTTCAATTGTAACTTTTGAATTTAAAGGAATATCTTCAAATGTTTGTGTTGCAAGATTCTCTCCAATAACAATTGAGTAAGTATCTCCATTCGTCAAAAATCTTCCAGAACTTAATTCATCTGTTGTAATCTCGCTCCAAACCTTTTCATCAACACCCGTTACACTTACCGACGCTGTTTTACTTAAATAAGTTAAATCTCCAGACGAAGAAACCGTCCCCATAACGACATCAACATTGTCAATACTTTTTACTACAGTAATATCTCGAGAAGTTAAATTTTCAGAATCCTCATCTGAAGAATCTTCAAACATTCCGGGAGGTCCTCCCCCGCCACTAAATCCCATCCCCCCCATAGCTTTAGAAAATCCCGGAGTTATTGTTAAAATATCTGCTCCCAAACTTCCAAGTTGATCTTCCAATTGATCCTGAGCACCAGTACTAATAGAAAGAATAGAAACCACCGCAGCAATTCCGATAATAATCCCAATTATAGTTAACCAGCTTCTGAGTTTACTGTGAATAAGAATATTCCATGCGAGTTGAAACGATTTTTTTAATTTCATAAACTATCATCTTATTTATTTTTTTTAACCCAATCAGGAACTTCATTTTTCTGAGAATCTTTTTTCTTTTTTTTAATTAACTGAGCAATTTTTGATTTATTTTTGTAAGCAACAAATCCCCCAGCAAGTAAAACTAAAATTACCAACGGTATAATTATGTAACTCCAATTCATGCTATTATTTCTCTGAAATCCCCCTTCAGGGAATTCACCAGTTGCCATTCCTGAAATTGACGAATTATTTGTTACAGTTGAAGTTCCAGATAATGAAATCTCTTTTGTAACACTTCTTCTTTCACCAATATTGTCGGTATAATCAATCTGGATTGTTAAATCACCAGCATCTCGTGTTGTTGAAGCAACAGTAAAACTTACAATAGTATAATCTCCAGCGTCGAGATTTCCAACCATTTGTCCATTCGTTCCAGTAGTTGTGTAATCTTCCTGTTCGGGAATTCGCACAATCATAGAATTCGCAGTATTTTTTCCAATGTTCGCAATTGCAATTGAAATTTCAGAATCAGAAGAATCTTGAACAACTAAATCAAAATCGGTCTGTGCATCTGAAATATAAATATCAAAAGAACCAGTAACACTCAAATCATCATAACGATTTGAACTAATTTTTAATTCCAATTCATTTATTCCCTCAACAGCATCTTCATCAACACGAATTGTATAATGTAATAAATAATCTCCACTGCTATCAAATTCTTGAATTAAGTCATCGTCATTATCCAAACTGAAAGGATAATCTTCAACAAATTCAATTTTAGCATAGTTGGAAGAACCAACATAAACTTTAACCCAAAGATCAAAATATTCTCCAGGATTTGTTGGATAAGGTTCGTATTTAATTGAAGAAACTTCAACATCATCATAAGAACTCACTGAATAATTAATCTCCACTGCGGAAATCATCATCGAAGACAAAACTAATAATGTGATTGCAATCAATGTTTGAATTTTTTTGTTTTTCATTTTCAATAAAATTTTATTTTGTTTTTAAATAAGATGGACTTGATGTCCATTCAATTAAATTATTTGTTAATTGAATGGAATTTATTTTCCATTAAATCTAACTCTCTCAACTCTCCCATCTTTAATATGAATAACTTTTTTCGCATAATCAACAAGATTCAAGTCGTGTGTAATCAAAATTATCGTCTTTCCTTTTTTATGCATATCTCCCAAAAAATCCATTACAAATTGTCCTGTCTTTGAATCAAGATTCCCTGTTGGCTCGTCGGCAAGAATTATGTCGGGGTCATTGGACAATGCTCTCGCAATTGCAACTCTCTGCTGTTGTCCGCCAGAAAGTTCATTAGGTTTATGATTTAATCTTTCGCCAAGTCCAAGCATATCTAAAAGTTCTTTTGCTTTTTCTTTCGCTTTTTTTTCAGGAACATCCATAATCTCCATAGGTAACATAACATTTTGTAAAGCACTCAGTGTAGGGATTAAATTAAATTGCTGAAAAATAAATCCAATTGTTTTTCCTCTCAAAAATGCAAGAGAAGATTCATCCATGTCAGAAACATTTTTTTCCTTAAGCAAAATATTTCCCCACGACGGTTTATCTAACGCACCGATAATATTTACCATTGTAGATTTCCCACTTCCACTCGGTCCAGTAATCGCAACAAATTCTCCTTTTTTAATTTCAACAGAAATTTCTTTTAGAACAACAAGCGATTCTGCTTTTCCCATGTCATATTTTTTCCAGACATTATCTACTGTAATTAAATTCTCGTGTTTCATTAGGCATTCCTTCTGGTTTAATAGTTTCACAAAATTCAGCGTAGCTGTTTTGACAATAATACCTGCAATACATTAAATTTTCTGAACAATAAGTTTCTATCTCCAGGTCAGAAGGGGAACTCTCGAAAAAAGAGGTTATCTCATTTTCGATTTCGGGGGTGAGTTGAGAATCCCCCATTCTGCCGTCGTTGGAGCGAAATTCTTCAAGATTTCTTTCTTGTTTAAAAAAAATAAAATATGTTGAAATAGAAATTAAAACAAAACAAACTACTGAAACAATAATTATTTTGTTATTTCGTTTTGGGTTGTTTTTCTTTTGCATGATAAATAAAAATTTATTTTCTTTTTAAGCAAGGTGGACTTAATGTCCATTAAAAAAATAAAAAATAAAAAAGGTTTTATTCTGATTTCGGAGGTTCACGGAAGTTTCGGTTGCCTTCAATTTTCATATTTGGAGCTGAAAAATTTCCAGAATCAAAATTTTTTTCTTTGTCAGTTGGATTAGCTTCACTCATCTGATTTGTTCTTTCAACAAGTTGATTGAAAGTTTCTTCAGTTAATTTAGCTTCCATTAGGGATTTCCAAGAATCATAATCTTCATTTTCAATTGCTTGAATAACTTCTTCGTCCATCTCTCCGAATCCAAAATCAAAATGGTTTCTATAACTTTCATTTGTTTGGTTATTATTTCTTTCAACTAACTTATCAAAATATTCTTCAGTTAATTTAGCTTCCATTAGGGATTTCCAAGAATCATAGTCTTCATTTTCAATTGCAGTCTGAAGTGATTCTTGTTCTTCCTTCATATCTTCAGCCTCATTGCTTTGATTAACTAACTCATTGAAGTTATCCTCAGTGATTAAAGACTGTATTCTCTCAATTATTCCTTCCATAACGGATTTCCAAGAATCATAATCTTCATTTTCAATTGCAGTCTGAAGTGATTCTTGTTCATCAGAGTTTGCTCCATGATTAAACCAGTTTCCAAATCCAAAAGCAGAAACCGAACCAACTTGGGATAAAAGCATCATCGAAAACATAGCTATTCCTAAAACATATTTAGTTTCCATATTTTTTACCTCCTTTCATAAAATTAAATATTATTTTATGGTATCCCACGACGTGAATTATCATTAAAATCAAAGCGATGTAACTTGAAAATTTATGAACAAAAGAATATTCATGCCCAAGAACTCCAGAACCGAATGATATTATAAAAAAGATAATTAATAGAATGCTTATACCTACTTTTATTTTTGAATTCATAATCTCAATAAAACATTTTCTTTTTTAAGCAAGGTGGACTTAATGTCCACTCGATTTAAAAGGGTTTAAATAATTCTTAACACCAATAATAAAATGGAATTACCTTTTCAACAAATGTTTAATGTAGGTTCAGGAACAGAATTAATTTATTCATTTGTAATTATGCTTTGCAGTTTGATGGTTTTCTTCGGAACAAAACAAATTTATGAATTAAGTTCGCATAAAGGAATAAAATATTTTCGTATTGCATTTTTGCTTTTTGCAGCCGCATATTTTTTTAGATATTTCATAAAATTTTTCCTTATATTTTTTAATGTCAGTTCAATTCACGATTTATCTTTTTGGCTGTTAGACCCTACAGGAAAATTAACAACATTCGCATTTATGTATCTTAGTTCAATCTCTGTATTTTATCTTCTTTACAGCGTGATGTGGAAAAAATGGGGAAACAACAAAAAAATTTATTTAGTTCATGTTGCAGCAATTTTAATTTCATTAATTAGTATCATGTCGCGTGATGGAACTTATTTGTTGTTTGTAAATCTTTTCTTGTTTGTAATTGTTTCAATCATATTTTACATTGCACACAAAAATTCCAAAAAGAAAAAGCACACGTTTTATTTTGTTTATATGTTACTTGTATTTTTCTGGTTCTTAAACATTTTAGATGTTTTAATTCCGTCCTTCTTTCAAGGTGTTCAACTAATAATTTATTTATGTTCAATAAGTATATTCCTCACAATTTTGTACAGGGTGATTAAACGGGCGGGGGATTAATGGCAAAAAGAGCAAAACTTGAAATTATAAAAGATATATTGAGAATTATTCAGGAGAATAGGAATTCTATAAAACCAACACCCTTACTAAGAAAATCTATGCTTTCATCTGGAAGTTTTAAGGAATATTACGCCGAATTAATTCAAAGAAATTTAGTAAAAGAAATCGGCTTAGGCAGAGAAAGAAAAATCTCGCTAACCGAGAGAGGCATGAAATTCCTAGAAAAATATAGAACAATTATTGACTTTATAGACGAGTTTGAATTATAACACAAGATTTTTAAACTATTTTTAATGTTGATTAATACTAACAAATGACAAAAGTAAGAATAAAACTAAACAGCACAGACATCGAGATGCTTAATACTATTTGCGACTCTATAAAAGATATGGCTCAAAAAGCAGGCATAACAATTTCAGGTCCTGTCCCTTTGCCGACAAAAAAATTGAAAATTACAACGAGAAAATCTCCCTGTGGAAACGGAACTGCAACTTTCGACAGATTTGAAATGAGAATTCACAAAAGATTAATCGACTTACCCGCAAACGAAAAAATTCTTCACAGTATTATGAAAATGTATATTCCAAAAAACGTAAATATCAAAATAGAAATGAAAGATTAAATTCTAAGAGATGAAAAAAATAATTTTCATAATCATCTTGTTTCTGTTTATTGCAGGAACATTTTTCACATTAAAAATGACAGGAAATTCAGTATTAAAATCTGAGAAAGCAGAAATCGAAACTAATTTTGGAAATATAACCATTGAATTATATCCAGACAAAGCACCGATTACTGTCGCAAATTTTAAAAAATATGTTTCAGACGAATTTTACGACGGAACAATTTTCCACAGAATTATCGACGGATTTATGATTCAAGGCGGTGGCTACGATTCAGAAATGAACGAAAGAGCAAATTACAAACCAATAAAATTAGAATCAAAAAATGGATTATCAAATGACAGAGGAACAATCGCGATGGCGAGAACAAACGTCGAAGATTCAGCAACATCACAATTTTTTATAAACACGGTTGACAATGATTTTCTTAATTATCAAGTCGGAAATCCAGGTTATGCAGTTTTCGGAAAAGTAATAAAAGGAATGGATGTCGTCGACAAAATTTCAAAAGTAAAAACAGATTCATCTGACTTCCCCCTTCAAGAAGTGAAAATTATTTCTATAAGAATGTTAAATTAAATTTTAACTTTAGAATCAGGAACTTTTTCTGAATGAACTTGAAGTTTTCCATTTTGCAAACAATCCCAGCACGTGTGCACACTTCCGTTCGGCTCTTTAACAAATCCTGTCCCGTGACATTTCGGGCATTCTTCTTCCATAAAAAAACAAAGCAGAATGTATTTTTAATATTAATTATCCTTCAGGATATAACTTATTTATAGAACTAAAAGTTTAAATAACTCTTTCTTATTTTCTTTGTATGAATATACACAAATTTAACGGGAAAATGAGTGTAAAGAAACCGGAGGTGTCGTCCAATGGATAAAGATGTAGGAAAAATAAACAAAGGGGAATATCAAGGAGCAGTTACTGAAATTGTCGTAGGAGTCAGAGAATATAACGGAAGTGTTGGTGTTGATATAAGAGAATATACAACAAGCGAAAAATATACAGGCCCAACAAAAAAAGGATTAAGAATTCCTGCAAAAAATTTTCAAGAATTTAAACAAATGATTAATTCAATTTCTCCAAATGATTTGAAAGCATCAGAAGGTTCATCAACAAGTTCAAGTCCAAAATCAACTCAGAAAAAATTCCAAGCTGATGAAGACATTCCAGATTATTAAAAACATTTAAAATCCTTTTTTCTTTAATACAATTATGAAAAGAAAAGTGATTAACGCAATAACTTTCTTAGTTATCTTCGGTGTTGTAATTCTCGCAACATTATTAATAAAAAATAAAGGCGGAGAAACTTCTAACGAAATTGCAAAATGCATCGGACAAAATTCTAGATTATACATTCAACTCGGTTGCAGTGCATGTAAAACACAAGAAGATTTGTTCGGCGAAAGTTATCAATATCTTAACAAAATAGATTGTTTCTACGAAAGAGAAAAATGTGCAGAAATAACTGCAACACCGACGTGGTTAATTAACGGAGAAAAATATGTTGGAGTTCAGTCAATTGAAAAATTAAAGGAACTTACAAAATGTTAGAAAAACTTATTGAGATAACAGGTTATGCTCTCGCAGATTCAGTAAATCCATGCGAAATCGCAGTTCTCGCAATGGTTCTTATGACGATTTTAATTCAAAATCCAGAAAAAAGAAAAAAAGTTTTATTTGCAGGTTTCGCTTTCAGCCTCGCTGTTTATCTCGGTTATATGGTTTATGCATTAATTCTTTACCAACTTTTCCATTCAGTCGCTGCGTTCTTTGCTGAAAATTCAGGAACATTCAAAATAGTATTCAGTATTTTCGCAATGGTAATCGGAACATTAAACATAAAAGATTTTTTCTTTTACAAAAAAGGAAGTTTCGCAACAGAGATGCCGATTTGGATGCGTCCAAGAGTTAAAAAAATTATTGACAAAATAACTTCTCCGCTCGGTGCTTTCTTAATCGGATTTTTCGTAACTTTATTTTTGCTTCCGTGCACAGCAGGCCCATTAATTTTAGCAACGGGCAGATTATCTGACTTAACAATTCTTGCAGCAATTCCGTGGCTATTGTATTACAATTTAATTTTCATTCTTCCAATGATTGCAATAACATTAATTGTTTCTTTTGGATTTAAAGAAGTCAGTGAAGTTGCGGGCTGGAAAGAAAAGAACATAAAAATTCTTCATTTAATCGCAGGAATTCTTTTATTCACTGTCGGAGTAGCAATCTTAGCTGGCTGGCTGTAAAATTTTGAGAGCACAGAAAACAGAATATTTTTCATTAACTAAAGAATAAGCATAATCCTGTTGCCTCGTTCTGTCAATGTTAAAATCTGCTTATCATCGGCACAAATATTAATATCTTTTCTCGTTTCAGATAAAATTAGATCTTATAAGAAGATTAAATACAATTATAAAAAAATAAAAATTAAATTTTTAGCGAACTACTTTTTCTTTTTCTTTTTAGTTGGCATTTTTCTCTCCTTTGATAATTTAATTAATTTTTTAACTTTAGAAGTTTTACTTTTATCACTTGATTTTCTTGCAGAAGATTTCACTTTTCTTGACGAACTTTTTTTCATTACCTTCTTTTTTGCTTTCATTGGAATAGGTGCTGACAATCTGGACTCAGTGAAGAAAGTGCCTTAAACAACTACCGATGTCAATCTTAACCTATCGATTTGCTTTAAAGGTTATCTTCTTCGCCCCATAACCAAACGCTTAACATGTGCAAGTTTCGTACGACGAGTTATAGTCCAGACGTCATATTAATAGTCGAACACATGACAGAGGCTGTTACGGTGACACTCTTTTCAGAGCAACTGAACTGTCCTAGTCAGCTAGTACAATATATATGTTGTAGTATATAAATAATTCTCATCACCGACGGATGATTACAAATCTTAAATTAATAACTCGGCATAATCTCGCTGTGCCCGAACTGAACAACAAAATCAATTTTAGGATTAATTTTCTCAATTCCTGTAGGAGAATCGCACGCACCATAACAACTTCCAATCCAAATTAAAAATTCTGCTTTTGTTTCTCCCTGCAAATAATCAACAACTGCAGTCGCGTAAGGTTTAAGCCCGTCGGGAAACTGCAATAAAACAAGTTTAAATTTATTTCTTTTAATTTCAGAAATAACTTTCTCAAGTTCCAAATTATATTTTTTATTAAGTTCTGTCAAATCAACTTTCATAGAAAAAACAAGGATTAAACGTTTTTAATTTTTCTCTTTCATTCGACTTAGAGGAAAATGACATTTGAATTTATTCAAATTTTCTCTTTAACAAAAAACAAGAAGAAAATTGAAATTACAGAAACAACTGCGAGATAAGTAAACATCGTCGAATAACTTATGTCCCAAAGAATTCCCGCAATCAAACCACCGAAAATATTTACAATTCCAATTACAGAACTGAAAAATCCAAACGCAGTTGCTTTCATATCGCCAGACAAATCAGAAACTAAAGCTCGTTGATTTGGTTGTGTCATCGCATAAACTAATCCATAAATAATAAACAATATTGAAAAATAAAATAAATTTTGCAAATAAATAAATCCGATTGTGAGAATAAAAAATAGCAAGTATCCGAAGAGCAAAACTTTTTTCCTCCCAACTTTGTCAGAAAGTTTTCCAAATGGTTCTGAAAAAACAGCGTAGACAAAACTAAAAACTGCATAAAGAATCAAAGGAAATAAAACGTTTCCGCTAAGCTCTTCAGCTCGTAAAATCAAAAACATATACAACCCAAAATTAGCGAGAGTAAAAATAGACGATACAAAAATAAAATATTTTAATCTTTTGCTGATTTTATGAACGCTATCTAAAAATCCAATATTTTTTGGTTTTGTCTTCGCTTCTTTTACAAAAATTAAAGGAATCAGCGACAGCAAAGAAATTCCAGCAGCGATTACTATAATTGTTTTAATATCTAAATTTAACTTCCAATAAAGAAAAATAACTAAAATAGTTCCAATGACACCACCCATTGTATCCATCGCCTGATGAAATCCGAATGCTTCTCCCTTATCTTTTTTTACCGACGCTGAAATCATTGCATCCCGAGGTGCATCACGCAATTTTCCAAATCTTTCAAGAGAAACAAACCCAATAACAAAATACCAAGTATTAACAATTGAAAGCATAAATCGAAAAATTATGGAAATAATGTAACCAAAAAAAACAAAAGGTTTTCTCTTTCCAATTTTATCTGAAAGCCATCCCCCAAAAAATTTGAAAAAACTTGCAAGCCCTTCACGGAGTCCACTAATTAATCCAATTGCAACTCCCCCGCCACCAAGAGCACTAATATAAAATGGGAGAATCGGTGTAATTAATTCGCTACCAATATCATTAAAAAAACTTGAACCACCGAGGAGAGAAACTTCTCGTAAATTAGATTTCTCTTTTTTCATATCCATTAAAAGAATTTAATATTTATAAATTTAATAAAAACTTAAATAGTTTGGAGCATTATGAATTTAAGAAAAGAGACGAAAGAATCAGTACAGAGCGGTCTTTGGATCTAACTCTGCTGCTTTAGGCGTCTCTATCTTTCTTTAATTAAACTAATGAAAAATTTCTGTTTTTACTTTAGCCGTCTCTCTTTTCTAAAAATATTTTATTTCACTTTCGTTATATTTTTAACCTTTCTTTGCGATGTTTTTCTATGATAAGACAACCAATCGTCACAGTTTGCGGACACGTTGATCACGGAAAAACAAGTATTCTAGATTATTTTAGGTGTACCTCTCTTCAAGAATGCGAAGCAGGCGGAATCACGCAAAAAATTTCTTTCACACTTTATCCGTCGAGCCAAATAAAAAAAGCATGTTCATTAATTGAAAAAAATAATATAAATTTAGAAATTCCAGGATTTTTATTTATCGACACACCAGGACACGCAGCATTCACAAATTTAAGAAAACGAGGGGGGAGTTTAGCAGATTTAGCAATTCTAGTAATTGATATCAACGAAGGAATAAAACCGCAGACAGCAGAAGTAATCCAAATTTTGAAAGCGAACAAAACACCTTTCTTAATAGCATTAAATAAAATAGATAATATTTCTGGTTGGAGAACAAATAAAAATCCGGACATAAATTTGAAAAAAAATATTGAATCACAGCCAATGAATATTAAATCACTTTTCGACGAGAGATATATGACAATTGCTGGCGCGTTATCAAGTTACGGATTTGAAGCAGATTTATTTTACAATGTCGAGGACTTCACAAAAAAAATCGCAATGATTCCGTGCTCAGCGAGAACAGGAGAAGGAATTCAGGAATTAATGATGATGCTTTGCGGATTAAGTCAAAAATATCTTGCAGAAAGATTAAAACTAGGGAAAGAATCAAAAGGAGTAATTCTCGAAGTGAAAAAAGAAAAATCAAATGATTACGCTGAAGCGATTTTATACGACGGAGAATTATCAAAGGGTGAGGAAATTGCCGTCGCTGACATTGAAGGAAATCCTATAATTACAAAAATCAGAAGCATCGAAGAAATTCAGCCGTTGAGCACAAAATTTAAAGCAGAAGAAAAAGTCCGCGCAGCGACGGGATTGCGAATTCAATTTTCTGAAAGAATAGATGTTCTCCCAGGAATGCCGTTCCTCGCTTACAAAGGCGACAAAGAAAAAATAAAAGAAATTTTCAAAAAAGAATTAACAGAAAATATTAAGACAGATAAAAAAGGAATTATCGCAAAAGCAGATTCTTTAGGAAGTTTAGAAGCACTTTTGGTTTTGCTGAAGCAATCGAACATCCCAGTTTTGAAAGCAGGAATCGGAAACATAAATAAAAATGATTTCGTGAACGCAAAAGCAAATTTAGAATTAGACGAGCTCGACGCAATAATTTTAGGTTTCAATGTTTCTCTAAACGAAGACGCGAAAGAACTTATTACAGAAAATAAAGGGGTAAAAATTATTACAGACGAAGTAGTTTACAAGTTGATTGATAATTTAGTTAAATTCAGGGACGAGAAAAGAAAAGAAATCGAGAAGAAAAAACTTATGGAACTCGCGACTTTGTGTAAATTGGAAATTCTTCATCAATATGTTTTTAGAAATACAAAGCCCGCAATTTTTGGTGTGAAAGTTGAAGCCGGAAAATTAACGCCGAGCACGAATTTTGTCGACGAGACAGAAGAAAAAATCGGCAGAGTAAAAAATATTGAAGCAGACAAGCATTCTGTCGACGAAGCAGATGAAGGAATGGAAGTCGCAATTTCAATTCCAGGAATTAATTTCGAAAGAGAGTTGAAAGACAAGAAATTTTTATATTCAGATATCGGAGAAAAACAATTCAGGAATTTCAAAAAGAACAGGGACTTGCTGACTTCTTCAGAAATGAAAATATTAAGTGAAATTGCCGAGATGAAACGAAAGAAAAATATAGAGTGGGGAAAATAAAAAACTAAAATTTTTTAAATTTGTAAAAAATTAGTTTCTCGCTTTAATAAATTCTTTAATCAACTTCACAATTTCTTTTTGTTTGTTCGGTAAGAATGTAATTGAACCCGCGTTTTTATGTCCGCCACCTTCGACAAATGAGTCAGGCAATTCGCTGTCGATATATTTTATTAATTCATGAACAGAAAAGTTTGATTCATCTGTTGCTCGAATTGTTGCAGAAGTTGCCAAAACACCAACGCTAACAAGATTTGTAATTCCTTTTTCAACTTGCAAATTATCGTGAACAAGTCCTATAATTCTTCCTGGCTTAGGATAAAAACCAAATCCTGGAAAAAATTCTTCGAAATATAAAAGTTGCAAATTTACTTTTCCAATTTTATCAACCTTCGCGTTAGATTTTGCCATCGCTAAACCTTTCGCATCTAAATTATGGATATGCGGTGCAAGAAGTTCAACCAGTTGTCTCTGTTTATCTCTCGGCTCACCAAAAAGAACTTCAATATATTCTCGAACTTCCATAAATCTAATCTTAGAAGAAATAAAATCAATCACGAGTGAAATTTCAGAAAGCAATTCCTTCGTGTAACCCAAACTCTGTGCAAGTATCAAATATTTTTCCATAACTTCAGGATTTCCTAAATCAATTCTGTCAGCGAAACCAGCCATCGCAGGAATCTGTTCAACATTTTTCACGTCGGGATTTATGAATCTCGCAAGTTCAGCACAAAGCATTCCAGCAGAAAAATGACTTCCGTCCTCGCCAACTAAAAATGGATTTACATGAACTAAAACATTTTCTGAAATAACATCGTGTTCAAAATAATGGTGATCAACAATAATAAAATCAGCACCGTGAATTTTCGCCTGTTTTATCGCCATCAAATCTTCTGGAGAAGAACCATTATCTGCAATAATTATCAAAGGCATCTTATTAGAAAATTTCGCAACGTTTCTCAACGACAAAGCAGTATCTCTAATTGAATCATCAATTTCATAAAACGGAGCAGCACAAGGTGCACGTGTAAAAAATTCCCAGCCAGCTTTTTCAGAACTATGTTGTCTTCCAATCAACGGCAAAATCGCTCTTTCAAGTGCAAAACCAGAACTGTAACCATCCGTATCATTATGGTGTCGAACAATAATCGGCCTATCTTGAATAATAGCTAAACGAATCTGTGTAGCTGCTGCAATAAAATGATTTTTCAATTTGTTCAAAATATTATCTTCAACTAAAAATTCAGGAGGAACAACTCTCGCTCTTTCTACTTCAATCTGTGCCATAACTTTCAAAAATTCTCTGTTCTCGGCGTCGGTAAGTTTGCTGATAGACATAATGTCCCCTTCAACTTCGCCGTTAAATTCTTCAAGTTTTACTTTTGCTTTAATGCAATCTTCTTCATCAATCTCAGGATAAGAACGCGCACCAGCCCCAGTAAATCCTTTCAAAGATAAAGAACCAGTTCCGTCAGAAACAACAAACACCGTCGGTCCAGTCGTCTGAATAACCCGATTTACTTTTCCAATAATTTCAAAATGTCCTTCAGGAACAGCACCAATCTCGCCAATCTTTTTTCGCGTGAAAGTCATCGCAGGTCTGTCAAAATTTTTCTTTGGATAATCTTTTTTGAAATCTTTCTTATAATCTTTTTTAAAATTTTTATTTTCCTTTTTCATTTTCTATAATATCAAATAAAATCCCATTAAAAACCTTCCCATTTGGAAATATTTAAAAACGCAAATGAATAATTCTATTTATGAAAAGAGGAATTTCAACATTAATATTACTATTATTACTAGTAGGATTTGTAAGTGCAGAATGTTCTTTATCAATTACAAAAGTAAATCAAAACCCCGTTGAAGCAAATCCCGGAGAAACGGTAAGCGTCCGTTTCAAAATTGACGGAATTTCAAACTCACAATGCGGAACAATTCAGTTTGAACTAAAAGAAAGTTACCCATTCACCGTCGACCCAGAATCAACAAATCCTATAATAATAAAATCAGGAACATCTTCAGATTCTGACGCTTCATATTATTTAGCAACATACAAATTAAGAATTGATGACAGTGCATTAGACGGCGAAACAGAAATAGAAACAGAATATACAATTCTCCCATCGACAGTTGGAAAAATAAATAAATTTAACATCACAGTAAAAGATACACAAGCAGATTTTGAAATTTCTGTAAAAGATTATAACGCAGCCACAAAAGCAATAACTTTCGAAATTTTAAATATTGAAGATGTTGATGTTGAAGCATTAACAATAGAAATCCCAAAACAAAATAATACAGAAATAAAAGGTGCGAACAGAGTTATCGTTGGAAATTTGGACTCAAACGAATACACAACAGCAGATTTCGAAGGAACATTAAACGACGGCGAGATAACATTAACAATTATTTACACAGATTCAGTAAATGTCCGAAGACAAATTAATAAAACAATAAATTTTAATTCAAGTTATTTTACAGATTTAGCAAGAGACCAAACTTCACAACCTTGGTGGCTTTACATTTTAATTCTTGTAGCAGTTGGATGGTTTGTTTGGAGAAAATATAAGAAACACAAACTGAAAAAGAAATTACAACATCACGGATAAAAATAAAAAAGTAAAAAATTAAAGAATTCTTTTTAACATTAAAATTATAATCTTAAAATTCCGATTATAAAAGCAATTGTCAAGATAATATCAATTAATAATTCATCCATTTTTATTCACCGTCCTGAAAAAAAAACTTCTAAAGCGAAGTGTATATGTTTGAATTTCTTGATTCATTGTAGAATATTTTGTTTCTTCTATTTTATAAATAGGGCTTATACTTTTAAGAAAATTGTTACAGGTAGTTTTCCCTCGGTTTTCTACCAGGTTAGGTTCTTTTTTCAAAAGAACCCACTACTCATATCTCAAAGTTTCAACCGGATTTGTTCTCGACGCTTTTACTGCTGGAATAACTCCAGAAATCGCACCAGTTATAACTGCAAATAAAATACAGCCTGCAAATAAACTAAATGAGAAATAAGGACTCAAAAAACTATAACCTAAAGTTTCAAGAATTTGTCCCCCAATAAATGATAACAGCCATCCGAAAAAAACACCAATACATCCTGCAAGAAATCCTAAGAACGCACTTTCAAAAAGGAAAATTCCCAAAACTTCTGCATTCGTTCCGCCAATAGATTTGATAATTCCAATTTCTTTTTTTCTTTCAAGAACAGAAGTAATCATTGTGTTCGCAGTATTTATCGACGATACAAGAATAGAAATTGATGCAATGATAATAATAAAACCAATAACAACGTCGAGAATAACAGTATAAGTTTCCATCATGTCTTCAAAAGTCTGTGCGTAAAAATCTTCTTTACCTTCTTCAAGCCCTCTTTCATTTCTAAGATTTCTCTCAACATTATCTACGACAACATCCATTTTCGAAACGTCGGCTTCTGCAATAATCCAGTTGTAAGTGATATTATCTCCGAAAAGTTCTTTCATCATATCATTCGTAACATAAATCTGTGCATCATCCTGCGGATTTCCAACAGAGTCGTAAAAACCAATTATTTTAAAATCTCTGCCATTGATTTCTATATTCTGATTAAGTCCATAACCTTTCGAAAATATTTTATCTGGAATTAAATAATTATATCCTACAACAACTCCCGTATCTCCTGCTTTCAATTCTCTTCCTTCTAAAATATTTAAATTAGACATTTCAAGAACAAGTGGATTAGCGGGGTCATAAGCAATTAAATAAGTGTAAGCAATTTTTTTATCTTTTTTCACTTCAACAGTTTTAAAATAAACTCCTGTCGCATCATAAACTCCCGACGTCGATTTAACTGCATCAACATCATCGTCGTCAAATGAAAAAGTGGTATCGCTAAATCCAGAGCCCTTTGACTGAATTAAAATTTTATTAACCGAAGAACCTGACGAAACCTCGTCGATATAATTATACAAACCGATACCAAAACTTACAAAAATAAAAATTGTAGTAATTCCTAGCATGATAGAAAAAATTGTAAACGCACTTCGTGTTTTCCGATTCTTCAAATTCCTCAAAGAATATTTTATAGATTCTTTAGTCATTGGTTCCTCCAATGAATATTGTAAATTTTATATTTACATTTCCAATCATGAGTTACTCAACGCCTGAACAGGATTTTGTTTGGCTGCTTTCATCGCAGGAAAAACTCCTGCTAGCGAACCTATTAAAAAACTTCCAAATAAAGAAAAGAAAATTAGAGAGAAACTTATTTGCGGTTGTGTATCTGAACCTAAGAAACTATTTAATAAAATTGTCCCAATATATCCGAGAGCAACACCGAGAAGAACTCCAATTCCTCCGCCGATAAATCCCAAAAATCCAGATTCAATAAAAAATTGGGCAAAGATCTGCGAGTTCTTCGCACCGACGGATTTCATAATTCCAATTTCTTTTCTTCTTTCTAAAACCGAAGTGAACATTGTATTTACAATTCCAACAACACCAATAACAATTGAAATCGACGCAATGATAATAACAAAAGCTTGAATCGCACCAAGAATTTGATTTATTTGTTCAAGTGAGGATTCGGGAGTTGAAACCGAAAAATCCTCGCTGCCCACTTCAACGTCTCTTCTTTCTCTTAATAATTTTTCAATATCACTTTTCGCTTTGTCCATCAAATCTTTATTTTTAACTTTCACCGTGATGGTATCCACAACATCTCCTTGATTAGAAATACTCTCCAAATCCGCATCAGACATAAAAACTATTCCATCACTGATAAAACTCCCTGTTTTTTTTAGAATACCAACAACTTCAAAAGTTCTATTATTAATCAAAACTTTTTTTCCAGGAACAATCGTTCTTTCAAAACCATTAGTTTTCCCGTCGTAAAAACTTGCACCCAAAACAATTTTTCCAGAATCCCCCTCCTTCAATAATCGCCCGTATTCGGCTTCAAATTCACTGATTTCATAATATTCTTTGTAATATTCCACATCAACAGAAGAGACAGAACCAACAACCAAAATATTATTGTATTCTAATTTTCCTGTTGCAGTATTTTCTCCGAATGCATAATCTACAGATGTAAGTCCGTTAATTGCACGCACATCATTTTCAGTCAGAGGATTCACAACATCAGAACCAGACGACCCGTAATTTAACCCTCCAGCTTGAACAGTTATCACTTCTGTCGAACTAACACCAAATTGAGACATAACCGCAGCATTTAATCCATTCCCTAAACTAATTAACGAAACAACTGCCATTATACCAATACAAATGCCAAGTAAAGTAAGCCAGCTTCTAATTCCTTTTCGTTTTAAATTTCTTAATGCAAATAAAAAATAATTCATTATTTAGTCTCCTTTCCAATCCTTAACTTTTTTCATACTCTTGCTATCCTTCGTCGTGACTTTTTGAATTTTCCCGTCTTTAAGCCAATAAACAATTTGGGCATATTCTTTCGCGAGTTCAGGTGAGTGTGTAACCATAACAATTGTCTTTCCTTCTTTGGGTAATTTTTCCAAATGTTCCATAACAATTTCTCCTGTTTTTGTATCAA
>JALOBN010000004.1 GCA_023228245.1 Candidatus Pacearchaeota archaeon
CGCTAGCAGGATCAACTAGATTTAAATAATTTCATATCTCCGTCGATAAAACGAAAATCAATTACGCATTTTCTTATGTAAGAAAGAAAATACTTCACACAAAATTCCTAATCCTTACTATTGGCTTGACAATCAAATATTAGAACTACAACTAAAATGACTACTTTTACATACATCATACTTTAATGTTACAATTGTATATCTTAAAGTACTCATTCTAATTACAAATTCTTCAGAAAAAAGAGATTTATAAATGTTTCTGACGATTTTGTCGTCGGTAAAATAAAATTTCTTCCTCGGATTTTTATTTTTTTTAATTCAGCGTCGGTGAATTTTATTTTCAAAAAATTTATTTTAGAAATTATTTTTCAAAATATATTTAATCTTTCATTTGCTAAATTGTTTATGTCTATTCTTCAATATAAAAAAAAGAGAAATTTAAAAAATAGTAAAGAACTAGAAGGAAAAATAAAAAAAGAGAAATCTCCGACGCTGAAGAATTTAATTTTTGTAATTCATGAACATCACGCTTCACATTTGCATTGGGATTTACGATTAGAATCCGACGGTGTTTTGAAATCTTGGGCAGTCCCAAAAATTCCTCCAGAAATAAAAAATGAAAAACGATTAGCAATTCAAGTCGAAGATCATCCTCTTGCTTACGCAAAATTTCATGGAATAATTCCTGAAGGAAATTACGGCGCAGGTGAAGTAAACATTTGGGACAGTGGAAAATATAATTTAATTGAAAAACAATCTAAGAAAATTATTTTTGAATTGCACGGAAAAAAATTGAAAGGAAAATATTGTTTGATAAAAATAAATTACAGAAAAAATAATTGGCTTTTCTTTAAAATTTAATCGTGTTCTTCAAATACTTTTCTAAATTTCTCAAAATTTTGAAACATCCCTCTTGTTTCTAAAATCTTTTTTCTTTGTTCTGGTTTCTTTCTATAAAAACTCTCACTCACTTCTCTTAAAAGAGAAACTTCATCATCACTCGCCTTGGGATTATTTCTTCTATATTCCTCACAAATTTTTTTAACTTTTATCCCATAACCTTTATCTTCCATAAATATCTAAAGAAATCATTTGTTTTAAAATTTTCGGTAAGGGGTTTTACAATTTAATTTAAAAAAATTGAAAGGAAAATATTGTTTGATAAAAATAAATTACAGAAAAAATAATTGGCTTTTCTTTAAAATTTAATCGTTGTCTACTAAATTTCCTAAATATTCTAATCTAAGTCCTTTTAATTTTCCGGACATTACAATTAAAGTCTGTCTTTGTAAAAATGAAAATTCTTTTCCTTCATAACTAGATTCTTTTTCATATAAAACTTTTTTGCCTTTTAATTCGTTTTGTAATCTTTTTTCTTCAAGGGGGTTGTTTTGAATATAATCAAGAGGGATGGAAGCAAAAATATACTTCCGGGTCCAAGGATGGATTATTTCTATTTTTAATCCTAATTTTTCATAGATTTTTCCGAATCCAATAACTTTAATTTTTGGATCTATTCTCAGATCTGTAACTTTTCCTTCTAATTTAAACATAATTTTTCAATCTACTTTTTACTTTTAAATATGATTACAACTCAAGATATAGATTTTAACTTTACTATAGATAATTTTTTATCCAACAAAATATTTAAAAATAAAATTTTCTATTATTATTTATGGATGCAAACTTTTTACAAAAGCAGATGAATGAACTTCAAAGTAATGCGTCAAATAATTCCTCTTTTCAGGAAGCACTTGGAAAATTATTTTCAGGACGTGCTGGATACAAGCCAGTAATCGAAACAAAACAAATTATAATTCAATGTAAGGGTTGCGGAAAAATTCTTGAAGACACACAAAAATTCTGTGATGAATGCGGAACAAAAGTTGAACTTCCTAAGAAAAATTAATTTTTATTTCCCGTTACATCCAATTTCATTATACATTTTTTCAGCAAGTTCATCTAAACTTTTTCTTTCTTCATTTGAGATTTTTTCATACATAGATATCATCTTATTGTCAAATTCGTAATAGCGAAGATCTGGTGCTTGCACAGATAGTAATTTTGAATATTGAAGATTAAATAAATCTTGTTCAACTTCTTCACTAAACTGAGATATTGGGCTTCCTTCAAATCGAATATATCCTAATATCGCAGGAAATTCTTTTTTATTATTAAGTAAAAAATTAGTTAATCTTCTTCTATCAAAACAAGGTGACTTCCCTTTAATATTTACACATAAATTAGTAAATGATGCAAATAATTTATCTAAAGGTAAATCTTCCATTAATTAAAGAAATAAAATTAACTTATAAAAATTGTTATACTCCGAATTCAGCGTCGACTCTTTCTACTTTCTTTCTCGGTTTCTCTTCAACTTCCATTCCCTCTTCGCTAACCCACCATTCTAAATCAGGAACTTCAACTTCCATTCCTCTAGCTTTACAATAGCCTCTTGCAAGTAAGTAAAAGATTATTCCTAAACTCTTCGCACTTTTATTATTTCCAATAACTATTTTATCTGCACCCTGTGCAAAATTATTTGTGTCGCAAATCATCAAAACTTTTTTGTGAACATTTTGAGTGTCAGTCATTGCATTTTTATCAAGCCAAGAATCCGTTACAATTGTTAATTCATTCTCGACAAAATCTGGAAGTGCAGTGTTAGTTAAAATTCCAGCGGGATATTTTTTTGTGAAAACTTTTATTCCTGTAAGTTTAGAAAACATATTTGCAGCTCTCCAGCCAGTCTGTCTTTTACAAGCAAGTATCACATCTTCAGGATTAAATTTTGCTAAATATTCTATTCCTTCTTTCAGTTTCTCGTCGATAATATCTGTATTAAAAATTGCAAGTCCGTCTGCTCTTCTTCTGTAAACAAACTGTTTCATTATCGGTGTAACAACTCTCGTTCCAATGTAAATTCCTGTCTTAACATATTCTTCAAGAGGAACAAGCATATCTGTTCTTTTTTTGACTTTAACTTTTTCTTTCAAATCTTCTGTAATTGCAACATCAACTTTTCCAGAAAGCTCTTTAACTTTCTCAAGAAGTTTTTTCTTTTTCTCTTCAAGTTCCTTCGCTGCAATTGTTGATTCTGCTTCTGCAGCTTTCTCTAATTCTTTTCCTTGCAACTCTTCGTTCTCTTCAGAATTTTCGCTTTTTTTTCTTGGCATAATAATTCAGAGAAAAGTATATTTTTAAAGGTTTTCAATTTAACTTAGATTGTAAAAGGAGTGTTCATTCTCTTATGAAAATTCTCCCCTTCTTTAAAAGTTAATGGTCTCTGATAACTATCACTACATCTTGGACATGTTCCATTCACCATGGTTCCTTCCGTTCCAGAACTTATATATTCAGTATTTTTATCAAATTTATGTCCATGTTCTTCACAATAATTTATTTTTTCACAATAATTTACTAATCCTATTTTTTCGTTTATCTTCATTATAAGGTAATCTTGAATAGTTATCTCTTCTTTGAACAGTTGAATATCTTTGTTCTTGTAAGCTATTTTTGCTAATAATCCGTTCAGGCTTTTTCTGCATTTTACTTCTTCATCTTTATGGTGTTGATAATCTAAAAGTTCTGTTTCAGTAGGTTGAATTTCTCCATTTTCTATTTGGGTAATTATCTCTTCGGCTTCTTTTATTGTAGAATATTTTCCTCTAAAAAAATAATATTTACGTTCTTCTATCATAAAAAGAGAATCTTTTTCCAAATTTTAAATATTTGTATTCTAAAATTATTTTAAACTTTTTTCAATCTCAATCAATCGTTTTATCTTTTTTTCCCTTTCAATTCCTGTAATTCCACATTTCAAAAAGTCAGCCTGAAACCCAAAAGCTAAATCTGCAAGAATAGTTTCTTCTGTTTCCCCACTTCGATGTGAAAAAACAATTTTAATATCATTCTTCTTCGCCAACTCGCAGACTTCTTTTACTTCCACAAGCGAACCAATCTGGTTGGGTTTTACAATAATTGCATTAATACTTTTCATTTTTATCGCTTTATCCAACCTTTTCAAATTTGTCGTAGTCAAATCGTCTCCGACAATTAATGTGTTAGGAAATATTTTTAAAAGTTTTGCAAAACTTTCAAAATCATTTTCATCAAACGGGTCTTCCAAATAAAAAATATTAAAATTTTTTATAAGATTGCTAAGATAAGCAAAATGTTCTTCGTTGTCTCTTTTGAATTTTGGATTTTGATAATCATATTTTTTTCTTTTGTAAAAACTGGAAGCAGCAGCGTCGATACCAAGGGGAATTCCTATTCTTTTCAAAATCTCCAAAATTTCTTTTTCATTCAGAGAAGTCATCCAGGCATCTTCATCATTTTTTCTTCCGTCAAATTTATTGTCCGACTCTTCAAGAATTTCTTTTATTACTTTCTTTTTTTCTTTATTTATTTCAAAAGATTTTTCAATATTTTTTATATCTGGAATTAATAAAAATTCTTGGAAATCCGGTTTTCTTTCAGAAGAAGAATGTTTTCCTCCTCCAATGCAATTCCCAACAAGACGCGGAAATTTTTTCCCTCCCCCAATTAATTCCCAAACTTCTTTTTTCTTTTCCTTAGCAATCGCTTTCAAAATTGCAGATTCAAATGCAAACAAAGTATTCGCGCCAATTTGTTTATCGGTAATATCTTCAACAGTCCGTAAATCATCAAATTTTTCAATTTCCTCGTCGGAAAAATACTCTCCAATTTCTTTTATTGTTTTGATATCGTGTTCAATATTTTTTACATAAGATTTTGCTTCGTATTTTCCAGTAGATTTTCCTGTAGGAGACGACGCAGAAAATTCTCCAACATTAGTTTTGATAGAAACAAGAATCGTTTTTTCTTTTCGCGAATCTAAAATCGTCTTTGCTGAAATATTTTTAATTAACATAAATAAGAAAATGGGTTATTCTATAAAAATCTTTATATACCTTCAGAATAAAAATTATATTATGGAAATATCTGATAAAGTTAATGTAAACAAACTAGTTGGAAAAAAAATATTTTTATTAACAAATAATAGGTGGGAAGAAGGAGCTGTATATACTTCAAATAAATTTGATTATCAATTTTTATATTTTATTTTTAGCAATTGTATCGGTTCAATTTCTGTCGGAGAAATGGAATTAAAGAAACACGGAAAAGATTGTTTTGAACTTCAAGAAAAAACAGGAATTACTTTTTATCATGGAGGAAAGAATCCATTCAGTATGGGGAAGAAACCAGATTGGGAATATATAACTTTAAGAAATTTTTTGAATTCAGCTATAAATCAAAATTAATAACATTTTTCAAATTATCTTAATTTAAACAAGCTAAATTTTTTTAGATTAATTTTATCCTAAACTATATTTACTAATAAATTATTATTCGCCTTCGTTTTCGCCAGCGTCTTCATCCATCTCTTCGTCGTCGGGATTTGCAAGTTCCATTATTTCTCCGCCCTCGACAATTTCCGAAACTTCTGCAGCTTCTTTATTTTCAACACCTTGATCTGAAATTTTTCTTTCTGTTGCTCTTTTCAATTTTTCTTCTCTCTTCATTGGGAAAGGTCGTTTAATAGAAATCGGAAGAATATCTGAATTCAATTCAACTTCTGCAATTTTAAGAGCATCATAATTAATTTTTTCCAAATCTTCTTTTTCAATTTTAATCAGCAACGGTGCGTTCATAGAAATCTGCAAAGCTCTTGCTCCAAGAATCCTTGCCTTCTCATATTTTGAAAAACCTTCTAACATTTTATTTTAAACTATTCTCAATTTTATTTAATATATCTTTCTCTGTTTTCTCAATCAAATCAATTACTTTATTAAATTCTTCTATTGACAATTCTTTTGCGTTTCCTTTCTGCAAGGAATGGACTGTTCCGTCGGCAAGACACATTGTAACTCTCGTCTCACTGATATCTTCTTCTTCTCTTGTTGGATCAACAACTAAACTATCGCCAATTTTATGAACCGTAAGTGAAATCGGCATTGCTTTTTTCAATGGAATATTTTTTCCTGAACTTTCGTGATAATCTGTTCTACCCGTTTCTTCATCAAATTTTGGAACTTTCGCATTTCGCAAAGCAGCAACGGCACCAATTCCTGCAGCGTCAAGCAAGTTTCCGTCGTCGTTAATTGTGTAAATATCAACATAAACTGTCCAAACTTTTTCGCCTTCTTTGATACATAATTTATCCAATTCAATAAAATGACTTTCTCTAATTCCTCTGTCAATAACTCTTGCAAGTTCAATTGAATCAAATTGTGGCGGACCTAAATCAATTCTTGGAGAACTCAAAGGTAAAAATTCTGCAGTAACCATTAAATTTCCTTCTCCTGCTGAATCTGCGTAAGGTGTTCCAACATCCATCTTTACACCTACGAGAACTTCTGTATTTCCTATTTTAACTCGCGCACTTCCTTCTGCATTTTTTGAAACTCCTGTCTCAATTATTAATTCTCTAAACTCGTCAGGTTTTCTTCCGTCAAATCTTTTTCCCTGTGATAAATATTCTCTAATTCTTTCTGCTGTTAAATCTGATGTTATCATTGTTTCATTCCCCCGATACTGGTCATTCTTTTTTCTAATTTATTAAATTTAATTTTATCTTTTCTTGCTAATTTTTCTGCTTTATGATATGACATAGTTTTTTTATTTGAACAAAAATAAAATCCATTTGAAGAATTAAAAACTTCATGACACATATACCCTTCAAAACAATCTTGAGTTGAATGAACTAATGCATCATTAACTTTTGTGACATAATCTTCTTTGGAAATTTCTGGGTTTTTACATTGGGGGTTCTGACAATATAATTTAATTTCTTCTTGCTCTTGTTTTTTGAATATATTTAGTAAACTCATTGTTCTTCTCCTACTTTTTTCAAAGCTTTAACTTGTTCGTCATGAATTTGTTTTGAAGCATCTTTTGCAAGTTGAATTGCTTCTTTCAATTGTTTCGTGCTAATCTGTCCATCTAATTGAATATGACTAATTTTACCGTCGCCAGTCAAAGTTATTGGAATATCTGTTGGTCCTTCTCCTTCTTCCCAATCTTCTTCTGCTTTTATTAAATCTGTAACAAGTTGTTTGTCTAACTTTCCGATTGAAACACTTTGAACTAAACTTTTCATTGGAATTCCAGCGTGAGCCAAAGCCATTGCAGCAGCATTAATTCCTGCACATCTTGTAGAAGCATTTGCTTGCAAAATATTAATATGAACATCCACAACTTGTCCTGCAAAATCATCAATCATTACAACTGGTTGCAAAGCCCATTCAGTTATTTTAGAAATTTCTGTACTTCTTCTTGAAGGTCCCGGTCTTATTCTTTCATTTACTGAAAAACTTAACATATTGTAAGTGCATCTCAAAGTTCCTTTTTCTGGATTTTGTGAATGTTGCGGATGCATTTTTTTTGGTCCGTAAACTGCAGCAATAGCGACGGTGTCACCGAATCCGAAAATTGCACTTCCGTCGGCATTTGGAACAACTCCAACTTTTGCAGTGATTTTTCTAAGTTCGTTAACTTTTCTTCCGTCTGGTCTTTCAAACGATTTATTCGTTTGATTGGAAATCTCTGATTTACTTTTAAATTCTGTCATATTATATTTCTAATACTGTTTCAATTGATTTAATTCTTTTGTCTTCATTTAAAATTTCTTTTTGTTTTTTTGCTAATTTTATAAAGAAACTTCTTTCTTGGGGAATGAACTGTAATATTTTGCAATCCAAACTATAAAGTTCCCCTATCATTGAATTTCCTTCGTAAAAACTCGATTTTATTAAATTAGTATCGTCATTATTTCTTTCACTAATTATTGTATACTTTGTTCCGTCTTGTACATCTTTAATTCCCATTTATTTTCTTTCTCCTTCAAACCAATGTTTCATTTCATCAGTTAATCCTATCATTAAAGAATTTTCTGCAATATACATTATAGCTTTTTTTGCGAAAAGTTCGTCTTCAACTTTGTCTCCACCAATCCAGATTAATCCGTTTTGTCCGACGGTAATTCTGCATTTTGTTTCTTCTTTTATTAAAGAAATCATACTGCCTTCTTTCCCGATTACTCTTGGAACTTTGTTAGGATTTATTTTAATAATCATTCCGCCATCTAATCTTCCTGTTCCAGGGAATTTGAAACTTAAATCAACTCCTCTTTGATTTATTGAATATATTTTTGCAACAACCATTTCACCTACGTCGAGAACTTCTTTCAAATCATCTTTGTTAACATATCTTGGAACTTCCATTAAAGACAAGAATCCGTTTTCTGGTGTGTCAATATCTATTACCCATCCGTTAAAAGTTATCATCTCAACTTTTCCAATAACAACATTTCCTCTTCGAGGTTGATAAACTCCGGACAATGGAATTACTTTAACTAAATTTTTTGTTTCTTCAGCGAGCCCGAATCTTATTGCAACAATTTCGTCGCCACGTTTTTCTGTTCCTTCGCCAGGCAAATATTCATCACCTTTGAAAATAGTTTCTCCGGGTACTACAATTGTTCTGTCGCTCATCTTAGTTTTTCCCAAATAACCTTTATAAATTTATTTAATAAAATCATTTTCATTTTTTTCAAAAAAGTTTAATGCCTTTACAACATAATCTCCAATTGATTTGCTGTCTATTGGGAAATATTTCGCACCATTTTTATAAACTATATAATCTGACCAATAATCAGCTTCAGGATTACCATCGCAATGATTTATCTCTAAAGTGTATATTTTTTTTTCACTAATGTTTTTATCTGTGTTTGTTAACTTTTCTTCTATTCCATTCATTACAACCATTTTATTGTTTTAATTCCTCCGTTAAAGCAGCGCCGTGCGTCGCTGAATTTAATTTATCATAAAAATCCATAACCATTCCCGACGGAATACTTATCACAACTTCCAAACTGCCGTCGTTAAGCCAATTTTCTTCTTCCTTATATTGTGCAACAATTCCGTAAACTTTACCCGTGTGAATCGCTGGAACAGTTATTTTAATTTTCTTTGTTTCAGTTTTTATCGGAAGAATTTTACTAATCTGTTCAATGATATCTTTAATTTGATTTTCTATCGGACCATTTTTAATATTAACATGTGCCTCGTTCAACGCGCTCTCAATTCTCTGCGGCGTGTGAGGATTTCCTGTCTGCGGATTAATTGCATTTCTAGATAAGAAATCAACAACTTGTTTAATTTTCTTTTCGTGTTCAGCATCTCTAAATTCCTGTGTTGTTAAAATTTCCCCGCTCTTTACAATTTTTTTCCCAATTTCAGAAACATCTGTAGTCCCAAAACATTCTTCTAAATCTTTTGAAGATGCAACATTTCCTTTTTTAATATCTGTAAAAATTCTGTCACCGCCAATTTCTAACCAGTCAGATTCACCTTTCTTAAATTTTAAAGCTTCATCTAAATCAACAACTATCTCGAATGGTTTTCCTTTTGCCTTAATCCTCGCTGTTGTCTGTGTCATTTTATTTTGCAAATTCCTGAAGTTTTTCTCCGTAGAATCTTTTTAATTCTCCGTTATTTGTAATATAACAAAGTTCAAATCTATTGATATTAAATTTCTTTTCATCGAACTCTTTGAAAATATCTAACGCAAGTTTTGCACCTTCTTTTATTGTCATATGTGATTTGTATCTTTCTCTTAATTTTTCTTTGACTTTGTCGTCGTTGTCACCGATTGCGTTTGTGTAATATGCTAAATAATTTCCTGTCGTGTCGTTTGTGTAAAGTTCTGGTTTTCCGTTGTTAATCCCTGCAACCATTAAAGAAACTCCGAAAGGTCTTGCCCCCCCATATTGTGTAAATTGCTGTTGAAGATTTGAAACTTCTTTAATTATTAATTCAGGTTCTATTGGCGAGTCGTAAGTAACTCTGTGCTGTTGTGCTAAAACTTGAGCTCTTTCAATAAGAACTCTCGCGTCAGCGACGATTCCAGCTGTGCTAGAGATAATATGAGAATCAATTTCGTAAACTTTATTTGCTGATTTTGGAACAACTAATTTGTCTTCAATTCTCAAATCAGCAAGTATGAAAACTCCGTCAGAACAAATCATTCCGATGCTGGCGCTTCCAAGTCGAACTGTTTTTTCCGCGTATTCAACCTGAAGCAAATGCCCCTGAGGTGAAAACATCGTCGCAGTTCTATCATAACCCATCTGCTGATGCTGCATGTCTAAAGGTATATCCATTTTAAAATCCTATAATCTATATTTAACTAATTTACTCTCAACCAATTTTAACAAGAAATTTGATTATTTAAGTTTTTCGTAGATTTACATGTTGGATAATCATAATTTTTAATCAAATCTTTGAGATTTTTATATACTGTTTGTTTTTTCATTTTAATCCTTTAAGAGTTCCTGAAACTTTTTTTACTTCTATCTTCTTCGGAAAAACACAAATCGAAGCCCGAACAGCGTCAACCATTTCACGATTTATTGAAATAATTCCATAATTATTTTTTTCATCAATCCAACTAAGTCCCAATTTAGAAAATCCTAAAACCCCGACGAAATCAAGAATCGCTCTTTCAACATTTTTTTTCAAATCATTTCCCTCAATTAATAAATACCTTTTATTTTCTCTCATAGACGGCTTCAAAGATTTCATAACAATTTATATTTTCTTAGAATTTAAATTTTCCCTTCTATTCTATTTTTATAATCTTCAGTTTTTTTGTAGTCTTCAATATTTTTTATTAATTCTTTGACTATTTCTGGTGCAATACACTTCCCCAAAGGAATGTAAAAAGTTTCTGCATCATAAATCTTTTTCTTCACCCCTTCTTTACTTAATGCAGATAATGTGCGCGTATTATGAATCATATCTGCAATTTTTATTACTTTAATATAATCTTTGCTGAATAAAATTCTTATTTTATATGCTTGCGACGTGAGATTTTCCTTGTTGTCTACAATTTTAATTCCTAAACTTTCAAATAAAGGGAGAAGTTCATCAACATGTTTTCCAGGCGTATTTTTTGATAAATGATAAACTCCGTCATAAACTTTTGATCCAAATTTTTTTTGGATTTTTCTTTTTTCTTTTCCAAGTTCTGTATCTTCGATAGTGTCGTGCAATAATGCAATAATCTGAATCTCTGGTTCGTCATATCCATATTTCACAAGTAAATCTCTCACAGAAAACGGATGTTGAGAATAGGGAATATTTCCTATTTTTCTTTTTTGTCCTAGGTGAAAATGTATGCAATATTCTTCTGCAAGAGGGATAAGGTTGTCCATACTAAAAAAAAAGAATTCATTATTATAAACTTAACTCTCCATTTTATTAAAAAACCACGTTCCTAATATTCCAATTAAAATAATTAAAACTCCGACGATAAAAATCGCTAAACTTACATTTGTTTCAATTCCGCTTAAACTAAATCTCAATAAGTTTACAGAATAATTAAAAGGATTTATTTTTACTAAAAACTGAAGAACAGAGGGAAAGTTTTCAGTTGAAAAAAATGCTTCTGAAATGAACATCATTGGCATCATTAAAAAGTTCATTACCGACGGGAAAGATTGCATATCGTCGAATATTGAGGCAAGTGTCGTTCCTATCAAGCTAAATAAAAGTCCGATTAAAATCATAAATAAAATGGCTATTGGAAAAAATCCCCAATTTGTAATTCTAAATCCCATAAAATATCCTAAAAATAAAACCACTAATCCTTGAAAGATACTTGTTGTTGTTACTCCTAAACATCTTCCGAAAAGCAAACTCGTTCTTGAAACTGGAGCAACCAAAGTTTCTTTCAAAAATCCAAATTTCTTATCCCAAATTAAACCCATTCCCCCCATCATAGAATTCATCATTATTGTCATCCCAACAATTCCCGGAAGTAAATATTGAATATAATTTCCGTTCCCCGAAGATTCAAATAAATTTCCAAGACCAAAACCAAACGCAATCAAAAACAAAAGTGGTTGCACAAGAGAGACAATTAATCTTTGTTTATTTCTAGCATATTCTTTAATTTGTCTATTCCACATGACAAAAAGTGCACTCATCGTCTTCCTCTCCGATGCATCCTCATTCTTTCAATACTGTCTGCATTTTCTTGTCTTATTTCATTACCAGTTAATTTTAGGAAAGCTTCTTCCAAAGTTTTTGTATCTGTTTTTTTCTTAATCTCTGAAGAAGTTCCAATAGTCAAAATTTTTCCATGATCAATTATCGCAATCTTCGTAGCAATTTTTTCTGCTTCTTCCATGTTATGCGTAGTAAAGAAAATTGTAATTCCTTTTTCTTTGTTGATTTTTTTTATATGATTCCAAAGAAAAGCCCTCGTCTGAACATCTAATCCTAATGTTGGCTCGTCGAGAAATAATAGTTTCGGATTATGCAAAAGCCCTCTTGCAATTTCAACACTTCTTTTCATTCCTCCAGAAAAATTTCTAATGAATTCATCTTTCCGATTTAACAAACCAACATAATCAAGTAATTCTTCAATATTTTTCTTCCTTCCTTTTTTTGGAATTTTGTAAAGCATAGCATGATAGTTTAAATTTTCATAAGCAGTCAAATCTTCATCGAGAGTTGAATCTTGAAAAATAACCCCAATTGATTTACGAACTTCTTTCTGTTCTTTTTCAACGTCAAAATTATTTATTTTTATTTTTCCTTTTGTTGGGAAGAAAATTGTCGTCATCATTTTTATTGTCGTTGATTTTCCAGCTCCATTCGGTCCCAAAAATGCAAAAATTTCTCCTTTATCGACGTTAAAAGAAATATTATCTACTGCAGTAAAATTTCTGAAAATCTTTGTCAAATTTTTTACTTCAACCATCTCTTTTTCCATTTACAACAAAGTTTCCATCTTTTTATAAATATTTCTTTATCTAAGAATTTTTAAACTATTCTTCTATAATTATATTACAAAAAGATGGAAATTTTTACAATTGGCGGATATAATGAAGTTGGAAAAAATATGACTGTTGTAAATACTGGTGAAGATGTTTTTATTTTTGATTTGGGAGTTTTCCTTCCAGCAATTGTTCAGCTTCAAGAAAGCGAAACCGGCGAACAAATTTATCCTGAAAAAAAATTACGAAGCATTGGTGCATTGCCTGACGATTTATTATTAGACAAATTAGGATTAAGAGAAAAAGTTCGTGCAGTTTTTTTAGGACACGCACATTTGGATCATATCGGAGCAGCACCTTACATTTCTTATAGATATGACGCACCACTTGTTGGAACACCCTTCACAATTGAAGTTTTAAAAAAAATTCTCGACGACGATGGAATAAAAATTCCCAACGCAATGAAAACAGTAAACCCTAACGGTTCATTTTTTATTCGCGGAAAAAGTTACAATTACCAAGTTGATTTCATAAATATCACGCACTCAACAATTCAAACATCAATGATTGCACTTCACACAAAAGAAGGAATTGTTCTTTATGCAAATGATTTCAAACTAGATAACACCCCCATTCTTGGGCTTCCACCAAATTATGATTTGTTAAAAAAACTTTCAAAAGAAGGAATAAAAGTTTTAATTGTTGATTCACTTTATTCAGGGGTAGATAGAAAAACTCCTTCAGAAAAAATTGCGAGAGCATTAGTTGAAGAAGTTTTATTGACGACAAAAAATGAAAATTCTGCAATTTTCGTTACAACTTTTTCATCACATATTGCACGACTAAAAAGTATTGTTGATTTTGGAAAAAAACTGGACAGAAAAATTTATTTTATGGGGCGAAGCATGAAAAAATATGTTTCTGCTGCAATTGACGTAGGAATGTGTCCTTTCCAAAAAGACATTCAAATTGTAAGTTACAAAAATCAAATTGATTCTATTTTGAACAAAGTTGAAAAAGACAGAAGAAAATCTTTAATTGTTTGCACAGGACATCAGGGAGAACCAGGAAGTATTATGGATAAATTGTCAAGAGGGAATCTTTCTTTTTCTTTCAAACCAGGAGATAATGTGATTTTCTCGTCGAAAACAATTCCTTCTCCAATAAATGTTGAAAACAAAGAACAACTTGATAAACGGTTAAAAAAATCAGGAGTAAGAATTTTTGATAATATTCACGTTTCAGGACATGCAGGTAGAGAAGATTTGCGTGATTTAATTTCTTTAATTCATCCCGAACATATAATTCCTGCACATGGTTCATCAATGCAGTTAATTCCTATGATCGAACTTGCTAAAGAATTAGGTTACAAAGCAGGAAAAAATTGTCATCTTCTTGAAAACGGACAGAAAATAAAATTATAAAAATTTTATAAATACCCGATCCTTATTTTTTATATGGTTAACGAAGAAATTGTCGGAGGAATAAAAAATGCACTGGAGCATGGAGATTCTTTGAAAGATGCGATGATGAGTTTTTTCAACGCAGGTTATGATAGAAAAGAAATTGAAGAAGCTGCTGCAACTTTACTTAATTATTCAACGGCAGTGAAAGTAGAAACAAAAGGCCCTTTATCAGAAATTAAACAAGTGGAAATTCAAACCCCAAAAGTAATCCAAATAGTTTCAAGTTACGGAGAGGAAGTTCAACCTAAAGAACAGAAAGAAACACCCAAACCCATTCCAGACGTGATTATGTCGGATAATCTTAAATTTGTTTCTAAAGAAATTCCAAAAACAATTATCAATTCAATACCTCAAACAACTTCTAACAAAATGGAAATGCCTGTTCAAAAAAAAGTTTCATCATCTGCAATGACTTCGCAAGAAAAAGTAATTGTTGCAATTCTCATTGGACTTCTTATCTTTTTGATAGGGATTTTGATAACAATATTTTTGTTTAAACAGCAATTAATTGATTTTATTAGTAATATAATGAGTTAAAATGATTTACGAGCCAGCAGAGGATTCTTTTTTGATGTCACGAATTTTGAAGGAAAATATTCCTAATCTATTGAATAAAAATCCAGATTTAAAATTTTTAGAAATCGGCACAGGAAGTGGAATTCATCTTGAAACTGCAAAAAGTTTAGGAATAAAATTAGAAAATATTTTCTCGTCAGATATTGATAAAAAATCTGTTTTGCATTGTAGAAGTTTAGGATTTAATTGTATTCATTCTGATTTGTTTGATAAAATTCCAAAGATAAAATTTGACTTAATTATTTTCAATCCGCCCTATCTTCCAGAAGATTCTCGCGAACCAAAAAGTTCGCGTTTAGCGACGACAGGAGGAAAAAAAGGAAATGAGATAATTTTGCTATTTTTGAAACAAGCAAAAAATTATCTAAATAAAAATGGAAAAATATTTTTGATAACTTCTTCTCTTGCGAAAGATGTTGATTTTAAAAAATTAAATTACAAAGCAAAAGAAATCGGTTTTGAAAAATTATTTTTTGAAAAATTATTTATTTGGGAATTAAAAATTATCGTTTAATGTCTTTCCAACCAATCTTCAATCTTTTCAATTCAGCAAGTTGGGGATATTGTTCTTCTAAAATTTTTCTTTGTGCCCGATAGAAAATACCTAAAGGAATTTTTTCAACGTCGCTGTAATTAAATTCCTCTGCTCTTTTCATTGCCTGTTGGAAATTTGTTTTATCATGTTTGACTTGATCCAACGAATATGTTTTCTCCACGTATCCTTTATCATTATGGAAAACTATGCACGGTTGCAAAATTTCTACAAACGCAAAACCTTTGTGTCGCATTGCTTCTCTGAAAATATATTCAATCTGTTCTGAATTCGCATAAACTCTTGCAACAAAAGTTGCGCCAGCAGCAAGCATTAATTTTATTGGATTTATTGGGGGAAATTTTACACCCATCGGAGTCGTCTTATCTTTGAAACCAATTTCTGTCGTTGGTGTGGGTTGCCCAACAGTCAAAGCAAAAACTTGATTATTGTGAACAAAATATTTTATGTCCGCATTAAATCTCGCAGCGTGAATCAAATGTTCCATTCCTTCTGCATAACAATCTCCGTCGCCAGAAAAACCAAGAATAGTAAGATTTGGATTTCCAACTTTCATTCCAAGACATGTCGGCAAAACTCTTCCATGCAAAGTATTAATTCCGTTTAAATTTACATAATCGAAAATTTTTCCATGACAACCAATTCCGGTAACCATCGCAAAATCTTCTTTCTTTTTTCCGTTTCTTATTTCTCTTTCAATCGCATTTTTTATTCCTGCAAGTATCTGAAAATTAAAACATCCAGGACACCACGTCGGTATCACATTCGTATTCAAATTATTTTTATCTGCTGGTTTTTTGCTTGTCATTTTAATTTTTTACTATAATAAAAAAATTTATTTCCTTGTCTGTAATTATACTTTTTCATAAATGACTGCATTTTTTTATTGTCTGTTAAAACTAATGTGGTAAGCTCATCAATCCCTTTTTCTCTGCACAGTTTCTCATATTCTTTAAGCAGTTTTGAAGCAAATTCTTTTTTTCTGTATTCGGGTTTGACAAAAATATCTACTAAATAAGAGGATTTTGTTTTTTTATCGAATTCAGCAATGAAAAATCCGGCTAATTTATTTTTTTCTTCTGCAATTAATACCGACGTTGTTTTATCTTTTAATACAATTTTAATCCATCTCCTTGGATATTGTTCTGGGTTGTTTTTTTCTCCGTGTAATTCTTTTGTATTATTCAATATAAAATGCAATTCTTCTAAATCATTTAATTTTCCTTTTCTAATTTTCATCATTTCCTCAACCTCTTCCGAATTTCTTCAGATAATTCGTCGTGTAAAAATGGACGTCCGTCATATCTTAAAATTTTATTTTTGTCGTCGATAAAAATTCCAGTTTTCTCTGCAATTAATTTTGCAAGTTGTCCTGTTGCACTATTTTCAACAAGAATAATATTTTTTCCTTCAATTTCTTTTTTTATTTTTTCAGGGAAAGGTTCAAGATATAAAACTTGAACAAATTTCACATCCAAATCTTTTATTGAATCAACAATCGCACCTTTGGTGCTCCCGTAAGAAATAACAACATTCTTGGAATTTTTATTTCCGTAAGTTTTGTAATTCTCAAATTTCTCTGCTCCACGATTTATTCTCTTTTGTTTTTCATTTCTCTCGTCGACATTTCTAATTATTCTTTCAGGATTCTCGGCAACGTTCCCGAATTCATCAGTTTCATAACTATTATATCTCTTAAGTTCTGTGCGTTTCTTCGACAAAGTTATCATTGCAATTTCATTTGTCGTGTAAGAACTTTCTGCAAGATGTTTGTCAGATAAAACGATTGCAGGAATCCCATACTCTTGTGAAAAGAAAAATGCCTGACTCGTTAATTCTTCTGCCTCAACAGGATCTCCTGGAGATAAAACCATTCTCGGAAATTCTCCGTGTCCAGAATGTCGTGCTAAATCTAAATCTCCCTGTCCAGTATAAGTTGCAATTCCCGTCGACGGCCCCGGACGACTTGCAAGATAAATTACCAAAGGTGTTTCTGAAATTCCCGTAAGACTCAAAGCTTCTGTCATTAAATCAAAACCCCCACCGGAAGTTCCAATCATCGCTTTCGCACCAGTAATTGCACTACCAATCGCAGCATTAATCACGGCAATTTCATTTTCTAATTCCATAACAACAAAATTATTTTCCAACTGCCTTTCAGCTAATTCACTAATAACATTCGTCGCTGGTGTCATCGGATAAGCAAAATAAACATCAATTCCAGATTTCACAGCACCGTCGGAAATTCCTTTATTTCCATTCATAAAAAATAATTTTCTTTTTTTAAGTTCAATTTTGCACGCAGATTTTGTTTCGGATTGATAACCTTCCATCGCGTCTTTAATATTTTCTTCAAATCTTTGTTTCAATTCTTGTAACTGCTCTTCTAAAATTTTAAAATCGATGCACAAAAATTTGTAAATTCTCCCAGCAAAATACATATTTCCTTTTCCTTCCCCATTGATTGTGCTCCCATCTTTTTTCAATTTATTTTTATGAACAATAACAGTATTCTCATCGAGTGCGACGATTAAATCTACTTTTGATTCATTGCTGTAAATCGGTTCTTCGGAAAAAGTTATAACGTTAAAATTATGTCCTCCACGAATAACTGATTCATAATCTCGCGACATAAAAACATAATATCCGAGATTTATCAATGCCTTGCCTAACAGCGTCGAAAGAATATTTGATCCCTGTCCTGCTTTGCCTCCAAAAAGTATAGTAAATTTCATTTTATCACAATCAATTTTATATATTCTTCAACGTTCAGATTATTATAAACTTTTTGAAAATGAGATTCGCACATATATCCGATGTTCACCTCGGAGGTTGGAAACAAAAACCTTTACAGGATTTAAACTTCCAATCTTTTAGAAAAGCAATCGACTTATGCTTAGAACAAAAATTAGATTTCGTTTTAATAGCTGGAGATTTATTCGACTCGGCATATCCTCCGATAGAAATTCTAAGAGATACATTCGGAGAATTCAAACGATTAAGAGAAGCAAAACTCCCCTGTTTTATAATTGCGGGTTCTCACGACTATTCTGTTTCAGGAAAAACTTTCTTGGACGTCTTGGAAAAAGCTGGATTCTGTAAAAATGTTGCAGACATTGAAGAAACGGAAAATGGAATTATTTTAAATCCGTTTATCTTCGGGAACGTCGCTATTTATGGGTATCCTGGAAAAAAATCAGGACTTGAAATTCCAGATTTAAGAAGAGTAAAATTAAATGACGCACCAGGATTATTCAAAATTTTTATGCTTCACACGACGATAGACAAAGCAAAAGGAACTCTTCCTGTCGACGCTATTGAAACTGATTTAATTCCCAAAGCAGATTATTACGCACTCGGGCATTTGCATATTGATTTCCAATATCAAAATTTTATTTACCCCGGCCCGATTTTCCCAAATAATTTTCAAGAACTTGAAGATTTGAAACACGGAAGTTTTTACATTGTGGACACGCAGGAAACAAATTCTCTTCACAAAATGGAATTAAAATTAAAAGATGTTGTTTTAATTGAAATTGAAGTCAAGAACGCAATGACTGCAACATCGCAGATAATTTCTGAAATTGAAAAGCATGATGTTGAAGATAAAATAATTCTATTGAGGGTAAAAGGAGAACTCGAATCTGGTTCGACTTCAGATATAAAATTTCAGCAGATAGAAGAAGCAGCGACGAGAAAAAAATCTTTTTTCCTTTTGAAAAACACGCACGAACTGAAAACAAAAGAAGTTGAAATGGAAGTTGAAGTTCGGAATATCGACAACGTCGAAGAGGAATCAATTAACATTTTTTCAAGTCAGAACCCTGTTGATTTCAATAAATTTATTCCGCAATTAATTAGCTCTCTTTCTCTCGAGAAACAAGAAGGAGAAAAACTTGAAAGTTTTACAAATAGACTTATAGAAGAAAATAAAAAAATTTTAAATTTTTAATATGAGAATAAAAAAAATTGTTTTAGAAAACATCAGAAGTTATGAAAGTCAAGAAATAAATTTCGTCGACGGTTCAACGTTGTTATCGGGAGATATTGGTGCAGGAAAAACTTCTGTTCTTTTGGCAATAGAATTTGCATTATTTGGATTACAGCCAGGACAAAGAGGTTCTGCTTTGTTGAGAAATGGTGCGAAAGAGGGAGCAGTAAAATTAATTTTTGAAATCGACGGAAATGAAATAACAATCGAACGAACTTTGAAAAAAAGTAAAACTATCTCTCAAGATTATTGTTCGCTTTTTATCAACGGAGAAAAAAAAGAAATGGCAGTCACAGAATTAAAAAGTAAAATTTTAGAATTGCTGGATTACCCTGCAGAGTTTGCAAAAAAACAAAATATATTGTACAAATTTACAGTTTATACTCCCCAAGAGGAAATGAAACAGATAATTCTTGAAGATGCGGAAACGAGAATAAACACTTTGCGTCATGTTTTTGGGATCGATAAATATAAAACAATTCTCGAGAATGTTACAATTCTTGCGACGAAATTAAGAGAAGAAAAAAGAATGAAAGAAGGAATGGTTGCGAATCTCGAACAAGATAAATTCTTGCTTGTTTCAAAAGAGAGCGAACTTGAAGAAAAGAAAAAAACTGTTCCCTCGCTTGAATTAGATCTTTACGAAAAAAAAGAAATAAGAAAAAAAATTCAGGCAGAAAAAGAAGAAATTTCCAAGAAAATCGACGAGAAAAACAAACTCCAGAGCGAAATTGAAAAAACAAAAATTATGATTATGAATAAAGAAGAGACAATTTTCTCGAATACAAAAACAATTTCACAATTAAAATTGCAAGTTGCTGAACTTCAAAATCTTGCATTTGATGAATCCGAATTAGCTGTTCTTGAAAAAAGAATTTCCGATAATAAAAAAGAAAAAGAAAAATTGAATAATTCTTATCTTGAAATTAATTCTAAAATTAACTCTGTTTCTTTTAGAATGGAAGAAGACAAAAAGCTAGAGAAGAAAATTTCTAGTTTAGAAATTTGTCCGACTTGTCTTCAAAATGTTGATTCTGTTTACAGAGCAAATGTTATGAATAAAATTCACAACAGCGAATTTGAGTTCAAGAATCAAATTCAAACTCTTGAAGAAGAGAAAATGAAAGTTTTGGAAAATTTAAGAAAAACTGAATTTCTAATTTCTTCCGACGAGAAACGCTTTACAGATTTGAGAATTTTGAAAATAAAACTTCAGGGAATTGATGAAAAATTGGTTCAGATTAATAATGTCGAAAAATCAAATTTGCTTCTTGGAAAAGATATAGAAATTTTAAAACAGCATTCTGAATTATTGTCTTCTGCGATAATGGATTTATCTAGAGTTGCAAATCTTGCAGAATTAAAGCAGAGAGAATTTGAAGACATTTTAAGACAAGAAAGAATTTCTGAAATTAAACTTGCAGAATCAAAAAAAGAAATTGAATTTTTTTCTTCACAAATTGAACAATTAAAATCTGCAATTGAAAAAACTGAATTAATAAAAAATCAGCTTAATTATCTTTCAGAACTGGAGAACTGGCTTTCGAAACAATTCACTACGCTGATTTCATTTATTGAAAAAAATGTTATGCTAAAATTGAAGACAGAATTTTCAACACTTTTTGCAGAATGGTTTTATACTTTAGTTTCAGATACTTTTAGCGTCAGATTAAGTGATGATTTCACGCCGATTGTTGAACAGCAAGATTATGAAATTGAATATGCTTATCTTTCTGGGGGAGAACGAACTGCAATTGCTCTGGCTTATCGCCTTGCACTAAATCAAGTAATAAATAAATTAATGAGCAAAATAAAAACTCGGGATTTGATAATTCTCGACGAGCCAACAGACGGATTTTCAGAACAGCAGTTGGATAAAATGCGTGACGTTTTCCAGCAATTAAACATAGGACAATTAATTATCGTCAGTCACGAACAGAAAATAGAAGGATTTGTAGAAAACGTAATTAAATTCAAGAAAGAAAACGGGATAACAAAAGTCGAAGGAAAATAACCCAAAAAATTTATAAACCTCTTATTCTCTTATACTTTAACGAAAATTATTCTATAATATTCAAATGGATAGCGAGTTAAAAAATTCAGTAAAAACTGGAACAACGATTTTAGGAATTGTCTGTAAAGATGGAATTGTGATGGCGGGCGATAATAGAGTTTCTATCGGACAGAGTTTAATCATCCAAAAAGATTACGAAAAAGTTTACCCAATAAATGATTACCTTCTTTTTGCAGGTTGTGGTTCGGCAACAGAGACACAAAAAATTTCAAAACTTTTGACTGCTGAATTAAAATTAAAAGAACTTCGTTCAAAATCACGCCCGCACGTAAAACAGGCAGCATCATTACTTTCAAATATGCAAGTTTCACAAAGTGCATTTATACTCGGAGGTTTCGATGAGAATGGTGAAGTTTCGCTATACGAAATAACTGGCGGATTCTTAAACCTAATTAAAGATTATACAGCAAGCTTAGGTTCAGGAATGCCTTATGTCCTCGGTTTATTAGAAAGACAATACAAGAAAGGATTATCTGTAAAAGAAGGAATCCAACTAGCAATAGAATGTATAAAATCTTCAACACAAAGAGATATGGCATCAGGAAACGGAATTGATATATATTCAATAACAAAAGAGGGAATTAAAAAAGAAGTTAGTCAAGAAATTCTTTCGGAATTTAAAGACAAAAATTAATTTTATTACAATTTAGAATGGACATTTTGAAAAATATTACTGAGCAATTGCACGGAGACGTTACCGAAGCAAGTTTTGAAGGAGCAAACATCGTTCTTTATACTAACAATGCTAAATTTTTCCGCGAGGGAGAATCGACAATAAAACAAATTGTTGATCAAGTTAAGAAAAGAATTGAATTAAGAGCAGATCAAAAAATTCTTACAGAGCAATCAGAAACAGAAAAAGAAATAAAAAAAATTGTTCCAGTCGAAGCAGAAATCACAGAAATAATTTTTGATATTCAAAGAAGTATTGTAGTTATCGAAGCGAAACGCCCAGGATTAGTAATCGGAAAACAAGGAAGTATTCTTGACGAAATAAAACATAAAACTTTATGGGTTCCACAAGTCCAGAGAAGCCCGGCGATAAAAAGTAAAATCACAGAAAATATTCGTGCAGTTCTTTATGATAATAATAATTACAGAAGAAAATTCTTAAATGAAATAGGACAAAAAATTTACAAGGAATGGAACCCCGAAAAAGTCGACGAGTGGGTTAGATTAACTTTCCTCGGTGGCGGACGACAAGTCGGAAGAAGTTGTATGTTATTGCAGACACCAAATTCAAAAATTTTACTTGATTGCGGAATCGACGTCGCATCGCAAGGCGAAGATAAATTTCCTTATTTGAATGTTCCAGAATTTAATTTAAATGATTTGGATGCAATTATAATCAGTCACGCACACCTCGACCACGTCGGACTTTTGCCTTATATTTACAAAATGGGATACAAAGGCCCAGTTTACATGACCGCACCGTCAAGAGATATTGCAGCATTATTAGCATTAGACTTTATTGGTGTCGCTTACAAACAAGCATCAAAACCATTATTTGATTCTCCTGATATTAAAGAAATGGTAAAACACAGCATCTGTTTAAATTATAATGAAGTTACAGATATAACTCCCGACGTGAGAATTACACTTTACAATGCTGGACACGTTTTAGGTTCTGCACAAATTCATATAAATATTGGAAACGGACTTCACAATTTTATTTACACAGGTGATATGAAATATGCTTACACAAGATTATTGGATCCTGCAGTAAATAAATATCCTCGAGTAGAATCCATCCAAGTTGAATCAACTTACGGTGCGAAAGAAGATATCTTCCCGCCACGGGCAGAAACAGAAGAAAAACTTGTGAATATAATTAATAATGTAATTGAAAGAAACGGAAAAGTTTTGATTCCCGAATTAGGTTTAGGAAGAGCTCAAGAAACAATGTTAGTTTTAGAAGACGCTATGTCGTCGGGAAAATTAAAAAAAGTCCCGATTTATATTGACGGAATGATCTGGGACATCAACGCAATTCACACAGCTTATCCCGATTTCTTAAGTAGCAAAGTAAGAACAGATGTTTTCCAAGATAGAAATCCTTTTATGTCAGAAGTATTCGCAAGAGTCGGTTCTGCGCAGGAAAGAAAACAAGTTATCGAAGGCGGTTCTTGTATTGTTCTTGCAACTTCAGGTATGCTTGTCGGTGGAGCATCAGTAGAATATTTCAAGGAGTTTGCAGGTAATAAAAATAACGCACTCGTATTTGTATGTTATCAAGGGGTCGGTTCTTTAGGAAGACAAGTTCAAGACGGTGCAAAAGAAACAAAAATGATGGTAGATGGTAAAGAAGAAATTGTTAAAATAGAATTTCAAGTTGAAACAATGAGCGGTTTTTCAGCGCACGCAGGAAGAAACGAATTACTTTCTTTTTTCAACAACATGCGTCCTCGTCCAAAAAGAGTAATTGTAAATCACGGTGAGGTTTCAAAATCTTTAGATTTAGCGTCGGCAATTTACAAACTCAACAAAGTAGAAACAAATGTTCCGAGAAATCTTGAAACTCTAAGATTAAGATAATTAACTAAATTTAAAAACTTCTTTCAATTTTATAATTTAATAAGAGGAAAATGAAACACAATTTCAAAATAACAATAGTTCTGTTGTCGATGTTTTTGATTACGCAATTTATTGGTTTGTATGTAATTAATGTAGATATTTTTAATCAAGAAGCAGAGGTAAATGGAGAAATGCAACCCGTGACAAATCCTATTTTGTCTTCTTTCCAACCCCCAGAAATTCAACAGCAATCTGATTTTGGTTTTTATTTTGGTTCTCTGATTTTTGCATTTGTATTTGCAATTTTATTATTTTTTCTTCTGACTAAATTTAAAATTGATTCTGTTCTTCGTGCGTGGTTTTTCGTCGTCATAATTATTTCTTTGTTTATAACATTCAGTTCTTTTTTTCCAAACCTAATTAATTCAATTCCGTTTATTATTGCAATCTTAATTTTAGCCGTTGTTCTAGCTTTTATAAAAACTTACAGAAGAAATATAATTATTCATAACTTAACAGAATTATTAATTTATCCCGGAATAGCGACGATATTCGTTCCTATTTTAAATTTCTGGACTGTTATTGTTTTGTTAATAATAATTTCCATTTATGACATGTGGGCTGTTTGGCATTCAGGAATTATGCAAAAAATGGCAAAATATCAGATGAATACTTTGAGAGTTTTTTCAGGATTTTTTGTTCCTTATGTTTCAAAAAAAATGAGAATGCAGATTAATAAAATGAAAAAATCAAAATTAAAAAATAAAAAAATAAAAGTTAATCTTGCAATTCTTGGTGGGGGGGATGTTGTATTCCCAATAATAACTGCCGGAGTAATTCTTAAAACAGCTTCGGTAGATCTTTCTTTCTTAGGATTACCTGCATTTATTGGCGGATTAATTCCTGCTTTATTTGTAATTTTCGGAGCGTTTATTGGTTTAGCATTATTATTCTCTTTTTCAGAAAAAAAGAAATTTTATCCTGCAATGCCTTTCATAACTGCAGGAATTTTCTTAGGAATTCTCGTGTCTTATTTACTATTTAGTTTTGTACTTATTATTAAGTAACAACAATCAGAAGATTTATAAATCCGCATTCTTATGAAAATTTATGTTAACTGAAATATTATCTAAAAATAAAATAGAACATTCTGATCTAGGAGTAATTACATTAGAAGGGAAACCCAAACAATACAAATGTCTTAGAGAATTTTTTAGTGATTATCCTATTAATTTAAATGACGCTCCCCTATTAAAAAAAGCTTATTTTGCTTTGAGAAATCAAGTTCCTTATTCAAACTTAACTCCTACAGAACAAAACGAAAAATCAAACTGGTTGACTTGGCTTGGAATTCATTCTGGAGTTATCAAATTAAATCAAGGGGTTAATCACTATGAACACTTACAATAATCCAATAACTGAATTTGAAAATCTAGTAAAACAATATCCTGGAGTAAATTATTCTGTTGAAAGCAGAGAAGGAAAAGAATTAGAGTCAATGCTTTTTACTCTTCTAGACTTAAAGGGATTATCTCCTGAAGAAGAACAGCAAAGAGAATTTATTGCTAATAAAATAGTCACAAATAAATTAAGGAATTATATAGCATGATACTCGCACCCAATTTAATTACAAAAATAAAAGATCATTTTAACCTTAATCTTTATGAAACAAAAGTTTGGTTAGCTTTGCTTAGCAAAGGAGTTGCTTCTGTTGGAGAAGTTGCTTCAATTTCACGAGTTCCTAGAAGCAGAACTTACGATGTTCTCGAAGGTTTGGAGAAAAAAGGATTTGCAATAATAAGAATGGGAAAACCAGTAAAATATATCGGAGTTAAACCACAAATAATTTTAGAGAGAATAAAAAACGATATTAGAAAAGAAGCAGAAGAAAGAGTAAAAAATCTTTCACGAATAAAAGAAACAGAAGAGTTCATGAAACTCGACGAGTTATACAAAGAAGGAATAAACCCCATAAAAAATGAAGAAATTTCGGCGTCTCTACGAGGAAAAACTAACATTTCTAATTTCCTTAAAGAAGTAATTGCAAACGCACAAAAAGAAGTTATAATATGCACAAATGCAGAAGAGATGAGATTAAAATTGAAATTATTCGCCCAAACTTTCGCAGCTTTGAAAAAATCAAATGTTAAAATCCAAGTTGCACTTTCAGGAGAAAAAAGTTTAATTCAAGATGTAGAATCTCAGCTTGGCGTAAAAGTAAAAAAAATTGAAATGGATTCAAAGTTTTTCGTGATAGATAGAAAAGAAATTTTCTTTTATATTTCAAAAGGCGGAGATGTTGGCGACGACATTGCAATATGGCTGAACTCACCATTCTTCGTAGAATCATTCACTTCTTTATTTGAAAAAGCAATTGGAGAATAATTAAATTATTTCCAAACTAGTAATGTACATTTCTTTCATTTTCTTCGCGTTTTTTATCATCCAAATTTTTGCAAATTCATGAATGTTTTTGTTAATTTTTTCTCTTGCAAAAATTCTTTTATTTTTTACAAAAATATCTTTGTGCAATTTTTTGAATGCAGAAATATTCTCAACATCTCTTTCTTCGGGTCCGCTGATAATTATTTCTTTTTTCTTTTTAGTAACTAAGAAAAATATTGCACCTTTCTTATCATCGTATTCAAAACCTTTTTCTGAGACATCATGATATTTCTTAACCTCTTCGGAAAAATGCTTGTAAAATTTCAAAAGTTTACTTCCAGCAACATCTCCTTCTTGCTTATCTGTTATTATTTTTATTAAAATAAATTCTGCATTTTTCTTCGACGCATTTTGTTTTATTTTTATAATGTCTGCTTTCTTATCTTCAAACATTTCCTTTGAAGGATTTTTCAAAAATTTTGTTGCAACTTCTTTAAATTTTTCAAAAGTTTCTCTTGACAAAGCAGCCAAGGCATTTCTTTCTTTGTAAGTAGGATCTATCAAAATTATCGGTGAAGTCATTTTTGCACTATTCATATTCATAGAAATTTCCAATTTATTTTTATAACTTTTTTCTATGTCTATAATCTCCTTATCTTTTATTTTTTCAACTTGTTTTAAAAAATTCATAAAAGTTTTATAATGATAAATCAAAAGTTCAAGTGCGTAACCAGAAAATCCTTTTATGTAACTTTCAGCTCCGTAGCAGTCGTTTGCATGACAAAATGCTTTTGCTAATTTTACATCGTCAATCATTTCTTTTTTCATTTTTCTTTTTATGTAATTAACATGGAAATAAGACAAGTCAGTTATGTTTCTCGCTTCCTTCGGATTTTTTACTTTTATAACTGGAATTACTTCAATAAAAAAAGAAGGATTAATATCAATCTTAAAATAATCTCGTGAGCCGTGAATTACAGAAACCTTCCATTCTTTTTTCAAACCTATAATTATTTTTCCAGTTATTTTAGAAATTTCTTCTTCTCCATATTTTTTATCAAATCTGAGAAAAATATCTACGTCATATTTTCCTTTTTTTATCATCGTGTTTTTTGCGAAACTTCCGCCGACAAATATCTCTGCATCTATTTTGTTTTTTTTAATTTTCTTTTCAGCAAGAACCTTGAATTCTTTTACAATTTTCCAAATAGAATTTACCTCTTCTTCATGGGGATTTATTTCTTTCAAAACCTCTTTTAAAATTTCATTATTTTTTTTCATTTGGATTTCGTATTTCTTTCAAATCTTTAATATTCTGTTTCAGCGTCGACGCTAAATCAATAATATATTTTCCTTCTTCAACTTTGTAAATCAAAGGACGTTTTTTATTGAATAAATTTACAATATCAATTTCAAACTTTCCAGAACCGGTAACTCGCACAGATTCAATGTCTAAAATCACAGGAATTTCTTCATCAATAATTCCAGCCATTTCTCTTATTTCTTTTTCAACATTTTTTCTTTCTTCGACGGGTATTTCAATCGGAGTCTCAAGCATTTTCTGCATTAATTCATCTTTTATGTAAAAGAAAAAATGACTTCCACATTCTGTACATCCGCTTAACAATTCTTTGCTTCCAGCAGGATATAATTTTCCGCAGTGAACGCATTGGTGTGGCATAAATAGAAAAATTCTTTTGACTATTTATATTTTCTGTCTTATTATCTTTATCTTCAATTATCTGTTCAAGAATAATTCAATCTTCTTAGGATTTCTTTTTATTTCCTTTACAATTGTTGCAGGACCCATTACAGTTATTGCACTGAAATCTCCGCCAGCGAGGGCATTTGCAATTCCTTTTTTCATTTTTCCTAAAATACTTTCTCTGCTGTTTCCAGAAATAACTGCAAGTTCTATTCCTCTAAAATTAGCAATATGTCCAATCATAGCCATCGTGTCACCGATTAATCTCGCTTCTTCGTTCGAAGTCAATCTTCCTTGAAGAATTAAAATATTATTTCCTAAAAGTATTCCAAGAATTTTTTTTATTCTCTCGTCGCCGTCCAAATCTCTTATTTCAGAATATGGAAGAAATTGAATTGAAAATCCTTTAATATCCCCAATCTTTTTTCCGCCACCCATTTTTTTATCTGTCATTTTTATCTTAAACCAAATATGCTTTTTAATTTTTACTAAACTTTTTTTGAAACCCTGAAAATTGATTCATAAAATTCTTCAAGATTATCACCGAACTTCGCACTTATTCCCACGACTTCATATTCTGGAAATGCTGCTTCTATTTTTTTAATGTCTGCTTTTTTCAAATCAACTTTGTTAGCTACAATAAGAACTGGAATTTTTCTTGCAACTAAATTTCCGATAATTGTAATGTTAACTTGATTGTAAGGATTTTCTGTAGCGTCGAGAACAACAACAACCATATCCATATCATCGAGCCACTTTATACTTTCAATAACTCCCTGAGTTGCTTCTTTTGCTCTTTCTTTTGCATCTTTTTTTGATACTTTATATTTTAAGAAATCTTCATAATCAATCTTCGTCGCAATCCCTGGCGTATCAATCATTTTGAAAGTTATTTTCTTCCCTTTGTAAGCGATTTCAACTTTTTCTTTGAATTGAACCTTTCTAGTTTCATGTGGAACTTTACTAACCGTGCCCATTTCTTCACCAGTAAAATCTTTACATATTCTATTTGCTAAACTGGTCTTCCCTGCGTTTGGAGGTCCGTAAAAACCTAACTTAATTTCTCTTTTATTCTTGAATAAGTTAGCAAAAATTCTCTTAAAAAAATTCTTAAAAACTTTTACCACCATATTATAAAATCGTCGTGTTGGTTTATAAATATTTCAGTAATCAAATGATTATTTTACTTTCTTTTCTTTCAAAATTTTCTTGATAGGGATTTCTGGCATACCTGTATTTTTACCAGCAAACTTTCTCATAACATATCTTAACTGTTCAGATGTCCATCCTGCTTTCTCCAAATTATTTTCAATATCTTTATCTTTCACCCCATTCTCCTTCGAGCTTTTTACATAATTGATAAGATTATACAAATTATTTCTATTCTTAAATAAATAAGCTTCATATTTTCTTTTATACCAAATTTGGAGAACAATATAAACAATAAAAGTACAAAATAAAACTGCAACAGCAATTATAGTAAAAAATATCCATCGCTTTAAACTTCCGCTGTCATCAAATGCGCTCCATTCAGCAATTGTAATTTCACTCAACGACGGAGAAATAAAAATTGGGAGAGTAAGAAAATTCAAATCTTCAGTTGTTGAAAAAATAATATTTTGTGTTCCTTCACTAATTGTGAGATATTGATAACCATCGTATTCGGTTATAGGATAATCTTCTTCAAAAAGAAGATCTTCCATATCTTTTATAATTAAATAAACTGGTTCTTCTCCGGTTTTGGTTACACTTACTTCGAAAATTCTAACAGCGGGCTCTTGATAATCTTCATAGATTGCAGAAATTTCATTGAAACTTAAAATAACATTTACATTATTGACTTCCCAAGATAAGATTGCTTCTCGATATTCTTCATCTTTTCCAGAACTATAACTTTCTTCACTAATTCCTTTCAAAACATCAAGATTAATATTTTCTTCTTCGGGATAGAAAACAATTCCTTGTCCCGACGCTGTTTCTCCAACAGAAAGCGGGATTTCCATTTTTAGCAACTCTTCTAATATTGCTTCATAATCTGATTCAAGAGTTGCTTTTGACTCACTGTCTTTTAATACAAGAATCTGGTCATTGATATATCCGACATCAAATGCATTTTGAATGCTTGTTTTTTTGAAATCAGTAAATCCATTTATATCTTCTTCCAAACTTGCAACATTTTCTGACGCTTCTAACAAAAGAGTTGGAACAATTTCCGAAGCTGGACTTATCGTGATGCTAAAATTTTTCGAAGAATTTCTTCCTGCCGAGTTTGAAACAGTTAACATCATAGTATAACTTCCAGATGATTCGTATATGTGTGTAGCTACATTTTCAGATGTCGTTTCAACATCTCCGTCGCCAAAATTCCATTTGTACGAGGTAATATTTAAATCAGAAGTTACACCTGTAATAAATTCTGTAGAAAATTTTATTGCAGTTTTTGTAGGAGTTACATAATCTATAATTGGGGCATCACCAACAATAATTGTTTGTTCAAATAATTCCTCTTCATTTAATGAAACGGAAATATCATAAGTTCCTTTTTCATCTGAAACATTAAACCCTGCAGGAGCTAAATATAATCTTTGAAATTCTGAATTAATTAACGCGGGAGATTCCTGAATGCCATAAAAACTATTTGTCTCCCTTGAAATTCCAGTAACATAAATTATTCTCGCATTTGAAACGGTTATTGTTTGGTCTATTTCAGAATTAATCTTAATGGGTATTATGCAACCATTCTCACAATTATTTTCATATGTATTCGTGATATATTTTTCAATATAACTTTCTATATTTGTCGTTGGACTTTCTGCTTTGGACAATTCGGTATTATTTAGTGTAAAATTAATATTTGATGCGTAAGTTTTTGACCTTTCAAATATTTCAAAATCGTAATCATAAACTCCGTCGAAGGTTCCACTGTATCCGCAAGTATCTGTTTGTTCGTAATTAATTTCATATTTATTCGCGTCAGCAGTATTTTTTGGTTTAATACAAATATAATAGGTTCCTGATTCTTCAATTAGATAATCTGGAACACATGCAATTCTTCCTGTTCCCGTCGCTGTTGCAGTGCAGGTTTGGGAATTTCCTGTATCAACATTTCCAATTTTCATATCAAACTGAACACTTGTCCCACCTTCAAGATAATTAACATAAGCTCCAATTTCTACTGCCGGTGCTCTTTCAAGTTCAACAGTTTCACAATAATAAGCAGAAGCAATTTTTGCTTTGTAAGTTTGTTCAGGTAAATTTACAAAACATCCAAAATTTTCTGTTCCATAATTGCTTGAAGCAGTGTAAGCTTCCCAGTCATTTATTTCATCATTTAAAATATCCAACGATAACGGGAAAACATCTGTCTCTGCATTGTTGCTGACCAAATCAAATTTGAAACTAGTTATATCACTTAGAGCATTATCTCCTGTAACTTTAAATCCAAATAATGCTGATTCTCCTGCGTTTAAACTAAATGTTTTAGAAGAACTTTCTGCTGTTCCAGAATAATCTAATGTACAACTTGTAGGAGTGCAATCATAATCAAATCCAGAATTCAAATTTTTATCTAATAAATCTGTTAAAGTAATTTCTCCGCCGCCAGAACTTTTCAAAGTTGAATTTAAATATTCTCCAGAGAAACTTATATTTAACCAACCGCTTAAATTTTCTCCGACATTGTAAGAAGATTCAACAGAATAACTTACATTTCCTAAAGAAAAATCTGCAGAGATAAAACTAAATGCAAAAACAAAAATTAGAAATAAAAATTTCTTTGAAATATTCATCACCATCTTAGTTAAATTAATAGAAACAGATTTATAAATTTGTTCTTAACTATTTTCTTTTCTTAATCTTATAGAAATGTGAACTCCCCTTTCTTCTTCTCCGAAAAGCATCCTCGTTATCCCTCTGTTTTTTATCATTTCTACGTTAACATCTAAGTTTGAACTATCTTTCAACTTTAAAGAATCAACTTCTTTCAAGCAATCTAAATATTTCATTCCTAAGTTATTTGCAGAAGCCGTCAAATTATTATACAGGGCTTTTTGTGACAGTTCTTTTAATGTGTCTGCTGCAATTTCTGCATCACTTCTTGCAATTGCTGTTTCAGGTGATTCTGGCTGAGGAACTGAAGGAAATTGATAAGGAACTAAGTCATACATTTAATTTAAACCTCCAAAAGAAAATTGTAACTTGTCTAATCTTTTCTCCAAACTATTACTTACTTCTTCAAATCTTTTATTTATTCTTTCTCCTAAACTTTCTATTGATCTTTCAAGACCCAAATATATTTTTTTATAACTTTCATATTCTGGGGGTAAATAATCAAGGAAAGATTTTTTTGAATAATCTTTTTGTTCTCCAGGCACAAAATCTTTTTTATAATCTAATTTTAACTTAAATCCATTTGGGGTATAAATCATTTCTTTTAATGAGAAAAATGAATCTTTAAATGAGTCTTCTAAACTATTTCTTAAAGCCTCATCCAACTTTCTGTACGGATGAAATATTTCGTAAATTTTATTAAAGATTTTATTTAGTATCATTTTCCTTTAAAGAAATATTTATTTTATACCCTTTTTCTCTCGATAAAAATCTACTTAACCCTTTATTTAAATCTTCCCCGACAGATATGTAAATTCCATCACTTCTTGCAACCCTCTCTGGATTTGTTTCTTTAACTTTTTCTAAATATTCTCGTGCCATAATAGTCGACTTTTCTGCTATTTCTTGATACATATTATTCTGGGCAATTCTTTCAAGAACACTTTTTGCTATTTGAGGACTTGATCTTGCAATAGCTGTTTCAGGTGATTCTGGAAGATACGAATTATGTTCTTGATAATTTTCCTCTTTTCTCACATTTTCTTTTCTTTTACTTGCTTTTTCTTCTTCATATTCTTTTTTTGCATTTTCGCTTGCTAAACTTCTAACTGCTCTTCCAACTATCATCCCAATACCCAAGGCTGCAACAATCGGAGCAGCAGGACCAGCAAAAAGAGAACCGACTAATAAACTTGAACCCCCGAAGGTTAATTTCTTTCTATAATTTGTTTCATAATTATCTTCTGTACTCATAAAAAAATTTAATATTAAAACTATTTAAACTTTATGTTTTGTTACTATTTAATAGTTAGAATTATTTTCTAGACTTCTTTTTGTGGTTTTTTTTCTTATACAATAATGCAAAATAAATTATTGTAAGAACAACTAATGTTGCAACTAATTCAAAATAATCAAAGAAAGGAAGTTGTACTTGTGCAGCACATGGAATAGTCGTTTTACCCCCAGCAACGCATCTTTCATAAGAACTTCCAGATGCTTCTCCTGTCCAGGTTCCTGTCCAGGTAATTATTTTATAACCTGTAGGTTCTTCGTCACAACCTTTTTCTACAGTTTGTTTAATTTGACAATTTCCTAATAATCCTAAAATTATTGGATTTTCAACAGTTGAACATTCTCCAGATAAACAATATAATACTGATGCACATGTATCTGTATCCCCATCAACACAATCTTCAGACAAACATCCTTCTCCTACATCACATGTTCCATTATTATTTGATGTTGGAATTTCTCCTGTCGGACATGTTGAACCTAAATTACAATAATTTCCTGTTGTGTTCTTACAAAGTGTACATCCATAATTACATCCGTCCTCAGGGGTTCCGCAATCTTCAATTTCTCCCCAATTAAATCCACAAGTAGAAGTATCATCATTCCATAAACAGCCACATACCGTCGAATCAGAATCACAATCTACTTCAGGTAAACTGCTCGCGTTAGCAACTTTACACAGGCTTGCATCACTTTCACATTCTAACTGATTATTATAATCATCACATGTTGTAACACTAGCACAATATATTTCATCTAGGCCGTTAACAGATAATTCGCTGACAGATAATTCATTAGAACTTAATTTTGAAATCTTGGGATTTTTTACAATTGAAACATTAAAAACATATTCAGGATCTCCTCCCAATAAACCATCATCCTGATATTCAGAATACCACATCCCCGTAGCTGTCGCTCCGTTAAATGCAACATTAACTGGATTTGTTGTAACCTTTTGATAACTTCCTGTATCTTTCTCTAAAACATTAAATGAAACTGTTACACCTGCACAATCTGAACTACTGCTTCCAGTAACGACTAATCTAATCCCTTGTCCCACTATTGAATCAGTAATACTCCATGTCGCTGATTTTATTTTACATAAAGAGTTAGCAACACTTATTCCCCCACAACATATTTTTGTATTATAAGTAGCAAATGTTCCAACGTGAGCATTTGTATCTGCAGAAAGAGATAATACCTCAATAGTTTTATCTGGGCAAGCAGTATACTTCCCACATACAAAACCTCTATAACATATTGGAAAAGAATATGCGGTTCCAGAAGGAACTTCTGCATGTGCATTTGTTGTTGCTGAAAGTCCAATTATTTCATTAGAGGGAGAAGTGGTACAAGTTAAATTTGCTATTGGGTCTGCAAAATTACAACATAAAACATAAGAATATGTTCCAATACTTGCAAGTTGTGCATGAGCATCTGTTGTTGCTGACAATCCCATTACAATATTATCTCCATTTGCTGCAACACAACTACTTCTTGAAACAACACCACATGTTCCAACCCCCACAGCAAAGATTCCCGACGATAAAAATATTAATAGAAAAATTCCTAAAAATAATCTTCCAACCTCTTTCATATTTATTTTAATGAATAAGGTTTTATAAATATTTTTGTTTTGAAAATAAAAAATTAATTATATTGTACTTATTCTTTCCATAGAATAATTCTGGGTATTTTTTTTAAGTCTTCTCCATAAATTTCTTCTAATTTTTTATCCATCTGTTGTGAAATTTTTATTAAACTCTTTAATCATTATCTTTTTTATATGTTATTAAGAAATAAAAGAAAAAAATAAAAAAGGCTCCTTTCGGAGCCGTTAAAAAATTATTCTTCCATTTTGCTGTACGCAAGCATCAGTTCTCTAAAATTTTTTTGTTCTTTTTCTGGAGCTCTGACAATTAAGATAATACGGTCAGTAGTATATACAATGTCTATATCATATTTTCCTGTTACTACATGATCAACATAATTTTCAAATCCCGTTGGAGAATGAGAGTCTGAAATTCCTTCTTCCTTGCCATAGTAAAGAATACCATAACCAATTTTTTTCATTATTTCATTTAATGGTTTTTCTACTAAAGATTCTTTAGCCAAAATATAGTAGTTTCTTTTTTCATCATTCCCTATCGCTGTCATATGCATTGATTCCATCTTGTTATTAACTACCGCTTTTAATTGAGGGCATCCCAAGTCCATGAGGCATGTGTACTTTTCCATCCCCCCTTAAGTTAATAGTAGAATGACCTCCAGAAAGATTTCCTTCTGAATCTGTTTGATATGTGTCATGAAATCCATATACTCCAACATCCAGAGGGATAATAATCCCTTTGGCGGTAAATTTGAAGGAGCTGTCTTCACTATATAAAGCACTAGCACTCAAATTTTCCAAATCTCCAACGACAAAATAAGTTGTTTGTATTCCTTGGACTCTTGGTTGGTATCCCATTAAATTTTCAAGTTGCATTTTTTCTGTTCCTCCTTTCAATTCAAGTATTTTGAAAGTTAAATAACTTACTGAAATTAAGAAAATAAAAAGGCTCCGTGAGGAGCCATAAATAAATTATTATTAAAAAATTTGGAAATGTTTTTCTATTTCGGAAATCAAAGTTTCTTTGTCTTTTTTAGAGTCAAAGATGAAATTTATTCCTTCTGAAGATATTAAAAGATGAAATTTAATATCCTTCTCAGATATAAAAAAATAACCATCTAAATTAGAAGTAACAAAATCTAATTCTTCCAAATTCTTCTTGGAAATTCCAAGATTGTTTAACATAGAAATTAATTGTTTATGGATATCTTGATCTCCAGATATAAAAAATCGGTCTACCCTTCCACCATCGTATTCTTTACTATTAATCTCTTCAATCTTTGGTTTGTCCATTTTAACTACCACTCTTTACATCAGGCGAACCAAATGGAATATGTACATTGGTTAATCCTAATTGTCTTCCAGATTTCTCTCCGGTGAGATTTAGTTTAACTTCATAATTTAAGTGTTCGCCGTATGGTTCATGGTCATCAAAACGAATTGATTCATCAATAAATTTACCATAATCTTTATCTCCGTTATATAAAGCACTAGCACTCAAATTTTCCAAATCTCTAGCAACAAAATAAGTTGTTTGTATTCCTTGGACTCTTGGTTGGTATCCCATTAAATTTTCAAGTTGCATTTTTTCTGTTCCTCCTTTCAATTATATCTACTTCGCTTTGCGAATATAAAATCAAATCTTCTTTATTAAATAATTTCTTTCCTTTTTTTAATGCCAGAGCATTTGCTAAATAAGTTTGGGAATATTTTTCAAATTTATTTTTTAAAAAATCATCATTCAAATTTTCATTTCTTAATCTTTGCATTCTTGCAGACCATTTTAAATTGTGTTTTATTGATTCATTAGTTATCTCTTGCGATAAAACTTGCTCTTTTGCTTGTTCAAAATATTTTTCATCTCCAAAAATAAACTCCCCATTCATTAAAGGAATTAAAGTTCGAACATCAAAATTTTCTATCCCTTTTTTTAAATTTCTTGGAGATTGCATTTTTACATCTAACCAATCAGAATGAGATTCTTGTGGATTTTCTCCAATCATAAAAACATCAATATCACTAAAAGGCTTTTTAGAACCATAAAGCAAAATAAATTTTACTTCTTGTAATTTTTTCCATAAATATCTTCCAACAATTTTTTAACTCTTTCAGGAGTTGTTCTTCTTGCTAAACCTAATTTATAAAACATTGCTAGATTTCCATAACTTTCAGAAAAATTAACTACAGAATCAACAACTTCTTTATCTTCTTTGCAGAATAAATCATATTTCTTTTCAAATTTATTCTTAAAATTAAATTCCTTACATAATAAATATTCTGTCCAAGTAGCAAATAATTCATACTGAATTAAATTCTGTTTTCTAAAATTATCCAGTTCATTAAAAATATCATTTTGTAGTCGGAAATTATCTAAATCGTCTAAAGTAAATTGTTTATTTGAAAATTTGATTTTTTCTTCTTCAAGAAGCTTCTTTTCTAAATCAATTAGTTTTCTTCCTAACAAAGATTGTTCGCAATATAATCCGTGTCCAAAGTATTCATGAAACAAACTTAATTGGTTTCCATCTTGAATTACTGCAGTTTGGTTTCTTGGTAAATAAATTCCTGATGAATTTGGATTTAATCCTCTTTGTGTTGAAAATTTTTCCCATTTGCTTTCCGGAATTTGTTGTAAAGAAGTTTGTTCTAATTGATATCCCAATAAATTTTGATAATATTCATTAATCAAAGAAATAAATTCGGGGTGATTTGGAGGTTCATCATCCATAAAAAATATTTATTAAAGAACTATATAAATTTTGTTGTGTTGTTACTATTCTATAATTCTTACAATCCTAAAATATCGTCGATATTTTCCATTCCTAAATAAGTTGGTTCATCGATGATGTAATTTGCTTTGATGTCTGCCGAACTAAATGTTGATGTTCTTCCTATTGCACTAGGAGTCATATTTGTTGGAAATTTTTCATTTTCTGGAATATCATTATCTACATGTCCTGGAAATAAAAGTGCGTGTGCAATTTCATGTAGTGTGGATGGATCTTTTAACTCGGTAGGTTCTAAATAAACTACAAAACGTTCAATATAACCATCCTGATCTTGATCATATAATGCTGCTGCAGAACCGATCCCCCCATTTGGATTTGTTGGATGATTTTTAGGTAAAATTCTTCCATAACCTTCTTTTGGGAAATCTTCTATTCCATAAGCGGGATCAATAGATGAATCTCCTAATATAATCTTATTCGCTAGATATATGGCATTAATCAAACCGCTATCTTCAATTACAGTTTTAATTTCCTTAACGTGCTCCTCGCTAAAATCACCTGAACTTACTTCTATTTCTTGAAGTGTTGCAGGTTTCCATTTCTTTAGATAAGCACTCTCAGGATTGGGGGCAGGATTAATATAAACTGAATCTCCAAAGTTTACTCTTCCCATATGTTCTTTAAAATCTTCTTTTCTATTTGCAATATCTAATTCATCGTCGTAAGAATTATCTGGATTATCAAATGGAACAACAGCCATTAATCCATTCTCGTATAAATCTTGAACATCTGTTCCGGATGTTTTTGTTAATTCTAAATCTTTTGCAGGAAGTTCTTTTGTTCTTATGTAACTTGTTGGAGTATCAAAATTATTCATTACTGAACGAACATATATTTTATCATTTGCATCAACTAATTTATTTAATGTGGTGGAAAATTTTCCTTCTGAGTCAGAAAGTGTTTCTCCCAATAAATCAGAATATGTTCCATCTGAATTTTTTGTATCGTATACTCTAATTGCACCAATTTTTCCCGTATCTGTTTCATTATCTTGTAAAATTCCAGAAATATCCACGTAATCTTTTGTAGGGTCTTCAGTAATATTTTTTACTTTTAATGTATAGTTTTGCTTAACTGTTTCTTGATTATCTGACACATTAACAATTACAGAACAGTTTTTGTCCTCGTCGATATTTGGTGCTGTTCCTGAAATAAATCCGTCCTGATTAATAGAAAGCCACTCTGGTCCTGAGATGGAATAATTTAAATTATCCCCGTCTTTGTCGTTGGCTTTTACTAAATAAGAATACGATTTTCCTTCCTCGATTTCATAAATTGGAGAAGAAGTTATTGTTGGGGCATTATTTTCTTCTTCTGTGCTACTAACTGGACTCGAGCACCCCATAAATCCCAAACCTACAATCGCCGCCAAAGTTGCGACAGCTCTTTTTGCTCCTTTTCCAAAACCATATTTTTTCTGCTCAGGATTTAATATATCTCCGTCGCTGTATCTGTTAAGTAAACTTTCGTATTTTTCTCTGTCACTTTGTGCTTTAGAATAAATATCATTAACATCATTTTTATATCTGTTTTCTGTGTTATTCACCACGCTAACTAAATCTAATTTTTTTCCTTTCTCCTTTCCTATTTTGAATTTGTTATCTAATGTTTTTCCCATAATAATACATAATTTCAAACTATTTAAATATTACGTTTTGTTACTACGCGATAGGGAAAACTATCCTTTCACAACAATAAGCGGTTTCATTTTAGCAATCTTTTTAGAAATTCCTAAATCATCAACAACTTTCACAACGTCGTCGATATCCTTGTAAACTTCTGGAGCTTCTTCTGCAAGAGACTTCACACTTCCGACTTGAATTTCAATTCCTTTTTTATTAAGTTCTTTTTTTATTTCTTCTCCGCTAAGATTTTTCAAAGCAAAACTTCTCGAAGATATTCTTCCTGCTCCATGAACAGTTGAACTAAAAGTCATTTCTTCTGATTTTTTTGTTCCAACTAATAAATACGACGCTGTTCCCATGCTCCCCGGAATTATAACTGGTTGTTTATCAAACGCACGTGTCGCACCTTTTCTCATAATCAAAACTTTTTGTTTTTTCCCGTCGATAATATGCTCTTCAAACTTTGCAATATTATGACAGATATCATAAACAACATCGACTTTCACAGAAGGAAAAATAGTTTTCATTTCTTCACGAATCCAGTAAGTAATTAATTGTTTATTCGCGAAAGCGAAATTCGCAGCAGCACACATTGCTTGATAATATTCTTTTCCAAGTTTGCTTTTTATCGGTGCATTAATTAATTCTCTGTCAGGCAAATTTTCAAAACCATATTCTTTTTCCATTGCTTGAATATAATCACTCGCGACTTGATGTCCCAATCCTCTCGAACCGCAGTGAATCATTATCATAACTTGATTTTTTTCTAAACCAAATTTTTCTGCAATTTTTTTATCAAAAATTTCATCAACATATTGAACTTCTAAAAAATGATTTCCTGCTCCCAAAGTTCCAATCTGTCCAATTCCTCTTTTGATTGCTCTTTCAGAAACTTTTGTAGAATCAGCGTCGGCAAGACAACCTTCTTCTTCCATATGTAAATAATCTTCTTTAACCCCCAAACCTCTTTCAACTAAATATTTTGCACCGCCTTCTAATAATTTATTTAATTCTTTTCTTGTGATGCTGAAAGGACTTCCTCTTCCAACTCCTGACGGAATTTTTTTGTAAAGGGCTTCACTGATTTTTTTCTTATTTTTAACGACTTCGTTTTTTGTTAAATTTGTTTTTAATAATCTTACAGAACAATTAATGTCGTAACCAACTCCGCCCGGAGAAATTACTCCCTTATCTAAATCAAATGCTGCAACTCCGCCGATTGGAAATCCGTAGCCTTGATGTGCGTCAGGAAGTGCGATTGCATATTTTAAAATTCCATTAAGGCAAGCGACATTTTTCATTTGTTCAAGAGTCTTATCTTTTTTTACTGCTTCCAAAATTTTTTCAGAAGCAAAAACTCTTGCAGGAACATTCATATTTCCTTCCTTCTCAATTTCATAAATATTTTCAGAAATTTTTTTCATAAGAATTTACCGAATGTAAGTTTATATTTTTTCCGAATTCAACTTTTTCCTGAAGTTGGGTTGCAGGATTCGTAAAAACCCGCAGGTGGTTTTCACTATTCGATTTTAAAAGAATCAACCCATTTTTCTTTCATAAGAGCGTCGTTAAGTTTGCTCACATAATTCCTCGGTGCTGTAACTAAATAAGTCATTTCACTTCTGTTTTTTTCTTTGTGAGTTTCAATATTAATTAATCTCCATTTGTAGTCTCCAAAAATTTTCAAAATTGTTTCTTTATGTTCTAAGATTCTGTTAGTATTAATTACAACTTTTCTCTGTGAAGAACCAATCCCTTTTTTTTCAAATTCCACGTCGATAAATATTACAAACCAGATTATTGCATACGTTACTGCTCCTGCAAAATATTGTCCGAGTCCGATTACAATTCCTAAAATTGAAAATACCCAAATACTCGCAGCAGTTGTAAATCCGAAAATTTTATCAGAAGTTTTTATTAAAGCTCCTGCTCCGAGAAAACCTATACCTGTAATTAATCCTCCGACAATTATAAACGGGGTTTCAGGTGCAAGCGATTCAGAAATTACAGTTAGCACGCATGAACCAACGCTGACGAAAATAAATGTTCCGAATCCTACAGGTTTTTGTGAAAGTTGTCGCTGAATTCCGAATAATAAAGACATAGCAGAAACAATTAGCAATCTCAAAAGAATAACTTCCATAATCTTATCGAGAGTTTTAAGATTATAAATTTATCTAGACGTCAATTACAACTTGTGCAATCCATTTTTTATTCTCTCTAAAAGAACTTCGACGACTTCCTGTCGTCGGGTGAGCGTTTGCAATAATGCCGGAAAATTTTGTTTGCAATTGTTGCGGACGCGAAGTGCAGGAACTGTGAAGAACCCGCTGGTGGTTCTCAACAAACATATCATTATAAGTAACTGCTTTAACTTTATTTGTGAATCTATAATTTGCAGTTTTATCTCCGAAAATTTCTGCAGTTAATTTCATATTTTTTATTTCTAAATTTTCAATTTTGCTTATCAGGAAATTTTCCCCGTCTAAAAGATAAATTATCTCTTCAAGAAATTTATACAAAAGGGATTCAAAATCTTTCCCAGAAATTTTTATTTTTTTCTTGTAATCTGATTTAACTTTTATTTTTCCGCAGATTGATTCTTTCAAAGCCAAAGCAGAATTTTCAAAAACTTCTTCGACGTTTTTTCCAAATGCCTGAAATTTAACATCTGCTGTATGTTTCAAAAATTTAAATTTCATTTTTACTTAGTCCAACAAAATAAATTTAATCTTCTGTAAACTTCTCCCTCTCCTAGCGTTGCTGTAATTGTTACAAAATGTGAATAAATATCTTTTTCTATTACTTCGTCAAAACTGCAAACTTCTGTCGTCGTACATATTTTTCCAGTACATTCAAGATAACTAGGAGTTCTTTCAATTATTTTATTTTTTAAATTCGCTGGAAATCTAGAGTCATTCCAACCAATAGGTAATGGTTCTGCGGCAGATGCAATTTCTGTTCTCAAAGAATCATTTGTTTGTATTTCTCTCAAAATTGAAACCTGAATCTGATAAACTTCGTAAGAAAAATCTTCTGAGTCATTGTTTGAACTATTCAAAAATATAAGTAAAAAAACAGCGACGAGCATTACAGCAAAAAATGCTTCTAAAATTTCTATCCAACCTCTGTTGTTATGAAACATTTTCATATCATTTACCATACTTTTACATTTATAAAACCTGACAAAATATTCGCCTCGTCGTCAATATACTGAACAGGAATATCCTCTGCATAAATATTCTGCGTCGGTAAATCTCCAATTGCACTTACCTTTGTCCCGTTGCTTAAAGTAAATTCAAAACCAAATTCATTGCCTGGAGAAATTTTCAATCCTGTTTTTAATTCGTCATAATGCGTTCTGTAATACTCTATAAGAAAAAATATATTTTTTTCAAAAATATATTCTCCAGAGTTTAGAGAACCAATTTCATATCCTCCTCCAAATGGAATTACTGAACAAGATGAGATTATCTCTTCAGGGATTTTTTCAAATTCTGGTGAAGAATAAATTTTAAAAAATAAATCTGTTTTCATTGCACGGTTTATTCTTAAATTATTAAAATCCGTCGCTGGGTCGTAATTTGTTGGTTGTTCTGTCTGAGCGCTATTTTTTACAATTACATTTGGAGAAATCTCTGCATAATAAAGAATCCCTTCAAGCGTGATGCAATTTGTTGTTGGATTCGCTGATGCAGGGATGCTGACACTTAGTGTAGTAAAATCCGAGGACATATTATCTATCAAGGATAACCCTATTTCATTTAGCAAGGTTTTCTTGCTTTCAGAAGTGTTAATATTCGGGCTGATAAGTGTGTAAACGAAAACTGTAAAAGTTATAAAAATTACAAAAGATAAAATCATTCCAACATGTGAACCTTTTTTGTTTCTATTTTCCATTTTCTTTTACATTGTAGCTTTTCTTTTATGAAAAGAAAAACCCATTATCCTAACAATACATTTGTAATCGTCGATACAAGGAACGCTAATGCAACTAATGCAAATGAATGTTTTATTCCAGGCTTCAGACTTCCTTCAGAAAGTTTTCCTATAGTCAAACCACTAAAAAGTCCCTGTATTATTAATAAATATAAGAATGCTTGAGATACATCTAACGCAGTTGTATCGCTACTAGACGTTGTAATCCCCGTGGTACTAATTGTTCCGACGCTGGCGATTCCAGAAATCATAGGGATTATGTAAAACTGCATTACCATTACAATAATTAAAAATACAAAGAAAATAATATAACCTTGAACAACCAGCGTAGATACTGCCGCTTTTCTTTCCTTTTTTAATTTGTCCGCCATATTTACTGCCTTTGCAACGGATTCCAAGATCTCACCGATTGTTCCACCTGATTTTTCAGCTTGCCCAATTAAAGTTATTGTTCTTGTTACTGTTTCGTTATTAACATCTTTCGCAAAAATTTCTAAAGCTTCTCTTAATGGAATTCCCATCGCGATTTGATTTCCAAGTTTCTCAATATTCTTGCTCAAAACTCCGAATGGTTTTTTCTTCATATTAATTATACTCTTGCTTATCGGTGTTCCTGTTCTTACACTTTCAACAAGATTTCGCGTGAACTCCAAAAATAATTCTTCTTTCTCTGTGCTTTCTTTTGTTTGTTGTATTGATGTCATAACAAACGGAACAGCTGCAATCATAATCCCAAACCAGAGAATAAAAAAGAAAAATTGTGTGTTCATAAAAAATAATGAGATAAGTAAAATAACTCCCCCAATAATTATTCCAATCCAGTGAATTTTTTTCAGTTCCATTATTTATTTCCCCCTGCTGGCTGTTTTATTTGAAGGAATACTAAAAATAATATATTTATCATAGAAACTCCGCCGACAACAAGGAACGTCAGCGTAGATGTACTAAGCGAGACACCAAGTCCGCTGATTTTCATCATCATTAAAAGCAACATCAAAATCATCGGTGCAGCAATAACTACGCTGATGTAAATATCCATAAAAGTTTCTGCTGACTTAGTTTGTTTTTCTCTATCAAGACGATATTCAAATAATAATGTCTGCGCTCTTTTATCGAAAAAATCATACAAATCTCCCCCAGAAGTTATCGTAGTCGCGAGCCCATTAAATAAATCAGCAAGTTTCTGGCTCGGGGAATTAACTGCAGAATCTTTCAGTGCAGTTACTAAATCATATCCGTAAACATTTATTTCATTAAGTAATTTATTAAATTCTTTTTCAAGACGAGGATATTCTCCGGTCATCGCAACAATTTTAAAAATTTTAGTTGGTTCAATGTGCGAGCCCGAAATAGCCGCCATATGTATCGTCGCAAAAGGAAGTTCATTATTCAATTTATCTTCAAGAGATTTCCTTTCCAGCGATGGATAAAAATACAAAAATAAAAGAGTTAGGGCTGGGATTATAATCAAAATCCAAAATACTTTCAAAAATCTAAGGAAAAAATTCTCTGCCATTAAACTTATCGCTCCGCTCGCTTCCAAGTCAAAAAATAAGAAAAATAAGAAAAATAAGAGAGAAACACTGAATGAAATTATCATGGTCAAAATAAGAATTGAAAGATAACTTACAGGGGTGTAACCCAAATTAGATTTTATAAGGTCTTTTTCTAAAGTAACAAATTTTTTTTGCTTGATGCTTTCACGAACTTTTACTGAAAATAATCTATTCGCGAATCTTATATAACTGCTTGGCTTAATCTCCTTGGAACTCTTTGTGCTCTTTTCTTTTTTCTTCAATCTTTTCAAAACTTCTTTATCTAATTCAGTCATTTTTTCTTTCTTTACTTTTCTAAGAGAATTTCTTCGTGAAATGGTTCTATCTGAACTTGGAGTTTCAATCATTAAAGTTTCTGTTTTTGGCGTGGCTGTCAATGATTTTTCCAAGCTTAAACTTTCCAAAGAACTCAAAAGATTATTATTTGCTTCTCTCAAAGAATTTTTCAAAATTTCAACTTGTTGCATAATCATTTTTTTCTCTTCATCGTCGGAGTTTTTCAAAACAGTCGTAAGTGAATTAATTTCTTTTGCAATCTTTTTCTCTCTAGCAATCATTTCGCTGATTTTTCCAATATCTTCGCTGTTCATTTTATTATATCTGAAATCTCTTTTTGAATTTTCAGCATTATTTTTTTCGATTTGTTAAAATTTTCAGAATCCTGTTTTTCGTAATATTTTCCAAGTTTTTCATTTGCTTCTTCCAATGAATTAACAAGTTGATTCAAGAATACACTTTCCTCTTTTTTCACTTTCCCCTCCAAGTGAAAATTGTAAATTTTAAATTTACTCTTTTCATAAGGAAAAAAAGCTTTTTGTGTTATTAAATATTTTGAATTAATATTCAACGCCGAACTCAGCCATAACTTCTGCGGGATGTTTATAATATCTATTTACAATTTCCTGAACCTGTTCAAAACTGAAAACCCTTTTTGTATAAAGATTGTAAAGCAATTGAACTCTTCTTCTGAATTCTATTTCAAGTTCAACTGTATTGATACCATATCTCTTAGAAATTTTTTCAAAAACTTTGCTTCCTTTCTTAAAATAAAATCGGTCATCTGCGGCACTCCATGTAAACGGCGTGTTGATAACTGCGGTTCCTTCAGCGTCGACATTTACAATTTCAACAATTTCTCTGAGCTTTCTGGTTTCTTCTTTATTTACAATCGCGTGAGTCATAATGCAAACACAATCCAAAACATTCAACAGCGTCGGAGAAAGTTCAATCGGGGGAGTCTCTAGTCTTTTTATTAAAGTGTCTACAGAATCTGCGTGCATTGTACTTATTGAAGAGTGTCCCGATGCCATACCCTGAAATAATACGAATGCCTCTTTACCTCTGACTTCACCCACGATTACATAATCTGGTGCTTGTCTAAACGAACTTCTAAGCAAAGTGAACAAAGTAATTTCATTTTCTTTTTTATTTCCTGCAGAAGTTCTGACCACACTCGGAAGCCAGTTTTCCCTTGGTAAATTTAATTCTCTTGTATCTTCAATACTCACAACTCTTGCTTCAGGCGGAATAAAAAACGCGACAGCATTTAACAAAGTGGTTTTTCCCGACGCTGTTCCACCGGTAACTAAAATATTCATTCGGTATTGTACAAGCATCCACAAGTAAGCCATCATTTCAGGACTTAAAGTTCTGAAAGAAATTAATTGAATTGGTGTCCATGGAGTTTTTGTGAATTTTCTTATTGTAAATGTCGGACCTTTACTTGTAATATCAGGAGTATAAGTTGCATTAACTCTGGAACCGTCGGGCAAAGTTCCGTCGAGAATCGGGTCTGCGTAAGAAATATGTTTACCGCATCTCTGTGCAAGTTTTTCAACTAAACTTTCAAGTTTTTCCATATCCTTAAAATTAACATTCGTCTTAACATTTCTATAAATTCTATGAATTACATAAACTGGACTGTTGCTTCCGTTACACTCAATATCTTCAACAAAATAATCTCTAAGCACGGGTTCAACTTCATTAAATCCAATGAAATCCCTGCACAAATAATAATAAATTTTTCTGTAAGATTCATATGACAGGTCCATCCCTAATTCTATCGTTAGTAATTTCATTCTCTTGTCAATATATTCAAGAAGAGCATCTTCTGATTTGTCGACGACATTTTCAAAATTTATTAAATTTCTGACAGCATCTGTAAGTTGTAATCTTAACGCAACTTCTTCTGGACTAAGTATCGGCTCTTCAACTGCATAAACTAATTCGGAAATTTTTTCATCCCAATAAACATGCACGAAAGCAAAAGGAGAAATTAAAGTGTATCTTACATCAATTTTTGTTTTATCTTTTACTTTTTCCAACGGCGGATTTTTCGGATGAAAATCTATTTTAACTCTTTCATAACTTTCTATATCTCGAATTTTTACTTCTCTTTTTTTTCCTTTCATTAACTTATTGTGAGATTCATAATGGGTTCACCATTTGTATCTGTACCTTCATTTAATATTGAAAATTTGTATGATGTCGACGCTGCACTTAAAGTTTTAATTTCATCTTTTCCCTGGATTTTCAAATTGTAAATATCACTATAATTAAGAGTCAATTTGACCAAATTTGTATCTGCACCTTCTTCGGTTAAAATAATTACACTACCGTCAGTAATTTCTGTTCCTGGTTCACTGTATAAACTCTCGCTTTCCATTTCAAAAATAATCTTTTCATATTCTCCGTCGATTTTCAGTTCACCTTTTTGTATTGATATTTCAAGAATTCTTTGATTTCCTGCACTCCCCATTGACAAAAGTGTTGAATCAATTTGTTTTAACATTTCAATTGATTGTTTCAAAAGTGCTTGATCTTGAATTTCCTGAATTTTAGGACGAGCATATCCGAGCACAAGTCCAATCATAACAAAAGCAATCAGCGTATAAATTACAGTCTCAATCCAAACTTGTCCTAAATTATTTTTTACAAAAAAATTGTAATAATTTTTTTTATTTAGTAATTTTTTTATCATTTTCTCTTTTTCAAATTTTTCTGAATTTGGGTTGCAGGAGTTATGAAGAACCCGCTGGTGTTCCCATTTTCATATAATTAATAATAAAATTCAATTTAAATAATTAATGACTACCCTACATAAACAGCACAGTTGTCTATCTCAGAAAAAGAATCAGAAACTTCACATAAATTATCATCTATCGTAGGTGCTATTTCTATTAAATCAATCTTGCTGTTAAATCCAGTTGCTATATAACTAATTCCAGAATTTTTTCCAGGAAGAGTTACCGACGATATTCCTGAGGGATATAATGTTAATCCGCTGATTGTTTGATTTTCATTTGTGATTATATAACTTTTTACAGCACTTTCAGAAGAAACTAAAACAGTTACTTTATCAATGTCAATATCTCCGACGCTTAAAGAAAATCTTAAATTAAATCCTCCGCCCCCGAGTGCTTCGTAACAAGTGTATTGTTTGTTTAACTTTACTTTATCATAATTTCCAAAACAGGATTGACTGCTTCCAATTTCTTCATTTATGAAATTGCTTACAAATCCCCACACAACAACAAGTGCAGCCATACTAAGTGCAATTAAAATTACAGCCGTTACAATTGTAGATAATCCTTTCGGGTTTTTTGGAAAACCATAAAGTGAGTGCACATAATTTTTTTTAGAATTTTTATATTTCAATTTGTTTTCCATATTCCCCTTCACAGATGTATGTTTTTTGATCTCCGCTTGTTGATGTTCCGATTAAGATTGGGAATATTGTTAATTCCTCCGCGTCGCCAACTTCATTTTCGATTCTTCCTGAAAATGTTCCACCTTGACTTAATCCGTTTGTAGGCCAGTTGCTTCCGATTTCAAATTCTTCAATTGATTTCGTTTCATAACTCCCCCCTGTTGTGATTCGCACATTTACTAAAAATATCGGAACGTTTCCGTTGTTAACTATATTTAATGTTCCCGACGAATAAGATACTTCAAAACTCACATCATTACAAACTAATTCAATATTTTCTCCGAATTTTACAACTCCCTCTTGAACCATTCCTCTAAACCAAAAAAAGATTATAGAAATAATACCTATAGTCAATGCAACAAGTAATACTGTCGTAACAATCGGAGAGAGCCCTTGCTTTTTTCTCAACCTCTTTATCATATTATCTTTATACATTTTCAATTTTTAAATTCTTTGTTTAACCTATTGTTGAACTGCAACTTCTGTCGTAGGAGTTTGATTATCTTCTTGATTTCTCTTTTTTCTAATTATAAAAAAAATGATTAATCCTATTACAATTAATCCAGATGCAAGAATAATTATTTTGAAAGTCGTGCTAACAAAAAATGAATTTTCTGTTTCACTCTGCAAATTTTCTTCTGTTATTGGAATTGTTTGATTTGTTTCGGGAGACAAGGTTTCATTCTCCGTCGGAATTTCTGTCAAATCTCCTGAAGAGGGTGTTGCAGGATTTGTACAATCCTCTGGACAACTTGTTACATCTTCTCCTAGTTGACAAAAAGTATCTCCACACATATTTTGTTCTCCATCGTCAATTCCGTCGCCATCAATGTCATAACTTAATGCAAAAGGAATTAAAATTAAAACTAAAAATAATGCAATTAGTTTTGTCTCTCCTCTCATTTTATTTTTTATATCTATTCCTTTTTATTATTTTCTATCTTATATATACGACGACATTTGCTCTTTCATCGTAAGTTACACAAGCACAACAATGTGATGACGACGGTCCTTTTTCACATGATGCATACCATGCACCATATTGTCCGCAGGATTCTCCTCGCGTTCCAGTATAATATTGATTAGACCATCCATTTGAAGGGGAAGAACAACCTGTGCCCAATGTTGAAAGAACAGAACCCCAACCATCTGCATAATTATATTTAACATAAAATTTTTTTCCTGTTGTTCCGCTGCTGTTAGAAGACCATTGATTTGGATTAACCAATAAATTGTAAATTGTAATACTTAATGGATTGTAAATATCATATCTATAAGTTTGTGTCCAACGTCCTCTTGTAGTTTTCTGTCCTGCGTTTAATATTGTTTTAATTGTTGTATCGGAAAGTTTTACACTTGAACCTGAAGAAGGATTTATTACTGTTCCAACTGCATTTACGTTCCAGCAATCAGAAGCAGGAACATTTGCATTATACGCTGGAGCATTTGGATTATCTTCAGGACGGCAAACTGCTGCTAAAGTCCATCCTCCGCCGTCGCTGGTCATATCACAATAACCTCTAAATTTAACTTGAGTACCTGTCCCGTCGACGTCAAGCCAATAAATTCCGTTTGTTCGAACCCCTTTATTATATAAATCTAAACAAGAAGTTCCAGGGTTTGTTTCAGTGCCATAACTTATTTCTGGTTCTTCTGTAATAACCGTATTATTTGTACAAGTTAAAGTTTCTCCCATTATAGCGTCGCTGCAACTCACACTATATTTTTTATCTTCAATTACTTGAAGTCGTATTGGTGTGATTTCTATTTTGTAAATTTGCCCAAGTCCGCTGACGTTAAAAGATACACTTTTAACATTGGATGACTCGTCAGGAGTCAAGTAATTTTCTTCCAATTCTGAAAATATAATTGAATTTCCAGAAATAAATCCCCCCCCAAGAAGCCGTGATGAAATATCTATCGTCGCTAATTCTTCTCCACTAATATTTGAAGCCCGAATATAAAGTCCGTTAATACTAAATTTCCCATTGTTTTTTAAAGTTAAACTTAGGATTGATTTCTCACAATTATAGTCTATTTCTTGAATGAACATCGACGTCCCTTCTGAACATTCAATAGATTCTGTTGGGACATAAGTTTTAATCCATTGATAAACAACAACGCTCATTATAATAGAAACGGCAATTAAGAGAACATAACCAATTATCATACTCACTCCTTTACGATTTTTTGAAATTGAAAATAAAAAATTTCCTGTTTTCTGTTTTTTACTTTTCAAATTATGCTTCTGGACTTTTGATAACAACTTTATCCTCCCCTACTTTTTGCCAAATAACGAAGTAGAAATTTTCTCCTGGTTTTAATTTAAATTGATATTCATAATTTTCAATTGTGATATAAACATATTCTATATCTTCGCCGGTAGCAGGAAATTCTTGTGTCTTTCCAAATATTTGAAGAGGGATACATTCTGCGTCGGGGTCTGTTGTGGGATTTAAAGTAACACAAACGCTTTCGTTTACAAGTTGTTGATAACCAACTGCATAAACTTTATTTTTATTTCCGAAGATAAAATAAAGATTTCCTGTGTCTCCAATATAGTCAACATAATTTTTTATAAAATTTTCCATTAATAATTTCATTTCGTCTTCATCAAGTTGACTATACGTTCCGTAATCTAAAACATTTTGGCTTTCAATTCCAAGTTCTTCCCCCAAGTCATAAAGTTTTGCAGATTCTTTTTCTTCGGTATAATTTGAAACAGTTACAATTCCAACAGTTACAACAATTATAATTATCGCTGCAATTAAAAAAAACTGCCCTCTACAATTTTTTGGAAAAAAATTACGTCGAAAAAATTGATTCCCCTCTTTATCAATCATTCATTAAAAAAGAGAAAAAGGGTTTATTAATTTTATTGAATTTTTACACTTTCACCTTGAGAAATTTTGTTATTTCAAAGAACAAAAATCCTGCAGAAGCAAAGCCTATTGCAAGTACGAGTTCTCCAAAAGAAATTACTGTTAACCCCAATATCGGTGCAATCGGAGTATAAATTGCAACTATCTGCAAAATTCCTGCCACAAGAATTGAGAACAGCATAAACTTATTGCTAAACAATCCAACTTTCCAAATATTTTTTTCATCAGAACGACATGTTAACGCAATAAAAAGTTCAGCAAATACAGAAGTTGTAAGTGCAATTGTTCTCGCTTTCGCTAAGTCCTGCTGATAAAAAAATAAAAATAAAACAATCGTTGCAGTAAATGAAATTAAACCTGCAACTAAAATAAATCTGAAGATTCCTTTTAGAATATTGTTATTATGATTTAATGGGATTCTTTTCATAATATTATCTTCTTCTTTTTCAATACTCAACGCAATGCTCGGAAGAGAGTCTGTAATTAAATTCATCCAGAGAATCGCAAGCGGAAGAAATGGCAAAGGCATCGACGATAAAATTGCTACAGAGACAACAAACAATTCATCAATATTTGCAGAGAGCTGAAGTTTGATAGATTTTCTCATGTTATCATAAACTCTTCTTCCCTCGCGAATTGCATAAACTATTGTATTAAAGTTATCATCAAGAAGAATTATATCCGAAACATCTCTCGCAACATCTGTTCCTCTGATTCCCATCGCAATTCCAATATGTGCTTCTTTCAAAGCAAGAATATCATTAACACCATCGCCAGTTACAGCAACAATTTCTCCATTGCCTTTCAAGATTTGGATTATTTTTAATTTAATTTCAGGAGTTATTCTTGCGAAAATAGTTTTCTCATCCACAATTTTCCTGAATTCCCAGTCAGATAATTTTTCAATTTCTCTGCCTTCAATTGATTCTCCGTCGAGATTAATCATTTTCGCAACAGCATTTGCAGTCAAAACTGAATCTCCCGTAATCATCTTAATTTTTATTCCTGCATTTCTGCATTCAAGAATTGCTCCAGCAATTTCTTCTCTAGGCGTGTCAAGCATTCCCTGAAATCCTAAAAATATTAAATTACTCTCAGCAATTTCTTGATTAAATTTTGCAGGGACTTCTTTATATGCAAATCCCAACACCCTCAAAGCATCAGAAGCCATCTTCTCATAATTTTCCAAAATTTCAAATCTTCTTTTTTCTGTAAGATTTACAACTCTGCCGTTTAGTAATTCTTTGGAGCATTTTGTTATTAAAATATCAGGCGCACCTTTTACATAACTTACAAATTTACCGTCGGTTTTTCTTACAATTGACATCATTTTCCTACTCGAAGAAAAAGAATATTCTTTCATCCTCTTTTCTTTTTCAAGTTCTGTTTTTTTTACAAATCCCGAATTATATGCTGAAATAATTAATGCTTTTTCCGTAGGGTCACCAATCATTTCTAATTTTTTCCCACTGATTTCCAACTGTGCGTTATTACATAAAATTCCAGTCCTCAACAATTGTGTTAAATCAGAATTTGTTTTAGGAGAAATTTTTTTGTCGTTAAGATAAAAAGAATTGCCATTGATTTTTACAAAATTATTTCCAAAATAAATTCCTGTAACGGTCATTTCTTCTTTTGTTAAAGTTCCTGTTTTATCTGTGCAGATAACTGTCGTTCTTCCGAGAGTTTCTGCTGCGGGAAGTTTTCGAACAAGTGCATTATATTTTTGCATTCTTCCTATTGCAAGTGCGAGGGTAATAGAAATCACAGCAGGTAATCCTTCGGGGATAACACTTACAGCAAGGGCAATTCCTTCAAGAATCATCTGGAAAATTTCTTCTCCGTTATAAATTCCAATTAAGATAAGTAGAAAACTAACTGCCAAAACAACAACTACAATTTTCTTTGAAAAAATATCTAATTTTTTTTCAAGTGGAGTTTTTTCTTGTTTTATTTGCTGAACTTTTTCTGCAATTTTTCCAAACTCTGTTTTCATTCCAGTAGATACAACAACCGCTTTTCCGTTTCCTCTGACTATCGATGTTCCAGCATAAAGCATATTTGTTCTTTCAGATAACAAAAAATTAGCAGAGATTCTTTCCGAAAATTTATCTTGCGGAAAACTTTCTCCTGTGAGTGCAGCTTCATTTGCCTGCAAATCATTTGAATATAAAATTCTGCAATCTGCTGAAATTCTGTCTCCTTCTGAAATTGAAAGAATATCTCCAGGCACAATCTCCGACGACAAAACCTCAGAAATTTTCCCATCTCTTATTACTCTAACTTTTGGAACAAGAAGTTCTTTCATCTTCGAAATAATTTTCTCTGCTTTGTATTGCTGGAAAAAACCTATCACAGAATTCAGTAAGATAATAATCATAATTATACCAAAGTCAACATAATGTCCAATAAAAAAAGAAAAAATCGCAGCAGCTAATAAAATTAAAATAAAAATAGATTTGAATTGTTCAAGAAAAATAAAAAACGGATTTATTTTGTGCGTTTGTTTTAGTTCATTTTTTCCGTATTCTTCCAGCCTCGATAAAACTTCTTTTTCACTAAGCCCGTTCTCGCTTGTGTTCAGCTTTCTCAAAACCTCTTTTTTATCCAGTGCGTGCCACATTAAAATAAAAAATAAAATGAAGTTAATAAAATTTGTTAAGAAAAGTAGACCGAGTGATAGCTCATAAGAACCAGAAAGCTACCTTTATTCTTCCTCGGCTCTGCTACCCGATAAGCATCTCGACAAATGTTTAGGGCTGCTTCGATCAGGACCTGACCCGTTTCGCATCCGCAAGATCAAACCGGACAAAGCGTCAACGTAGGGATAAAGACTCCCTGACACTTAATCACGCTCACTCTCGCAGTCTGCATAAAGCTCACTTGCAATGGCGGAGAGCTAACCCGCCGACCTGTCTACAAAATTATAGAATAATTAGAATATTTAAGGGTTTTGATTGACTTCGAGCAAAAGTGAACTAAGTGACTTTTTTAGAATTATTTTCTAGACTTAACTTTCAAGACAATTAATATTCCTGTTAAAACAATAAATGAAGAAAGAATTAATAAGAAAGGAACAGGGTTTGCTTCAACAACTTTTCCGTCTTCTGTAACATGACCTGTTAATCCTAAAAATTCTGTAATCTGTTGCCATATGCTTTTTTGTTCAGGAGTGTCGGTTGTTTCTTGTTCTATAACTGAATCTTCTGTTAAATCTTCTTCATTTAATCTAATATATTTTCCACTGCTTCCTCCACTATTGCTGCTCTTTGTTTGCGGTGTTGTGTCTTCTCCAATCATAAATATAGAAAAGTGAGGTGTTGTTGCAGAATATTCATATTCATTAGTTGTTTCATTAATATAATTTGTAGTTAATTTTGTCCAACTTGTTCCTTCAAGAACATATAAACTTATTTTATTCTTATCTGAGACTAAACTTTTGTTAATTTTAAAATAGATTGTTCCTGTTCCGTTAATTGTTGAATTGATTTCAATAATTTTTAATGGTTTTATATTTGTTAAAATTGTTCCATTTGTTATTTCAGCTGTATCAAGAATTGCTACTGTAATGTTTGCTCCAGTAGGTCCGATTACGTCGCTGATATATTGTGATGCTTCTTCTGTTATTTGAACATTTCTTATTGTAATTTCTTGTTCAGTAGAATAAGTATGGCTGTCTCCTGCATTTAATTCTAGTTTAATATTATGTGTTCCGAATGAAAAGTAATTTGTGTTCAAACTTACATTGTAATCAAGATTTCCGTTTGAATATCCATATTGATAATCATATCCATAACCGTAACCATAACCGTAGCCGTATCCATATCCTTTTGTTGTGTTGTCTGAAACTAAACTAACGATTACTCCTTTGCTTTCACAATCTGAACTTGAACTATTTATTGCGAATGAACATAAGTAATCAAAATTATCATAAACTTCTAAATTTGAAAGATTCATTCTTTCATTTGAATTTATTGCGATACTAAAAATAGCAGAAATTATTTTGCCTGTAATTGGGTTTGAATCTGTGAAATTGTTTAAGTTCAATTTGATTGCTTGTACTGGGCCAGCGAGGAGAATTAAACTTATTATGACTACAGTTATTAGTGATGCAACAATTGTTTTCTGTTTCCCCGAATTCATTTTATTCATAAATATTTCCTTATTAAAAATGTTTTGTTATAATTTATTCTATAATCTTGTTTTTAAATATTCCTATTTTTGTATTACCTTTTAATGACAACATAACACAAACTTTAAATATGTTCTAAAATATATTTTGAAATGAAACTTGTAATAAATATTCCTTGTTATAATGAAGAGCAAACTCTTCCGATGGTTTTGAAAGAATTACCGAAGAAGATTTCTGGGATAGATAAGATAGAAGTTCAAATTGTCGACGATGGTTCTTCTGATAAAACTATTGAAGTTGCAGAAAAATTTGGTGTTGATAGAATAATAAGACATAAGAAAAACAAGGGACTTGGAATTGCGTTCAAAGAAGGAATGCAGTCTGCTTTGGAGAATGGGGCAGATATTTTTGTTAACACCGACGCAGATAATCAATACCCTTCTAAATATATAAAAGATTTAGTTGAACCTATAATTAAACAAAGAGCAGATTTGGTTATTGGAAATAGAAAACCTTGGAAAGTAAAATATTTTTCTCCATTAAAAAAATTCCTTCAATGGTTTGGGAACGGGCTTGTGAGAAATATTCTTGGAAGCAATGTTCCAGATACTGTTTCAGGTTTCAGAGCATATTCGAAAGATGCAATGTTAAAGATGAATGTTGTTACAAAATTTTCTTATGTTCTTGATACAATAATGCAAGCAGTTCAGAAAGATTTGAAAATAGAAAGCATACCAATAGAAACAAATCCTCCGACGAGAAAATCAAGATTATTCAAAAATATTTTTCAGCATATGAAGAAATCAGGTTCAAATTTGATTAGGATATTTTATCTTTACGAACCTCTAAAAACATTTTTTTATCTTTCACTTGTATTCTCAATTCCAGGTTTGTTTTTAATTGCGAGGTTTTTTTATTATATGTTTACAGCAAATTACGGACAGCATATTCAATCATTAATCGTTGCTTCTATTCTTATAGTAACAGGAGTTCTTTCAGTTGCTCTCGGCATAATTGGCGATTCATTAAAGACTAACCGAGTGTTGACAGAAGAAGTATTATATAAATTGAAGAAAAAAGAATTTAATGGAAGATGAAACGAGTTTTGATTGTAGCTCACCGATGGCCACCAAGATATGGGGGTTTACAAAATATTGCTTTTCGTTATGCTGAACTTTTATCGAAAAGATTTAAAGTGTCTATTATTACTAGTAAAGAAAAAGGGATTAAAAATATCAAACCTCTTAAAACAAGATTAATTGGAGTGAATGCAAATCCTTTTTTGTATAATCATTTTGGGATTCCCCAACCTCTTTTTAATTTAAACGAATTATCTAAGAAGATGAAAGAAGAAGTTAAGAAGAATGATGTTATTTTAATTAATGATAGATATTATTTAACTTCTTTTTTTGCAGTTTATTTTGCAAAAAAATATAAGAAAAAAATTATTACAATAATCCATACTTCTATCCAAAATTATAAAGGCGTTTCTAAAATATTATATTCTTTCTTAAATTATATAGCAAGATATGTTATTGCTAATTCTGACCACATCATCGGGGTTTCAAGTGAATCTTTGAAAAATGTTTTGACAAGTTACAAATTAAATGTAAAGAGTCAAGAAGTTCTTTTTAATAGTTTAGAAAAGCCAGAATTAATAAATGTAAAAAAGAAAAATAAACTTAACTTAATTTTTGTAGGGCGGTTAGTTGATTTTAAAGGGGTAGATATCATTTTAAAGATAGCTGAAAAATTAAAAGAAGATAAGGGGGTTATTTTCAATATTATTGGGGAAGGGATTGAAAGAGGAAACTTAGAAAAATTAAAAGAAAATACTGGATTGAATAACGTTAATTTTCTTGGTCCTATTTATAGCCGGGAAGATATGTTGAATCAATATAAAAAAAATGATGTCGTTATCTTATTATCTAAGAAGAGAGAGGGGTTTCCATTATCCATTTCTGACGCATTGGTTTTTGGAAAACCAATTATAATCAATGAGAATGTAAAAATCAAAGAATTTGAGGGTTTTAATTTGGGATTTATCGAGGATAACAACAATATTTCTAAAATAGTTAAGCATTTATTATCTTTAAAGTCAGATTCTGTATTCTATGATAAAACATCTAAAGAAGCATTTCGTTTTGCTAAAAAATATCTTGATGTTGAGAAAAATATAAATAAACTCTCTGGAGTAATTAATGGTCAAGATAATCTTTAAACTTGACTTATTAGTCGCCTTTGTTTTAATTTTATTCCTATCTTTTTACAAGGAACCAATAATTACCAATATCCTCCTTCTTCCACTTTATTTAATAATTCCCTTTAGGATTGGAGATTTAATATTCATTTTATTAAAAAAAATAAACGGATTTGAACAATTGAAATTTATTCATTTTTATAAATGGGTATTGGGAGCATTATTTTTGTTTCTTCTTTCTTTTATCCTTTCTTTATCTAATTTTTTTTCTATTTATTTAATTAATATTCTAATAATTTTTTTTCTAGTTCTCTCTTTTTTTATAAGGGCGGATTTTGAGATTTGGATTAGAAAAGATTCTCTTTTTCTCTTGCTTGTTATCTTCTTAAATATTCTCTTGCTTTTTACATTTCTTAGATTCTCATCCCCCCTTCCCTTACAGCCTAGCCCAGATTTAATTCAAGAAAAAGTAATCTTTAACAAAATTGTCTTTGAAAATCAATTTGATATTTTATTGACTAATTATTCTAATTCTTTCTTGATGAATAGCAAATCTCCTATTTGGCAACTAATTAATTCTTCTTTGATTACTTTGACTAATGCAGATTATCTTTATGTGGCATGGTTTTTTCCCCTTCTTTCTTTGTCTATTTTCTCTTTTGGCATTTTTGAATTTGGAAAAAGATTATTTAAATCTAAAAAAATGGCAGTCTTATCTTCTATTTTTTCCTTGTGGATGGTAGAATTATCTAATCCCTCTTTTATTTATAATATTCAAAGTTCTATTTTTTTAATCGTGTCTTTATTTTCATTAATATTCTTATTCGATAACTTCAAGATAAAACTCCCCTTAACTAAGAGAATTATGATTTTTTTCCCCATTTTTATGTGCTTGTTTTTATTTCATTATATAACTTGCATTTTATTTATGTTATATTTTTTTCTTAGTTTATTTTATATTAATATTATTTCTAAACATGAAAAAGTACAAACAATATTTACTTTTATTCTAATTTTTTTATTGATAATTTCTTCATTAATTTTTTATTTTAAATTAAATATTCCCTTAAATAATTTAAATTTATTTTCTACCATTCAAGATACTCTTTCATTAGAACAAAAAATTAATCTATTAAACTCTTGGTTTACCTTTCCCGTTATCGGAATAGTCCTCCTTGGTTCTTTAATTTTGCTAATTAAAAATTTTAGAAATAAAGTAGAAGCCCCTCTTTTCCTTGTCCATACTTGGTTTATAATTAATTTTTTTATAATTCTACTTCCATTGACGGGAGTTATTCGGTTGTTTTTATTTCTTAATCTAACTATCCCATTCGTCCTCACTTTGGCTCTTTTTTATATTTGTAAAAAGTCTAAAATAAATTCTTATTATAAACTTCTTTTAGTAGTGATTATCTTACTTCCCTTAATCCTAAATTTCTTCTTTGTAATTAATGAATTCAGAGAACAAAATACTTTGACTAATGAAGTATCTTATTTTTCTTCTTCTGAATTGATAATGGCAAACTGGATAAAAGAAAATACTCTCGAAGATATTTTAATTATTTCTGACCCAGATACTCAAAATATTATTGAAGGATTATCTAACCGGCTGACCATTGGGGGAGCATTTATGGGTGAAGAAGACCAAAAAGATGTTCTTAAATTGATAAACTCCCTCACGTGTGAGGAGTATTTTAACAATCTTAATTATTACTTTACGACGTATAACGTAAAAGAAATAGTAATAGTCATTACAGATAGAACTATTTATTGGGAAAAATATGGGATAAGGGCATTTAAACCGATATTACTAACAGAATCTGTACTTGATATAGAAAATTGTTATTTAACTCCCATTTATCTTAATAAATCTGCAAATATTAAAATCTATTCTTACAAAATATCAAATGAAACCTCTAATTAAAACCATCATCAGCGTCGTTGTAATGCTCGTCTTAGCAGGACTTCTAATTTATTATATAAGAAATCATTTATCTGACTTCAATCAAATATCTTTAATCAATCCTCTTTGGTTAATTCCTCTCATCGCCCTATTCTTACTAAGTTATTTTTTTATTGGATTGCAAACAAAAGTTCTCCTTGAACCTTTAGGTGTAAAATTAAAACATTTAGAAGTGTACATGTTATCAATAGTTACTGGTTTCTATAATATAATAACCCCCGCACATGGCGGAATGGGAATTCGTGCAGTTTACTTAAAGAAAAAACATAATTTCACATATACAAACTTCTTAGCAAGTTTAGCAGGAATGTATGTCCTAACTTTTTTTATTGGCAGTTTATTTGGTTTGATTTCTCTTTTCTTAATCTACGAAATTTACAGAATTTTTAATTGGATTGTCTTTTTTATATTCCTCGGACTTTTCATCCCCTTGTTGTTGATTATAATTTTTTCTCCAGAATTCAAAGAATCAAAAAACAAATTCTTGAATAAATTTATTCATGTTGCTAACGGCTGGAACATAATAAAGAAAGATAAAAAAGTTATTTGGAAATGTTTATTCTTTACTCTAATAATGTTATTGATCAGCACAACAACTCAAATTTTATCTTATCATATTTTTGGAATAAATCTGCATTTTATCCAAGGATTATTTTTAGCGACTATTGGAAGCATTACTATCTTAATCCAATTAACTCCTGGCAACCTCGGAGTTTCAGAAACCGTCGCTGTTTTCTCTGCTTTAATTTTAGGAATAACTCCTGCAACTTCTCTTTCAGTAGCAATTCTAGGGAGGATTGTGCAAATGTTAACAATGTTTACTCTTGGTCCAATTTTCTCAGTCATATTATTAAAAAAACCAAAAGAAAATGTTTCAAAAAACTAAACAAATTTTGAAAGGTAGCTTCTACCAGTTGCTTGTAGTTTACACTCTTTTAATTATTTTAATTTCATTAAATTTATTCTGGAAATATTCTCTACAATTTCAAATCTTTGCAGTTGTCTTGGCTGTTTTAGGAATCTTCCTCACCTCTAATCTATCTGAAAAACCAATAAACAAAAAACTTCATTATATTCTTTTTGGGATTGCAATTTTCTTTATCATTCTTACAAGAGTTATCCCTTACATAGGTAATTCAATTCCTCTTGGATACGACGCAGGAATTTACAAATACGGAATTGAATACGGATTAAAGAATCTCGATAACTGGATTTTGCAGGGCGGACATGAACCTTTATTTCTTTACATGATGGAACCACTGAAAATTTTCTTCTCAACGCAGACATTGCTTACTTATGGATTAATTTTTTTCAGCGTTCTTTTAGGTATCTCAATTTATTTTGTAACAAAAGAATTCTTTAATAAAACTACTGGGATTATTGCTTTGTTAATCTATTCTGTTTCATCAATACAATTTCTTACTTTCACTTATATGTATTATCGGAATATCCTCGGCCTTACACTTGCTTTATTTTCTATTTACTTTCTAAAAAAATCAGAAAAAAATAAAAATTTTATTTGGCTTTTTATTTTACTTGGAGGATTGCTCGGAGCTATCCATAGACCAACATTCTATATCTTTGGATTAAGTTATCTTCTCTATGTAGTTACCTCTCCATTTAAAGATAAAAAATATAATTTTAATATTTTAAAGAAAAATATTTTCTGTGGTCTTGGGATTTTATTAGTTGCAGGATTGTTTTATATTGGAAAATTTAAACAAGCAATTCTTGTTATGATTGACCCCCTGATTAGTCAGTTTATTCAGACAGGAGAATCTTCAGGAACTTTCATCAATTTTTTTACTTATCAATTTTCAGTTCTAGCTTACTTGCCATTTGCCCTTATTGGTATTTTTATATTATTTAAAAAAAGAAAATTTAACCTCTTGTTATTTTGGGCCTTGGTAACTTCTGCTATCGTTTATTTTCAACTTTTTTTCTTTAATAGATTTATAATTCACTTAGACATTGCATTGATAATTCTCTCGGCTTATGGATTTTCTCTATTAATAGAAAATAAAAAGAAACTTGGAACAATAATCTTAATAGCTCTTTTGCTGTCTTCGGGTTTTGTAACCTTGAATCAATCTGTGAACACTCAACCATTGATAACCGAACAAGAATTTAATACCATTAAATATTTGCAGAACACAGAAACGGATTCTTATGTTATGTCAACATCTTCAAATTATTCTCCTTGGATTTTGGGATATTCAGAGCGAAAAACCATTGCTCCCGGATTATTTGATTATGGCAATCACACACAGGAAGAATGGATTGTGTTCTGGACAACAGAAGAGATTAGTCAAATAAAAGAGTTTATGAAAGTTTATCCTAAACCATTATACCTATTTGTAGGATCGAAACAGAATGATAATTTTGCAAAGTTCAGTGAGTGTTTTGAAATATATTATCAAGAAGGAGAAAATAAAATTTACAAATATTTATGCGAATGATAAAAGAAAACCCCTCTAAAAAAATTTATGTAGAAATAATAAAAATTTTAGTGATAATTATGATTCCTTTAATTTTTATAGAAGTTATAATCTATTTTAATCTCAGTCAAAATAACTTCTCTTATTTTTATGATGTCGGAAATTCTGAAGACAATTCTTTATCTCCTATCGCAAGAATATCCGATAAAGTAAATGATTCTGGGCTTACTTATGTAAACCTCACAGACCAGCTTGTTTATTTTGATATTCCAACAGTAGAAGGAACAGATAAAATAAATTTAGAAATAAGGTTTAAAGATAATTTTCCAAACAATACAAATCTTCTGCTGGGAGCAAAAAACAGTGATAACTGGAGTTATAAGTATAAAACAATTTATGATAAAACTATTGAAGAACTTCTTGAAAAATATCCTTATCAAACTAAAGATAATCTAATTTTAATTAAATTAAATCCCCATGCAAAAGAGTATGATCTTTCTGAGCTCAATGAAACTTTTTCGGATATAAAATTAGCGACAAATCTTAATATAAGCACTTCTAAATTTAAAATAGATAATTATTCTTCTTCTAAATTTGAGATCGATACTGCTTTAAGAGGTTCACTAACATTTTATGTTTATGTTAAAGGAGACTTGAATGTAAAAGTGTGGAAAAGAGATTTAAATTGGTATAATAAAAGTGATAAGGGGGAAGATATTCTTAACATTTCTTTATACACGTTAGACAATAAATTAATTTCTTATACCCTTATTGAAGATGACGGAGAAAGAGGAAAATCTCCTAATAAAAATAATACCGAGGATCAAAGTGCTACTTTAATTACTCGCGGGTTAAACGAAGGTGTTTACAAATTAGAATTAAAAAACAATGAAGATCTGTTGATAACAAAACTACAATTAAATCAAAATAAAATAGTTGTTAAAGGTCCGATACTCTTAGCTGAAAGCAATGCTTATTTTAATGACCTTGATTCAGAATCAAATCTTTTTTTTAAGGTAAGAAAATCTATTTTAGTTTATGCTCAAATTTGGCATAATGAAGGTATTCAAATAATAAAGATAAATGATTATCGAATAAAATTAGAAGAAAAGAATGAAAAAGGAGGGATAAGTTTAGATTATCTTGAAGGATTTTACAAAATTAGATCTTCAAAAAATGATGTTAAAATCTCTGGCCCTTCTTTATTTGCATTTACTGAAGACTCTTGGTTTGATCCCTTTGAATCTGAAAAACTCTATTATAAAACGAATATTACTTATCTAGAAAATAACGCCGATTATGTTTTAGTTAATTATTCTTCTCCCAAAGAAGAGAATGGTTGGAAGATTGCTTCTTTATCATTTAACATAAAAGAAGATGATTTATACATTAATGATGATAAACTTAATATTTTGTTTAACGCTGCTCATTTAAATCAAAATAAAAATAATACAAATACTTATTATATTCCAATTGATTGGATAAATATAACTGTTCATAAACGGGGGATATTAGGATAAATGAAAATTCCAAAATTGCAATTCAAGGGTTATATCGCAGAAATAATTAATTATCTATTTCAAGCGTTGCTTATAACCTATCTAATCCTTCTTTTAATAGAACAGGTTTGGTCAGCAAGCGTCTCTTTGTATTTTAATCTTAATTATCTTCTTATTGTAGTTATTATCTCGGGAGTATTAGATGTCTTTTCTGAACATCCAGAAAAAAAGGAAAGCAAACCTCGCTGGTGGGATTATTTATTTATTGGCACACTAGGAATTTTAGGATTAATTATAATAAAATTTAAGACAGGAGAACTTGGCTGGCTTTCTTGGTTAATCTCGATTATTGCAGGAGTTTTAATTATTTTATTATCTGTCCTCGTTCTCGAAGACGAAGACGGCAAAGTAAATACAATAAAAAAAGAAAGCCATAAACATAAACCCCTATTTTATTTTCTATTAACTTTAGTAATAATTTTCATTTTAAATTTAGTTTCAATTTCTCTAACAATCTTCGCTAATTTATCTTATTTAGAATCCTTAAGAATAATTTTTGGTTCTATTTATGTTCTTTTCCTTCCTGGTTTTATAATAAGTTTTATTTTTTTCTCTAAAACAAAATCTTTTGAAAGTGAAGAGAAGGGAAGCATGGACTGGATTGAGAGAATTGCTTTATCTTTCGCTTTAAGCATTGCTGTTGTTCCTCTATCTGTCTTTTATCTTAATCTGGTTGGAGTTAAAATTAATATGCTTAATTCTTTTTTGACCATCTTGGGAATAATCGCTATCTCATCAGGAATACTCTATTTTAAAAAAAAAGTTTAAGAAATAGATTAGTTCTATTTTAATAATTTATTATTTCTGTTTTAATGTTACATTTGAAACTATTCTCTGCGGACAAGAATCTTCAACACATTCAATTTTATATTCGAGAACATTTTCATAATCTTCAAATAAAGTGACATTCGCTTTTAATGCTGATGAAACTTGTCTGTCAATAAGAACCTGCTTTGTTCCGTTTTCATAAATGAAACTGATTGTTACATTACAATCGTCATCAAGGTCACATTCATCTTCAGAAGTAAGATTATATCTTTCTGTTCTAGATTCTAAATTTAAATATAAATCCCTTTCTAAATCTTCAATAGTTAAATTTGTAGAAATGCTCGCTGGTCCGTCTGTTGTATTTATTGAAAGATTATTATCAAATTGTTCTGATCTAACATAATGTTCTGGTTCTCCTGCAACTTCTCCAGTTATTGTTCTTTGATAATAAAACATCCAAGCAGCATTAACAACTCCTAAAAGTAAGACCAAAACTCCAATAACTAAAATTCCTCTTTTCTTATCCATAAATTAATCAAGAAAATATATTTTAAAAATGTTTCATCCAACATATATATTACAAAATATATATCACACTAACTATTTTCGTGTTAGAAAATTTATCTTAAAGGTATTATATTTTTGAAGAATCTTCTTTTTCTTTAGATAACATATATTCTTGAAAAGTTGGACAATCCATGTCTGGAATACTGTCGTCTGTCACATCAAAAAATAATTCGTTTTCCTGCGTTTTTCCGTCTTTATTCTTGTCGTACCAGAAAATATCCAACGTTCCATTATTATCTAAATCATACGCAATTACATGTGAACCTCGAGGTATATATTTGAACATATCCGTCTCTGGTTTAATTTCCTGAGCGATTGCATTCCTTCCGAAAAATAAAACTCCTGCCCCGATTAATGAAATTAATTTTTTCATTAAATTACATACTTTCAGTTTTTAATACAATTATTGTATAGCAAAGATGTCTTTGTAAAATAACCTTTAGAAATATAATATTAATCAGAAAAATATTTCCATAAAACAAGTTTTCCTTCTGAATCTCGCAAAAACAAAGTATCTCCCTCTTCTGTCCAAACATAAGTTTCATCTTCCCAGTATAAATTATTTCCAGAATTAGTCGAATTGCCTACGACAATTTCTACTTCCTGATTTCTTCCAAGAATATAATCTTCAAAAATAAATTTTTTTCTTCCTTCATCTTTGATTTCCCAATTTGTTAACTCACATGCAAAATCACATTTGTTATAAAAAATAATCTCTTGATTTTCAAAATCTAATTTTCGTAATTCAATACAATTCGCACATTTGTCGTCGGAAACTTCACATAAATTTTCCCCTGTTTCTAAACATTTTTCCCACGCTTCCCTAAATTCTTCCTCATAAGTTTTATCATCCAAAATATAAACATTTGCAAAACCATTTTCAATTATTTTTGAATTAATATTTTCATCATCTAAAAACACAACTCCGAGTTCTCGATAATATTTATCCTGCCCGAAGGATTTTATAAAAATTGTTTTGCCCAAAATTAAATCTTCAATAAATTTTTTCGCCTCGTCGTAATATTTTTCTCCTTTTTCTGGCGTGTTAATTCCGAATAATCTTACATGCGTGTCGTTTCCAACAACAATTGTATCGCCGTCGATAACTCTCTGAACCGTAAAATCTTCTTTGTCAGCATTAGAAAAGACATTTACAAAATATCCATCAATCCAAGAATAATTTATCGTAAAAAATAATAAAATCAAAATTATTAATAAAACTATCTCATTTTTTTTATTCATAACTTTCAATACCACAATCCATTTAAATAAATTTTTCTGTTTTTGTTTATGGAAAATGTAATATTTCTTGCAGACCCGAAATCTCCGTCATGGGCTTTTGCAGAAAAAGTTAAGAATTACATAAATTCTAAGCATTCATTGAATGTTCCACTAAATGAATTCTCAATTAAATTTTTCAGAAATCAAGAAATTGATGTAGACATTCCCGAGAATATAAGAAGAAAAGATGTTTATTTTATTCATGACTCTACTAAAAATCCTCAGGAGTGGTGGGTTGAACTTTTGCTTGCGAAAGATGCATTATTGAGTGCTTCTGCTGAGACAGTTAATTTTATTCTTCCAGATATGAATTACAGTAGAAAAGATTGGAAAGACCGCCCACATGTTCCGATTTCTGCAAGAGCATTAGCCACAAGTATTTCTCCAGGATTAACAAGAATAATTACTATGGATTTGCATTCTGCTTCAATTCAAGGATTCTATCCCGCGTCAATGCCGTTAGATAATCTTCCAAGTTTTCCTACCGTAATTGATTATATCAGAGAACGCCCATCAGAATTTGGAGAATTAGAAAAATTAGCAATTGTAACTCCTGATGTTGGCGGAGCAAAGAGAGCAACAAAATTTGCAAACAGAGCAAATTCAGAATATCCAATTTCTATCATAGATAAACGACGTGATCCGCGAACAGGAAAATCAATTAGTATGAATTTTGTTGGTGATGTCGACGGAAAAGATTGTTTGATTGTTGACGACATAATTGATTCAGGAAATAGTTTATGTGACGCTGCAAATATGTTAAGGACAAAAGGTGCGAAAAAAATTTACTGCTATGCAACTCACGGACTATTTACAGAAGGAACCGAAAATATTTGCAAACATTTTGATAAAGTTCTGACGAGCAACACGCATTACCGAAGTGAAAATGGTGTCGAGATAATTGATATGAGTTCTATTTTCGCAGAAGCAATTTACAGAGCACAACGCGGAGAATCTATTTCTGAATTGTATAAATAAGCCTCAGGAGAGGATTGAACTCCCGACCTTTTGATTACGAATCAAACGCTCTGCCAACTGAGCTACTGAGGCATTCACGACGAGGTAGCGAATGAATGCGTTTTAAGCATTTCTACCATTGTAGTTTCTTTTCTAAAGAAACCCATGAGCCACTGAGGCCTATAAAAAATAAATTCTAAAGGTTTTTATATAGTTTCTTTTTTATAGAATATTATGCGGGTGTGCCGGAGTGGTCAAACGGACAGGACTTAAGATCCTGTGGCTTAGTGCCTGCGCAGGTCCGAACCCTGTCACCCGCATTTTGAATGAAGTGAAAAATGCGTAGTAAACTTAGTGAGCTTCCGCATTTGATTTAGAATTATTTTTTATCTTCGCTGGTTTTGATCTTAATTCCCATTTCTTCAAGTCGTTTTATATGTGCTTGCATAACTGATTCAACTTGCTGAATCATTCTAATTAATTCATTTCTTTCATTAATTAAAGTATTCAACGCACCTTGATGAAAACCAACTTCAACATCTCGTGGAATTTCCGGCTGTTTTTCTTCTTTTTTGCCAAGTGCTTTTTCTAAACTATCCTTTTTTATTTCTACCATTTTAATTCTTAAAAATTAAAGTTAATAAGTTTTTTGATTATTTTAATCTTAAATAATCGTGTGCACCTTTTCCTGCAATTGCTCCTTGCGCCGAAGCGGTCACAACTTGTTTAACTTCCGAATTCGTAACATCGCCCGCAGCAAAAATTCCTTCAACAGAAGTTTTCATGGAACCATCGACGACAATATAATTTTCTTTATCTAACTTTAAATTCAAATTTTTAATAAATTTTACTAAAGGTGTTGAACCAATTTCGACAAAAATTCCATCGGTTTTTATTTCTCTTTTCTTATCACCTTGTTTTATCACTAAATCTTCAACTTTTTCCTTACCTTTAATTTCAAGAGGAATCGCTTTGTAAATTATTTCAACATTTTTATTTTTCTTTAATCTTTCTTCATTTATTTCTTCACACCTTAATTTTTCTCCTCTGTAAACAATATAAACTTTTTTTGCAAGATTTGTGAGTGCAACCGCAGATGTTGCAGCACAGTCGCTTCCACCGACGACAGTTACCGTTTTATTCTTGAAAAAAAATGCATCGCACGTAACGCAGTAACTCACTCCTTTCCCGATAAATCTTTCTTCGCCAGGAATTTTCAGTTTTCTTCTTTCTGTTCCCGTAGCAATTATTATTGTTTTAGAAATTAAATTTCCTTTTTTTGTTTTAATTAAAAATTCATTTTTATTTTTTTCAATTGAATCAACTTCAGACATGATAAAATCAATTTCATATTTTTTTGTTTCATCATAAAATTTTTTCATTAACTCTGCCCCGCTTCCATAAAATCCAGGCCAGTTTTCTAAAACTAAAATTGAATTTGCTGTTCCACCAATATCTTTGCTAATAATTGCAGTTTTTAATCCGTTTCTTGCAGAATAAAGTCCAGCTGTCATCCCTGCTGCCCCAGCACCAACAATCACCACATCATATTTTCCTGTCATAATATTTATAATCTGCAATCATTTTTATATCTTATGAAATCGGTGATTGCTTCGTTGATAAAAGACGCGTTGAAAAAAGAAAAGATAAAATTAACCGACGACGAAATAGTGAAATTTATTGAAATTCCGCCGTCGCAGGAAATGGGAGATTTTGCTTTCCCGTGTTTTTTTCTTGCTAAACAAATGAAAATGTCGCCAGCAGAAATAGCAATGAATTTAAGAAAAAATATCGGAGATGTTCCAGACGGATTTGAAGATATTGAACTGAAAGGACCTTACATTAATTTTTTCTTAAACAGGAAAACTTTAACAAAAATTATGATTGAAGAAATTTTAAAACAAAGAGACAACTTCGGAAAAAATAATTCTGGTGCAGGAAAAAAAATAGTTATAGAATTCTCGTCGCCAAATATTGCAAAACCTTTCGGAATTGGACATCTTCGTTCAACAATAATTGGAAACTCTGTTTCAAGAATTTCAGAATTTAACGGATATAAAATGATAAAAATAAATTACCTCGGAGATTGGGGAACTCAATTCGGAAAATTAATTTTCGCTTTCAAAAAATGGGGCGACTTAGCAAAATTCAAAAAAAATCCTGTAAAATATCTTTACGAACTTTATGTAAAAGTAAATAAGAAAATTTACGAAGAGAAAGCAAGAAATGAATTTTTAAAACTTGAGCAGGGCGACGAGGAAAATTTAGCATTGTGGGAAAAATTCAAAAACATAAGCATTCACGATTTTGAAAAAATATATTCTCAGCTTGGAATAAAATTCGATTTATATCTTGGTGAATCAATGTATAATCAAAAAATGAAAGAAGTAATTCAAATGTTGAAAGATAAAAAACTTCTTCAGAAAAGCGAAGGTGCAGAAATTGTTGACTTGGAACAATATAATCTTGGCGTTGCATTAATTCAAAAAAGCGACGGTGCAACACTTTACGCAACGCGTGATTTAGCTTCGGCAATTGCAAGATATGAAAGCACAAAATTCGACAGGATGTTTTACGAAGTTGGACAAGAACAAATTTTGCACTTAAAACAAGTTTTCAAAATCTTAGAACTTCTTGGATACAAATGGGCAAAGGAGTGTGTTCACATTTATCACGGACTTTACCTTGACGCCGACGGAAAAAAATTCGCGACAAGAAAAGGAAAAACAATTTTTATGGAAGATATTTTAGAAGAAACAATTTCATTAGCTTCAAAAGAAATTAAAAAACGTGAGCCGAAAATTTCAAAAAAAGAATTAGAAAACCGAGCGTCAAAAGTTGCGAACGCAGCAATTCTCTACGGAGATTTAAAAAATAACCGAGCAAACAATATCGTCTTTGACATAAAAAGATTCGTTTCTTTTGAAGGCGACACAGGCCCATATTTATTATACAGTTATGCAAGAGCAAATTCTATTCTTGCAAAAGTAAAATCAAATAATAAAAAAATAATTATCAACGACTTAGAAGAAAAAGAAATTGCTTTATCAAAAAAACTTTCAGATTTCCAGCAAGTTGTTCAAGATGCTTACAAAACATTAAACCCGTCGCTGATTGCAAATTATTCTTATCAGCTTGCACAAATATTTAACGAGTTTTATCATGCGTGTCCTGTAATTGGTTCAAAAGAAAAAGAATCTTTCAGAATTGCATTAGTCGATTGTTTCAGACAAGTTTTGAAAAACGCACTTTATCTTTTAGGAATTGAAACTTTAGAAAAAATGTAATTAAAATTAATCGTAAAGGGATTTATCGTTAATATATCCGTTTTGTTTTGCAATCCAATCATCTCCCATCTCTACTGTGTAATGTTCATCTGCTGGATTTGTTTCATCAAAAAAGATTACTATTTTTCCCGTGCTATCCTCGATAATATTTCTACCCTCAACAGATCCTTGAAAAGCATAAATTCCGTCGGAAACATCAGTTATTGGCTGAGAATTATTTGCTAATCTTAATCGCCCGTTATAAAGCGAACTTTTTGTGCTGTCTGTGTAAACAACCCCATAAACAATTTCATTTTCATCGCTTGAAGGAATCATTTGAATATCTTTAGTTATTGTTGTTAGCTTTCCATCATAAACAGGAATTCCCATTTCTTCTGATAAAAATTGTTTTAAATAATTTGCTTTCAAATTATGTGCTCCTGTTTTAATACCAGATAGATAAAAAAGTCCGTCTGCAATACTTTTCCCACTACTTATTCCATCAATAAAAATAATTGCATCTTCTTTTCCTTTCCATGTTAAAGAGTTATTTTCTACAATTGGATAAACTACTCTTCCTTGAATGTCTCCTGTCCGAGTAATCGGTTGAGGTTCATCATAATCTTCTTCGTCTTCGTCTTTTGTTGTAGTTTCATTCTGACAAAAAGTTAACGCTGTAGCAAGAACAATTCCTGCAAAAACTTTTCCAACATTTTTTAATGTTTTTTCAAGACTCATCTAAATATTGAAATAAACCCGTATTTAAATTTTATTATAAAAATTATTTAATTTTTTTTAATTCTTTCCACATCATCTCAAACATAGATTCCAATGCTTGAGCAAAGAATTCTGTGTTAATCCAAATCCCAACATCATAGTTTGGATGGAATTTCTCGTCGTCAAGAAGCATAAACATTAATTGATTTCCGTCTATAACAATAAATCTTGCTTTTATTTTTCCTTCAATGTCTCCGACGTCAGCAACTTTTTTGAATTCTTTTGCGATTTTCATATTTGTAGCGTCGACAGGTGCAGCGATTCTTATTCTAACACCCCTCTTCTTGCACTTATCCAGTGTTGGCATCAAAGCCTCAAACTTTCTGTTAAGTCCCTCTTTTGTTGTAACAATGGTAATAGATTTTTCAGCACCTCTCAACATCATATCCATATGGTTGTACAAATTCTGTCGTCCTCTTAAACTTCCAGATAAATCTGTTGGCTCGACGAATTTAATTCCTTTTGTAAATAAACCATTCAATTCAGTAAGAACTTCATCGTCTCTCAAATTTTCTAATCTTTCTGTTCTTTCCTTTGCGAATTTTATTAAATTTTTCTTAACTCTCTCTACGACTTCTTCAGGTTTCAACGCAACAAATTTAATCGGTTTTCCCAATTTCATAAGAATAAATCCTTTTTTCTCTAAACTTTCTAGAATATCATAAGTTCTTGAACGTGGAACATCTGAAATGCTACTTAACTCTCCTGCCGTCGAAGTTCCTCGTGAAAGCAAAGCAGTCCAAACTTTTACTTCATAGAGATTTAAATCAAAAATTTTTCTTATTCTGCTCAAAAATTCATCTTTAACTATCATTCTAATTTTGTAACCTGTTTTTTGTTTTTAAATATTGTTATGGTAAAAGAGTAAATTTTCTATCTCACTATTTAGTGATTAACTTGATTGCGACCTTTCCTCTTTTATCTTTAATCTTAAACTCAATATTCTTTTTAAATCTTTCCTCATCAGTTGTAACATTTTCATAAATTTTCATAATTTTAGAATTTGTTCTATCCAAAATAAATTTCTCCTGACTTTCCAAAAATTTTTTCAGTTCTTTATCTCCGACGATAAAAAGCTCAATTTTATTTTCTTTTTTCAATCCTAATTCTTTTCTATAAGATTGAATCTGTCGCGACATTTCTCTTGCATAACCTTCTGCTTCAAGTTCTGGTGTAATTTTTGTATCAAATTCAACATTTATTTCTTCTCCCTTTTTCCATTCCACTTCTTTAACATTAAGTTGTTGTTTAATTATTTCTTCAAATTCTTTTTCTAATTTCCCAGAATGATTTGTAATCGTTGCTTTTCCCAATGGCCATTTTAATCCAATTTGTAATTTGTCTCTTTCACGCAAACCAATTGAAACAATTTCTCTTACAATTTTCATTTCAGATAAAATATTTTTATCTTCCTTTTCTTTGAGTTCAGGATATTTTTCCAAATGAACAGAATTTTTTTCTCCGTTCAAAGTTTGATAAATTTTTTCAGCAACAAAAGGAATTATCGGAGCAATTATTTTCGAAGTCATCTCCAAAACATATCTCAAAACTCCCCTAGCTGTTTCATCTTCTTCAAACCTGTCTCTGTTTAATTTCACATACCACGTCGACAAATCGCTGACAAATTCTTTAATTTCATTGCAAGCTTTAATTGTGTTATAATTTTCAAGATATTTATGAACGCCGATTCCAAATTCGTTCAATCGAGATAAAATCCATCTGTCTGTCAAGTCAGAACTTTCGGTTTTATTTTTTTCTTTTTTCATATTCATTTCATAAAAATTATTTACATTGTATAAAATCAAAACAACCTGCTTGTAAATTTCGTCAACGCCTTTGTCTGAAAAGTTAAAATTATCTGCGTTCATAACTGGTGCGCCCATTAAATAAAATCTTAATGCGTCGACGCCATATTTTTCTGTAAGTATCATTGGGTCTGTGAAATTTCCTTTGCTCTTCGACATTTTCTGTCCGTCTTCAGCGAGAATAGTTCCTGTTGTCGCAACATTTTCAAAAGGAATTTCATCAAATAATATCGTCGATAAAACAATCATATAATAAAACCAAGCTCTTATCTGCCCAATATATTCTGCAACAAATTGTGCCGGGAAATTTTCTTCAAAGAATTTTTTATTTTCAAACGGATAATGAAACTGTGCAAAAGGCATTGCACCAGATTCAAACCAGCAATCCAAAACTTCAGGAATTCTCTTAAATTCTTTTCCGTCTTTTTCAAGGATAACTTTATCTAAATAATCTTTGTGCAAATCTATTTTTCCCGTAGGTAATTTCTTTGCATATTTTTTTAATTCTTCAATACTCCCGATAACTAATTTTTCTCCGTCTTTGGAAACCCAAATTGGAATCGCACTAGCCCAATATCTATTTCTGGAAATATTCCAGTCTGGTGCAGTTTCAATAGAATATTTTACTCGTCCCTCTTTTAAAAATTCAGGATACCAATTTATTTTCTTGCTCGATTTCAAAATTTTTTCTTTCGCTCTTTGAATATCGACGAATAAGGCAGGCAGGGGCATGTAAATTAATTTCGTGTCGCATCTATAACAAAAAGGATATTCGTGCTCGACTTTTCTAATTGCAATTACTTTTCTTTGTTTTTTCAAGAAATCAATTATTTTGTCATTAACTTCGTGAATATATTCCCCCGCAAAATCTTTCACATCTTTTGTAAAATGCCCTTTCTCGTCGACGTTGTTTATTGTTTCAACTTTATATTTTTTAAAAATTTCAAAATCATCTTCTCCATAAGGAGCAGTGTGAACAATCCCGGTTCCTTCTTCTGACGTTACAAAATCTCCAAGGAAAAATCTGAAAGCACCTTTTTGATTTTTGTAATAATCAAATAACGGATCGTATTCTTTCCCTTCCAGTTCTTTCCCCCAAATTTCTTTAACAATTTTGTAATCTTTTTCGTCCTTGTAAAAATTCTTGATTACATCTTTTCCCATCAAATAAACAATTTTGTCTTTTTTATCTTCGACATATATATATTTTAATTTTGGATTTACAGTCAACCCTAAATTCGACGGAAGTGTCCACGGCGTCGTCGTCCATGCAAGTGCAAAAACATTTTCTCCTTTCAATTTGAATTTAACAACTAAAGAATTTTCTTTCAAAGTTTTATAAGAATTATCCATTGCAATTTCTGCTTTTGCCAACGGCGTCGAACATCGCGGACAATACATTAAAACTTTTTTCCCTTCGTAAATATATTTCTGCTCGTAAAGTTTTTTGAACGCCCACCAAACGCTCTCGATATATTCGTTATCCATGGTCTTGTAACAATTTTTCATATCCACCCATCGTGCTATTCTTTCTGTAGATTTTTCCCACTCGCTTGCGTAACCTAAAACTTTACTTCGGCAAAAGTCATTGAATTTTTTAACTCCAATTTTTTCAATCTCGTCTTTAGAATTAATTCCAAGTGCTTTTTCTGCAATATTTTCTATTGGAAGTCCGTGGCAATCCCAGCCCCAAATTCTTCGGACATATCGTCCTTTCATTGTCCAGAATCTTCCGAATAAATCTTTTGTAACACTTCCTAAAATATGCCCGTAATGCGGAAGTCCAGTTGCGAAAGGCGGTCCGTCGTAGAAAATGTATGGCTTTCCTTTTTCAGTTTTTTTCAAAGATTTCTCGAATGTCTTGTCCTTTCTCCAAAATCCAAGTATTTTTTTTTCTTCGCTGTCAATATTCATCTCATTCTTAATTTGTTTTATTTTAAATAATTACCTCTTACTTTCCGAGTAGATATTACAAATCCTAAATCTTTAAATAATAAACTTAAGGTAAAATATTATGGATTTAGAAACTGATATTAAAACACAAACAAATATTGATGTTAAGATTCAAAATTTGCCTAAAGAAAAACTGGAAGAATTCGCCAAAGAATATTTTGACGATTGTATCAACGATAGGTTATGGTGTAGAATTCATGGAATTGATTATGTCAATCCAGACTATAAAAAAGCAAAAGAAATTTTATTCAATGAAAAATATGCAAAATATATTCCTGCTTAGAAACTATTCAAAACTTCTTCTTCGACGATATGCAGTTTTCCAGGAATAATTAAACAATAAGGTTTTTTCACAACTTTATTTTTTAAATCCTTAATCTCATCGTAAATTATTTTTTTGTCATCAGTTCCAAGTCGCGAACAAACTAAAATTTTCTCAAGTTTCAAATCAAAATCTTTTGCAGATTTTTCTAATTCTTCAAGAGCATCTTTCAAATCCAAACCAATATCCATCAAAAGCAAACTATGTGAATTTATTTTCTTATTTTCTTTAACAATTTCGATAAAACTATTTGGCGTAAAATTTTTCTGCCATTTTGGAATGCTTGCAATTTTTCCAAATTTGTAAATCTGCAAACCCGTTTCTGCAATAGCATCAAAAATTGAAGCCCCATAAATAACATGATATTTTACTTTCTGTTTTTTTGCGTCTTCAATAATTGTAATATGCGTCGTCGCTGTCAGCGGACTTCCATAAATTAAGAGTGCAACATTTTCCTTTTTTGCTTCGCGAACAATTCTGTCACTTTCAACTTCGTCGCGATTAAGAGAAATTATTTTTTTCTTAATAACTTTTTCAAGTTCCGCTAAAGAATAAGGAAAATCAACAGTATAATTTTCAAGATAAACTTTCCCGCATTTTTTCAAAGCAGAAATTCCCTCGAGCGAAATTCCGTTTTCATTAAGTCCAAGTCCTATTAAGTATAACATAAAAGATTCAGTTAAAACGAGATTTTAAAATTATCTTAAGCTTCTGCTCGTAACTACAGCGATAAAAAGGAAACTAAAAAAAAGCGGGTCATTTCCAATAAAAAAAGAAATGATTGAACTAATTAATGAAACAAAAATCAAAAGTTTGAACCATTTTTTTCCTGATTTCAATTCTTCTTTCGTCATCCTTGCAAGAAAATTTCCAATTGGAATTCCTAAAACTAAAACCCCAATTGCTAACCAATAAATGTAAACCTCTTCCATAAAAACTTAAGACATTTGTATTTTATAAAATTAACAGTAAGGAATTTAAACCGATTATCATTAATATTAACGAGGATGAAAAAAATAATTTTCTTTTTAACTGTAATTTTGTTTTTATCTTTAGTATTAGCCAGCGAAGAAGTTACAATAGTTAGTAATTCAATGTTCAGTTTTTCAGATTCTATTTCAATTCATGAAAAAGCGAAAACCGTTGGAGAACTCGAGCAAATGATTTCAGACAATCAAGAAAAAATAAATGCAGAAATAAATCAATTAACAAAAAATAAGAAAATAGTTTATGAAAATCAGAAAGAAATTCAGCAGGCAGTTTACTCTCTGCTTTCTATGGAATCTTTGCTTCCTGCCGTAGGAATTTTAGTTTCAGATATTGCAAGGCAATTAAATAATTCTTTTCAAATAACAACTTCCGCTGAAGAAAATATTTTATCGCGAAGTTCTCTTGCTTATTTTCTCGTCGGTGGAGATTTTAATTCTGCGAATGAAATTGAAACAGAAATAAATTTGAACAAAGAAAGAATTTCAATTCTTAGAGAACTTAATTCAAGAAGTAACAGTTCAAGTGAAGTTCAAAATATTTTGGAAGAACAAATTCAAAATATAGGGGATGAACAAGCTCGGCTTCAAGAAATTGTAAATTTAGAAAAATCTTCGAAAGGTTTATTCGGCTGGATTTGGAAATAAATTTTTAAAGGTTAAGTTATTAGTTAAAATAGAAGGGGGTGAAAATGAAAAAAATATTTTTGTTAGCTTTTGTTTTTCTATTTGTAATGTCTTTCTCTGTAATGGCAGCAAATGAAAATGCGGGTATTGGCGACGGTTCTGAAAATGGAAATGAAGTTCAAAATGGTTCAGTAATTTCAACACAGAATCAGGGAGAAGACACACAAATAAGACAACAAGTAGGATCTGGAACTTACTTTAATCAGGAAGGAAAAGAAATGCAAATTGAATCTGGAAACGGCGTTACATTAAGAGTTATGGATGTTGAAGCACACTCTTCACTTAATATAACGCAGACACAAGAACAAAACAGAACGCGTTTGCATGTGCAACTTTCTAACGGACAAAATGCTGAAGTAAAGATAATGCCAGACACAGCGTCGGAAACTGCAATTGCACGACTTAGGTTAGTTCAATGCAATGAATCAAATAATTGCACAATTGAATTAAAAGAAGTTGGAAGTGGCGAAGAAGTAAGAGCTGCTTACGAAGTTCAGGCACAAAAAGAAACAAGAGTCCTCGGACTTTTCAAAACACAAATGCAAGTTGAAGCACAAGTTGACGCAGAGACAGGAGAAATTATTAGTGAAGGAAAACCTTGGTGGGCGTTCTTAGCTTCAGAATAATTTTTATTTTTATTTTTATTTTTTTTTGCATAAATTTTAAAATAAGTGATTTATTGTTTAAATTATGTATAAAAATTATTTAATTGTAGCAAGCAAATTGGACAAGGCGGGGATTAACATATCCACCAATTTAAGTCAATTCGGAAATTTTAATTTTTATCTCGTTGATGACGAAATAATCAGAACAGAAAATCTCGACTTGGAAAAAATAAATAATTATGATTTTATCATTTTCGCTTCGAAACATCAGTCAACAAAAGGCGGAAAAACCCTTTCAATTCACGCACCAGGAAATTGGGGAAAAGCAGATTTCGGAGGAACAGCAGAAAAAGTTTGCAAAACTTCTGCCGTGTTTCAAAAACAACTTTTTGAAAAATTAAAAAATGTTAAAGAAGAATTTAATTTAAAAAATTATGAATTGACTCTTGAAGCAACTCATCACGGTCCATGGATAAAAAAGCCGTGCGTTTTCGTAGAAATTGGTCCGACAGAAACAGAATGGAAAGACAGAAAAGCGGGTTTTGTCGTCGCTAAAGCCATTTCAGAAATCATAAAAGAATTCAAAGAAAATCCTTACAATGAAGTTGCAATAGGAATCGGTGGTCCACATTATTGTCCGAATTTTAATAAAATACAATTAAACTCAAACGTCGCAGTATCTCATATTATCCCCCAATACGCATTTCCATTAACAGAAGAAATGGTTCAAAATGCAATTGCAGGAACAGATGAAGATATTGATTTATTTCTCGTTGATTGGAAGGGTTTGGGAAATGCAGAACAGAGAAATCAAGCAATGGAAGTTCTGAATAAATTTTACATTCAAAAAAAACGAACAAGTGAGATTTCGAAATAACGACAAAGTGGGTGAAATTAATTCTTTGCTATGCTAGGATTTCTTTTTTTGAGCAAAGTGAAAAAATAGCGAAGAATGAGCGATGAAGAAATCCCGCTTTCCAAATAGATTTAAATAATTCTCTTATCTTTATTGTATATGAAAAAGATTGATGATAAACTTCACGCACTCGACCCGCGTTTCAGAAAAAAAGTTGAAGAATTATTTGACACAATAATTGAATCTTTTTCTAGTTTATATGAAGTTGCAACTCACGACGAGAAAACGGGATTATACAATAATAAATTTTTTGAAACAATTCTTGATATGGAAATAGAAAAGGCAAAAAGAGGAAAAGAAAAATTATCTTTGATGATAACAGATATTGATTTTTTTAAGAAAATAAATGACAAATATGGGCACATGAAAGCAGACGAACTTTTGAAAAGACTTGCTGATTTAATGATTAAACTGGTAAGAAAATCAGACATCGTCGCAAGATTTGGCGGAGAAGAGTTTATGATTTTGCTTCCAGAAACAAATTTGGAAAAAGCAAATTTATTTGCAACAAGATTGAAAAGAGCAGTTCATTCCGACGCTGTTTTAAAAAAACATGGTGTTCGCATCAGTGGGGGAGTTACACAATATAAAGAAAAAGATAACAAGAAAAAATTAAAGGAAAGAGTGGATAAGGCGCTTTATCAGGCAAAAGAAACAGGAAGAGACAAATTTGTTGTAATCAAATAATTATTTCTTTTTCTTAACCGATTTTTTCTTCAAAGAATTTTTTAATTTTTTAATTTCATCTATTTCTGTAGAGCCGAAACTTTTTCCGCCTCGTTCTGTATCTGTAACTTTTTTTACTTCAATTATTTCTGGTCTTGCAACAGGTAAAATAACCATTTGTGCAATCCTCATTCCCTCTTCGATAAATTGAGTTTCTTCAGACATGTTTACTAAAAAAATTGTAACTTCTCCTCGGAAACCCGGGTCAAAAGTTCCTGCACAAGTGTGAACTCCCATTTTTGTAACTATCCCCACTCTATCACGAATTAATCCTACATGTCCTTCAGGAATTTCAAAAATTAATCCCGTCTTGAATTCTTTTTGTTCTCCTGGAAATAATTTTTCAGAAGTTATCGCACGCAAATCAAAACCAACGTCAGTGCTGTAAGCATAAGCAGGAATTTCCGCGTTCGGAGAAATCTTTTTTACTTTAATCACTTCTTTCATTTTATAAAAAATTTTGTAAACTATATAAGTTTTATTGCTGTGAATTTTTATCTTTGTTAAGATATTTTAGCAAGTAATAAGCAGAACCAAATAAGATTACTCCAGGCAAAAGTGCGATTCCCAGCGAAGGTGCGAGAAGTCCTGTCCCGATAGTTCCAATAGTTCCAATACCAATTGATTCTAAAATTCCTGCAGCATTTGAAACTGATTTCTCAACATTTTTTTGAAGAGCATCAATTTGCATTACCATTTTTCCTTCTTTCAAAATTCTTATTTTTCTGTCTTCTTCTGAAACTACAAAAACAATATTTTCTTTTTTCATCGACGCACTCAAACCTGCACTGTGTCGCGTTCCGAAATTTTTGAAAGTTTTTTTCGCCTTAATCATAACGCCGTAAGCTTTCATCATTCCGTCTTTGTTGATTATTACTGCACCATCCATAAGTGCTAGCGATTCGAGAAGTTTAGGATTTTCTATAACATTAAACGGCGGAACTTTTTGATCAACAAGCGGTTTGTATTCAACATCACCGATGACAAAAAGAGCACCCTCGCCACGTTTTGCAATTCTTAATCCAACTTGAATTAAAACTTCTTCTAATTTTTTATATTTTTTTTCGTCCATAGTTTATTTTATTTTGTAAGTATTATAAAGTTTTCGAATGATTCGTCCACAATTGAAGTTATCAAATTTTTTTCAAAACGCCCACGGCAGGAATCGAACCTGCGAGCCCCGAAGGGCGTGGATTAGCAATCCACTGCAATACCACTATGCGACGTGGGCATAAATAAAACTAATTATCAGGGAATTTAAAGTTTGTTATTTAATGTTCTTAACAAAATAAAAAGTGAGCCCGCGAGTTAGGATTTGAACGTTCAAATCCCACTAGTATAAAATTACTAAAAAAAGTTTTATAGCGGGGGTGGGATTTGAACCGCACGACCTCCGGGTTTCCCCAAAACTTTTATGGGCCCGGCGAGCACTCCAGGCTGCTCTACCCCGCTATATATTTTACAAAATCTCTGCACTTTTAAAACTAACTAAACAATCCTTGAATTAAATAAATCCTTAAAAATCTTCAACTTTTTTTAGGGAAATGGGAAGAAAATTCCAACCTTTATCTTTAACAGATTATATGAAAAGTAAACCGATAAAAGTCGTCGACAAAAATCCTTCTTATCCAATTCAAAGTGAACTGTTTGATTATTCTCCAGACAAAATTAATTACGGATTTAGAACAAGAATCGGAATTTTTTACGAAATTTTAACAAGCGCAATTTTCGGAGGAAGATGGCTCGGCACAACAAACGCGTCAAACAACGGAAACGGATTATTCCAACCAGATGTTATGTCTAAAGATACAATTATTGAATCAAAATCTGTCTGCTGGAAAGAAGCATTAAAACTCGTGGATTTTCAAATGGACCAATATCTCTTGCAACAATGCGAAAATTTTTATCAGAATCCTCGAAGAATATTTTTTTCAATATTCAAATATGACGTCCCGCACCCATTATCTTATTTCAAAAATGCAGAAGGAAATCATCTTGAAGCAATGGTAAAATCATTATCTGAAAATACTTCTTTCTTATTATTCTTGCCTTTCAGCGTCGTATCAACATTGCATAATCCAAAACTAAATCAAGGAAATGGTTATTTTTCTAAATACGGAGATCCGAATTTTGATCCGTTGACAAGATTGAAAGCAACAGGAATGAAAGATTTATTGGTCTCGCCAGAAAAAGTTTTAGATATTTATGGATTAAATCAAGACGATTATAAAATTGTTAAAACCCGGCTTTCAAACGGAGTGAAAATGAATCAAAATAAAATTGTTCCTTTCCCTATTTTATTTTTGGAAGATAAAGATTACAATTCTTGGCTTAAAAAATTCAGAGAGGAAAATAAATTCAAGATAGAAATTATTCAGAGAGAAGGAAAAAAGAAAAAAGATTATTGGATGAGGATGGAAGGATGTTACGACGTTGATGAAGAAAAAATAATTGACGATAGGAATTATCCAGATGAAATTCCTTTCTAATTTGAAACAACAATACTTAAAAACGATATCTCTTTAGAGTTTTTATGACGGAGTTAATTCTAGGAATAGACGACGCAGGACGCGGACCTGTAATCGGCCCAATGGTTTTGGCAGGATGTTTAATTGATGTAGAAGTTGAAAAAGAATTAAAAAAACTTGGAGTTAAAGATTCAAAACAATTAACACAAAAACGAAGAGAATTTCTTGCAGAAAAAATAAAAGAAATTGCAGAAACTTTTGAAATAGTTTTAGCCTCTCCCGACGAGATTGACGGAAAAAATTACGACGGAGTAAACCTAAACGCATTAGAAGCAATAAAAATGGCTGAAGTCATAAATAAAATAAACAAAGGTTACGGAAAAATAAAAGTTGTCGTCGACTGCCCCTCTGTTGGAATAGAAAAATGGAGAGATTTCTTGAAAACAAAAATTGAAAACTTGTCTAACTTGGAAGTTATCTGCGAGCACAAAGCAGATGTAAATCACGTCGCTGTTTCAGCAGCATCCATACTTGCAAAATGCATTCGAGAAATTGAGATGGAAAAATTAAAAGAAAAATACGGCGATGAAATCGGTTCAGGTTATTGCTCAGACCCATTAACAATTAGATTCTTAGAAAAATATTCCAAGACAAGAAAAGACGACGGAATTTTCAGAAAAACTTGGGCGACTTGGAAAAATATTTGCTCTGCGTCCGAACAGAAAAAGTTAGCCGAGTAATTATTAATACTTAAAAACTCAAAAATCTTATTCTGGTTATGTTATATTTGAAAAGATTAGTGATGTACGGTTTCAAAAGTTTCGTAAAAAAAACTGAAATCCCTTTTTCTCCAGGAATTAATGTAATTGTCGGAGCGAATGGAAGCGGAAAAAGTAACATATCTGACGCGTTATGTTTTGTATTAGGAAGATTAAGTATAAAATCAATGCGTGCAGCAAAAGCTGGAAATTTAATTTTCTTAGGTAGCAAAGCAGCAGCACCAGCAAAAGAAGCAATTGTAGAAATTGTAATAGAAAATTCAGATAGAACTTTATCTATAGACAGCGACGAGATTTCAATAAAAAGAATTGTCAGAAGAAACGGGCAAAGTATTTACAAAATAAACGACGAAGTAAAAACACGACAGGAAGTTTTATCACTATTAGCACAAGGCGGAATTGACCCAAATGGATTTAATATTGTCTTGCAGGGAGAAATTCAAAATTTTGTAAGAATGCAACCAGATGAAAGAAGAAAAGTTATCGAAGAAGTTTCAGGGATTTCTATCTACGAATCACGAAAAGAAAAATCACTTTCTGAATTGGATAAAACCGAAGAAAAATTAAAAGAAGTCGTAGCTATTTTGCGTGAAAGAACAATTTATTTGAACAATCTTGAGAAAGAAAGACAGCAGGCATTGAAATTTAAAAAACTGGAATCTGACGTGAAAAAATTCAAAGCGAGCATAATTTACGTTGATATAACTCAAAAGAAAAAATCTTCCGACGAAGTAAGTTCCAAAGTAGCAAACAAGAATAAAGAAATAGAAAAAGAAAAAAAATTAATTGCAGAAATAAAATCTGAAATAGAAAGTGTTGAAGCAAAAATAAATTTAATAAATTCTACAATTCAAAAATCAACAGGACTTGAACAGGAACGACTTAATCAGGAAATTGCAAATATTCGTGCAGAACTTGCTGGAATGAATGTGCGTGCAGAAAATTTTGAGAATAAATTAGTTTCAAATTCTAAATTAAAAATAGAACTTTCAGAGACAATTAGAAATTCTGAACTTTCAATTAAAGAAATGCAAAAAGGAACTCCGTCGACGGTAAAAACTCAGAAAGAAATTGATTCTAAAAAACAGGAACTTGAAAAAGTCGAAGAACAGCGAAAGAGATTTTACACTACCAAATCAGAATTAAAATCAATTAAAGAAAGAATTCAGGAAAAGAAAGCAACACTTAATTCTTATATGAACGAATCCGAATTTTCCCTTAAACAAATAAAATCTCTTTCTCAGGAAATTTCAGATATGAAAATAACTTCAGGAAAAATTGAAGAATTAAAACATTCACTTTCCGAAAAAAAATCCCTTCTTGAAGATTTAGGTAAAAAAGAGATTCTTCTTGAAAAATTATCTGGAACAAGCGAGTATGAAATTGATAAACAAAAAAAATTAATTGAAAAAATTTCTAAAATGGATGTTTGTCCAATGTGTCAAAGCAAAATTACCAAAGAACATATTGAAACAATGCACAAAGAAATTCATGAAAAAGTTGAATCACTTGAAAAAGAAATTGAAAATTCTGACAAAGAATTAAATGAAATTTACAAGAAAAAACAAATTTTAAATCAGCAGATTGAACAACTGAATTTAGAAATTTCCGAAGGTAATTCTAGTTTGATTAAACTTGCAAATATCAACGAAAAACAAAATCACATAAAAAGTATTCAGGAAAAAATTGATTACCTTAAAGGAGAACTTTCAGAACTTGTAAAAAGGGAAAAATCTCTTGAATCTTCATTTGATGAGAATTCAAATATTGAACAGAAATATGAAACCTTGAGAATTGAAGTTCAAGAAATTTCTATTAGAAATAATGAGAATGTTGATTCTGAAATTTCCTTCAAGCAAAGAGAACTTGAACGTTCAAGAGTTTCTTTGAAACAATTAATGCGTGAAGAAGAAGATTTGAATTCAGAAATTAAAGAAATTAAAACTAAAATTAGCGAAAAAGAAAAAATTCTTGAGAAGAAAAAACAGCAGGAAAATGAACTTACTGAAAAATTCAGAAAAATGATCTCAGACAGAGATTTGCTTCAGAAAAAAATAAGAGATAATGAAATTGAAATTTCAAAAAAACAAAACAGCGTATATAATTTCGAACAGGATTTGAATAATTTAAAAATTGATTTTGCAAGAGTGAGTGCAGAAATTGAAAATCTCGAAACTGAAATGCTAAATTTTCCAGACGTGGAAACAATAAAAGGAAGCAAAGATTTCTTGTCAGAACATTTAGCAAAAACGCAGGAACAACTTTCACAAATAGGTTCTGTAAATCTTCGTTCTCTTGAAGTTTATGATTCAATAAAAAATGAATATGATTTAATCAAAGAAAAAACAGAAATAATTTCAAAAGAAAAAGAGGGAATTATGAAAATAATTCACGAGATTGATATCAAGAAAAAGAAAACATTTTTGCAGACCTTGAATTCGTTGAACGAAATCTTTTCGAGAAACTTTTCCCAACTCAGTCAGAAAGGAAGTGTTTCTCTAGAACTTGAAAATAAACAAGAGCCATTCAGCGGGGGTGTAAATATAATTGTAAAAACAGGACACGGAAAATATTTCGACGTCAAATCACTTTCAGGCGGAGAACAAACTCTCGTCGCACTTTCATTAATTTTCGGAATCCAAGAATTAAAACCATATTACTTTTACATCTTCGACGAAATCGACGCTGCGTTAGATAAAAGAAATTCAGAGCGTCTCGCAGATTTATTAAAAAAATATATGCAGAAAGGACAATACATTGTAATCTCGCACAACGACGAAGTAATTGCAAATTCTACAACACTTTACGGAATAAGTATGAATGAAGGAATCAGCAAAGTAATAAGTTTGAAACTTTAATTTTCAGAATTTTGCATTTCTCTAAAATCTTCTTCGTCAACTAATCTTTGATAAAAATCCTTCATTTTTTTAGAAATTCCGTAAATTTCTTTGACTCTCGATTCGTCAGAAAAAAATCTTCTTGGATTATCTTCTAATTCTCTAAATGATTCTACATATCCGCCAAATTCTACAATCGCACGTTCTAATTCTTCTTTTTGTTGTGGAGCTTTTTCTCCAAAAGAATATCCTGAAAATTCGAGTATCTTTCTTAAACTATCGACGGGAAATTTATACGGACGGTTTTGTTCTACGACAGAATACATCCCTTCAATTGCATCATTAAAAAAATCTCCTGCTTGTTGAACTCTCGAAATTAAATTATCGTTAACAGGAATATTTTTTCTTGCTAACATATTTTCTACAGAAATAAACATCGCTAATTTTTGTTCGTTCTCTAAACTCTTCATATAAAAATTAACCTAGTTTTACTTTTTAAGAATTATTGTGATTAAATCACCTCTTCTTTTTATGAGTATAAATTAAAAAATAAAAAATAAATTTATGCGTCTATTTAGTAATAACTTTCGCCGAATTCTTCAGCTTTCTGTGGTTTCTTTGTTAACAAAACAACTAATACAACTAACAAAACAAGGAATACTATTGCTAGTATAACTGTCAGTACGAATACTGGACTTGTTAATTCAGTTGTTTCGCTTGAGCCACCGAACTTAACAGTGCTCAATAGTGTTTCTCCTGAGTAAACAGTAACATCAAAGTCGCTGTTTGAAGAATCTATTGTAACTGTCTTGCTTGAAGCAGCCGGTATAACAACAACTTCTTCGTTTGCCAAATACTTAACTGTGTAAACAACTAATTTGTTTGTAGGGTTAAGTAAAACCAAATCATTACCTGATTTGATAGCAACGTCAGAAACGCCGTTGTTAATTGTTATTTCTTTAGTCGCAGTGTCTTTTGAATCATCAGTTTCAACATCAACCTGAACTGTGTAAACGCCTGACTTAACACTGTAAGGAACACTCAAAGAGATTGTTCCAACAGCAGTATCTGTGTCATCATCGTCATCAGTATCAGATTCTGTGTAACCAGTTACAATGTCTCCAAAGTAAACTGATTTAGCAATTCCAAGTTCTGGTACTGATACAGTAACGAAAACGTCTTCTACATCATTGTAACCAGTGTTTCTTAGAACAACATTAACTGACATTGTCTCTCCAGCTTCCACAAGATTATTTGTTGAAACTGATTTAATAGATACTTCATATGGCTGTCTTAAAACAGTTATATCAAATGAAGATGAATTATCAAAATCATCTCCTTCTATCTCTTCGCCTTCAACAGTAATCTCAAGTTCAACTGAATTGTCAACTTCATCATCATCAAAATCAGATGGGACTTTAAGAGTTAATTTTACTCTTTCAGTAGTTCCATTGTAAAGGATACCTAATTCTGATTCGACTTCAACATCTCCAAATTCTGCTTTAACAACAACATCTCTAGCATCAACGTCAGATGTTACATCTAACTTGATTGTAATAGTGTCTCCAGCGTTTACTGTTGTAGTTTCTGCATCTATCCCATTGATAGTTACTGAACTAACTGTAAATTCTGCAGCACTAACTGTAGCTGTCAAAAGCAATACACTTGCGATTAACAAAAAAGAAACCAAAATGTTTTTAGTATTCATTTTTTTCTTTTTATTTTATTTATTTAATTGCAGAAAACGTTGGTTTTCTGTAATTTTACCACCCCAAAATCGTTTATAAACTTTGTTGTGGTAACATTTTAGCCCTATTATAGAGTACTCAATGTAAGTAACAAAAAGTGACTTTATTTTCTATAAATCTCTAAACTTATCACAGAATCTTCAATTGGCGACGGTGATTCATTAATGATTATAATCTCTTTATTCTTTGGAAGTTCTGAAAGCAATTTCACGATATCTTTCTTAGAAGTTCTCTTATGGCTTTTCTCGCCTTTTTCGCCATATTCAATTCCTGAAAAATGAATATGTAATCCTGTAGAATCCTTGAATTCACTAAGTGTCTCCTTTATGCGGTAACTTTTGTATCTTGCAAGAATATGTGCAAAATCAATGCAAAAACTACAACCAGTTTCTTTGACTAATCTGCTTATTTCTTCAACGCTTCCAAAAACATTTATTTTTCCCATAATTTCTGGAGCTAATTTTGGAGTATATTTTTCTTTTTTAATTTCATCCTGCATTTCTAAAATTCTTTTTTTAATATTTTGATAAGTTTCTTCACGTTCCATTTTACCATAAAATCCAGAATGAAAAACAACTCTGTAAGCTTTCATTAAAGTTCCAATTTTACAGCAATCTAAAATTCGCTTTTTGCTTTCTTCAACTTTTTTCTTGTCTGCAGAGTTCAGATTAATCCAATACGGCGCGTGAATGCTAAGTTTAATTCCCAGCTCTTTTGCTTTCTTTCCAATTTCAATCGCGTCCTGTTCCTTTATGTAAATACTATAAGTGAATGCAATCTCGCAAGCTTTCAAACCAAGTTCGTGATATTTTTCTAAATTAGAAATCGCATCTTTAACGGGCCCAATTCCCGCCGGTCCAAAATTTATCATGTTAAAATTATGAATTAATAATTTATAGAAGTTTCTTAGAAACTAAGCATCTGAATTTTTTCGCTCATTGATGAAAAATTCTTTGCAACTATAACTTTGCAACCTGCATCTTCAGCAGCCATAATTATAGAATTTGTCGCTGTTCCGTCGATAACAATTGCAGTTGGTTTGTCACGCAATCTGTTTAAAGTTCCTGAAAGCATTTTTACAGAAACATCTTTTATTTTATTTAGAAAACTATCGAGAATAATTGCTCTTTCGCTTCCTTCATTTTCAGCAGCAATTTTTTTTAGTTTAGTTTTATTTTCAGAACTTAATTCAAATTTTTCTTCTTTGATTTCTTTTTTATTTTCATTTTTTTCTTCAGAATATGATTTTCTTGTTTCTTTTTCAGTTTTAGAAAAAGAGGAAAAAAAGTCCTTTGTGGGGACTTTTTTTCTTAAACTCATTAAAATTTCTTTGCCTACTAACTCTTCGACTTCTTTTCCGTCTGGAGCTGTTGCAATGTATGTGATATTTGCGTTTTCAGTTACGTTTTGGATGATAAGTTTTCCTCCTCTATCTCCGTCGACAAAAAGAGTAATTTCTTTTTCTTTTCCAAGTTCGGCAATCTCATCAGGAAGTTTTGTTCCATTCATCCCGATAACATTGTTAACGCCATTTCTTAACAAATTAACAACATCTGCTCTACCTTCAACAACAATTAATTCCTTTTCAGATATGTCTCCGCAAGGAAGTTTGTTCTTTCCGTATTCTTTGATTCCCGCAATTCTTGCTGAATCTTTAATCTCGGCAGATATTTCTCTCGAATCTGTTGTTCCATGAATTTCTTGCATAAGTTTTTTTGCTCTCTCCACAATGTAATCTCTCTTGCTTCCTCTTACATCTTCAATTCTTTCAACTGAAATTTGTGAGTCACAAGGTCCGATTCTTTCAATTGTTTCAATAGCAGCAGCAATCAAAGTTGTCTCTGATTGATCCAATGCAGTAGGAATTTTTACAACTCCAACTGTTGTTTTTCCCTCTTTGTGCAAATCAACTTCTATTCTTCCAATCTTTCCTTCTTTCTGGAGTTCTCTCATTTCGAGTTCAGCCCCTAAAAGTCCTTCAGTTTGTCCGAATATAGCTCCGATTACGTCGGGTTTTTCTAACGCACCCTCTGCTGAAAAATTCGCATGTATCATATATTTTATTGATACTGGACTTATTTTTGCCATGTTTTTTCTCCGTTTAATTAATTTGAAATCTATGATTTCAGAAATATCTAGAATTACAAATTGCCTTCAATGAAGGATGATTGTGAATGTGATATAATCTATAACCGGTAGATATTTCCAAAATAGAAAGATATAATTTGTTTTTAAATTTATTGCTTGGCTTTTAGTTTCATATACTCGCCAACCATTCCAAGTTCTTTGTAAAGTTTTACAAGTTTTTCATTGATTTCGGTTTTTTCATATTCAGGAATGTCCAATGTCAAAATTTTTTCGTAAGTTTTTACAGCCAAACTTCTTCGTTTTTCTTTTTCATAAATATTTGCCTGTCGTTTGTAAAATTCACGGATTTCTAAATTTAATCTCGGCCTGTCGCTTGCTTTCATTTCACTAAGTGCTCTTCTAAAAATCGCGTCGGCTTTATCAAAAAATCCTGCCTTAATAAAAAATTCAGTTTCTTTTCTCAAGCAAACGATTTTCTCTTCGCTGTTTATCATAATTTCTGCAAGTCTTCCGCAAGTATCTGCAGCTTCGGCGAACATTTTTCTTCTGTCGTAAATTTCAATTAAAATCGCGTAAAGAAATTTTTTAATATCCAAAGCAGGATTTTGTTTTAAGAATCTCGTAATATTATCGATTTGAACGTAATCTCCCTGTGGTTTCAGTTCTCTTTCAATCTCGACTTTCGTCATTTTTTTATCTAGCATTTTGTATTTTTTCTTTTAAAATATTTAATATGCCGTCGAGGTTTTCAAAATCTTTCAAATCTGAAATCGGAATTTCAAAATTAGTTCCTTTCCCTATTATAGAAATAATATATCTCGCTTCTTTTTTTTCCATAATAAAAAAATAAGTTTGTAGTTTAAAAAGATTTATTCTTAAAAAAATAACTATTAATCTAGTCTAGATTAATTACTGACGACAAATTAATAAAATTTAAATAATAAATAAAAATCAAAAAATCTTACGCTTTTCTTTTTGTAATTTCAACACACATTCCAGCTGCAACTGTTGAACCTGCATCTCTAACTGCGAATCTTGACATATATGCATTGTCTTTCTGTGTTTCTAAACATAAGTTTCCAACGGGTTTGATTCTTACTCTAGCGAAATCCCCGTTCTTTAAGAAATCTGGGTTTGCTTGAATAACTTCACCAGTTGCTGGATTTATTTTTGCGATTAATTCAACGAACTGACAAGGAACCTGGGCTGTGTGAACGTGGAATACTGGTGTGTATCCTTTAGCTAAAACAGTTGGATGATTGATTACTGTAATTATTCCTATAAATTCTTCAACGATTGGAATTGGTGTAGAAGCGTCGCAGATTACGTCTCCTCTTGCGATGTCTTTCTTTCCTACCCCTCTAACATTAATACCAACATTATCCCCAGCAAGAGCTTCATTCATTGCTTCATGGTGCATTTCAATTGTTTTAATTTCACCAGCAACTCCTTTTCCTGTTCTTCCTGGTAATACTATAACTTTTTGTCCGACTTTCATAATTCCTGTTTCAACTTTTCCAACTGGAACAGTTCCTATTCCTGTAATTTCATAAACATCCTGAACAGGCATTCTCATTGCAAGATTAGTTGGTAATTCTGGTTGTGGGAATAAATCCATTTGTTCCATAATAGTTGGTCCTTTATACCAAGGCATATTTGTAGAATGTTTTACGCTATTATCTCCTTTTTGTCCTGAAGCTGCGATGAAATTTACTTTATCTAATTTGTAACCAACTTTCTTAACTAAGTCAGAAACTTCTTCTTTAACTTTATTGAATCTAGCTTCGTCATAATTTACTGCGTCCATCTTGTTAATTATTACTGCAAGATTCTGAACTCCCATTGTTCTCAAAAGCCATAAGTGTTCTGTTGTTTGGGGTTCAATTCCACTTGGTGCAGCAATTACAAGGAATGCAGCATCCGCTTGTGAAGCTCCAGTAATCATGTTCTTAACGAAATCTCTGTGTCCTGGTGCGTCGATGATTGTGATTTGATATTTTTGTGTAAGAATTTTCTTATAAGCTAAATCAATTGTAACTCCTCTTTCTCTTTCTTCTTTGATTCTATCCATAACATAAGCGAATTCAAAACCAGCTTTTCCTTGCTTCTCAGCTTCTTCTTTCAACTTTTTCATTTCCTGTTCTGAAACTGCACCTGAGTCGAATAAAAGTCTACCAACTGAAGTTGATTTTCCAGCATCAACGTGTCCAACGAAAACAACATTCATATTTGGTTTTTCTTTAGCCATTTTGTTTTTTGTTTGTTTAAATGGATTTGTCAAAACGCATTACACGTTTTGGCTTTGCCATAAATCATCTAAAAAATTTAGGTTTAAAAATGTTTTGTTTTTCTAGAATATATTTCAAATCTCCGACGGGAATTTTATCTTTCAAAAATTATTTTCATGTAATATTATTGTAATTTTTCTACATTATAGTTTATTTTTTAAAAAGAAACCTATTTTCAAGAGTATATTCAAATCATCGACGAAAAACCTTATTTCTTTTTTAACTATTTTTTTCTGTTCGAATGTTTTGAAGAAGAGCATACCTTGCAATATATCCTAACCCGTGATTAATTTTTCCAACAATTAATAATGCATTTACATTTTTTGGGACTTTTTTCCAATCTAAAGGATAAATCCCTTTTTCTTTTGTTTCTTTATCAATTATTATTGGTGAAAGGTCAGAATCTAATTTAATATCTCTTTCTAAAACTCGTAGATGATCCTTTGTTTCCCAATATTTACTTTTAGCATCATTTATTTGTTTTTCTTCTTCATGTAAATTTTCTTCATGGACCACCCATAAATAATCATCTGCTGGATAAATTAATTTTTTCATAATTTATCTTAGAAATTTGATTTTATAAAAATTGTTATATAGAAAATTTACTGGTTCTCAGCAAGCCCTTTTCTATCTCTAATTTTTCTAATTACATCTGCAAGTAAAGATTGCGGAACTTTTTCGAATAACTGGTCTACTAAAGATGAAGTTCCTCTTCCTTCTGTTGCAGAACGCAAATCATTACTCCATCCAATCATTTCAGCGACGGGAATCTTTGCTTTAATAATTGTTTCATCATTTTCCTGTCTGACTTCAAGAAGTTGTCCTCTTTTGCTTCCAACTAATCTTGTAATCGCACTCAAGAATTTATCCGGAATTTCAATTGCGTGAATCTGAACTGGTTCAAGTAAACAGGCGTCAGCTTTTCTCATTGTTTCTGTAATTGCTTCTCTAACTGCAGGATAAACTTGTGCAGGTCCTCGGTGAATCGCGTCTTCGTGAAGTTTAATATCAAGTAAAGAAAGTTTCATTTTATTACAAGGTTCTCTTGCTAATGGGCCTTTATCAATAACCATTTCGAAAGCATCCAAAATCATTTCAATAACTTCACCGATATGAACTTCTCCTTTTGTTTCATCTAAGAAAACATTTCCTTTGTAAATATCTCTAATACTTTTTACTTCGTCGTTGCTCCAATCAAATCTTGAAAAACTTTGAACAAGGTCCTGAGATTTTTTCTTAACTCTTCCTTCTGGAATTTCTGCGTTCTTGATTGCGTCGTAAATTGCATCTTCTAAAGGTTCAACTGAAATGAAAAAACTATTATGTTTGTTTGGGCTTCTTCCTTCAACAGCGTCGGCTTGTTTGTTAACTGTTTCTCGATAAACAACAATTGGTGCAGATGTTTTTACATCAAGTCCTTTTTCTGTTTTAATTCTGTTCTCGATAATTTCTAAATGTAATTCTCCCATTCCTGAAATTAAAGATTCTCCTGTCTGCTCGTTAATTTCAACTTTTACCGACGGATCTTCTTTTGCAACTTGTTTCAAAGTTTCAACCAGCTTCGGTAAATCCATCATTTTCTTGACTTCAATAGATTTTGTAACAACTGGATCAAAAATATGTTTCAATTCTTCGAATGCAGTTTCTGGTTCAAGTGTAACTGTTTCTCCAGCTTCTCCAGTAACTCCTGAAATTGCTAAAACATTTCCTGGTCCAAGTTCGTCAATCTGTTCTGGTTTTATTCCGTTGTAAATAAATATCTGCTGAATTTTTTGTTTCTTGTTTGCAAGATTCAAATGAACTTCCATTCCGTTTTTTATCGTCCCTGAGAATAATCTTCCTGCAGAAATTTCTTTTCCTGAACGCGGGTCAATTACAATTCTCGTAATTACAAAAGCAACTTTTCCTTTCGGATTGCAAGTCATTAAATCTTTTCCGAATTCAGAATCTAAATCTCCTTTCCATATTTTTGGAATTCTATATTTCTGTGCATCAATCGGATCAGGCAAATGTTTTACAGCCATATCTAAAAGGACTTCATACAACGGTGCGTTTTTCCAAACCCAATCTTTTCTATCTTCTTCGCTCATTTCGACGAGAGTAAAAATATCTTTGAATGTAATTTTCTTTTTTATCATGAACGGAACAGACAACGCCCAATTTTCTTTCGCACTTCCGAATGCAACACTTCCGTCGTTAATATTCACTAACCATTTTTCCTTAAATTCGGGTTCTGCAATTTTCGCAACTAAATCATTAAACTCATTAATTATTTTTACAAATCTTGCTTGCATACTTTCAGGAGTTAATTTCATTTCCTTAATTAATCTGTCAATTTTGTTAATGAATAAAACTGGCTTAACTCTTTCTCTCAATGCTTGTTTGATAACAGTTTCTGTCTGAGGCATAATTCCTTCAACAGCACAAACTAAAACAATTGTTCCGTCGATAGCACGCATAGCTCTTGTAACATTACCTCCGAAATCAACGTGTCCTGGTGTATCAATTAAATTAATTAAATATTCTTCGCCGTGGAAATCGTGAACCATAGAAACGTTTGCAGAATCAACTGTCATCAATCTTTCTTGTTCATCAGAATGTTGCCAAGTTGCCATACCCTCGTCGAGGTTTCCTGCATTTTTTGCAGCCATATAACCTGATGCAGCCAAAAGATTATCTGTCAAAGCAGTTTTACCGTGGTGAATGTGTGCACTCGTAGCGATATTTCTAATATGTCTCTGATTGCTACTCAATCTTTGTATCTTACCAAATTGGGATTCCTTTTCTGCCATGTTCGTATAATTAATCCTAAGAAAAATAGTTTAAAAACTTTCCCCTCGTTTTTAGAGGGAACAAAGTGAACTCTAAAAAACTTTGGTTAATTTTAATTAATTTATATCTTCTAATCTCTATAATATTTTTTTCAGAATTTGATATAAATCTATTCCTTTTATATAAGAAGCATTGGATGAATCAACTACATCTTTAAATTTCACTAATGTTTTCACGTCGCAATTTTTCATTAAATAATCCACAACAACATTTTCTACCAATTTAGAATACATATCCCAAGGCAAATTTTCTATTAAAATATTTTTTAACTCTTCAGCCGATTTTTCTGTATTAAGATAATCTTCTGCTTCTTCACTTTCTATTCTAATTTTTTCATAATTTTTTGGAAGATGAAATGTTAAATTTTTCATTCAGTTTTTATCATTTATCCATTTAAAAGAATTGTTATAATTAACGTGCACTATCTGCTTGTTTTTCAGCTTCGTTCTTTTTTCTAAGAGCGAAACTATCTCCGTTTCCTTCCGACGCTAAAATTATTTCTTCTGCGATTGCTTCTGTAATTGTTTTCTTTTTATTGAAAGATTTATCTGAAGCTCCTTGTGTAATCCATCTCAAAGCTAAATTAACTCTTCTCAACGGCGAAACATCAACTGCTTGCGGATATCTTGCTCCCCCATATTCAATAACTGTAATTTCATCTCGTGGTGCCGCGTTCTCAACTGCTTGAACAAAAACAGCAACGGGATTTTTTTGAGTTTTCTTTTCAATTAATTCAAATGCGTTAAGAACTATGTTCATATATTTAGAATATTTTCCCGAAGCATTTCCTTTGATTATTTTGTGCTTTTTACCTCGGTGTCCTGAAACTGGAATTCTATTCATCAATCTTTCAACAAGATTAATTTTAACTTGCGCGAATTTTGCACACGCATTTCTTCCGTGACTTTTCAAAATTAATTTAGGTTCAAGATTTATTGCAGAACGCAATCCTAAATCTTTTACTTCAATTTCTGAAATATCATACTTGTCGAAAATTTTGAAATTTATTTTTTGTTTTTCTTCTGCCATTATCTTCTTCCCTTCTCAATCTTTCCCTGCCATAACAAATGCAAAGGTTGATCATTTACTTGAATAACTTGAAATCTAACTCCAGGAATATCTCCTTTTGAACGTCCCTGTTTTCCGCCGATTCTTTCAATCAAAACTTCATCGTGCTCGTCGATAAATTTCTGAGCTAAGTTTCCTGGAATGAATGCAGTAACTGTTCTACTATTTTTTGTAAGTTGAACTTTGCAACATTTTCTCATCGCTGAGTTTGGCTGCTTTGCTTCTTTCTGAACTTTCTGAAGAACAATTCCTTTCGCCTGACTTGCACCTTCAAGTGGGTCTGACTTTTCGTAAAGGTGAAGAGTTTTCGTTTTGTAATTTGAATCCTTCCATCTAAACTGAATTCTTTTCTTAATCAATTTTTTCGCGTTTTTTAATCCCATCTTGTTGAAAGAATCTTTCAATTCTATAATTTATGTTGAGAAATTTCATTTATAAAACTTTCCGAAATATTTGTTATTACATCAACGATTGATTTACACTATTAACTATTATTTCCCGCACATCAATTCCACCAAGTTTCAAGATGAAAAAGATTAATTCTTTTATCAAAAGGTAAATTAAAATAAAAGCTAAAATAATTATCAGTTTCTGAACCCACGATGGAAGTTTAGATATCGACGGAAATTTCTTGTTAGCAAAATCTTTCACTTTTCTGTAAAGTTTTCCTTTCAACAAAATTATCAGCAAAAACAAAACGCCGATAACCATAATAAAATAAATTGAAAACCCGAGATAATAAAATAAACCAAGAATTAAAATTCCATAAACAAGTTGGAAAATTAAACTTTTTTTCATCTTATGCAATTCTAAATTCTCTTCCGAAATAATCGTTGACGATTTTTTGCATTTCAATTAACCTTCTTTTATCTCTTCCGATTAATGCAGCTTTGCTTTGCGTTCCACCAGCATTTAGAATTATTTCTTTGTCTGTAACTTCTAAATCTTTGAATGTTACTGGAGAGATAATAGTTTCTATAAATGGTTTCGCATCTTGAATTCCTCGCGGAATCGGAATAACTCGAATTCTTTTTCCGAGAATCTCGCTAATTCTTTTTAAATTTCTCGCGTTTTCACCGACGGCTTTCATTACTGAACTTTTCGGAACTGCAAAAATTAAAATTCCATTGTAATTAATACAGTATCGTGTATTTATTTTTGTAATTTGATTAAATAAATTCAGATGCCGGATATCCTGCATATTAATTGTACTCACCATGTTATTAAAATTTGAGAATAATTTATTTTATAAAGTTATGGATAGTAAATTAATTATTCTTTATTTGTTAGTCTCTTCTACAATTTTTTTCTTTGCAGTTATTTTTTGAGATTCTTCTTTCACCAAAGGCCCAATAACTTTAACTAACAATCCAGGCAATCCTGTTCCGACGGGAATTGGCTGATTTAACATAATATTTTCTATTACTGAAATTAATTTGTCTTTGCTTCCTTTAATTGTCGCGTTGATAAATTGTTTTCCAGGTGTTTCGAAAGTTGCTCTTGCAAGTATTGAAGATTTCTGTGCAATGATTCCCATTCTTGTAACCCCTTTAACTTCTCCGTTATTTGTCATAGCGTCGGAAACAAGTTTCAAATGTCTCTCGTTAATATCAAGTCCCTGCGTGTTGATAACTTTGTAAATTTCATCCATAATTAACTGTCGTGCAACTTCAATTCCGAAAATGTCAGCCATCTCGTAAAAGTCGTTTGAAAGAATTCTATCTTTGTCAACTTCTTTCATCTCGATCATTTTTTTAAGATTTGTTCCAAGAGTATAAACAATGAAATCTTTTTCTTTCTTTACAATTAAAATCTGCTTGACACCTTTAACTCCAGAAATAATTGTTTTTTTCAATTTTTCTTTCAACTGATAAATTTGTCTAAAACTAAATTCATCTGCGTTAAGTGTGATTGCATCTTCTTTTTCTTTTGCTTTGAAACCAAGATCATTTAATCTCTCGACGACAGTTTTAATTGAACTATGTGTCTGCTTCAATCCGTTCTTGTCAATAATTATTTCGATTACTTTATTACTGAAATTTAATTTTATTTCAGAAGCAATTTCTTTCAAAGTAACTTCCTTGATTCTTTCAGCGAAAACTTTTGCGTCTTTCTCGTTGTTGTATTCTTTATTCAAATAAATATCCATCTTGGGTGATGAAGGTTTCTTTCTAGCGTCGAAAATTTCTATAAGTCTTGGAAGTCCCATTGTAACCTGCATTTCTTGAACTCCCGCGAAGTGGAATACATTAAGTGCCATCTGCGTCGATGGTTCACCGAAAGATTGTGCAGTAACAATTCCTATTGCTTCACCAGGTGCAACTTGTTCATTCAAGTGAAGTTTAGACACATCAATTCCGTCGTCGCCGTATCTGAATTGTATAACATTATTATTGCTGTCTCTCACAGTTCCGTCGTATTCTGTTCTCAAATCTTGCAATGCATTTGCTAATCTTCTGTATAAGTATCCAGATTTCGGAGTTCTCAATGCTGTATCCATAAGTGAATCTCTTCCTGTAACTGCACCGAAGAAAAACTCGTCAGGTCGCAATCCTCTGATGAATGAACTTCTGATAAATCCTCTTGCCTTCGGAGATAAATCGCCCTGTTTGAAAAATGAAAGAGTTCTCTTATTGTAACCAATATCAATTCTTCGTCCCCACAAAGCTTGCTGTCCGACACAACATGCCATCTGCGTGATATTCAAAATATTTCCTCCACCACCAGATTTTATCATTGGATTAACTGGATTACTGTCTGGAATATTTTCTTTTACAATCTCTCCGATTTTTGTTCTGACTTCATTAAGCGTCTGAAGAATTTTAATTTCTCTTGATTGCTCACCAGTCTTTCCAGGAATTATTTCAAGTTCGCCTTTATTGTATTGCTCAATTATTTCTTCTGTTTTCTTTTCAGCTTTCTTAATTACTTCTTCACCAGCTTCGATTGTTGCTTTATCTAAATCGAAATCCTCGACGGAGATTGAGATTCCTCTGTCGGATAAATATTTAACTCCAAGATTGAAAACATTTCTTATTGTCTCGAATGTAACATTTGTTCCGACTTCTCTTTCAAGAACTTTTATGAATTCACCATCTTCACTTCCGAATAATGTTTTGTTTATTTTTCCTCTTATGAGTTCTCCTTTTTTAATTTCAACAGATTCATTTTTGAAATCTACTTTAGGAATAATACTTGAGAAAATTTCTGAACCTTTAATCATCTTTTTTGAAATAATATTTTCAATTCCTGCTTTGAACAACATTTGATTTGCATCTTCTCTTGTGAATTCCTCGTCGCCAAGAAGATAATTTCCAGTTATCGCATCGCCTATACAACCAATTAAGTTTGTATTATTTTTTGGAGAAATCAAATTTCTTTTTACATCAAGTAAAATTTTTGCTTCTGCTCTTGCTTCTTCTGTTTGTGGTGAGTGAATATTCATTTCATCTCCATCAAAGTCAGCGTTATATGGAGCAGCAACTGCTGGATGTAATCTGAAAGTTCTTCCAGGTAAAACTCTAACGAAGTGAGCCATTAAACTTCCTCTGTGAAGTGATGGGTGTCTGTTGAATAAAACAACGTCGCCGTCCTGCAAATGTCTTTCAACTTTGTAGCCAGGAACTAATTCATTAATTATTTCTTCTTTCAAATCTGAAGTTATTTTTTTTCTTTTTCCGTCAGGTCTAATAACATAATTTGCTCCAGGATATTCTTCTGCTTTTTCAACTAATTTTTTCAATTTTTCAATATTCAAATCTGTAACACTTTCAGCTACAGTAACTACTTTAGCAATTTCAAAAGGGATTCCAACTTCGTTGATTGCAATTGATGGGTCTGGAGAAATAACGGTTCTACCAGAATAATTTACTCTCTTACCTGCAAGATTCTTTCTTATTCTTCCTTCTTTACCTTTAATTCTTTCCATAATTGTTTTCAAAGGTTGTCCGCTTCTGTGTCTTGCTGGTGGAATTTTAGCGACGCTGTTGTCGAAGAATGTTGTAATATGGAATTGTAATAAATCCCACAAATCTTCAATAATAACTTCAGGCGCACCTGCATTCAAATTTTCCCACAATCTTTGATTAGCTCTAATTATATCGGAAAGTTTGTGCGTCAAATCATCTTCACTTCTTTCACCAGATTCTAAAATAATTGAAGGACGAACAGTTACTGGTGGAACTAAAAGCATGGTAAGTATTGACCATTCAGGACGACAAGTCGTTGTATTCACTCCAATTTTTCTTAATTCTTCATTTGGAATATTAACTAAAGTTTCTCTAATCTCTGTCGGGAAAAGTCTTGTTTTTCCAATAAAGAAACTTGTTGGTTTGTCAAGTTTAATTTTTTCATGAAGAGCACCACAGTGCGGACATTTCTTTGCATCTTTTGCTTTCTTTGCTCTCTCACTTGGGGAATATCTTTCTAAATCTTTATCAGCCAATAATAATTTTCCACAATCTCTACAGAAACATCTCAAACCTAATTCAATTAACGGAACATATTTCAAATGAATTACAGGACGAGCCAAATCAATACTTCCAGGGTGTCCTAAACATTCTTTCAATCTTCCACCGCAAGTTCTACATCTTACCCCTGGGTCGATTGCTCCCAATCTTAAATCCATCAAACCACCGTCGACAGGATAACCATCAATATTATATAATTCTGGTGTAACTATTTTCGCAGCAGATACTTTCTTAATATCTTCCGGACTAAATAGATTAAATCTTATTTCTTCTACACTTTTTTTAACTGGTTTTGATTCTATCATTTTATTCGTATTTATTTTTTAATCCAAATGTTGTATGAATGTGAAGTCCTTGCAATTCTTCAAGCAACAATTTGAATGCATATGACATTTCAACTGGCTCGATTTCTTCGCTTCCACACATTGGACAAATTAATTTATTTCTGATTGTGTCGTCGATACCAATGCTTCCGCACTTCATACAAATTGGTAATACAACTTTATCTGAATCATATCTTTCTTTCAAAAGTAATGAAGCTCCATGAGCAACTAATGCTTCCTGCTCCATTTCTCCAAGTCTTAATGCTCCCCCTCTACTTCTACCTTCAATTGGCTGTCTTGTCAATAATGCAACTTTACCTGAAGCTCTTCCATGCATCTTATTTCCAACCATATATTTCAATTTCAAGTAATATAAATTTCCGATGAAGATTCTTGATTGAATTCTCTGTCCTGTGATTCCGTTGTACATTGTTTCTTTTCCATCGTATCTGAATCCTAAATTCTGCAACTGCTCTTCAAGTTCGGCTTTATTTTCTCCTGAGAAAGAAGTTGCATCAACAGGTTCTCCTCTCAAACTTCCAACTTTTCCAGCAAGCAATTCCATTAAATAACCAACAGTCATTCTCGATGGTAAACCGTGCGGATTGAAAATTACATCAGGTCTAACTCCTCGTGATGTGAATGGAATATCTTCTTGCGGAATAATCATACCAATAACTCCTTTCTGTCCGTGTGACGTTGCGAACTTATCTCCAAGTTCTGGAATTCTCTGGTCTCTTGTTCTAATTTGAACAATTTTATTTCCTTCAGAATCTTCTGTAATGAAAACACCGTCGACAGTTCCTTTTTCTTCCTGTCGCATTGTAACTGATGATTCTTTCTTTGTTCTAACAGAAAGTTCTCTTGCTTCAGATAAAAATTTAGGTGGAGACATTTTACCAATCATAACTTCTCCTTCACCAACTTCAGCCTCGGGGTAAACAATTCCATCGCCTTCCAAATGTTTGTAACTTGCTTCTGTTTTGTAACCAGAAGTATCTTTATCAGGAATAGCAATTTCATCTTTTAATCCACCAGCATAATTCATCTCTAAAGCAGAATAAGGTCTGAAATAGAAACTTCTTCCAACTCCTCTGTCTAAACTTCCCTTGTTGAAAACCAAAGCATCTTCCATGTTGTAACCTTCATAAGTCATAACAGCGACGACAAGATTCTGTCCTGCTGGATAAGTATTCAAAGTATCATAAACAAAACTTCTTACAAGAGGTTTCTGCGGATATTGTAAAACTGAAACATCAGTATCTAATCTGCACAAATAATTTGCAGCGTAAATTCCGAGCGACTGCTTTTGTGTCTTGCTTCCTCTGTTTAAACGTGAACTCTGATCATGATTTCCGTAAGGAACTAAACTTGTTACAACACCAAATAAATCCATTGGATCAATTTCAAGATGAGAATGTTCAGGGGTCAATTCTTTTTCATATAAAGAAACTAAAGCATTTTCTTCTTCAGCAGCGTCGATGTATTCGATAATTCCTTGTTTAATTAAATCATTCCATTTTAATTCACCATTTTCAATTTGTAATTTGTGTTCGTTTTTCAATCTTGGAATTCCTTTTTCTGCAATTATCAAAGGTCTCAAAACTCTTCCGGGTTCTGTAGAAATAAATATCATGTTGAATCCAGGATCATATCTCACGCTCATCTGAACTGGAAGTTCTCCTGCTCTTCTTTTTTCTCTAACTCTTTTTACAAATCCATTGAAATCTTTCGCACTTCCAATAAATATTCCGTTGAAGAAAATATCACTGCCTTCAACACCGTCTTTATCCATCCCAATTGATTGCAAATCTTTCAAAAATCTTTCAGGTTCAAGTTCAACTCTCGTCGATATCTTGCTCATTATTGCAAGATTTTTTCTTAAACCAATTTCTGTTCCTTCAGGTGTTTCAATAGGACAGAATCTTCCATAATGAGTCGGATGCAAAGTTCTTGCTGGGAAATTTTCTTGATCGGAAGCAAGCATACTTGAAACTCTCTGCAACTGAGAAATTGTTGCGAAGTAATTTGTCTTATCCATATTTTGAGTAACTCCGCTTCTTTCACCAGTCCAACTTCCTGTTGCAATAGCTGATTCAACTCGATGTGAAAATAAAGTTGACTTAGCAATAACTTTTATAGAAAAAAACTTTTTTCTCTTCGCTGTTTTCTGAATTGAATATTGAATATCTCTAATTAAAATTCCTAAATTAACTCTAAATAAATTAGCAAGCAAATCACCAGAT
>JALOBN010000035.1 GCA_023228245.1 Candidatus Pacearchaeota archaeon
CAGATGCCAATGTTAAATTATGGCGTCACGCTTGTAGTGAAGGATTATTGAGTAATGGGAATAAGAAATAAAGCCGATATGATTCGGTATCTTTTATCTGTTCGGGATATTTGGAATAAAGAGGCTATCCCCGAGAAGGACCGAAAGATAGTCGTTCGGCCTGAGCCACCAATCCCAAATGGCATGAAGGAAATAGTGGGTAGATTCTATGGCATCGACATCGAGATTGAAAGACCAATATGAGTAATATCTATAGTAGTATGCTGAGTTTGAACAATAATCTTCTAGCGTCTGTGGACGTTGAAACAACAGGCCGCATGCCTGGGTATCATGAGATTATCCAGATTGCCGTGCAACCCTTGGATAGGGAGTTGGAGCCATTGGAAGGGGTGCGCCCATTCTATATGAACATTGCCCCATCGGAAAATTGCCCGGTTGAGAAGGAGGCTTCTCAGGTCCACGGACTAGTCATAGAAGACTTAAAGAAAACTGCCCCGAGTCAAACTAAGGCAGCCGAGATGTTCGATGAGTGGTTCCAACGATTAAACTTGCCATTCAAAAAATCACTGGTTCCATTGGCACACAACTGGGCATTTGAAGCTGGTTTTTTGAAAGCATGGTTAGGCTATGAAGCATTTAATGAATACTTCCATCCGCATCCCAGAGACTCGATGCTTGCTGGTCTATTTATTAACGACCGCGCATTTTTTCATGGTGACCCACTACCATTTCAGTCCGTGAGTCTAGGAGCAATGTGTAAGAGGCTACACATTCCCATTGTAAACGCCCATGACGCTCTGGCTGACGCGCTCGCGGAAGCCAAACTTTACAAGACTCTTATCCAGTTGCCCTAGATGCCCTCGACACTGAATGTTGGCGTCTCACCTTTGCCGATGATCTTAAAGACTCGGCAAAGTGACAGCTCTGTTAAAGCGACTCTGTGTACATACACCCCAAACATTCTAAGTTGTTTGCGGACTTCTTCTGTCAATTCTTCTCTGACTTTGGTGGCTGCTTTTTCCATCAAATCGTCTAGGTTCCAATTTGTTATAACATCGACTACGGCCGCTTGGGATATATCATTGACAGTAGTCCCCACGTCCCAGTTCTGTTCACCAATAGCCTTAACGATATCTTTCACAGAGAAAACAACCAAGACACTGACAACCACTTGCTTCTTGTCTTTTGTTGTCAGGGCCTGTCCCGGCTGGTGGTTTGTCTGTCGGGCTGTTACAATTATCTCATAGTCGGTTGTTAATGGCCAGATCCAGTGCCACCCAGGTTTTAGTTCCTTTACCCATTTACCAAAACGCCACTTAACACCCCCGTGAGTGGCTCGTATAATAACTGGTCTTGGAATGAATTTGAGTAGTGCATTGAAGATGTCGGATAACCATGAGAAACCCATGAATCACCATAATTGTTTGGGACAATGTTGAGTAGCCATACGAACTTTATTCAAGAGGGCTGCCCCTTCGGCGTTAGTTTTACAACCACACCCCTTACAGCGCCCCTGTTCAGGGTCATACCAGTCACACTGATCGCAATATTTTATTTGGAGTTCTGCAATTTCCTCGTCTGTACGAGTAGGACGTCCGGCTGCAATCCATCCCTTAACTGCCTTCACATAGGTGGCCAGTTCAGTTGTTACGGCTGGATATTGTTTTGGTGTTATGGCTTCAATATCCCCGTTACAAATATTACAAGTATCGGGGTCAATGAGCTTTCCAGTAATTGCACATCTGGCTTTTACTTTCAACGAACCGTCGTCATTTAGTTCGTTAGAGAACTCCAGGTATGAACAAGCAGGCCACTCGGGTTCAAAGACTCGGGGGTTGTCAGTCTGTTTGTAACCATACGGACAAGGTGGTGCCCCATCTGAGTATATGACATTACCAGCGCAGTCTGTTGTTGGCTGGGAGTATATGGGGAGTTTCGGAGCCTCTAGATTACACTGACAGTCCCAAGTCTGTTTAATGGAGCAGGACTCACATTGGTCATCCGTAACTGACTGACGAAACGTACAAGCCATACCATTGATGCATTTTGCACGTTCTGACTGTGTACCGTTGGATTCTTTTCTGACTACTCTTTGACATTTTGTGCATCTTACCATAAGTGCCTCGGACAGTGCCGGTCAGAATCTTCGATCATTTCGTGGATTGTTTTTGAATTAGTGATTCTACGACAATTGTTTGCAGTTTGATTGTAATCTTGACACTGTGAGCATGCAGTGCTGTAGATTACATTAATTGTTCTTTCGTCGCGTTTCTCATAAGTTCGCTCGTCCATTCGAATACATTCCTTGACTTCTTTGAGTGGACATTGTGAACAGACGTGAGAGTTGACTAATGAACCAAACCACTTAGACTGGGCTTGATTATAGCAAAACAAATAGTTTTGTTGATCCCCTACATTTAATACAGACGATTGAAATTTACAAGCTAGCATGGATAATTCACCCTCCCTCCCAAGTAAGCGTCGGTACACGTACACTTTGAACCGACAGATCCACCAGGACCAAAGCCACCATTACTAATCTGGCTACCACACAAGTCCTCTTCTTTACCGTCTACCCAACCTCCCCACGGTTCTGTTTGATTCATTGCACTACCATATTTAACTTCGGGTTGTGATACGCCTGAGATACCGCTATTTGATGGTGTCATAACACCACCGCAATCAACCAACCCTTCGGCAATAGAACCTAGTTGTCCATTACGGAATATTTCAGCATCATCCTTATTACTGAAAGTATAACAGCAACTGCGAACAATACCAGAGCATGTTATAGGACCACCACTACAAGGACCACCCGAACATTCTCTTGTAAGGATGGGAATAATCGACATTACTGTGACCTTCCAAGTACAGATATTGGTGAAGGCTCCGCAGTCTACACCACAGTCTGAGCACTGATAATATTGAATAGGTTGTCCAACAGCCGTAACAGGTGGTGTCTTACTTGATCCACTGGCTGCGACTTTTGCCTTCTTCGCCAGCGTGAGTGCTTTGATGACTGGGTCTGGCTCAATAATGTCTACCTGATCTGATATTCGACATGCCGTGGTTGGCAGCACGTCGCCTGTATCTGACGGGTACTGGTCCCCCGCTGAAAGAATGATATGAGTTTGGTCGTCTAGAACTGTATTACCACCACGTAGTATATGTCCAACAGGGGGTGTAACTATGAACGGGTACCCAGCCCCTGCGATGGAGTCATCAGACGGCGGAGGAAAAATACTAGTAGCGGATATATTTGCAGGCCAGAAAAATGGATATGGTGTAGTTTCACCTGATCTAATTGATGTGGTGCATTCGAAATGAATAGTATTGTCTTTGTTATTGTATTGTATGCCTGTGATAATTGCCTTAACAGGTGTTGTTGAAAATTGGTCTACGTCGATTGTGACACAGTCAAATAGATCGAGATCCAGCATTGAAAGTGGCGAATCAAATTCAACTTGTTTCCAAGTATTGGCACCCCTAATCAACCAGAATGTTGCAGACTTTAAAATAGTCTCATAAGTATTTTGGGTATAATACGGGACACTTACTTCACTTATGCCATACTTATTCGCGTTGTACTTCAGTATCAGTTTATTCTGTACATTATCAGTTGATATGATCCCCGCCTCGGTTGATGACCAATCCACCGAGTATTTTGTAGTGAGTTCGTTTGTATCACTCAATTTCAGTTTGAAGGTGTTCGCAAGAATGTTAGACTCAGTAAACGTCCTGACAGAGCTAGGTTCCTCCGAGAGATACACAATATAAAGTGTATCTTCACGGGTATAGATTGCACATCTACACTGGTACGCAATATCTTGGATTAACTGTAGTACGTTTAGTTTTTCCTTTACCCAGAAATTTGTTGGGTAGTTTACTAATTTTGCTCGAACGTATGCTTTAGACGTTGCATCGAATGTTAGGTCTGTATACTGTGTGATTAGCCAAGCAATGATATCAACGGGGTTAGGCCCCACGTCTGAAGTGAAGGACACATAAATGTCGTCAGACCATGAGTCATCAATCTTACTGAGTGGCTTTTCGAAGCCTATTTCGGTTACTATGTATCCAGTATAATCTGTCTCGTATACAGTATACAAGTTTGTTGGTACTGTCATCAACAGTTCCCGCCCTGTTGTTTTTTGTTTCTTGTATGCTGCAACGTTATTGATTGTACCAGGAATCAAACTAACGATGTACAGAACCTCACTCTCTTCTTCCAAGAAAACTTCTGAACCGGCTGGTAGCCAGCAGAAGGTTGAAGTAGGCATATCTTCAAATTCTTGCTGTGATGATTCCACCCCATCCTTAGTCACTGACACCCAAACTGGGGCTTCTGAACAGACCTCCGCACTGTGGTAGGTTTGAGGCACGTACCAAGTTTGTAGGTCGACAGTCGGTATCCAGGTGCTGTTCCAGTGAACTAATTCGTACTGTCCACTGTATACAGTTTCTACTGCATGACACTGTATTAGATCAATGGTATCATAGTCTGGATGCAGGCGATCAAGCACTGCGAAACTATCGCCTGAGAATACCCCAATGAATTTAGCCCCGTCAATATCGATTGTAACTCGTTGACCTTGGGGAAACTTTGAACCACCATTTATTGTGATGAGTTGATGCTCATATGCTTTTTGATCCCGGAGTAGATCTTCTAATTCACAAATGGTGTTAAAGCGTTCTTCAACACAATCAGGATCTGGCCCCCAAACCTCCTCGGTCATATGTTCTGGCTCTTCAGACTCGATATGTGGGCCATACACGTCGCCTGGAACTTCTGTTCTATCGCATGTTACAGTATAACAGTCAATACCTACACCAGGGATGTAGGTGCAATCTGTATGGTCGGCACATTGCCATGGATGGTATCGTGTAAATTCGGGATTATCCAGTTCCTGTGAATTGATTACAACACTTCGGCACTGAAGATAATGCGCCTGGCAGATTCGTTGCTCGATTGTAAAGTCATGGATACCCTCGCCTCTAGCTAGGTATCCTTTTCGCGGAGAGCGGACTTGAACCGCTTGCATGTGGCAGACAGTTCCAAAAATCAGTGGCCATACCTTACCCAAAGCGTCTTCTGGTACGTTGGGAAAATCTCCCTCTTCCATAGAGAAAGCTACGTCTGTCTCAGTTGTTTTAGTAGCTATGGTAAATTGTAGAGTTCGTGATCCCTCGTCCCAGTTAATTGGGCTGGATATCTCCCCACTAAATAGCAAGATCCGCTCGGTATACGGCAACCCCTTAAAGGTTTGATAGATCCAACAGGGGCATTTTTGGATGTCTTGGATATCTAAGATAGACCGAAGGCTTCCATCAGTATCATCGAGGGTGACTGTTGTACTTTGAGAGTCACTAGCTCCCTGTATTCTTAGACTTGTGTCAAAGTTTTCCAGCTCAACTAATGTTGGATATGGATAGGCTGCGTCTTCTATTTTTTGATCTGAGTAGGCAATACGATTTGATGTGTCGCGAGACCAAGCTACTTCAACAATAAAGATCGGTTCCGACCCATATTGTGTCTGTAAATACGGAAGCACTGTAGCTGGGATTGTTCGCATTATTCACTCTCCTCAAAATCTATCGAAAGGTCCGTCACCTCACCACCTGGAAATGACGGTGCCCTACCAGCTCCCGACAATTCAAATGGATTGTTTTGAAAATAGCCAATCCAAATTACCCCGTCGTGATCGGTAATTTTAATCTCAGATCCATAGTACGCAGCATAAAAAGCTTTAAGCTCCAATGCTTTATTTCTAGATACTTTGAAATCCCAGTGACATTTCTTTCTCTTGTTTTTTGATTGCGTATAGGTATATAGAGTTCCATTCATCGATCGCAGTGATTTAACCGTTGCAGCGGGTTCATACACGTCCCCCCAACTCGGACTTGGCAGTACGGTCGTGGTTTGGATGTGTGGATTTGGTGCTTCTATTCGAAACATTAGTTTAACCTATAACTAGCTTCTTGAACAAGGAACATGTAATCCGTAACAACTGGCCTTCGCAATACAACAGTTGAGGCCACTTGCGTAAACTCCAGAGGCAAACCGGGTGTGTAATTGGCTTTTAGTATTCCTTCGAATTCAAAACCAATACTCCATTTATTTTTCCCGTCGCACGTGGCAGGTTCATTTGGTTTCAAAATTACACCAGTCCAAACACGCCCGTCCCAATCAATAACCTCAATCTGCTCACCTATATGATTGAGAATGAAGTCCTGTATGTCACTAATCTCAGTTTTTAGAAGTCCGGTGAAGGTGCAGGTAATCGTATTGATTCTAGGCCACTGAGGATCGGCAAAGATCACTAGTCTTCCGCCGCGAGTCTCGCGATTGACTCGATTAAAGGTATTTCTATCGCGGCCGTCGAATTCGGGTGCCCGTAGTGTAACTATATCAGTTGGAGTATCAACAGGGTAACTCAATTGAAATCCCACCCCCACAGGTAAACCCTGCGCTAGCGAGAGTTCGCTACTGGGTGGGGTTATTCCACCAACAACATTCGACTCGCCTATAAACGGGTGATACTGTTTATCGATGCACGGATTGATATAGAAATAAGTAACCGCGTGTCCCAGGTTCAAAGCGTCCGCTACACTTCGCATATATCGGCCTTCCATGGCTATGCCCTGTGTAAAACTCAATGTATTAGAGGCGACCAATCCTTTCGCCCCCATAACTGTCTCGTTGATTGTAAGCAAGTCTTCAATTAGAAGCTTACGCATGCCTTCGTCGGTCATGGCCAACGAATCACTAATAGTAAGATTGTAAATGAGATTCGCTTGAGTAACGAGCGTTAGTAACTCGGCTACAGTTTCTCTGAATGTATTATTGTGCCAAATCGTGTCAGTAAAACTCAGATAGTTTTGAACAATCTCATAGTGCGGACCCAGCCAATCGGCGGATTCAACAAATGTCAGGGAGTCTTGTAGATCAAGTAACCCTGATACTGTGATTGTCTCATTAAAGACAAGAGAGTCGCCTGCTGGCCAATAGAGACCAAACAAGGCTATTGCCGTATTAGCGACTGGTGCTTCGATTGCACGTCTACCGTCATCTGACAATGTGAGTGTGTCTAAAACGGTTAGGGTGTATGTGGCTGGGATATGTTCGACAAAAGTTAAAGTATCATATACTTTGGGATTCTTGTCTAGTGAATGTCCAACAGTGTCACTCAGAGTCAACGAATCGATCAAGGCCCTGGAGATAACATGATCTGGGCATAAGATTTCAACAAATTGCCGAGTTGCCCTAAGGCTACTGGGCCCTATCCCCAAGCCCTCAATGAATTGCCGAGTAACTCGGAGTTTACTATCTCCAAGTCCCAAGGCTTCAATCTGTTGACGGGTAGTACGAAGGGACATTAACCCACCTCGATACCGAAGAATGCACTGTTAATATTTGACACGTCCCAAGCTGAACTTGTATTGGGATCTGTTTCGCTTATAACACTCTTTGTAAGGTAGTCTGTTGAACTTATTGCATCCGTTGTCGTCGACTCATTGGCTCCTGAGACAACCACCGTCTTTAAATCAACAGAGTTAGCGTCAGTGACTCTGCATGTTGTGTTAATTGAAAGACCATAGATACTTGTGACTATTGTTGCATTTGCGTAATCAAAAAGGTCACGGTGACCGGTCGTATTGTCTTCAACATATGTGGTATCGTCGTCACAGGTAGCCCCGTCGTCGACGTCAGCATAGTGGTCTGATAACGCGGGATAGACCGTACTCCAGTTAACAGCATCATCCGCACTAGGGTTGATAGCAACAACTCGACACGGACCGAGGAAGTCATTATTTAGAGAACCGGTTGAATCACAGATATAATAGTCGTCAAGCCATGACTCCGATCCACCTGCATTTTGAATCATAACCCTATCGTGATAGTTATTTGTTCCTGCCTTGGTATTATAGCTACCATTACTGGCGACTGATACGTTGTCTAGTTTGACTTCGTAGGTTCCAGTGGCAGAACACTTCACTTTAAACTCCAAGTAATACCAAGTCGTCGCTGATAGACTTACGGTACTAGTTGTGGCGACCAAGGTCGTAGCCTTATAGACAGACAGAGACCCGGCTGGATCTACATGGACAGACATTCCCAACGTAGTCCCGTCATAAAGTTCTATGACCGGTTTATGTGCTGCCGGTAGAGTGGCAAGTCTAAAAGCAATACCCACAATAAGAGTGTCATCGGTTGTTAAGGGGTGTGTACCTAAGTATCCCACACCAGTAGTTAAGTCAACGGACAACCCCGCCACCCTCCCAGCGGCGGCGTTCATATAGTTAGCACTATTAACGACTAGGTATCGACGAGCCATGATCGTAGCAGTGTATGCCCCGCTCGCTTTGTAGCCTTCGAATCCTTCTACCCACAGTAACATAGCAGCACCTCATAAAAATAGTCCACCGGACACACGGAGCGTCCGGCAGACTCGGGAGAGACTTATTAAGGAACACTCAAAGTGTAAGTGACCTTTAGCGTGTCGCCGTTAGCAACGGTGACAGTTGAACTGAATGCGGCTTCCGACCACATAGTTCCTGTGCCACCACTCTTAGTGTTGTTGCTTGTAATAAACAAGCCCTTAAGAGTGGCTGCGGCATTAACAGTGAAGTCGACCGTACTGGCATTTGTAATAGCCCGTGCAGATGCTGCACCACATGTCCATTGCGGACGAGTCGCATTCGAGTAGGGAACGGCTTCGGTCCAACCAGCATGCGCGGCCATCGTATGAGTGGCAGCCCACGTGGTCCAACCGCTGTTGTCCACTAGTCCAATATACCACGTGCTGGCCTGCGAACCCGCTCGAAATTCGCACTCCATCATATGCGTAACACCTTCTGTCACGATGGCGTTTGGTGCTTGGTAGATTCCCAGCAACTTCCCATCCGCGTCTCGGTGTTCTGCGACGAACAAACCAAAAAACTTAGCTCTATCTTCCATAGAAACCTCCAATTATTATGCGGGTTACGTCTTTATTTCGCGCCGGAACCCGCGTACTTCCGGGGCGGATGTAAATTTAACTTAACCGAATAGTTCCACGTCTGATTTCACGCTGGAGCCCGACCCCAATCTGTCTGATTGTTTGCTGCGAGGTATCCCCACCATTGACACTGACACTAATATCTCCGACATTCGTGACCGGTCCGCCCTTATCTCGGAAGATTGGTTGTGATCCAGCATTCATAGCCTGAAGCTGTGGGGCAAATTGCTTAGCTGCTGTAGCATTTACTACAATCTCACCAGGACTAAGCATGGCCATAATAGTGTCTGTCCAACGACCAGGGCCGCCAGCCGCACGATAGACAATCCCGCCAGTAGCAAAACTTGAAACACTGGCTGTTGCCTGTGCTTTTAGTGCATTGATTTTTGCAATCTCTTGAGCAGTGACTTCACCCTGCTGTCTGATGAGTTCAGTATTAGCAACAATAGTGGCTCCTACACCCTTCCAAGCAGCATCCATTGCTGGAATCTTAACAGTATTTAAATCTGTCACTGGAGCAACCATTGCTTGGATAGAGGGGGTCAGTCCTTGCAGACTAACTTTTTGTCCAGTGATAATTGAATCGAGTTCAATCAACTTTGCTTTAGCCTCGTCAGTGTTGACCTTAACGGTGCCTAGATCCAATTTGGACATGTCCTTGATCTTATCTGATACCGGCTTCATGGTAGTTTCAAGCTGTTTAATGAGGCTCTTAACATCGAGAGTTTGTCCTGCCCCACCCTGTTTGTCTGGATCAAATGGATTACTAAGTGTAGCCATCTTAATCTTGAGGGACTCAATCGCCATCTCATAGGTTCGCAACTCACGTTGGAATGTGGCCTGATCCGCTGGATCAATTCTGGTCATCTTCTTTAAGGCGAGACTGATTGCGTCAATATCCGGCTTTAATTCTGGGGCTACTCTACGGACGTCGTCTAAGAAGGCATTAAACTCCTCACCAGTGGCTGTTGTCTTAGTAGACGCCTTAATTTGCTGTTGAATTTCATTGCCCAATTGTGCCGCTCTATTCAGAGTAGCTGTTCCCTTCGCTACAATTTCCGTGCTCGCTTGGTATTGTTTAGCCACGGCTTCCGGTAAGTTTACCCACCCCTCTGGACCAACAGCTTTTTGTTGCTGTGGATTGAGTTGGGACATGGGTTTGGCGATTTGTTTTTGTATTGCAGTTAAATCGGCTTGAACCTTAAGATTCAATGCTGGGAGATTTTGAAGTTGACCCAGCAAATCTGCACGTACTTTTTCGATGCCCAAGAAGTCTGTTGCTTGCGGGGCTTGTTTTGTAACAACCTCCATGATTTTTGTCCATGCTTCTTGCATTTGAGCTAGACCGGCCGCTTGATCTTTGGGCGTCTTACCTAGACCACCAAACATTTTGAGACCTTCTTCGTACTTCTTCATATTGTCAGTAAGTACGTTATTCTCAGCCTGGGAGTTTACTAACTTCTCTTTTGATGCAGCTACGTCTGCCTTTGCAAGTTGGGCCTCTTTATCACGAACCTTTAACCCATCCCTACTGAGGTCGACTTGTTTTTGTCTAATAGCTTGGGCTTCTCGTTCCGTGGCAGCCCCTGAGGCGGCTTTGCCATAGTAACTTTCTGCACGCGAGAAGAATTCTTCGACCCGTGACAAGTCTTCCGGTGTCTTGGCCTTTGCTAGCCGCATTAGACCTTCAGTTCGTAATGCATCGGCACGTGTAAGAAACTGTTGCGCTTGACGTTCTTTATCCCAACGGGCTGTATTGAGGTCAAATTGTTTATCGGCCGAGGCATTGCTCTGAGTCATCCGTTTCTCAGTGATGGCCAATAATTTCTGGTTGCCTTCAGTCTCGGCAGTTAGGAGTTTTTGAATGTAAGATTGCTGAGCCGATAGGACGGCGTCAAATCGTCTTTTCGTAACATCCGTAATAGCTTGCTGGGTTGCTTTAACCGACGCTAGTTCTTTGTCGTACAGCTTTACACCGGATGTGATAATCATCATGGCAAACTGTAAACGCTCTTTACCAGCTTTATTTATGATATCGGTTTGTTTGTTTGTTTCATTATTGAATGTCTGAGTTTGTTGCTTTACCTCATTGTCAATATTTGAAAAGAAGCGTTTTAGGTTTGCTTCGCTTCTGGCAGCCGCAAATTCATAGGCTACACCAATTGCTACTGCTGCTGCAATTATGGCTGCTGCAATCGGATTGGCCAACGCTAGGGCAGCGACCCATTTGATGGTTGCTATAGAAGCCACACCCATGGCAGTCCCATAGGCTTTTGCAGCTACTGCTAGGCCGAAGAATGCTGCTGTAAGTAATGCTACCTTAGCTGTTGTACTGGAAGCAAATTCAACGAAACTGATTTTGAACTGATTGAATAGGGTGGAGACTGGAAGCATTGTCTCACCAAATTGCGTCCATGCATTGGCCAGTTCCACAACAGACTGCTTATAGCGTGTACCAGCGGTATCTAGAACCATCTTGCTAGCTGCATCAGCGGTCTTGACAGTCGCATCTTGTAGTTTTTTAATTGCAGCTTCGGCTGCGTCTGCATTCGGACCTAACAAGCCCATTTCAGCACGGACTGCACGAATGTTGGTCGTTAACTTGACCATTTCGTCGGAAGATCCGCCTGTTACGGCCTCCATTTGACGGAGGACGCCCATAAGGCCACCGAACTTGGCGAGGGCTTGTTCTGCATTTTCAACGCCCCATTTCTGTACCATGGCGGCTTTGAGTTCTTTTGTCGGCTTCAGGAGTGCTGTCATAATTGCACTCAACTGAGTAATGGCTGTACTGGCTTTAGTACCCTGTTGAGTCATGATTGCCACAGCACCCATTGACTCTTCGATACTGATTCCCATGGCGTGGGCGGTTGGACCAATGCGTCCAAGAATATCTGCTAGATCAGTTGCCTCCATACGGCCTATTTTTATGGCTTCGAAGAACATACCCGATAAATCGCCGGCACGCGAGACTTCAAGATCCCAACCCTTGAGGGCGGCGGTAAGTAAGTTGACAGAGTCATTTAAGGGTGCGACGTTTGCTGCCGATAATTTGGCAGCCTGTTCAAAGACATATAATGAATCAGCGGCAGTACCTACTTGGTTCTGCAATGTCTGGTAGAATGCGAGAGTGGTTTCTCCTAAGGGACGCGCAAACTCGTTTGATGTGGCTATCAAAGCTGTGCGGATTCCCCCTAGAGACAGTGTGGTGTCATCCATGATAGCACCAATCTGACCGAGGCGGGTTGAGAAATCACTAGCTGACTGCACACCTTCTTGCATGCCAGTCGACATATCATTGAGCATAGAAATAACTGCTCGGAAGGCAACAATTCTTCCTAGTTGGGAGAAGAAGTTGCCAATCTTAGTACCTGCTGCCTGACCAGACGCACCAGCAGTATTGAAGGCCGTCTTTAGTTCGTCGACCTTGCTACGAAGCCCGTTAATCGCGGGGGTGCTTCCAGATAGCGTTCCAGCAAAAGCTTGAATAACTTGATCGCGTGAGAGATTATTCTGAGCCACATAATCAGCGAGTCCAGTTTGCATTGCGGCAAACTTCTGATTAAATTGCTTCTCAGGGATAGAGGCCGAGGCACTACCCCATGCACTGGTCAGTTTATTGATTTGACCTAAGGCGGCTGAAGTGTCGAACGTTAGATTTGGTGGTTTAACATTGCTGAAGCCAGTCGAGATTTTATTCGACATGGCGTCGATTTTACTCGTTAAATCGGTTAGGGCTTTATCAAAACCCAGACCACTTGTATTAAATGTCTTCAGCGTTTCTGCTGACGTAGAAATCGACTTGTTTAGATTGTCTAATGCCAATTTAAGTTGGTCAATGCTGGTAATCGAATCACCAGTTTCAAAACTTAACCTTTGGACAATTTCTTCAGCCATTATGATACCTGACGTGGTATAAGTGTTATGTATGCAAATGGAGACGGTAGTCTCACTGTTTCAGCATACGCTTTGAATGCGGCATTAGCGACTTCTTGAAATCCGTAGGGTCCTGGGTGGATTAGGCGAGAATACACACGCCCCTCCTCTGGATTTTCATTCGCATTATTGTATTCATTGTAAATTAGGTGCCATAAAGTCGTCGAGTATTCTGCAACAAATGCACCCCCCCAGGCTGTTATGATTCCTCGACTTTGTGCGTTACCATACTCTGGTCCTAACATGCCGGGCAATCCGCCCCCGCCCGAAAGAGAGAACGTCTGTCCAATCTTACTGGCTAGTTTCACAAACGTGCCATGGGACGCACCTGACCAGACTGGTATGATTGTTATGGCTGCTTGTATCCAGAGTCCCACTGCTTCTTTTAACTGTTTCAACATCTCAGCATTCAGGGCTTTTTGATACGCCCCTGTGTTTAGTTTAATCTGAGCAAGTTGACACGTCATTTTCATGGTCAGCGCCTAAGAGGGTTGGGGGAGGTTATTCTCCCCCAACCATTTTCTTTGCAAGTTCTAAGTCATCGTGTTCACGTGTTTGATTATACGCTAATAACATTGACTGAGCCCACACGTCACAATCCTCCCAGGTGTCTTTGACTCCGGGTGGCTTTATACCGAACCGTTCACAACTTCGCCAGATAGCGAACTCGGCTGTTCGGTTGTCGGGCCAGAGAATTGCTCTGGTGCCGGACGCTGACCAAGTAGAAAAACCTTTCGAGCCTCTTCTAACTTGGCTTCATCCAAGGCATTCGCTGCCATGACGCAGGATACAATCCGGTTGATTTCAACCGTCGAGAGTCCAGCACTCTTGAAGTCGGCTGTGTAATTTAGCCAAGTGCGTGGATCATTGATATCCACTGTCTCCCACTCAATTTGACTGGGTTCAAGTGACTTAATCACGAGGTAAGCAATTCGCTTCTCGGTTTGCTGGGTCATTTGCTTCTGATAGTTTACGTCATCCTTCATGGGGACCCAACCATCTTTTGTAAGCTTCCCTGGCGGCTTCGGTTCTGGACAGATTTTGTCAAAGTCTTCCAGATCAAGTACGGCCTTAGCTCGGATTATAACCGGCTCGTCTGCTCGCGGCAGTACCAAGATTTCTTCATTCACACCACTAATTACGCGACCACCAATCTTCATGTTTTTCTCCCTATTGCGAACTTCTCTCCAGTTGACTTTGCACCACGCAATGTCAAATCTTCAAGATCAGATGGAAACTGTCTTGTAGAATCCAGTTGCCGATCATCAATGACTCTTGTCTGTGAAACGATAATCCTCTCGTCACTTAGACATTGTAAAACGTCTGGTACACTTACTCCGGTTTTATACAACTTTCCATCGACATATAAAGCCGTTCTCTTCCATGTCGACTCCCTTACAAAGACCAAGTCAGGAAACTTGACCATGCTACATGGCAGTTGACTTAGTTCTAAAATCTTTGCTGCTAGATATCTTTTTCGACCATCCAGTATCTGGTAGTCTTTTGAAATACGCAAGGGGGAATATACCCCATCTTGTTTCATCGTAAGCAACAAATCTCGTAAGTCATTCTCTTTCTCAGCCGTTGAAGAATACATTGAATGAATATTCTTTGGGGGTCGAAGTTTATTCAATGGTACCAAAATTACGTCGTCTGTCATAGCGTTTCTCCTTAACTTGAGACACCTCAGCGTCTCGGACCTAGGGATAAAAAGACTCCCTGAAAATCTTTTGAAAATGTACCTGGGTGCCTAAGTGGCACCCAGGTTAGCATCTCGATTGTTATGAGCGAGTGATTGTGGCACTCGTTACATTACACTTACCAGTCACAGCGATTGTTGCATCCTTGAGACTAAACTCCAATTTTTCATATCGGAAGTCTGATAGCAATGTAGTCTCATCTTGAGCCGTGCCGCAAGGCGGCTCGTGCGCAATTTGAACGTCAACAGCATATGGTTCGCATGCGTCGTCAGACGACGTGACCCACTCGACTGCCCCACCTTGCTGCTTGAGAGCATCGACAGGTGTGATTGATTCATTCGTGCCAGTTGTCACGAATTCATACACGAACTCAAGACTTACTTCTAGTGGCTTCTCGTCACCTTCTCGAACTGTATCGAGATCACCACGATCAAGCATGTAGTTGTATTCCTTGTTTTCGGTATACTTCAAGTTACCATCACCAACCTTGATATCCAATCGGTTAGACTGGAATGTAATTGCGTCACCGTTAGCTGGGGCATTCGCTGTCCAGGCTGGGGTAAACGTAATGTTGGTTGTTGGCCCTGCGTTGGCAGGTGTTCGGGCAGTGACTGTGTGTACGGTCGTATGATTTGCAGTGTTGACTGTAAATCGTGCGCCTACTGGTACCAAGTCAGTGTCCACGGTGTTCAAATTTACGGTGTTGATATCAACATTCGTATCATTGACTCCCGGTGTGTCGTTTACTAACGCTGACCCCGAGAGGCCGTCTAGTAAACGAATTGTCGCATCCCGTCACGTTGTTACATACAAGATTGTATGGATAAGTCATTTCTGCTTACCTCTGCATGTCGCCATGCAGGTCAGACTATATCTTCTACCATTTTACTGGCGTGATGCATCTAGTCGTTGAGGCTTTTGTGTTACCAATGTTTTGTGCCTCGGCCATTTAAATCCCAAATCTTTCGGCAGATTTCTTTTTCTACTTCCGAATACTCACGATATGGTTTTTGCATCCGAGACTCACACAATTGTTGTATTAGTACAGCTCGCTGGTATTTGCCTACGAGATATGGAAGAATTACTGGTATAAATCGACTTACACGTTTGTAGCCGACAATTAGAATCTCCAGTTTTCTTTTCCAATTTCCTTTGGGCGGATGGACTCGGTAATAGTAGGCAATGTCATACTTCTTAAGAATTTGTAGGACTTTGTCAATTATTTTTGTATCAGTATTAACAATTGTAATAGCTGGGCTTACATTCGCTTGTTTGCGATTTTTGGCACTTCTTTTATCAATTGTTATACAACCCTCGCCGTCCATAATTCCACCAAGCCAACTGAGGTCACACAAGCTTGCCTGCTGATTGTCTGCGTTAGAGAACTGTTCCATTATAAGGGTCTCCACATACTCAGGGTTTCCAGCATACAGCACCATTTTTCTAATAGGATTACTCCTACTAGGAGTCCTGGTTGAACTCAATTCTGGCCATAATTATTTGTCTCCAATTCTTTTGCAAAAGATTTATAAACCTAGAGAGCGCGGCCAACGCTCCCATCCAAAATAGCCCACACAGGCTAAAATGTTTCCTTTTTTATTCATACAAGTGGTATTATCCATACTACCTTTACAGTGCATTTTTCATGCCAAACTACAAATAAACGACAAAATGACCATCGATCATACCTTGTCGTATCTTTTCAACTTTACCCAGTTGACCGAAGTATAAGACCCTATTTGGGTCGATCTTCCCATGCACAGGCCGTAAGCAACCAACATACGAAGAGTCGTCACCCGCTTCGCCACCATACTTGTAAATACTGATCGGACCGTTCATTGACAGTGCTAACTTCCCACACCAAGTTTGTAGTTTATAACGACTCGTCTGCGCCATTTGCTCAGTCACCAAGATATTGACGTCTACCAGGAGCCGCCAATCGTCTTTACTGAGTTCATTCATGTAAGGACCAGTTATACGCAACTCAGCATGGTCAAAGTGCAGGTCCTCAGACTTTTTAGTGTCGATTCCATCTACCAGCATTGGGAGGGGTACAGCAGCACACGCAGTGCTAAAGTAATTTATCACGGACGCCATAATCCACCGGGACCAATTCTCATTCATTGTCTGTTCCTTCGGTGAAATTCAAGACTGTAGTAGCTGACGCTTCCTTAGCAATGGGCGGTCCTAAAATGGCCTTGCCAGTAATGTGCCAGCCTGTATTTTGTTCTAATTGTGAAATGTTCTTTATTTCATATCGGATATCATCATAGATGATCCAAGCGTCTAAACTGATAGCATACCCCGGTGGTAAGTCATGTGAATCGATGACAAACTCACGAGTGCCGCTCTCAAACGCGCCACCGCCTCCGTAAGCGAATGTTTTGTTAGCCGAGATTTCAGACACGGCTTGAATAACCTCACGCTGTAGTCGCACTGGGAGCACGATACAGCGTGGGATTGTAGTATTTAAGGTGCTTGATGTCGTGACACCTGTCGTATAATTTGTTGTCTCGTCCACCAATTTATACAGTGTGACCGTACTGCCAAATGCCCGTTTTAGGACATATAAGGCTTGTCGGATTCGACGATTCAAATTATAGTTTACGACATTGCTCATCTTAAAGATTCCGGTTTATCACAATCACCGCCCACAATACGTGGGCAGACTCGTACCAAATGTTCCAGGACTCTTCCTATCCACTTAATACACTCCGAACTCTGAGTCAAAGCCACTGTTGATTTCTCGACAAGTTGCTTTAACACGTCCTTTTGTTCGGCCTCTAGAGTAACTATTCGGGAGGTTAATGAAACTTCTCGTTTAAAATCGCGCCAAACAAAGAACAAGATGATGGCCGCTGAAGGGCCGAATGTCTTGGCGAGATTCAATAGTTCTAGTTCCATGTTGCGTCCTTTCTGGTTAAAAAGATCCTGGGGGTTGTTGTCAACCCCCAGGGAATCAGACTAACCTTATCCTAGGATTACGCAACCGAGGTCGGTATCCAAGACAGCGATACCAGCCAAGAGGTCCATCGTGACGATGGTACCCTGGGTTGTGATATCGTACTGCATTGTAACACGCATCGCAACGTCATTGTAATTGGCGACTGCGGATTGGACACCACCGGCACGCGGTAGAGCCAAGGGGCGAGTTACGAGGGCAAGAGCATCGCGGTGGAATGCCAAGTTGAAGGACCCGTAAGGACCTGGGAAAGCATTCTCATTGTCGACGATGGCCTTTTCAAGCGGACGATCAAGCCACACGATGGTCTGGCTAGCATTCGAGGGATTCTCGTATGCTTCGATGATGGTGTAGGTATGCCGTGTTGAGGCAGTCTCACCAAAAGCGAGTAGCTGACCGACTTGCGGAACCTTCGTGGCGGTGTAACCGTCGAGGGTAATACCCTTGGAGTAACCAGCCGCGTGAGCGCCGTCAGCGTCACAGTGCTGGTATACTACGATAGCGTCGGCGTTGGCCACTGCATACTTCAAGGCTCCGTCCAATACCAACGTGATGGTATCGGCAGTCGTCTTGATATACCGAGGTTGAGCGTCACCGGCGATGGTAACGAAGTCACCATTGACAGCACCAGTGATTGCAGCCGCTGCCACAACCGTATCAACACCAGCCGCGACGGCACCGTTGACAGCACCCGTGAGTGTGTCAGCACCGCTGGTAATCTCTGGCTGGTTTTGATCCATATAGGTATCAAAGCCGAGAACACGGCCGAGAGCCGCTTCGGTCAGAGCAAAACCACCGTCACCACGCTCGTTAGCCTTTAGGAACAAGTCCGTGGCTAGCATGCTGGATTCGGCTGAGGACGAAAGAACGCATCGACGACCTTGTGGGTACGCGAGGTTCTGGTTGAGAACTTGGCGTGCATCGAGCAGATACTGCTTGGCAGTCGTGCTGGAGAGCGCACCGAGTTTACCAACTTTGTTGGCGAGGTATTTGTGAACCTGACCGCAAAGAGCGCGATCGATGGTTCGGGCAACACCTTCCATACCAGGGGCGATGTAGATCTGAATCAGATCCTGGAAAGACTTGCTAGCCTCACCGTCCTTGATAGTAAAGCTGATGTAAATATGCTGGTTAAGAGTAACCGGCACATTCGTGGCAGATGCGTCTTGTAGATCGATGCTATCAGCATCAACCTTTCGACGGGTCTGGAAGGGCTGTGGTCGGCGGGTATTAACCACGTCGCCAAAGTTCGCGAGTTCCATCGAAAAATCTCGGTGGACCAACTGAGCCATGACCATGTTCTCACTCAAGAGAGCGAGACCTTCGTTAGCCCAACGTTCTGGGATGAAGGCATCATTGTCATTCTCAAAACACAACACACTAGCTTGCAATAGATAGTTATCCATTACTAAAACTCCTTGTTAAGTTTACTGTTTAGTCTTTAACCCCAATTTTAAGTCCGGTGACTGGGTAACGGTGATTAGCACCCAACATTTTGTTGCTAACTGGTTGGTCAGTAATCCTTGCAACACAAATTGCCCGGTATTAGCCGGTAAATATAATTAACGGACGGTTTTCTTGAGACCCAAAGCTTCTGGGTTTGTCTTCCGTAACCGCATGTATTCTGATGTTGAAATCTTGGCCGTATCGACCTTTCCAGGTGCCGAAGTACCTGGAGCAGTTCCACCACCAATGCCTGACACTACGTTTGGCTTAAACAAGTTGCCATAGACGTCTTGAAGTTCACGCATACGCTTCACAGCGTCTGTCGGCTCTCGACGTGTAACCTGTCGCTGACCTGTTTCGAGGTTGACGTCATCAAGGTCGACAATAACCTCGTATGCGCCCGTACCCTTACCATGGTCGTCTGTCTTTTCTGTGACCTTTGTCATCGGTCGAAGCAATGCAATCAATTGTGATGGATTAAAGGCTTCATACTGGACAGCAGCGTCCTGCAACGTTCGTTCAACCAATGTTTGTTTGAACTGATTCTGCCAGTAGTTGGCCTGATCCTTCCATTGACTGGCTTCCTTTGACAAGGTCTCTTCGATCTTTTTCTTCTCATTTAACAAGGTCTCTTCCTTGGTTAAATAAGTCTTCTGCACATCTTCCAACTTCGCTTCGAGTTGTGCTCGGGCTTCTTTCGTGAGATTCTGGTCTTCGAGTGCATTCTTATACATGCCCTCTAGTTCCTGGTACTTTTCAGTTAACTTTCGACGATCTGCGGCAACAATAGCGTTTACCTGATCCTGGTTAAAAATCTCTTGTTTCTTGCGCTTACGCTCAGCGTCTGCGGCTTCGGCTGCTGCGGCTGCGGCCTCGGCGGCTGCGGCAATCGCGGCTGCGTCAGCGCCCTCGTCGTCACCGTCGAACATAGAAACTGATGCTTGCAATAGATACTTACTCATTTTGAATCTCCTAAGACTCCCTGCATTTTCTTACATGCTACGCGCAGGTTGTTGTAGCTATGTATCCCTGGCTGTGAGGCCCAGGTGTTAATTTACTCTCACAGTAGTGACAGATCGGCCATCCCGTAAAAATGGTTTTAGGATACGCCAAGCCATCGCACTCGGAACACCGTGTAAAATGTGTTCAATAGGTTGTTGATCTCGATTATAGGATGTTCGCACACCCCCGTAACCTTGACCAGTTGTTCCTAGATTTTCTAGTTCAATATCTGGGTCAATGCCGTCTAATAGTGCTAATGCTATTTCATAGCAGGCAATATTTATGTCGGCGGGTACTGTTGTGTCAGAGTCTCTAGGAAACTCTAACTCTTGGGAAAGTTCGGCAGCCCGCATATCGGCGGCTAGTGGGTCTTCGTCCCCAGCGGCAACCACAACTAAGTATGTTGCGTGCTTATAGCCTTTGAAATTAAGTCGATCAATGATTCTAGTCGCGGTATACAGTGCTTTCGTCTGATTTGCAGCAGACTCATTATCCCACGCATCGGAATGTAAGCGTGTAAGAAAGTAAGCCGTTGCACCAACAATCGATCCATACATACTACTCATCGTCGTCCTCACTTACGGGACCGCGTGTGGGTTGACCGTCTTTTTCTGCCTTTGCGTCTATAGCTGGTGTTGGTGATAAATCGGGGAGACCACGTGCTGCGGGATTAGCCGCTGCGGAACCACCACCCGTACTTTGTGAAATGGCAATTTCAGTTAATCGTTCGATATGGTCTTTTTGGGCTTTATCTGCCTCATCCTCATTAAAACCAAGAGCCAGACATGCTGTCTTGTCGCCAACAACCCCTGCGTCCTTGGCTTTCAAAATGACGTCTGGATCACTGGTCGTATAAGGCGCATTCTCAATTTCAGTGGTAATATCATCCATTGTTTCCACTGAAACTTTCCCGGCCAAAAGGGAAGCGACTATACATTTGGCAATCTCTCGCTTCACCTTTTGACCGGGGACCGAATACATGAGGTCATTGAGTTTCTTAGCCTCATCGAGTCGAGTCAGATCGGATTTCAAACTGTATCGATCTGGATACTTAATGACCGGTATCAGCCGTCGCACTGGATTACGTTCTTCGTATGCAGCCCAATGTTCAGCGATTCGGCGTTCACAGTTTTCGAGGATCATGCCGATAAATGAGAGTCCAGCTTCCAGGCCCTGGTTATCCATATCTTTGGATTCGGCTGAAATAGCTCGCCCTACTTTATTGGCAACGGCAAGATTGACAAGCTTGCGAATATCGTCTTCAAGTTTCTCTTGCAATTTAAGTGACACTTCGAGAGGTTCTGGCGAGGGATGTACGAATCCAGGCCGTTCAGCCCTGAGATCATAATAAATACCCTGTGTCGCACCTACGTGACGCTCTTGGTTGGACGCAGCTTGACCACCGCCTTCAGCGGACCCATCGGAACTTGTCGCATGCTTTAAGTGGTCACCAACTGCTCGTAGATCTTTTTGTTCGGTGTAAAATGGGATATTGGCTTTAAGTGCATAAGCAACGTCGCTGGAACCTAGATTCAATAGTGCGACCTGATGCTTACAAACATCCTTAAGCGTGCTATCACCAATATCCATCATTGTGAATGGAATTTTATCAAGTTCAAGTCGAATTGGATCGACTGTCGGTAGCGGTACATTATCTGGAGAGATGGGATTACCTTCTTCATTGAAGAATTGAATCTTTACCTTTCCGTCGTTTGGGCACAAAAATACAAAACGATATCTAGTGAACCCACCTTTTGGTAGCTCGACCGGTAATTGTGAACTATAAGAAGTCAAGTCTCCAAAGTCGACACATTTATCCCGTAACAATACGGCTTGAAATTCTGAGTTTTGATCTGGTCGGCTGCCTGTCCAGGAGAGGATATCCTCGACTGGATACATGTATAGGTATGGTCGAGCACCGCGAGTATCCGCTAAGGTTGTAGCCTGCATAATAGGCATGTCGATATAGATACCAACCCGCCCCATTACGAGTAGTTCGGTCAGTGCTTCATAGCCCATAAAGGCTGACATATTAGAACCACGTAAATCAACCCCACCGTCTAGTCCTTCAGAAGCTTTTTGATATGATTGGCTACCGTCTTTTCGCAATACGTCTCGCATACGTTGAAAAATAGCATTGCGGATATCATTTACAGCGGCTTTGGCAAACGCTGCACAGGGGGTCATACCCATTCGGGTATTAAAGTCCAGCGTTGTCTCGCGAGTCGTGAACTTTTCTAAGTAGCGAGTTGTGTAATCGTCACCGCCATTATACGTGTTCCGCCACAGATCCCAGAAGGCCATATCTCTGTAGTAGGACGGGTGCCGATAGTCAATAATCAATTGCTCTGTATATGACATTATTTAGTGTCCTTTAGAGGAACGCCTTCACGGGCTGATTGTTTACATAGCTAGCGGCAAGTGGTAGTGCGATCTCAGCATAGTTCATAGCATGGGCCATGTGGTCCGGTCCAGTCTCTGTGTAGTCAGCTACATAGTTTCCATTACCGTCGCGTGCATATACTCTAACTGGGGACTTAATTTGGTCTCGAAACATTTGACTTATGTCTTTTGGTAGCGAGATTCTTCCTGTGTGGAATCTGCCCAAGGACGCATCAAACCAACTTGTCCTGTCTACCGTCGCGGTCTGCGTTCCCAGTTCGTCTTCATTCATCGTGATTTCTTTACCAACTCGACCGGCACGGTAATTACAAAGGGTGACATAACCATGGAAACGTCGTGCAAATCTTCGTGCATCAGTTGTATATGGGGCAGCGTCAATGACGCAGGCCAACACCTGCCATTCACGCATCAAGTAATCAAATCGCTCAAACTCTGTGCCAAGAATAGTTCCTTCCCACAAAAGTTTTCCAGTAGACGTGGCGTTAATGTCTCTGCCTGAACCATTAAGAAACCATTCAACTACTACAACGTGGCAAGTCATACCAACGTCGATGCCCATTGTAATCAAACGACCACTTGATTTTGGTCGTTCGCTTTCTTTTGTGTGGCTGCCAATGCACTTATCAATGAGGTCGTCAGTAATCTTAGCCCCGTCGCCAATGTACGGTAGACCGAGTTTTGAATTATAGAACTCAGTGGCAGCCGCCTCGTCCCCAAGTCCTTGGAAATGTTTGATTACAAGTTCAGGGGCTGTGACAGTAAAGGAATAAAGCTGGTTTAGGTGGAAGCTTCTGTGTTCTTTGTTGCAGTCGTTTGAGTTTGGAATCCAGACGCCGCTAGATAGGAATTCTGGCTTCTCTGCTTGCTCTATTCGACCACCACACTCTTTGCATTTTAGGAACGATTCGGCACACCTCGGATCGGTCACCGATTCACCAATAATCTCTACGCAATCAGGCCACACAAATTCGGTAGTCTTACCACATCGCGGGCACTTGAACATAAAATGTTCCTGAGTACCCTGCATGTACAGTTTATGGATTCCCTTATTTGGCAACTTAGGTGTTGAGAGTGTCCACACATTCTTTTCACGTTGGCCACTTAAACGTTCCAAAGCCAACCAAATTTGATCCTGGTCCATTTCGTCTAATTCGTCTAGAATCAAAGTCGAAACTGGAATGGATTTTAGGTTACTGTCGCCACGGCTTCCACGAATGTAAAGATTAACGCCCCCGGCTTGTTTAAGGTTGATTGTATTAGTGTCAGTGAAGATTGAATTGATGTATGGGCTGTATAGTAAGGCCGCCTTAAACCGAGATTTCGAAAAGTCACCAGCATTGATAGCGGTTGGCAATACATAGAGTACGTCGCGTTTTAGAACGTCGATTGTGTAAAATGCTCTGTTGATTGCTACTTCTGTAATTCCGAGTTGGGCACCCTTCATTGTTGAGTTAAATGGCGCTACTGAATCACTAATCTCCCTGGCCCATGGATGATACTTATATGAGTATTTTCCAGGAAATGGCTCACCCATAACACGTCGGTATTCAGACCAACGTGAGCACGTATTTAAAGTCCGACTTTTTAGGCCGGTTGCGACTGCTTCTTTAAATATGTTTGCTAATTCACTCATTGTATTCAGAGCCGATAATTATACGGGTTCGCACAGTTTTGTATGAATGGACACCCGCTCGGCTCATGTAGGTTGTGTTTCGATTGAGAGGAACAATGGCAAGAGGCTGAGAATGAGTTTCAAAATTGCGAGCCAGTTTTCCTTAATCCAACTCCAAATCTCAGGCCATCCACGTTTCCGTGAATACTTCTCGACTTCATGCATTAGGTCGATTTTTTCACCCTTTGTCGTCTGACGTACCGGCTTCTCACAGGCGTCGATCAGAGTTTTGAATTCCTCTGGACGAAAGTAGCCCCGCCTATTAGCTCGGATTAGAGCGGCTTTGTACCGTTGCTGAAATGTCATTTATCACCAAACCTTATATTCGAGGTCTTTCTTTAGAACTTCACGTAATTTTTCAATAGCAACGACTCCTACAAATCTTTTGATTTCTTTTTCGTCTTGAGTCGCGACTGTAGTCGGAAGCGACCCGATTTTGTAGCGTGAGGATAGCTTAGAATCTGAGTCAACGTCTACGGTTTGAATCTTATATCCTTCTTTTCGTAGTTGCTCTATGACGGGGTGCATTTGTTTGCACGCGCTACACCACTCTGCTGTGAAGAAATAAGTTTTCATTTCAAGAGCTTTCGAAAGAAATCTCTAATTGGTCGTTTTGGAATCAAATCATACTCAGGAAATTTTTGTGGTTCTATTTTATCCGCTGTCTGATCTATGATATCGGTCAGTTCATGTATTTTCGTGTTCCATTCAATCGGTCTCTTCAAAAATACATCCAATAAAATTGAGCGTAACCAGACAACAAATTTCCGCCAAAGTATGAACATTAGTTAGAACAAGTCATAAGTTTGTCGTGGGTACCCAGCATACGAGGAGATCGCAATTGTGTCCCCTTGAGCACAGATTCGATTTATCACACTGGCGTCAGCCCAAAAACTGCCTACTGGTTGATTGAGTTTTGTACCACCACTAACAAAATCACCCCAGGAATTTTGAATGCAGCCACCAGGGCGGTCGCAAGCTTCGTCGATACCCGTCAATAACATAGCATGATTCCATGCCCGGTTTCCTGGCATTAAATATCCGTCTTTATCACGTCCACGCTTAGTATTGAACCCTTGGTTACTGCACAAAATAACAGGGTAACCATTATAGACACAGTCGCGTGCTTCTTCCCAGTTTTGAACTAATGCACACCATCCAACTGGATGCAATTTACAAAGCGGCTCCAGTTCCGTCGGAACTCCCTTATACCCCAGATTCCTGGCAACCTCACCGTCATAGTGTGTGAAGTCATAGTCTCCATACTTCTTGCGAAGAAGAACGCCGTATTTCTTAATAAACTCAGCAGCCCAATAGCCTTCGGCCCCGTCACCATACAATGATCGATTATAAATCGCCTTGCCTATCTCAATTCGAGATCCACCATAAATAACTTCAGTAGCAGCCTCTGCCACCCACCGTTGAGGAGAATTTCGTTTTACAATTTGAGTTGCGGTTAGGATGTCTACACCTAAACCATAGGCATGTGAAACACAGTCACCAATTTCCTGGTTATGAGGTTGAAGTGGCTTACCAGTGACCTTCTCTAAGAAAGGCCATAGGATTGCGACCTTACCAGCTCCGGTTCCTTTGATTTCAGCATCCATCTGATTCATAAACGGTTTTGGACTGGAGTTAATAAACCGCCTGCGACTTGCTTCACTGTGTGTCCATCCACAATACAGATCTTGATCTGTATTAGCTTTAGCAGCGAATGGACTGCCCTCTAATTTCAGTCCACGACCGAAGGCTAATCCCGCCCCAGCCAGAGCCGACAGTTTGATAAAGTCGCGTCGATTCATATTACTTTGCTACAATTGTTAGTCCGTTTGCAATTTGTACCCAGAGTGTCGCGTGCTGTTCTGGTGTAACAAGTAAACCAGCCTCAGCTTCGGTCTTCATTTCTTTTTGCAATGCAGTTAGGAATGGCACCCACGCAGTCAGTCCATTACCTAGGGCCGTTCGATTAGCAATCGCCTGTGCCTCGATAATTTGTTCAGCCGTAGTTAATTGACCATCTTGGACTTGTTTGGCGACGCCAGTAAAACCAGCGGCTAGTTTAGTAGCCTCCGCTTTCTTATTTGGTGAATTTACAAGTTTGCTGAATTCTACTACCTTGCCTGCTACACCTGTGGCAGGATTTACCGGACCCGGTGGTGTTGGTGCTGGTGTATCCCCTTCACCAACCTTGATTGTCAGTGTCTTCACATCTACGTCATTATCGTTGGCACACGCCACAATGAAAGTAAATTCACCAGAGGCTGAGGAGGAAAAAACAGCTTTACGACCGTCGTCGTATACTTCAAAGTTTGTTGTTGGCGGTAGAGTCTTCCATTTAAAAGTCTTACCGGCTGATTTAGTCACATCAAAGCGAGCTAGTTGACCAATCTTGATTTCGGTCGGCCCCTCAATTAGAATCTCGGCCTTAGCGTTTACAATTGGACCGGGTGTTAAGTTATCGTAGGCATTCACACTGGTTTTGTGACCAATGAACTTATCATAGATTACTCCCCCACTAATGAATAATACAACAACTAAAACAATAGCCGCTACCCAAGGATTCACTGTTTTCATAAAACTCTCCCTAACTTTTTGGATACTTCTCTTTAATCCGCGTGATTTCGGCTTCCCAAGTCGAAGTCCCATTTATTTTGTCCCAGTAAAGCATATCCAGTTGGTCTACCAGATTCGGATACTCAAGTTTTCTTGCGTCTTTATAGCGTTTGTTTTTTTCAGACTCCGTTCTCGGGTCTGCAACAGGTCCCATAACCAGGATAAGTTTGCCGTCCCAAGACGCAATCTCACAGCCAGGGTACATATCTTGAGTGATCCTCTGTTCATCTCGATGTGTCGCTATCACTAGCCCGTTTTTGATTACTAAAATCATTATTGTATGACCATGGAGTAGGAGTTTCCTTCAGTATTCACGTCTGGAGAATAATCGTCGAATGTATTTCCAGTGGCGTTTGCCGAGACCGCATAGATTAGTGCATTTCCCGCCGTTGCTACATATCCCGTACCATTTCCCGTTGCTAAACTAGAAATTGCGTAAACATTAGCCCCAATCACGGAAAGGAATCCAGCATACGCGCATCCCGACGCTATACCATTGATGCAATACACCGCCCCCCCAGCCGTCGCTACGAAACCACTAGAGTACATATTAGAAATATAAACTGGGTAATTATCAGGTTCCCCAGTTATCATTCCGCCACGAGCGTGTACACCATAAACAAACTTAGAAAAACCTAGACTTACGAGTGTGTGGCATCTGCCCCCTGGCCATACTTTTATTCCATTATATTCCGGGCTGATAGACGTGGCGGGTCCAACTAACACAACTTTTCCTATGTTAAGACTAGTGTATACATAGAAGCCGGTTGATAAGCAGGATAAAATTGTTTTCACAACTGTCACAGTGGAGACAACATTACCACTCGGAGCTGTTGTATTTAAGTGCGCACTTGCGATAGTTATTCTACTGTTTCCAGTGTCAACGTTTGTGACTTTATGACAACCACATAAGTATGTTGGATTACTCCCGCCCGTCGCAGGATCTATCAAAACGTAATCATTGACAGCAATATTTGTCACATTGTTAAGATTCAAAATAATCGACCAAGCTCCCGCCGAACCCGAGGAAGACTGAATACTGCTGGTAGTTTTTGAATAAGTGTGAGCCCCTGTGATCGTTACTTGTTGGCCATAAGGATAGTCGCAGTCAACAATGTCCGATAGGGTGTGTGTACCATCATTGATAATAATAGTGATACCTACGGCGGGTTCGAGAGTGTGTTTTCCAACCCAATCCATTGCATGTCTTAATGTGGCCCACGGTGTACCGGACGATCCATCACCTGTGTCATCACTACCTGTAAGATCAACATAGTAGATTTTATTTGAATTTATTCTTTTTGTTGCCGGGAATTCACCAAGTGTCAAATCAGTAGTCGTTGTTGAATAAGATAAACCACTGTAAGTTAACCGGCCATTTGTTGTTGTGTATGGTACATAACCGCCTGTAATTAAACCGTCAGTTAAAACCACTGTTTTACGGGCGGCCCCGGTAGTTATTGTGAAATACAAGTCGTCAGTTGTAAATTCTACTTGACCAGCCACAGCAACAGTAGTTGATGTGCCTGAAGTCAATTTAAGTGGAGCAGTGCCAGCGGTTGTCGAACCAGCAGGCAGTGTTAACCATGCCGTTGGTGTAAGATTGATACCAACCTGTCCATTTATAGTTAGATCTTGGTCGACTGCCGCCGCCGCAAACACACCATAAATTAATGAGAGAGTTCTACCGGTAGCTTCGCTCGCTCGACCATAGGCGTCGATTATGAGTTTATAATCGCCTGTTTCATATTGTCCGGCCGACCATCCAACAAAACAACAATTCCTTGCACCTGTTAAGGTATACCCAGCATTTTTACCTATGGCAGTGTTTTCAAATCCACTGGTACAAAGTTGCAAGGCACCATTACCAATACCAATGTTGTCGTACCCGTCAAGGATGTCACCACCGGCAGCTTGGCCGACTAGGGTATTACCGAATCCCGTTGTCATGTCGAGTCCGGCCCCGACCCCGAGTGTTATATTATATGAACCCTTGTAGGTTGCGCCACTTGCACCTACGGAAGATTGACCCCCGTCGCCAATCCAAAGGTTATACCCATCACTGTTTGCACCGTGATAGGTTGTAACATTGAAAATCTGTCCTGACGTGTTGATTGCAAGCTTGTTGGTCGTAAGAAGCGTACCATCAAAAGTCAAGTTAGCGTCATCTGATACTGAGTTTGCTGACTCTGATAAAACTACACGCCCCGCGGTTAGTCCTGAAATGCCGGGGCCACTAGGACCTGAGGGGCCGGTTGGGCCGCTAGGACCACTCGGACCAGTTGCTCCATCCGGGCCGCTAGGACCTGAGGGACCAGTTGCTCCATTCGGGCCGCTAGGACCACTCGGACCAGTTGCTCCATCCGGGCCGCTAGGACCACTCGGACCAGTTGCTCCATCCGGGCCGCTAGGACCACTCGGACCAGTTGCTCCATCCGGGCCGCTAGGACCACAGGGACCAGTTGCTCCATCCGGGCCGCTAGGACCTGAGGGACCAGTTGCTCCATCCGGGCCGCTAGGACCACTCGGACCAGTTGCTCCATCCGGGCCGCTAGGACCACTCGGACCAGTTGCTCCATCCGGGCCGCTTGGACCTGAGGGACCAGTTGCTCCATCCGGGCCGCTTGGACCTGAGGGACCAGTTGCTCCATCCGGGCCGCTTGGGCCGCTCGGACCGGTTGCTCCATCCGGGCCGCTTGGACCGCTCGGACCAGTTGCTCCATCC
>JALOBN010000093.1 GCA_023228245.1 Candidatus Pacearchaeota archaeon
GTGCTCCACGAGTATCCTATCTCCCTCGCAATCTCCGCGATGGTCTTTCCCCCAGCAATCATCGCATCTATTTTCTTAACCAGCATAGGATCATCGCGAATCCTTGGCCGCTTGCTCTCGCCCTCGCGTGTGACCGGGGCTTTCTTTTTTTCGGACTTCCTCTCACATGTGGCCGGAGGCATCGACTTTCTATCCAGATACTCTATCAATGCCTCGCGCGCCATATCGCGCGTGTATATACTCGCTCAATCGCTCATTTTCGCCATCAGTGATCTCTATACACAATTTCATGCTAGATAATATACACGATTGATATAATAATAGATCGCACACATGACGGATAAGCTTATATATGCGTGGCTACTAATAGGGGAGTAGTGAAATGCGAGGTTGAGGAAAATGAAGGCTGGCGATCAATTAAAAGATGAACTGTATAAAGCAGAAATGGGCACAGTTGCGTCAATAGAAGTTATCTCAGGCGGGCAGGTAACTGGCCTGGATTGTGGCCCTATCTTGATCGAAATCGTGGTTTTGGATGGAGCAACTGTAGCATATCGAGAATCCAGTGATACATATGATGGAAACTGGAAAATAGGACGCATCGAGGATGCTATAGAAGCTGCAAAAAATGCGAAAGATGACTATGAAATGGCGCAAGAGGAGGTGGCCTAGAATGGCCGATTTATCATCATTTCCCTCTTGCGGGGAACGAGCCAGGCACGCAGACCTGAAACTCATCGAGCTTCTTGATCCGCTAGAAAAGCCGATGACATGGGCAGCGGTAAAAGCTGCCCTCCAGGGAGAGGACTGGTGGGCGCACGCGACCTTCGATGATCCAGAGTATTGTTCGTCCGAGTACGGGGATTTCATCATCCGTATCCGGGAGTGCCAAATGGGATACAGGACCTATCAAGGGGGTATTGAGCCGCTAGATAGATTTTTGGTGCGGCCTGAGGAGGTGGCCTAGATGGCCATCAACGACGAATTATTTGCTGCTTTGGTACTAGAGCGTGCCAGGGCGAATTATCTAATAAAAAATTCATTTGATCCAAATTTTGTTGCATGGGATGTATTCGGAGATGGCGAGATTCGTGGCGTACCTGAGTGCGAGATGTCTGATTTGCTCCAAGAAGCGGCTAAAGAATTTATGATTGAAGTCGAAGAGGTGGCCTGATTGCCCGCCGCCAAACTCCCATCCAGGTGCGTCTATCGCACCCATGTTGCCTTTCGCTCCAATCAGGAGCTTAAAGTGCGCCAATTAGCCGAGAAGAGGTTGCTATCTGCGGTATGTCAGAAGGCCGTAGATGAGGCTAAAATATACGAGGAGGAGACATGATCTATTCTCAGGCAGAAGGCGCGCTACGCGCTCTGACCGGCTCATCCACCCGCGCCAAGATCCTTCTAGCCCTCCGATCCGGTCCCATGTCGATTAGGCCTCTATCGGGGGTCGTTGGCGCGAGCACATCAACTGTGGCACATTCGATTGCGGCCATGCAAGAGGAGATATGCCGCGAGGGGGCTGCCTATCGCCTGACCAATCTAGGCATGATCAGAGCCGAAGCACTTGACAGGCTGCTCTCCTGCCTGATCGCCCTGGATGAGAATGCTGCCTTTTGGCAATCTCATGATATCTCAGGCATTCCAGCTGGGCTATTGGCCGATATGGGTTTGCTGTCTGGCGGCCAATGCGTGCAAGACAACGGCTTCGTCATGAAGTCGCTAGACAACTTCCTGAAAGAAATCGCGAAGGCAAAACATGTATGGGGGGTATCCTCCGTCATCGCGCCGGGGCATGTGGAATTGATCTCAGGACTGTTGGCGAGCGGTGCTGTGGTCGAACTGATCCTTACCAAGAGCATCATAACATTGATCGATCCTGGTACAATAGCTTCCTGGCAAAAGAGCGACGCCTTCCAATTATATGAGGCAAGAGATGTGGCTAAGGCCGCCTTTACAGTCACCGATGACATGCTTTCGTTGGGCCTGTACCTACCATCTGGCAAGTACGATACCAATCAGGATCTAGTATGCAGAGGGGCGGGGGCGGTTGAATGGGGGATGAGGTTGTGGGAATATTACAAGGGAAAAGCGACGGTGGTAAGATGAATGCGGTTTTTTTACAAAAGGCCAACGTATTGTTGGCTGCAATAAAATCAACTGAAAAACATAAGTGCATCTGCGACGCGTGTGAAGTGGAAGTGTTCTTGGAGCCGCTTATAAAAATGGCGGCGGATCTGGAAAAACAATTAGCAGACGCAAACAAATATATCAAGTGGCTCGACTCAGAATATAAAAAAGAATACGATAAAAATAATCACCATACACGGCCTTAATCACGGCTTCTTTTTTCATTGTCACTTAACCTATAAATATTCCTTCCATCTTTTCCTATAATCTATATACTTCTGGCACGGTGCTATTTTTATGTCCTTGATCTATATCTTTCGTCTATTGTCTATATCTTCTATATGGATTGCCCTAAGCGCCTCCGTCGGCCCGGCCATCCTCTGCGAGATATACAACCTACCATATGATCCGATGGCAAGCGCGCTTGTTTTCTTGGTAACATGGGCGGTCTATGCATCTGACAAGGTGAGCGGCTCCAAAGAAGACTTGCTTAACACCCCTGAGAGAGCATGGCTAGCCGATTGGCAGATCAAGAAGCTTGCCATGATTGCTTATCTTGCGGCCATTATCATCGTTGTTGCAAGCGGTATTTGGCGGTTGCCTGCTATCTTATCGTTCGGGTTTGCCGGATATATCTATGCCAGACGAATTTGCGGCGTCCGGCCAAAAGACCTGCCTGGTGCCAAGAATCTAATCGTTGCGCTCGCGACGGCCATCTGTTATTGTGGCCTGATTGCGGCACCGCTCGCTGCATATGTGTTGGTATTCTTGTTCATATTGGCAGGAACAATATTCTCCGACCTGAGGGATATTTGCGGCGACTCCCTGAATGGGGTCCGAACCTTGCCCGTTCTCCTCGGATCTTCGCGAACACTTGCAGTCTTGGCGGCCATCGACGTACCGATTGCCTTTTTGTCGCCAGTTATCGCGGGCATGATTGGGATCTTCATACTTTATTTCAGTAAGCAGCGCCCTAACTTGCAATACGATCTGCTTATTGATGGGTGGATCATATGGGCATATGCGCTGTTGCATCTGGTTTGACGGAGAAAAGGTTATATATGATTGATATCAGTCTTGTATTTGGCGAACATGGCTATATATAGTGTTGTTTGCCATAGACAAGGGATGGAAGAGATGAAGAAGAAAAGCGCATTGTTTCACCTGTCGCCCGACACAATCGAGCTGATCGAGACTCTAGCGGAAAAGCAAGGGGTGTCGAAAAGCGAGATTGTGGCGCGGGCTGCCTGGTATCTGGCGACGCTGCCCGCCAGGCTGGAAGAAGCCACGGATAACGCGATGAGTAACCCGGAGTCGGGCTGCCAGAAGGCCATGCAGGCGCAGACAGAAGAAATTAAAAACATGATCATCGAGTTGAAGGAGTTGATTATAAAGAACAATCATTAAGATATCAAATTGATATAAGATAACTATAAATAATAAATGCAGAAATGATTAGAATATAAGATCAGCCCCAAGAGGTCCGGTTACCAGCCGGACAGGACTGATCTTTAAGGAGCATGGCAGGACCATGAAACCTACCACAAGTACACTATAGTCAATAGTCGTACTTAAGGTTTTCGTGTCGTGCCGTGGCATGGAGGGAGTTTGTCACGCACATTTTCACCAGCGGCGGAAGCCCTGATTAGCAAAGCCATAGACAGAGAGCTTAAGCTCCTCGATGTTTTGCAGGCGCATCCTGGCATAAGATGTTCCGAGCTTGCCAAATTGGCCGGAGCGACATGGGAGACCACCCGATCCCGGTTGATGAATCTCATTTCCGCGGGCCTTGCCAGGGGCGAATTCATGCCGGGCGGAATGTGCTATTTTGCGGAGGATTTATGCGAATAGATTTTTTATATTTATGGTATTTGGCGCTTGCTATTATTGTGGGATTGCCGCTTTGCTGCCTGGCGGGGGCGATCTGCCTAGAAGAGACAGGCAATGCCACCGGCACCGGCTTGCATATTTTGGAGATCAGCATGCTAGGTGATAACTTGACTGATGAGGAAGCGGCCTTTCTGCTTGCAGTTCATGGCTATAATGTGACCAGGGGCGGCTTGGTGGGTCTGAATGGCACCACATGGCACATCATCCGGTGCGACGCATGAAGCTAGCAGACCTCATAGGGCAGGGGGGATTGAGCGGCTATAGGGCGGGCGATTATCTAGCAGACCGCGCAGAGATTCTTGCCTATATCAAGCGGCATGGCCCATGTTCAACATTCGACATTGAGCTATGCACGCGCCAGGAGCAAAAGCCCGTCCTGCGACATGTGGCCGGCCTCTTGAGGCAAGGGCAGATAGAGACATGCTATTTTGGCGGCGAAAAATTTAGGGCGATACCATGAGTCAACAAGAAATTTTGGATGTTCTCAGAACACACGGCCCGATGGGGCTGCACGAAATTCATACCACGATCAACAGAGCACAAAGCCAGACCAGCAAGGCACTAACAAAATTGGTCGAGTTGGGCGAGATCGTGAAGGGGCCGGACAGGATTTACCGGGTGATGAAATGAACGATTTTGAAGCCGCTGCAATGCGAAGACATGCGATGGTACTTGCCACACATCCGATCCACAACAAGCGAGACCTGCCTCCCAGGCCAACGAGCGGCTTGATTCCGGTACATGAGAAGATAGCACAGATCAGGGAAGCTATAGATTGCTATCAGGGACGTATAGACCAGTTGAATGCAGAGCTAGAGATATATCGAGATGAGGAATAGGCAATGAGGAAATTAGCATCTATCCAGGAGATAACATCGATATCTCCAATCCCGGGGGCGGATTCTATAGAAGTAGCAAATGTCCTTGGATGGCATGTGGTCGTGAAGAAGGGCGAATTTGAACCAAGAGAACGGATTGTCTATGTAGAAGTAGATAGCGTTTTACCAGAGAAACCAGAATACGAGTTCCTGCGAAAATACTGCTATATAGACAAGAATGGATTTAAGGGCTTTAGGATCAGGACCGCGAAGCTCATGGGGCAGGTCAGCCAAGGCATAGTATTTCCGTTAAGCGTATTGCCAAAGCAGCCAATAGGGACTTATTACAGCGAGCAAGACGTAACCGATCTATTGGGTATAGTAAAATATGATCCCCCCACCCCGGCCACTTTAAGCGGCCTTGTAAAAGGCAATTTTCCGGCCTTCATACCAAAGACCGATGAGACAAGAATACAGGCCATTCCTGGCATTCTGGAGAGGCATCGGGGCAAGGAATGCTATGCCACTGAGAAGTTAGACGGCTCAAGCATGACGGCCTATCTGTATGGCGATCAGTTTGGCATCTGCTCTCGGAATTTGGAACTAAAAGAATCAGAGAACAATGCTCTCTGGCAAGTCGCTACCAGATACGATCTGAAAGGTGCCATCGAGGGCATGGGCGGAAATCTGGCATTGCAGGGCGAAATTATAGGGCCCGGCGTCCAGGGAAATAAGTACAAGCTCAAGGAGACACAATTCAGGATCTATAATATCTACGATCTGGAAGCTAACCGATATATCGATTATCTAAGGGCAGTCGGGATGATCAATGGCCTTGATTATGACGTGCCTTTACTGGTTCCGCTGATCGATTATCTGACCTTGGATCATTCAGTCGATCAGATTGTAGAGCTATCCAGGGGCAAAAGCCAACTGGCGGATATAAGACGCGAGGGCATCGTGGTCAGGCCCGTCCGTGAGGCAACCGACCCACAATTGGGCAGGTTGTCTTTCAAAGCCATAAATCCAGACTTCTTGCTGAAATGGGGTGAATGAATGTTAACTATTTACACCACCGCCAACTGTCCAAACTGCCACAAACAGATGGCAGAATGGAAGAAAGCTAACATTCCATATGAGGAGAGACCTATCGATGAGCTGCTTAATGATGGCGAATTGCTGACCGATTACATCCTAGACCACAATGGGCAGAAGCCGTTACAGGCCCCGGTTATCCGAGATGGGGAGGTCTGGTTATGATCTCACCTACCTCAATCGAGTTCCCCTGGGCAGGTGCAACCATCCTCTATCCCGGCCAAGTGCAAGCACCTTGGGAATATTTTTTGAACATGGCTCAAATGGCCGCGACTCGCTCCAAGTGCCTGCATAGGCGGGTGGGTGCTATCCTGGTTAAGGACAACAGGATCATTGCCACAGGATATAATGGCACACCGTCTGGAATGCGAGAATGCAGGGAATGTGACCGGGAACCAGGCAAAGAGCTGCAAGATTGCCACGCTATCCATGCTGAGGAGAATGCTTTGTTGCAATGCGCTTTGTATGGTCCGAGCACAATCGGCGCGAGCTTGTATTGCACCTTGCAACCATGTTATCATTGTGCTAAATTGATTATACAGGCCAAGATAGCAGAGGTTGTGTATATAGATAGTTATCTTGATAACAGAGGGTTAGAATTGCTAGGAGAGGCCGACATTGTATCGTTGCAATGGAGGCGAACATGAAGATCATCGACGCGCCAAGGTTCTGCATATTATTTTTGGCCAAGTTGCTGCATAGGCTGAGGCTAATATGAGCACTTGCGGAAAATGCAGATGGATTAATCGGTGCCGTCAGGAATATGCAGGCATTGCAGATAGTGACACATGTAGGTTTAAGCCATCCA
>JALOBN010000094.1 GCA_023228245.1 Candidatus Pacearchaeota archaeon
TTAGCCCCCCAACCCGGCATAAACTTGGTATCAGTTCCGCCCTCCAGCATCACCGCGTCGGTCGCGGTAGCATTAAGCATACCGGCGATAATCATATCGGCGGTCGATAGCTCAAAACAGGCCGCTTTGCCCGTTTGCGCTGCGGCTGAATCATTACTTACCTGGACTTTAGTCTTATACCCTGCCCCGGTGATATCGGAAGCGTAAACTACACCGCCCAGCATTAAGGCTATTAAAAGTACCGATAGGGGTATAAATAACTTTTTCATCTTAACCTACTCTCCGCAGCATGAGCAGCCAGACCAGTGCTATCACCGCTGCTAAGGATATTATCATCAAAATAGCGAACAGAACATTTCCCATAATCACGGCGGCGGCAATACCGATAAAGACGCTGATACCGGCCCCGGCCTCGATCCCCCAGTCCTTTTTAACACTGGCGATACAAACGGCAAAGGCGATAACCATGAATATCAAAGCGGCCATCACCGTACCGGAAACGCCGATACCCTCACCCATCTTATCAAAGCCTTTTTCCCATTCACTGCCGGACATCCTGTCAGCGTAAAAACTGGCCATCGTCATATTGTAAGAGGTGTCCATCTGTGACGGGATATATGTCTGGATGTAAAACAGGTCGGGGCACATCGCCTGCAGCCCCTCGATAGCACTGCCAAAGTAGGTGTCCCCAAGGTCGGATAGTATCTCATTACCGTCCGAACTGGCCTTTAAAATAACCCCGGTATCGGTATAGATAGCGTCAAGCCGGTCGCACCACAGTAATATCAAGTCCTTTAAAGCTGCCCGGTTATCCTCTTGACTGGTTTCCGTGATATAGTCGCCGGGAGTTAGTGTATAGCTAAATGGGGTAAGCCCGGCAAAGTAAGCCGGCCAGCCGTTGATAGATATTTCCGCCGCGCTGCCCCAAGCTGAAGCGTTATCGGAAGCGCTGAAGTATACCCCGGTGACACCATCACCATAACCATTCGTTAAAAAATAAGGATAGACATAAGGCGACCACGTTGCCTTTAATATCCCTGTATTATCGTGTATCTGGAAGTATATCGTATCAGAAGCTGTCTCTGTAGAATAGTTATCTGAGGCAAATTCCAGTTTATAGTGGAAAGTATAAAGGCAGTCGCCCGTCTCGATAAGGTTGCGGAAAACTCTAAGGACGTTAGAACTATAATCCCCAAATCCCATCGAGGTAGGATTGGTTAAAAAAGCCATGACAGGCGCGGTGAATAGAATAACCGCTATCATAGCTATAACAAGGGCGTTAATTATTCTTTTCATTCTGCCCGCCTTTTATCTGTAAACGCTTTGAATACTAGATAGACACCTGCAATCACCGTTAGAACGCTTAACCACCAGAGCGTTCCCCATAAAGTAAAGCCGTAGAGCGCAAAGCCTAACCCGGCGATCAATAGCATCACACGATCCATCTTCCAGTAACCTAACAAGGCAAGGGAGAAAAGTATCAGGTAAACGAACACCAGTAACAACTTGGCATAGGCGCTCTCTAACATCTCCTCAACAGCATCATCCACCATACCATCCAACCCCACAATCTCCAGGGATAAGTTGTCACCGGCGATGGTAAGGTTATCAGAGAAAACGATATCCACGCTGGTATAATTGCCGCTGTCATACGCCAGAACGGGGCTGGCAAGCAGTATACAGGCAAGTAAGGCTACCAATACCGTCAAGGCGGTGTATTCCAGAGTTAATTTTGCAACAGTGTTTTTTGGCATTAAACCACCTGTACTCCCTCAAAGTCGTAACGCTGGACGCCACTATAAGACTTGCGCTGCACACCAAGTTTCGAGAGATACGGTCCCCAGTGCTGAGATGTTTGCTCTCCATTATCCTGCAAGCCCATTTCCCTAGCCTTATTCCAAAATTCACGGCTGGGGATCCGTTCGCCGGGGGCTGAGTGCTGATAAAAAGCTATTGTGCTTTCCAGTATGTCCTGTATACGGGCATTGGCATAAGCATCGTGCTCTATATCAACGATATCACCATCACGGTTGATGCGTTTTACAGGGCGGTCGACTTGATACTTGGTATTCAGGTCCATCACATCAAACTCATGCTGTGTTTCATAATTATTGAATACGCTTTTACCGAAAAAGCGCATCTGATATACGCGGTGGCTCTCATCATATGCCTGTCCGGTCATAACGCCGCTTTTATCCAGCCAGGCCGTACTGATAACTTCTCCCGGGCGGAGATTGTTAGCTTTGCCCCACGGGGTAAAGACGAGGTCGCGGCATTTAACGATGATATCCGTCTGGAATTGAGCGCGGGCGTTGAGCCATTCGATCGATTGGATAGTACAGGCGATAGAGATATTACGGTGTCGCATAACCGTTAGCCCCTGGTTTATCATCTTGGCTCCAGAGTTCGCCCAGTCCTGCCTGTCCATCGTCGTTTGGATCTCATCAAAAAATATCCAACAGTCCTTATATTCCGGTTTCCAGGCTATCAACCGGCTTACATCTAGTTTTTCCGGTTTAAGATAATATTTCAAGGGATAATTAGAAAAGACGTTCGTTTTCCGTTTCTTGAATAATGTCTGTTTTTTCTTTATCTGTCTTAAAAGCCTGATCGTCGCCGCTTGCTTGAGGGCGTGTTTCTGCAATCCAGTTAATAATAAAGTTTTGCCACTCCCTCGTACTCCTACTATTACGACAAAAAGGCTGAGATCATCCGGGTTTATCATTATTTATTCTTATCTCCAAAGGCAAAATTCTTTACTCTATCCTGCCAGTCGTTTTTTGCGAACGGGTAATTACCGCGCTCCCCGATGATAGCCTCTTTAAACGTCTCGACACGCTTGCCTTTAACCGAGGCCAGCAGGCCGAGCTGTATCATTAAGGCTTTGATACGCTCGTCACACCCGTGTTTTTTGTACTGATAATAGGCATATTTTACTGCGACGACGAAGCGTTTATCCGGGATATCCAACAGCAAGGCGTTTTCCCCAAGCTCCTCTTTGAGTTCCACCATCGCTTTGGCCGCGTTAAAACCGCTTTCCGAGGTAAAAGCCTTAGCGATCGGGTTTTCCTCAGCGTCGGATACCAGTTTGGATATCTGTGCGTCGGTTAAAGTAGGCTGGATATTACTTTCTTCAGGTTTACTCCCGTTGTTTTTTGCCATAAAACTCCTATTTATTACTGACTACCATGACGATCAAAAAGGCGATGATACCCGCCCATAACAGCAGGTGCCCGTACTTTTGCATGAAACTCTTATCGATACTCACATCATCCAGGATAGGCACGTACGGGTGTTGCATCTCATTGTGCAGGGTGATGGGGGAATGTTTTACGTTGAGCGGTTCTGTGACTGCCTCGTAAACGATATTGTTTTGCGCGTCCCGGACTTTGAAAAACGGAAATACTTTTTTCCCCATGAATATCAGTTGGCGGCTTAGATGCTTTGATTCTATAATAGCTTTCACCGATGCCGGGGGGATGGTTTCATTATAGGTGCGGAACGGGATGGTGGTCCGGTCGAAGACACGGGCGTCGATAGGTTTATAAACCACCTCTCCATCTTTAAGAATGGCTGGTTTTTGATTCTTGGTTTTGCGCCGGTGCAGGAAAAACCATATCCCGAATATCAGGATACCGGCACCAAAGATGATTAGATACTGCGGTGTTAAAAATGCTTCCATCTTACCCCCATAAATACTGCATCGCGGCGATGATAACGAACGCGCCCATCACGATAGAGACGACCCATTTGATAACATCCCCACGGTCGTTTTTGCGGGCGTTGGCAAACTGCTCATTGATCTTCATATCTTCCGTGAGGTCAAAGATATCATCAGCTATGCCGTCGAGTTCTTTTTCTTTTTTCTTTATCAGTTCGACTTCACTGACCGGCATCAACGGCAGCCGAGACTTATCGGAGACAAGCTGGTGGAAAGAACCGTCCTCAGCCAGGTATTGCTCACTGTTATCGATGATAAAGGCGCAGCCCCGTTTGTCTGAATCGGCGCAGTTGGCTGTGACCGGTATCTCGTCCACCACCAGGCGTCCATCTGTGGTAACGACCTCACACATCTGCGATTTCTCTTTGTTTTTTCCGAGACTTATCTGCGGTAAAGGTATCGAACCCGGCATAAATAAACTCCTCTTAAAGATAGGGGGAACGGGGCTACCGTCCCCCCTTTATTCGTGTTACGGGGTAAACCCGTGCAAAGCTGGTTTAGAATCCGGTATAAGCGGCTTTCTTGGCCTTTTTCTTGCCGCGATAGGCTTTGTAAGCGGAGTAGCCGCCCGCGCCAGCGATGATGCCTACGTAGAGGATGATGGGGATAACACCGTAGACCGTCTGCGCAAACCCGGTAGAGGCGGTGATGAGGGTATCAACATAGTCGATAACGTTGGTAAACATGGACAGGGCGATGATGAGGATCACGACCACACCGATAACATCCAGGAGAGACTTAGTGGTGCCGTCGCCGACTTTACCCATAACGATAAGGGCGCCGGAGAACAGGATGGAGATAATCATAATGGGGGCGCCGAAGTCGACGACCGTACCCATGCCGATCATGGTGGCGTTGTTGGTAGCCGCGCCCCAGGCGGTATCGATAGCGGTGTTAGAGGTGTTGATGGTCGGGGCGAGGGCGAGGGCGATAATCACTACCACCCAGCCGAGAATCTTTGGGACTAAGTTAGTCATTGTTTTGTTCCTCCTTTATTTGACAAGATAGATTCAGGATGACGGGCGAATTTAAACTTCCAAACAACCACCCCCTTTTAAAGTTATATTTTAATGTTTACCTTTCCAGATACCCCAGAGAACAGCAAACGCCAGCCCGCCGATCACCAGGAAGCCGAGGAACGGACCGATAGCGCCCATCACATCGTCGTCGGGCAGGCCGTAGTATTCAACAGTCAGGGTGCGTGTTGCCCCGGCATTGAGCGCGGATATCAGCAGGTTTTGCGTCGTGCTGTCGTAAGATGTAGCAACCGGCACTTCAACTTCAGTGGTATCGATAGCGATAACCTCAGAAGGCTGATCCTGATAAAGTTCCAGCGCCAGGGTAACGTTGGCCGTAGTTACACCGCCGCCGGTAGTCACGATAAAAGCCTCGGTCGTATCCTGCGTCCGCCAGCCTTTAATGCCGTCCAGGATGGGACCGGAGAACGCCCCAAATAGTAGGAATAAAGCCAGTATTCCTATAAATACTTTACCTATCACTTTAGCCCCCTTTTATCGTGCATATATTTTTACCACTCTGGTTTTTTCTATCGGCAAAGGCGTTATTGAGTGCTGCCATTTACCGTCAAAATAGGTGTAATAGTCAGTTAGGATTAAAAAGTTGGTGGTATCACTGAATGTTGAGTAGGGATAATAACGCGAGGTTGTCTGCACGATCCGGGGCGCGATAGCTACAGACGGCAAAGACTTTTGATATTCCGGGATGTTGGAGACGGACGCGGCATCATCGTTATTTAAAAACTGCGTCTTTACGACGATAAAACCGATAAGAACAATGAGAACTACGAGCAATATCTTATTAGACAAAACAACCTTTAAGACGTTGCCTACCGCCTTAAAGGGAGCATATATCAAGGCTAATATAAGTTTGCCGTCCATCCAAACAAAAGTGTTACTCTGATTTAATTTATTATAACACTACATGTCAAGACGGCAGGTTAATTTTAGTGGTTACAGTTTGTAACGTTACACCTATTTCATCTAAGTTAATATCAAGTTTTTTAAGTTCTTCCAGGTAAAGCCGTAAATTTGTTTTGCTACAAGAATATTCACCATTAAGGCACCGGATGATCGTAGAAAGTGTTTGGTGTCCTATCAATATTTCGTCATACCGTTTTTCATTTATTAAAACCTTAACATTTTGTAAACTCTCATCTTTTTCTTCTCTACTCTTATCTTCTCTTATCTTCTCTGTTGCGTTACGTAACGTTACAGTAACGTTACCAGCTTCAATTAGCTTGCGATCACGAAAATTATGTACTCTTTGTAATGTTTTTTGTCTTACTTTCTCCATGCCGTCGATGTTCTGGTGTTTTTCAAAATTATTGAGGTACATCACCCCATTGTCGTCGATAGTTACCATCTGCAGCCGGCGAAAAGTTTCAAGTGCCAGCCGTACTGTTTTTATCTCTCGGCCTAATACCGCGGCGAGGTCCTCGGCGTTGAACGGCAGGTCCGGTGTAATATAGATATACCCCCGATCATTCACGCGCCCGGCCTGGCAGATGAGCTTCACCCATATCACTAATAACGTATCAGCTTCCGGCATCTTCTCAATGAGTTTTATCTTCTCGTCATCAAACATATCTGTTGTGATTTTAATCCATTTGATATCAGCCATATTCTTACCTCAAAAGCTAATTGCGATAATTTTTATTTGCTCATCATACGTGTAATATTTATTACGTAACGTTCTGAATTCCCGGGTGTGTGCCTCACAGTCATGAAAAAAGCAGGTGAAGCAGTTGTCGTGCTTTTTGCAGCCGTTGCCGGTGCGCAGTGTTACCTGGTGTTTTTTGTTATATTTTGAGGGCATGGTAAAAACTAATCCTTTTTTAAAGAACAAAAATAATATTTTGTTAATTTTCCGCTTTTATAATCAGGAATTTCACAGGAATATCCCAGTGCGCAATTTTGTGCATCACATTCAATTATTATCTCTTGTCTTCCTTTAATATCTCCCATTTTTTGAATTA
>JALOBN010000005.1 GCA_023228245.1 Candidatus Pacearchaeota archaeon
AGAACTTCGTCAAAATTAATCATAAATATTTACAAATTAACAAGATTAAAAATTTACCTGTGATAAATAATACAGAACATTTTTAAATATAATTTTTATTTCAATAATATGGAAAGAACATTAGTTTTAATCAAACCCGACGCAATGGCGAAACATCTTGCGGGGAATATTATTACAGATTTGTATACATTGAATTTGAAAATGATTGCTTTGAAATTGTCGAATGTAAAAAGAGAACTTGCAGAAATGCATTATTCAGAACACAAAGGAAAACCTTTCTTTGAAGATTTAATAAAACATCTAACTGGAGAACTTCATAATCAAGAAAAAGTTATTGCAATAATTTATGAAGGAGAAAATGCAGTTAAGAAAGTTCGAGATGCAATTGGAAAAACAAATCCTGATGAATGCGAACCTTGGAGTATCAGAGGAAAATACGGAAAAATTAATACAAAAACAAACTGCCACGAAACAGTTATTCATGCATCAGATTCTGTAACAAGTGCAGATAGAGAAATCAAACTTTGGTTTGACGACGACGAAATAGTAAATTAATTTTTAAAATTTAATATTACTTCATCAAAATTATTCTCAAAGATTTTAATCTACTTCGTCGACTTCTTTTTCTAACAAACTTTCTTTATAAAATTCACAATCTAAAGAATTTTCTTCAATGCAAGAAAAAGAAACCTTTCCAGGAATTACACAAGGATATTTACCTTCTTGATTTAAATCATAACCCAAATAAGGACAACTGTAATCAACCATTTTAATCTACTTCGTCGACAATTCCTTTTTCAGAAACATAGAAAATAGCTTCGTTATCTGGCAAATCAGGACTGTCAATTAATTTTGCAACTCTTGAACCTTGCTTTCCTCTTCTCAAATAAATTCTGTAAGTTGAAGCGTGTCCGACGATATTTCCTCCAACTGCTTGTGTTGGGTCACCGAACATTTGTGCAGGATTTGCCATTACTTGATTTGTAACATAAACTGCAAGATTGTAAGTCTCTGCAATTTTCATTAAGTTGTGCAAATATTTATTCAGCTTCTGCTGTCTGTCTGCAAGTTCTCCTCTTCCAGAATATTCTGCTCTGAAATGTGCAGTCAATGAATCAATAATCAAAAGTTTTATTGGTTCTCCGTTTTTAATTAATTCAGAAATTTTTTCCAATAATAAAATCTGATGGTCTGCATTGAATGCACGAGCAACTAAAATATTTTTCAAAACTTTTTCAGCATTTGCTCCAAGCCCTTCTGCAATTTGTTTTATTCTCGCAGGTCTGAATGTTCCTTCCGTATCAATGAAAACAGTTTTACCATTTGCTCCGCCGGCTTCAATCGGCAACTGAGTTCTCACAGCAAGTGTCGAACCCAACTGCGTCTTACCGCTACCAAACGCACCGAACGCCTCTGTTATTGCTCTGCTTTGAATTCCTCTTCCTCCCAAGAGAGTGTCTAACTCTTTACTCCCAGTAGTAATATAAGAAATACTTGAACGTCTCTCAGCGAATTCCATACCGTCGATAAAACCCAAGTCCAACATTTTTCTTGCAGCTTGAATTGCTTTTCTCGCAACACCTTCGCCAACACCAGCAGTATTAGCAAGTGAAGCAGGACTCATAACAGCCAATGACATTAAATCAAAAATCCCCGCAGCCTCGAGTTTCGCAGCGACAGCAGGACCAATTCCAGGCAAGTCAGTTAATGTAGGTTCTTGCCCTTCTTTCAGTTTCTTAACCTCTTCAACCTCTTCTTCCTCAACAATCTTTTTTGCCATAAAAAATTTAGCTGTTCTCACTTTATAAAGATTATTCGTATTTTAGATATATCTTACAACACTACAAAGATTCTGTAAAAAATTAGAAAAAAACAAACTAAAAAAAGAAAGACAAAAAATAAATTTTCAAAAACTCCGCCGGTCCGTAAGAATCCTTTAGCCTTAAATTTCAAAGGGTAAAAAATTCTTAATCCATTAATCGTAAGACAGTCTAGAATTAAATGCAAAGAATATCCAAAGATAAATGGATAAAAAGTTTCTCTGAAATAAAAAAATAAGAAAATTCCTACAATAAGTAAGAAACTAAAACTATGAATTATCCCTCGGTGTTTCATAAAAAAATTAAAAATTCTTGAAATCTTCTTTCTTCCAATTTTTGAAAACTTGTTATCTATATCTGGAAGTATTGAAGCAAATAAAGCAACTGGAATAAAAATCCAAGGATTAGAAATTTCATCAAAAAATACTAAAATAAAAAACAAAGAAACAAGTAAATGAGTTCTCGTGAGCATAAATACATCAAAACAAAGAACTATAAAAATTAAACTTCAAGTTCTTCCGAAGGTTTGAAAAAACCTACGCGGAATTAGAAAACTAAATTCTAATTCCTCCGGAGATTAAAATCGACGCAGAATTGGAAAATTTTAATTTTCAAGTTCTTTAATTAATAAATCTAAATCGACTTTTTCAACTTTTTCTACTATAAATTCAGGAGTATTATATAATTTATTACTTCGCACATTTCCAAAGAAAAATAATTCTTTTCCTAAAAGATTTTCTCTCTGCTGAATTACTTCTTCTGGATTTTCTAAATTGGTAAGTCCAAGTCCTGGAAGAGTATCATGAAATGCAACCACACGAATTGTTTCTGTTCCGTCGTCGAGAATCATATTAAATAAAGCTCGCTTTTCTCCAGCAACTTCTCCATGTTCTGCACAGACAAAATGTCCATTTTCCTGAATAACTTTTTTTCTACAATCAGGACAAACATAAAAAAATCTAGGATCAAATGATTGAACAATAACTCCGCGAACTTTCGCGTAATCTGAATTTTTTAATTCAGAAATATTTTTTTCTCGGAAAACTTTTCCTGCCTTCACGTCATTGATTACTTGGCTTGAAATTTTCAATTCTGAAAAACTTCCCAAGTGAAGTTCATTATCTCGCATGCTTCCGTTGATGATTTCTACAACAACATTTTCTAAAATTTTTCCTTGTTCAATTAATGCAATATGATTTGTGTCCCATAAAACAACCTTTATGTTTGAAGTATCGTCGGCAACAAATAAATTAGCAACTTTTCCATCATCACCTTTTTTCGTCTTGAAACTTCTTATTGGAGAAATGCCCATAACTTTTGCAACAAGATTTACTTTTCTCATCTCAGGAAGTAATTCTTCAATTTTTAATTTCTCATTATCAAATGAAATTCCAAGTTCCGCAGCAACAACTTGTGCAGCACCTTCTTTGCTAATCAATCCAGAAAGTTTCGCACGCTTCGCTTCAATTCGTCGCTCAATTTCTTCTTTATCGACGCCAGAAATCTTAGAAATCTTTTCAATTATCCTCTCATAATTACCGTCCATAATGAGCAGAAGAAATAATCATTTTTAAGTATTTTCGTAAAAAAGGAATATTCAAATCAAAACCAAAAGATTATAAACCGTTTTTGTTAAAAATAAATATGGGAACAGTATCAGTTAAAATGAAAGTCTTGCCAGAATCTCCAAGCGTGGATTTCAAACAATTAAAAGAAAATGTAAAAGAAATAGTGGAAGTAAAATGTGGAACAAACTGTCATTTTGAAGAAGAGCCAATTGCATTCGGATTAAAAGCATTAATTACAATTTTTGATTGGACAGAAGGAAACGAAATTGAAGCCGTCGAGGAAGCTATCGGAACAATAGAAAATGTAAATTCTGTTCAGATGATAGATATGCGAAGAGCGATTGGATAATTCTGCACATAATATTTATAAAATAAAAATAATTTGAAATAATATGAAAGAGCAAGAAATTTTCAGTAAGTTAGAAGGGATATTAAAAAATCCTCTTGGTGAGGCATGGATACCAGAAAATAAAGAAATAAAATCAGATACAGAATTTAGACACGATTTGGGTATGGATAGTTTGGATGTTTATGAATTTGTATACGACGTAGAAGAAGAATTTGGTATTTCCATTCCAGATGAAAAAGCAAACGACTTTGAAACAATAAAAGATTGTGTGGAATTTATTAAGAAATATCCGACAAATAATTAGACATTTAAACTATTGTTCCTTAATTCTGATATGTTATCTGAAGAAGAGTGTGTTGAGATAAAAGAAAAAATAATTTCTCATATTGAAAAAACCTTTCCAGAAGAAAAAATTGAAGATGCAGTTCTCCATATAGAAAAGATGGAACCTCGCGAATTAGAAAAATTTCTCGAAGAAAATAAAATTCTAGTAAATAATTCAAATAAAGAATGTGTTTTTTGTTCAATTGTCTCTGGAACAATAAATTCAGTAAAAATAGATGAAGATGAAAATGCCGTCGCTGTTTTAGAGATAAATCCTATTTCAAAAGGGCATACAATAGTTATTCCAAAAAAGCATTCAGAATTAGCAGAAGACAAAATTCAATTTTTCGCTGAAAAAATTGCAGAAAAAATAAAGCAAAAATTCAAGCCAAGAAAAGTTGAATTTTCAAAATCAAAAATATTCGGGCATGAAACAATAAACATTCTTCCAGTTTACAGCAACGAGGATTTTAATTCAGAAAAAAAACACGCACAGTTTGAAGAACTTAAAAAAATAAAAGAAGAATTAGAAATGCCAGAAAAAGAAATTCCTGTTCCAGTTCCTATCGAGAAAAAAGAAGAATTCTTGTGGTTACCAAAAAGGATTCCATAAGTCAAATCCAGTATAAGTAAAAACAATCCAAAGTATAAATGCAATTAAAAAAACCGGTGAGAAAACAATTCCTTCTCTAACTTTAACTTCATTGTGTTTTTTCATAATCTCTCGAATTTCTCTGTTGCTGACGCCATCCCATTTTGCTTTAATAACTTTATTCCCAATTTTAACATTTGAATAAAGCCAATCTCCCTCACGAAGTTTTGTCGTAGGAATTGTCTTAATCATCGAAGATTCATCAATGGATTTTGAATAAATATACAAATAAAATGTAACAAAAAATAATAATCCAACGAAGATAAAAATAACATTCCAAAATCCAATCAAAAGGAAAAAGATTCCTGTAACAAGGGAAAGATAAGAAAGTTTTCTCTTTTGATATAATTGATTTGCAAATTCTTTTCTGAATTTTTTAAAATTTTTCACACATAAAATAATGCTCATGATGATGGTGTAAACAAATCCGCTTAATAAAAATATTAAAAGAAAGTTCAAGAAAATCTGAACATTAGAGAAAAACCTCGACGATATTGGAAGAATTGCCCCCAAGGCAATCATCATTTTTGCATCCCCGCCAGCGAATAATCGAGAGTAATAAAATAAGTTCCCAACCAAAAAGAAAATAACAAATCCAATTAATCCCTGATAAAAAAAAGAAAAATTATCTCCTGAAAAAAAAGAATAAAAAAATCTAAACCCCAAAGCAAAAATTATTAGAGAAAAATTCAACCAGTTTGCAATTTCTCTCGTCTTGAAATCCTGCACGACTGCAAATATAATAAACGCTAATGCCAACGCCCAAAGAAAAATCACCTCATACATAATTAGAATAATGAATTTTGATTTAAAACTATTTCGTTTTTATATTCATACTTCGATTAGCACCATGAATTTTATAAGGATGTTTTTTCTTTTCTCGCTTTTTATCTTTTCCTTTATTTCGCTTTTCAGAAAATCCGTAATCCATTTTAGAAATATTATTCGGTTGGACAAGTAACTTGAGAACAATCTGCAACGCCAACTAGGGGGTATTGTGAAGCTAAAACAAAACATGAAACATCTGTAGCAATGTCTTTATCTCCGTCATTAACTGTTCTATTCTGACTACAGAATCCATATTGTGAATTTGTCGCACATGCAACTTGACATTGAGTAACTACTGTATCAATATTATCCGATGAAAGCCAAGGAAGAAATTTATTCCAACCAATAACGAACCCACTAGCTAAAACTACTAAAACTATAATTCCTAAAATTAGCATAATCAAAACCCAGTTCGTATCTCCCTTACGATTTGGTAACAAATTGCAGAGCGAGAACTTTTCAGTTTGACCTCTTTTATTCATCTCTTAAATAATATTATTTTCTTTAAAAATGTTTCCGAATTCAACTTTTTCTTGGAGTAGAGTTGCGGAAATTGTGAAAACCCCACGAGAGTTTTCCATTTTTATTATAAATCTAATCCATCTCTTTTCGTATTCCACTTACATACGTGTCAAGAATATTTCGGTTAAATTTTGCTTTTTCTTCTTCAAATAATTCTCTATTCTTTTCAAGTTTTTTCTCGACGATTTTACTTACACTTCCCAAGAAAACAAGCAGTATAATAATCCCAACATAAACCAAAGCACCAACCCAAGGTTCTGCATTTAGGATAAAAGAATTGTTAAATAATAAATTAGAAAGTGTAGAATATAATTTAACCTGTGCTAAGACAATGGTAAGTCCGACGGCGATAATCCAAGAAACGCCTTTTGAAAAAATCGAAGTCATTCTTAATATCCCTGCAATTTGTAAAAGGAAAAAAACCCAAAACACAATTACAAAAAACATAAACAGGGACATAGAATAATTTTCCCCGAATAAAATTATGAATACAACATTAATATTTGTAAGAAAAGAATTTATTCCTGCAACAAATTCATTTTGTAAAATGCTTTGTTTCCAGCTTTCTAATAATTCTCCCCAATTTTGCGGATCTGCGACAACAGTAATTTTATTTAAATCTGCAAGTTCTTCTTCGGTAATTGTTTCTGGAATTTCAGCAGTTACCGACGACAAAACAGATAATAATAAAATTCCAACAAAAACAAACACCAAATTTTTCTTATTCATCAAATAATTAATTAAAAGAACTTTTTAAATTTTTAAGAATTATTTTATTTCTACAAATCCCTTTCAACATCTTTCAAAAACCTAGAACCTGCATTTACCCTGTTTGCGGATTCCATCGCTTTAACTTTTAATCTATTTCCATGCATTTTTGCTGCCCATCTCTGGATTGGTCCACTTCCAACCGACAACCCAATAAATATCACAATGGATATCCCAATTTCAAACCAGATTGCAAATGCACCCAATCCTGCAAGAATCTGTGTCATAAAAACAGTTATTTTATTTACCATTCCAGTTAATAAAAAAATCAAACTTAACCCAATAGAAATAACTAAATTTGCCGGTGTAGAAAAAAGGGAGGTTAAAGATAGAATGTCAAATAAAGCAAATACCATTATCCCTGTAATAATTATACCGATGATAATTTCTTTCCAAGTCGAACCAAAATTAAAAAAGTCAGTAACATTAATAACAATTTGGGAAGTTGGAGATTCATCCAAAACCGCAGCACTAACAAACATCAAAGAACTTACAAATACTAAAGATAATAAAACTAAACTCAAACCACTTTTATTCATTCTTTATTCAGTAAAAAAGTATTTATAAATTTTTATATAACTAAGCATCGTTAAGATATTCTACAGAGAAAGCAAAACTTTCTGTTTTCCACCACAAGTATCCTTCACTCGAATTTGTCTCTATATAATTTGCAGATTTTTTTAGCAACTCGGTTCTCTCAACAACTTCCTCGACATAACTATCTTGCGAATAAATTTTATTTCCTGAACCATCTGTTCCACATCCCCAACCATTGTAACCTCGCAACGCAGCTTCCCAACCAAAGTAAGTAATATTTCTATTCGAACATCCTTGGAAAACCCTTCCGTCTTTTGACGTCTCATAACTTTCCTTCAAAATTTTCGCACCAACTTCAATGTTCAACTGAATATTATTCAACAATTGTTCTTTGCATTTATCTTTGTCTTCGAGAAGTCCGTATTTTCCACAGTGAATTAAATTAATCTGCATCAAACCGACAGAACTTCCGCTAAACGCTTTTGACGTGCAATCAGATTCCTGCATCATCAAAGATAAAAACATAAACGGGTCAATTTCATATTTCGACGCTGATTCTAAAATAAAATCCACATAACTATTACAAGAATCTCCGCAACTGCATTTTCTATTAACTAATTTATTTTCAGAAGCGTAATCCATTGCATTGTATAAATCCCCTCCTTCGGAAATTCCGACTTCAGATAATTCAGTTCCATAAAAATAATTTTCTTCTATTTGCGCATTTAATTTCTGAACCTGTCCGATTCCAACAAAAGAATTTCTTACGTCGATATCTGAAGAATAAAAACTTGCAAGTGCAACTGAACAAATTACAAAAACTGCAATTGCTAAAATGATTACTGGAATATCTCCTCGTTTATTCTTCATTTTTTTCCTCCAAGATAGTATCGATAAGTTCTCTGTTTTCATCTATCCTAATTTGATGGGCGAGTGCAGTTTTAATAGCTAAAACAGGAGAATCTTCATCCACGTCGCTTTTCACATCATCAAGATTCAAAATCTTTATTTTCACAGCTAATAGCGAGGATAAAAAAAGAAAAAGAATCAATACCCCAATAATTGCCAAAGTTGCACTTGTCCAAGTAACCACCTCACCAGCCACTCCCCGCTTGTTAAAAAATATTTTAGACATTTTGTTCTGTTTTTTTTATCGCCGTTAAAATTTCAATTATATATTGATTATTTGCATTATCAATAGAATAAAAACTTCTGTTAATACATTTCGGTAAATTTGAAGAATCTTCGTCGGTAATTGCACAACTCGCAGCCAGATTTAAATTTCCCCCCTGTGTTTTCAAAAAAGGATTTACCATATCTTCAACTTTGTAAAAAGTAATTTCATAAAAATATTCTTCGCTAAGATTCAAATGACAATTGTCTAATGTATCTATACTTTGAACTTTTCCATCAGAAATCAAACTGCTATTTATTTTTCCCCCGTAAGAAACACAAGTCGCAATTTTATCAACTAAAAGATTTGCTTCAATTTCCCGAACATCATAAGGATTTCCGTAAAAAACAAAAACCATTAAGATAATCCCCCCTGCAACAATCAACAAAATTGCAAACCAATAAAGCGAAAACATAGTATCTCCTTTACGATTTTTTGGAAAAAAATCATAAAGCGATGGAAAATATAATTTTTTATTTTGTATCATTTTATTTGTAACCATTTATTTTTATAATTAAATTTTTATTTGGATAAATATCGGCATAAGCAGTTACATCGACGTTGTTAAAAAAAGAATAACTATATCCACCATCAGCACTGAGTTTCACAATCACAGTATTATTTTCTATTTTTACAATATCATCTCTCCCAATTCCCTTTTTTTCTGCCAAGTCAAAAGCTTCTTCCATATTTATCTTCATATCCATTTTCGGCGTCGATGCATCAATCAGCAATGCAATATTTTTTGCATAACTTTGTTCTAAAACAATCGCACCGTTTCCTTGACTGGATAAAAATGTCAAAAGAACCGAAAGAGCAACAAGATCAAGTAAAATAAAAATAACATATTCCTGAAGAAGTGTGTCTCCGCCGTGTTTATTTCTAAAAATATCCATCTCTTTCATTTGAAAAACTCCTTTTAAAAAATAAATGAAAAATTTTTGTTTTTGATTTCATTACAATAAAATACTTTTCTAATTAATAAAACTTTTCAGGCGAGAGTGTTTATCGAAGCACAATTAAGTTTGGAATAATCTTCTGAATTTGCTTCAACTAAAGACGGAGCAATAAATTGATGTCCTGAATTTCCTTCTGCAATTACCCCAACAAAATGAGTATAACCCGCTCCACTAGCTGCAAGAATCAAAATGGGAAGAACAACTCCGCCACTTACAGCAACCGAGACAGTTAAAAGAGAAACAGCAGCAACTCGGAGAACTGTTGTTTTCCATGCTGAAACATCACTAAAAATTCCCATTGTGATATAATATTGTTTTCCAATACTAATTGTCCCAAATTCAGAATTAACAGAATCCAAACTATTTTCAATTGTCTGTGCACTTTGCAATCCAATTAAATATTCTAAATAAGTTGTATCAGTTCCGGAAACATTCTTCGACGCTAAATATCTATATAATTCTCTCTTTTCAATTTCATTATTCGAAAACATATCTAAACTATTATCAAAACCAACTTGATAACAATTTGAACAATAAAGATTGCTCGAGAAATCTTTTCCAACATAATTTAATTTTCCAGCACCGAAAATACTCCAGCAATTTGCCATTTTTTCCGCAAGAACACTATAAACATCGTCCGGATTTTCAACTTCAATTATCTTCGGTGAAGTCATCATTTCACAAGTTCCATCTTTAGTAATACAAATGTAACTAGTTTTACAATTTAATGGAATTACATTCGCGGTAATAACGCTTGAACTTCTTGCAACAACAGAATTATAACAAACCTGTTCGTCTGTCAAACCAGAAAGGTCAGCACGAAAATATAACACTAAAATAATTACAAAACTTGCAATTATAACAATAATTGTGACTAAAGTACTTAATTCAATCGCTCCTTTATGATTTTGCAATTTAGAATTAAAAACTTTCTTCATGATAAAATCCCCAGTTTTGTAAACGCAGTATACAATCCCCCAAGTAACAGAACTCCCACAACAATCCAAATTAAATATTTCATAAAAATTTCAAAGTTCATTGCGATACCTCAATTCCTTTTTCAGTTAATTTAATTGACAAAGAAGTTCCAGCACTTGCAATTTTTATTTTATCAAACTTGACAAGATTTTCTACAACTTGACAAATTCCATCATCATCACATTTTGTTGCTTGAGATTTTTCTGTATCAAAAAAGTAAACATCACAAATACAAATACAATTTTCTCCTACGCACCAATTCGGTTTTATACTTTCAGTAAACCCAATTATATCCCAACCAGAAGGATTTGGAACCATAATTCCTGAGGGATTTTCATCCCCGCCAGAATTAATTCTTTGAATTTCAGCATAAATAACATTGTTCAAACTCGCTTCTGCTTTTGCATAATTTGAATCTCCTGAAAGAGCATACCAAACATTAACAAGTAAAGCAACTAAAATCGCAAGCCCTAAAACTGCAAGTAGAATTTTTAAAGTTTCTCCCGAAAGTAAATCAATTGCCCCTTTTTTATTTTTCATTTCAACAATCCCAAATAAATTGATTCAGATGCAGTTCCTGAAAGTCCTTTGAAAAAACCAATAACTTGACTGCTAAAATAAATTGAAACCCCTGTAGCAACAACCGCAACAACTAAAATTCCAAGGATTAATTTAATTAATTCTTCTGTTTCCATTTTTATCTGAATGTAAAAATATTTTTAATTTGGTCTATCAAAGATTCTCCTTCTCCTTGCATTACAAAAACCCCAATAAGTAAAATCACTAAAACAATTATAGCAAGCAAAAGCCACGGCAGATATTCTGTAACGATTCCTAATTTATTCTGTAAAAATAAAAATCTCTTTTTCATTATTAAAATAATTAAAACACATTAATAAATTTTCCGAATTCAACTTCCTGTTGGGTTGCAGGATTTGTGAAAAACCCGCTGGTGGTTTTCCATTTCCTAAGTAAGACTTCCCAATACCACAGAAGTAAGAAGGAATAAAGCAATTGTAGAAATTAACGCTGTTACAAAATACAAACTAATTCCTGTTTTCAAATTCTTTCCAGTTTTATTTGTTTTTTCAAGTGGATCGTCTCCAGAATCAATTATAACTAAAGTCCCAGTAAGAATGAAAATTATTTCCACGAGATAAATTCCGACGCTGATTTGAAGAAGATACGGAGGAATCATTGCATTCATATCAAAAATACTCATAATAGCATCGAGACTTCCAAGATTTGAAACTCCGCTTTCAGATAAACTAGAAAGACTGAGTTTACTTAAAATTTCTGTAATCATCGCCGCCAAACCAATAACAACCCCAGACAACAATGGAGCAAGGAAAGTCATATTACTTTTCATATCAGAAACAATTTCAGCAAGCATGTCTCTCAATCTTTCAGTAATTTTATTTATGTTCTTAACATATTCAGAAATGCTAATTATACTCAATGCCGCAATAGTCAAACCTTTCTTCGCTGCTTCAACCAAAACCTTCATACTTGTTGCAATTAAATCAGAAGGATAATACGCAATTGCACCACGTTTCTCGTCGAAAATCGCACTCTCAACACTCATCCCCATTTGCATAATATTATAATTAACACGTCGGAAAAAATCTTCTGTCTTCAAACCTTTCGTCGATTCTGCAACCTTACTAAACGCAAGTTCGGGCGGAGTCCCATTACCAATTCTATTTCCCAGCTGAAATAAAGAATTATTAAATTCAACTTCAAGTTGTTTCGTTTTCTCTCTTTCGACAATTAAATCTTTTGTTTTTTCTTTAAATGCCATCGAAAAAAACAATGCAATACCCAATGTAAAAAATAATCCAAAGATTAAAGCACCAGCCCCAAATGGCCCAGTAAGACTTCCATTATTATCTTTAAAGCCAAATATATATTCATCTCCAAAAAAACTAAGTCCTATTTCTGAAAAAGTATAATCTTGTTTTAATCCCATCAGCGTGGGTATCGGGGTAAATTGAAAAATAAACGGAAGTAATCCAATTAAAATTAAAGGTAGACAAATCCAAAATGCTTTGTAAAAAGGTTTCTTACTTTTGTAAGCAGGATAAAGAGGATTTCTTTCCAACAACCCTGTTTCTCCGTGTCCGCCTGGTCGCAGAAACATAACTTTATCTGTAAGGAAAAAAACAAAGAAAGGAATTACTAAATCAAACAAAACAAAAACATGATACCACTTAAGATAATCTCCAATCATCGCAGAAGCAAGAGGAAGAAGAGCAAGTCCCAGCGTCGGTAAAACAACACCAAGCATATAAATATTTGTCAAAGGACTTTTTACTTCATGGGTGAATTTCAACATTTTGTCGTAAACACCGTCGAGAACTACTTGTAAGGCTTTTTCTAAAGTTTGAATTCTTTTTGCATTATCTGGTTCAAACAAACTGCTTTCAATCAAATGAAAAGATTCAATAAATTCAACAGAATAATCTCTCCACACAACAAGATAATTATCCAAACTTTCTTTTATCGTCGAGAATTTTCCAATTTGAACATTGTAAAAAATCTTTTTGAAATCCAATGCAAGAGGATATTGCAAATGCTGTGAAGCAAAAGAAATTGCTTTTTCCAAATTCGGCGTGTGTCTCATATAAACAACAATATACAAAATTGCAGGGACCATTTGCGACGACGCCTTCAGTCGCCATTTGTTTGCTAATCTCGAAGGATAATTGCTTGCAAAATAAAATAAAAATAAAGCAACAAACATTATCAAAACAAAAAATAAAACTGGAAAATCTGCAATATCTCCACTGAATAAAGTTATAGCTACGGAAAGAACAAGTCCCACAAAAAAAACTGCAATGAAAACCATGATACTGAAACTCACTGGTTGCCAAGGTTCCAAATCCAAATGTGCGATTTCTAAATCCCGTTTAACTTTCTCCTCATCTTTTTTAGAAACTTTTAATTTTATAATATTTCCCAAACTATTACACCAGTTTTCATAACGCGAAAGTTCAGGAGACATTTCCTCTTTGAACTTTATATAACTCTGACTAAAATTAACATTTTCCACCTCAGAAGTTTTTATGTTCTGTTCAATTCGTGCAGCGTGCTTTCGCAGAATTTCGTCTACGTTGGGATTTCCTTCAGGAATCATTTTCACCTCTTAGATATATAATAAAACAGAATTATAAATGTTTAGAAGAATATTTTTTCTTCAAAAATAAAAATGCGAAAACAAGCCCACATACAAAAAAACAAAGTCCTGCCCATTGCAAATCCCCTGTTGTAAAATTCGAAACAGCAAAACCAGTTAAATTTGAAGAAACAAAAAACAGCGACGTTAAAAGTGTAATAATAGACATAATTGACCATAATTTCTTTTCCAGTTTAGATTTTTTTGGGGCATCAATTGGATCATTAGGTAAAAAATATTTTCTCTTAAATCTTATTCTATTAATTTTATCTTTAACCCTATCTGCACTCTCTTTATCGTGAGTATAACCATAAATTTCTGCATTTCGATAATTTCCTTCCGCTTTAATAAAATTCTCTGTTTCAACCCATTTATCTCCTGCAGATTCATAAGTTATTCCAACTTTTTCTCCTGATCCGGGTTTTCTTCTCATATCTTCAGCAACTTGTTCAAGACGCATCGCTTCATTTATTGTTGCGTCGGTATATATTTTCGTATTTTTTCTTGTACTATAAACCATATTAAATTCAATTCTTCAAACTTTAAAAATATTTAGAATTATTCAAACCCGTTTTTCAGTTTTTCAAAAATTTCTTTTTCCTCTCGACGTGGAGAATGTATTTTTTCAATTTTCCATTCAATTCTTTCTTTGTCCGATTTTATTTTAGAATAATTCAAAGCACGCAGATAATTTTCTTTCGCATTATCAGGGTAACCTGCGTTGATAAAAGAATCACCTACTTCTTCAAACGCGTTAATTAAAACAGATTTATCTTTTGTTTTTTCCGCAAGAATTTTCGCCTCTTCTTCCTGCCGTTTCGCAATTGCAAGATAATTATCCGACATAAAAAAATAAAAGGTCAGAAGTTTAAATAATTTTTCCGTCGATATAAATAAAATTATTTTTTATTAATTTGCAAGTGTTAGCCAGCACTTTCTTGAGACGGGGGAAATGTAATTTTCAAATTCTTTTTTTCTTAATCTCTTCATTAAGCCATTTTTGCCATTCTGGAAAAACCCTATTTCCCATAGGCAATCCAACTTCTTTTCTAACTTTATCAGAAATTTCATGGAACATATGATTTGCCAAGGTATTGAATCCAGCCTCGAGAATTTCGTTTTTTCCTGTCTTCTTCGCAATATCAACAATTTCTTGTTTTATTTTTCCTCTCAATAAAATATTATCATAAATCGCATCCCAGTTTCCTGCCCAACCCCGAACACTTGACGCAACACCTTTTATAATTTCACTGTCACCGTTAATTAAATCCGAACTTGGTTCAAGCTCATCTTTTTCGATATTATAATTTAACAAATCTGAAAAACCTTTTTCTAAAAGCGGGTCATCTTTCCAATGTTTTCTTACTTCAGAAACTTGCACAACTCTTTTCATCGAGTGAAGTCCGTCAGCAGTTTTAATTGGATTACAAACCACAATCAAATCTGTTGCTTTGAAACTTGTCGTCGGAACTTCTAAATCATTTACAACTCTGTCGAAAACTCCGTAAGGGCTCGCACCATGAATTGTCCCTGCAACAACATTAGCCAACGCACCAACTCGCATTGCTTCGTACAACGCTTTTGCCTCAACACTTCTAACTTCACCGATGATTAAACACGAATCACCTAGTCTAAGCGAAGTTCTAATTCCGTCGTCGGCAGAAACTTCGGTTGTAGTTTTCAAAAGTGCAGAACGAACTTTCATTCTCAAAATATCATATTCCAATTTTCTAAGCGATTCAACAGGCAATTCAAGAGAATCTTCAATTACAATAATTCTATTCTTAGGAACAATTTCTAACATTAAACTTCCAAGCAAAGAAGATTTACCTGAACTTCTCGTTCCAGCAATTAACATTGTTCTCGCACCATCGACTAAAAAACTTAACAATCCAGCAGTAAAAGAATTCAACATTTTATTTTTTACAAAAAGCGGGAGAGTCCAAGGATCTTCCCTGTGTCGTCGCAAAGCATACGCAAGTCCGTCGGGAGAAAGTGGATTTTGAATTATCGCAATTCTCGCACGCAGATTTCCAATTTCAAGTTGTGTGTCTAAAATAGGATTCGCCTCGTCGAGAGGACGCCCAGAAATCATTCTGAATTTAGCAGCCCATGAATCAATATCTGCCTGACTCGGCAAAATATTTGTAATACACTCGTCATATTCCTGATGTCGCACAAAAATATTTGTCATCGGAATCGGCGCATTAAGAAAAATATCCTGCAAATTTTTATCCTGCAATAAAACTTCAATCAAACCAAAACCAATTGTCTGTCTAACAAGTATCGTCGATAATTTATTCAAATCCGCAAAATTAAGAGTAATTCTTTTACTCTGTGCCAAATCTTGAAGTAAATCTTTTGAAATATTAAAAAAAACTTGTCTAATTCTTTCTATATCTGTAAATTCTTCTGCTTTCGGTTGATGTTCAACGAGAACTCCTCGTGCAAGATTCAAAAGCATATTCTGATCCTCGCTAAGAGAATTTTCAGGCGGACTCACGTGATAAACAAGTTTAGATTCTTCTTTCCTTTTCAAAATTGTAACAACAGAAGTATCATAACCGTCACCAATTTCATATTGATCCATAATTTCAGAATCTTCTTTAATATCAGAAATCAGCCTAGTGAAAGTAAAATTCGGAATTACATCTGCTTTCAAAACGCGATTATAAATTTCTCTATCTCCTTTTTTATAATCATCTAAAAAAGGATAAATTGTTTGAATCAATTTCGTTTTTTCTAAAAACTGAAAAATCTTTTCAAGAAGACGAGTGTAATTTTCACAATCGCTTCTGTAAGCAATATCAACTTTTTCTGTAAAAATTTTCGATTGGACTAAAAGTTTTTTCAAATCAAAATAAGCAGAAATAGGATCTGACTTTAATAAAAGCAAAAAAGAAAAAATTTCATTATATCTCTGCGTAAAAAAAGACATATTCGTCGACGTTAATTTATTCTGTGAAAGAACTTTTTCCTGTTTCATAAGAAAAACATAAAGTTGCGAAATCTCAAGAAGCAAAGAAGTTTCCTTGAAGTCATAATTATAATTTTTCTGCTGACTTAAAATAATTCTAGAAACTCCTGGATTTTCAATCAAAGCATCAATAGTCATGGACATAACTTCTGAAGACATCGCAAGATTTGGGACAAACGGTGCTCCTAAATAATTTATATAAAGAATATCTTCACCGCCTTCACGACGGATTGTATGAGAATATAATTTATCTGATTCTACCATTATGAAAATTATCCGAAATTTTTATTTGTGTTGAAAATTTATTTTCTATCATTATGCAAAACCTCTGTTTTGTATTTTGGTTAAACAAATGTTAATAGGTTTACCATTTTAAAAAATGAAAAGAAGTTTAAATTATTTTGTATGAAACATAACAATTTTAAACTAGATTAACATTTATGATAAATGGCAGAAGAGGTTAGATATAACGGGCAATTTTCTGAAGAATCAAATATGAAAATCCGAGATATCGAGGACAAACAACGAATTCTAAAAGACAGGATGTTGTTAATCGGACAAAACCTTGTTGAAATGAAAGAAAAAAATGACGAAAAAATGCTAGATATGAAAAAAGATATTAATAATCTTCAAACAGAAGTAAAAAGAGTTTCTATTTTTCTAGAAGATATTTCAGTAGAACTTTCAAAATTCGCAAGAAAAGAAGATATGGACATATTAACAAAGCAAGCAAAAATGTTTCAGCCCCTTGATTTTGTTAGACGAGAAGATTTAGAAAAATTAAAAAAGAATGGGGGCAATAAATAAAAATGGGATTGTTAGATCAAGTAACAAACATGAAAGGACAAGGCATTCCTAATGACCAAATTATTAATGAACTCGCATCACAGGGAATTTCTCCTCAGGAAATTTTAAACACTTTAAAACAATATGAAATTAAAAATGCCGTTACTGGATATACAGACTATGGCGGCGATGAAATGCAACCTTCGATAATGCCAAAAGGTGAAGCACCACAAGCTCCTCCTCGACAATTTGAGCAAGAACAACCTTACCAACCACAACAAGAATATGCTCAAGAAGCCTACGTCCCACAACAACAAGCTTATACACCGCAAGTACAAGAATCACAATATTATTCTTCAGAAAATGCAGGTTACCAAGAATATCAACAAACCCGGGGGGGCACAGATATGATGATGGAAGTAGCAGACCAAGTTTTTTCAGAAAAAATAAAACAAATACAAAAAGTTCTCGATACAACTTCAGAAGCAACAATATTACTGCAAAATAAATTTGAAAATCTTTCTGACCGATTAAAAAAAATAGAGAATATGATTGACAAACTACAGATTGCTATTCTCGAGAAAGTCGGCTCTTATGGGAGCAATCTTAACGAAATAAAAAAAGAAATGTCTATGATGCAGGATTCTTTTTCAAAAGTTATTTCTGCCCCTGAATACAAAAAAGTTGTCAAAAGAAAATAATTTTATTTTAAGCACCTAATAATTTAGAAAGTGCATTTTCCATCTTAGGTTTAGCAGGATTTTTCTCTCGTGTTGCAACGACGATAACTGCTATAATTACAGCTACGAAAATTATTATAGAACCATACTGATTCCAGATATTTTCAAGCCACGGAATATTCGACAACCAACCAAGAGCATCCATAGAATTGAAAACAACAGTTGCAATAATTATAAACACAATTACAGATAATACAACCAAGAACCAATTATTTTCTTTATTTGTTGGAATAAATAATCCTCCGACCACAAGTAAAACTAAAATTATAGATAACGCTACACCCATTCGTGGGAAAATTTCTGCAAAGAAATCAGAAACAACACCAAATTGTAAAGCCATTAAAGCAACAGCGACAGCAATAATTGCGTTTATCCCTTTCCCTTTATTTGCATCTTGTCCACCGCCGAAAATATTTACTTTAGAAAGTAATCCAAAAACCAAAGCGAAAATTAAAAGGAAAGGAAGCATGTAATCAAAAACTCCTGCCTGTTCCCATTCAGTAAGTAATGTTCCAATTTGTCCTCCAGAAAATAAAGTGCCTGTTTGCAAAAATATCATCTCTTTAAACATAAAGAAAATTAGGAAATATTATTTAAATATGTTTCTAATCTTTTTTTCCTTTACCAGCTAGAACGACTGCAAGAGCAATAATTATAGTTAGAATAAAAATCACGTTTGTTGTAATTGCTTTTCCAGAACTCGTGCTAAAGAAAGTAAGAATTTTATCCCACCAGCCCCCTGTTGCCCAGATCAATGCAAAGATAAATGCAATTCCTAAACCAATTCCCAAGAACGTTTTCATCCATTTTTCTAATTTGATCCCGTTATCATCTCCGCCGTAAACAAATCCCCATAATAATAATATTACAAATAAAGCTGCAATTGCTACCGCAAAAAATAAAATTAAATTACTAACAATAATCTTAGGGTAAACCGCACCAACAAAAATCAAAGCGATTACTAAAGAGGTAAGTGCATTAAGTTGTTTTTTATCTCCTCCGAAAAGTTTTGTCTTTTCAAGAATTGCAAAAACTATAAAAAAAATTAACAGAAGAGGTAATACAAAATCCGAAAGTATCTCACTCTGCAAAATTGTTGTGATTGCCGCCATCTTATGCTAAATCTTCAGGAATTTCCTCTATTGAAGAATCAGGATTTGGCAAAGCTGCTTTGTTAATTACGAAAACGTCTCCGATAGCTTTTACAAACTGGTGCGGAATTATAACTCCTCTAGCACCACCAATCATAGAAATAACACTTCCCCCAACCTTTATTCTCCAGCCGTCAATCTTATTGTCTGAAAGATTTGCTTCTTCAATTTCACCGAAAAAATCTCCGCCATCAGTATAAACTCTAACGCCGACAACCTCGCTGATTTTTTTAATTCTCATAACTAAATTTACAACTTTCTATTTATATAGTTTTCCATAATTCAAAATATAATATTATTTTTATAAAAAAATTTGTTAGAAAGAATATAACATAAATGTATCAATAACTTTATAAAAAATACAATCGTAAAAAAAACATGTTCAATAAAAAAGAGATATTTTTAATTTCACTGACGATAATTATATTTGCATTTTTGATAAATATTTCCGCGAGTTTGATTGAAGATTGGCAAATTTTTCTTTTTACACTTATTTCTTTTTCAATAATTATTTTCGGAAATATTTTTGCAAAGAAAATTATGGCTTTTAACTTGGATTCTGAAATAGAAATGCAGTTGTGGGAAACTGGAAAATTTCCTCTTGTTTATAGAACCGGTTCGAAACCATTTCCAATGGGGGCCGTTCTCCCGATAATTACAAAAATAATTTTCTTCCCGTTCAATACTTTTTTCTGGATGGCGTCAATGGTTTTCGATGTCCGCCCAAGAATTTTTAGAGGAGCAAGGCGACACGGACTTTATACCTTTTCAGAAATCACAGAATACCACATCGGACTAATCGCAGCTTCGGGAATTGCAATAAATCTAATATTTTCAATAATCGGATATTTCCTCGGCTTCCCGCTTTTCTCAAGATTGAATATATATTACGCATTTTTCAACATGATTCCTTTATCGGACCTCGACGGAAACAAAATATTTTTCGGAAGCAAATTGCTTTGGAGTTTCCTTGCATCTTTGATTTTAATCGGAATGCTTTTCGCAATTTTAATTGTATAAATTCTCAAAATGAAATTTTTAGAAGGAATAACCCCAAGAGAGTATCAGCAGAAAATTTTTGAAAAATGCGTCGACAAAAATTGTTTAGTTGTAATCCCAACGGGGCTGGGTAAAACTTTAATTTCATTAATGCTCGCAATTAATAGAATGGAAAAATTCCCAGGAGAAAAAGTTATTTTCTTGGCTCCGACAAAACCCCTCGTAGAACAAAACATGAATTATTTCAAAAAACATCTTCCTGAATTGTTTGCAGAAATAAATATTTTTACAGGAAGCATCGACGCACAAAACAGAAAAAAACTTTGGCAGAATTCAGACATAATATTTTCAACACCACAGTGCATCGCGAATGATTTAAAAAAAAATCTTTATGATTTAAAAGAAGTTTCTCTTTTAATCGAAGATGAAGCACATAGATGTATAAAAAATTATGATTACAACTTGATTGCAAATAAATACAAAAGTCAAGCAAAACATCCAAGAATCATCGGATTAACTGCATCACCCGGAAGCGATTCAGCAAGAATAAAAGAAATTTGTAGAAATCTTTCAATTGAAGAAGTTGAAATAAAAACACGTGACAGCGAAGACGTTAAAGATTATTTGCAAGAATTAAAATTTGAAAAAAGAGTAATTGATTTCCCAGATGAATTTGAAGAAATTAGAAAAAAATTAAGAAAAATTTACAATGATTATATTGATGAACTAAAAAGTAGAGGACTTTTTTGGAGCAATTATTCAAAAACAGGTTTAATCGCACTTCAACAAAAAATAATGAGTGCAATTTCTCACGGAAATAAAAATTATAATTATCTTCTTTCAGCGTCGGCATGTGCACAAGCAATAAAACTTCAGCACGCTTTGGAACTTTTAGAAACGCAAACTCTCGAAAGTTTCAGCGAATATATGAAAGATTTATTCAAGCAGGCAGCAGATAAAAAAAGCAAAGGAGTTATAAGATTAACTACAAATTATGAATTTAATTCTGCTTACATTTTAACAAATGAATTAATTGCAAAAGGAATTGAACATCCCAAAATAGAGGAACTTGTAAAAATAATTGATTTGGAAAGAGGCAAGAATGAAAAAATAAAAGTTTTAATTTTCACGCAGTTTAGAAATACAGCGACGATAATTTCAAAAAAACTTAATCAAATCGAAGGAATAACTTCTGCAGTATTCGTCGGACAGGCAAAAAAAAGTTCAGAAAAAGGAAGTACAGGAATGAATCAAAAAGAACAGAAAAAAATGATTGAAGATTTCTCTGAAGGAAAAATAAATATTTTATGTGCGACTTCAATCGGAGAAGAGGGTTTGGATATTCCAGAAGTTAATATTGTAATTTTTTATGAAGCAGTTCCGTCAGCAATTAGAAAAATTCAGAGAAGCGGAAGAACCGCAAGATTAATGGCTGGAAAATTAGTTATGCTAATTGCAAAAGGAACCAGAGATGAAACATTTTATTACGTAGCAAATGCAAAAGAAAAAAGAATGCACAAAGCAATCGAAGAAATTCAAGGAGAAATCTCTGAAGGTAAATTAAATTTGCAGAAAGATATAACTGAATATTTTAAGAAAGATGACACACAAAAAACTATATGAAATTTTTTCAAGTTCAAGAAAAAGAGAAGTGAAAGAAAAACCAAAACAAAAAATATTAGTTGATTATCGAGAGAAAAATTCCATGGTCGCTTCTGAATTAATTCACCTCGGGTTTGAAGTTGAATTTCTTGAATTAAAAGTGGGGGACTATTTAGTAAACAATATTGCAATCGAAAGGAAAACAGTTTCAGATTTTATATCGTCGATGATAAACGGACATTTATCAAAACAACTCGATGAACTTCAGCAATATGAAAATAAATTATTATTAATTGAAGGGATAGAAGAACACGAGCTTTATTCAGACGATTCAGAAGGGGTTTCTGCAAATGCTATTCGTGGTTTTCTTCTTTCTATTTTGCTAAAGCATAAAATTCCGATAATTTTTACAAAAGATGCAGAAGATACTGCAAAATTTATTTATGTTCTTGCAAGAAAAAAAGAAGTTGAATCACCTTTAAACGCAACTAAAAAAAGTTTAAATAAAAAAGAGCAGATGCAATTTATCATCGAAGGATTTCCAGGAATTGGTCCAAAAACTGCAAAAAAACTTTTAGAAAAATTCAAGACAATGAAAAATATTTTCAATGCTTCATTGGAAGAATTACAAAAAGAAATCGGAAAGAAAGCAGATATTTTCAAACTCGTCTACGATGAATATTAAATTAATAACTCCAATTCACTTTTATTAAAATTCCGATTGCAATAATGACATTTAAACTCTTCTTTGGAATAATCATAATTTATAATCGGATTTGCTTTCTGAAAAATATCTCTTGAAACACATCCTTCATTCGGACACGCAATAAGCCCCTCAAGTTTCGACGGTATTTTTACATTTATTTTATTTTTAACAATTCCATCTTGAATAAAACTCACATTCGCACCTTCTGCAATTAATGCAATATAATTCAATTCTAAATCTGAAAGAGTTATTCCTTCAACTTTCAAAATCCCTTTTCTTCCACATAATCTTTTGCTTTCATAACCTTCCCCCAAAGAAATTCTTCCCCCATTTAATTTATCTTTATCAATTCCAAGAATATGAACAATTTCCCAAACCTTTCCGACGGGAATATGGTCAACAACAATTCCATTTTGAATATATCCAATTATTTTTTCGTTATTCATTTTTTCCTCCAACAATTAAATAAAGCTCTGCCATCCTTGTCCACATACCATTCCCCGCTTCTTCAAAATAGTGTGCATAAAGAGTTTTATCGACGCGAACATCAATTTCTTCTACTCTGGGTAAAGGATGCATTATTTTAAAATTGGAGGAAACTTTTTTCAACATTTCTGGAATAAGATGATAACTCTTCACAATTTTCTTGTACTCTTGCTCCCCATCAAATCCCTCGGGAAATCTTTCTCGCTGAATTCTTGTCATATACAAAACATCACACCCTCGAATAACTTCTTCAAGTTCAGATAAACCGTGTTCCGAAATTTGTATTAAATCTTGATGTTCTAAAATTTTTTCTTTAGGAAATTTCAAAAAGTCGGGAGAGAATAAATGGACATTACAATTATTATAATTTGAAAGAGCAGAAACTAGCGAGTGAGTTGTTCTTCCATATTTCAAATCTCCCGCAATCGCAATATTCAGCCCATCAATTTTTCCCCTCAATTCTCGAATCGTGTACAAATCCAAAATTGTTTGGGTAGGGTGTTCATTTTTTCCGTCGCCAGCATTAATCACAGGAACATTGGTTAAATCTGCAACAAACTGTGCAGAACCATCTTGACGATGTCTTAACACAAATGCGTCAGGTTCATATCTTTCAATTGTCTTGATTGTATCTCTCAAAGTTTCACCTTTGTTAATAGAACTAGTACTAATATCAAAATCCAAAAATCTCCCGCCAAGTTTTGTAATCGCCATTTGAAAGCTTAAATCTGTTCTCGTGCTATTTTCAAAAAATAATGGAACTATAATTTTTCCGTCGAGAGAATGTGCAAATTTAGAGGGATTTTGTTTAATTTTATCTGTCTGCCAAAAAAGATATTCCAGTTCCTCTCTGGAAAAATCATTTATAGAGATTATGTCTCTTCCTAAAAAATCTTTTTCACAAACCATTAAAATATAATTGGCAATTTTCTACTTTTAAAAAAATCTGTAATGTAAAATATAATTTCCAGAACAGAACTCTTATAAACCAAGAAACTATTTCTTAGTTATATTTCTAATTAAATTAATTCGGCAAGAATTTTAGCACCAAGTTTAATTGTCAAATTATTATTTTGCTTATCCATTTTCTCATTAATTTCAACTAAATCTATTGCCTTCAAATTTTTTATTTTTTTTATTCTTTTAATTAAATAAAGAAATTCTCTGCTTGTCAACCCCCCCACTTCAGGATAACCCGTCGATGGTGCAAAAACTGGGTCGATAACGTCGATGTCGATTGAAACATAAAGCTCTTTCCCATTTGAAAATTCCATAATTGAATCACACATATCCTGCAAATCCTCGGCAAGATTATTTATTGAAAGGGTTTTAATTTTATTTTCTTTGATAAAATTAATTTCGTCATCGTGAGAATTTCTTAAACCTACAAGTAAAATATTTTCTGCAGGAAATCCTTCTTCGACAATTTTTCTCAGCCATTCTTCGTGCGTCGGTTCTTTCATCGGCTCCATACAATCTGGATGCGCATCAAAAATAATTAGACAGGGTTTTTTCTTTTTATCTTTGCAGTATTTCAAAAACGCTTTTGTCGTAGGATAACTAATTGAATGGTCTCCGCCTAAAAAAATCGTCTGAGGTTTTTCTTCTAAAATATCTAAAGAATTTTTAAAAATTAGATTATTGCTTAATTCAAGGTTAGAATTATCGACATGAATTTCTTCCAAGTCAAATGAAGAAACATCAATAAATTTCCCATCTTCACTGCTATAAATTTCTTTAATATTTTCTAAAATAGCATTTCCAGATTTCTCACAGCCCTTCGTTTTTCCCAGCCCGTTAATCAAAGGTATTTTTACAATAAACATATAATCATTCAGAAGAAATAGTTTAAAGATTTTATTAATGAAAACCAAACCATTGGAATAAGAAAAATTTATAAATAACAAAAAATTAATTCAATTATGAAAAGAGGAAAAATAATTTTTAAGTTTTCTAATCGAGTTTTATACTCACTAATAACTTTGGGAATTTTAATTGCAGTTGGTGTTGGAGTTTATGCCGCAACATATACTGCAACAGGAGCAGGACATCCTTACACAGAAATTTCTACTTGTGGAGCAAATCAAATTTTGAGAATGAATGCAGCAGGAACTTCTTGGGAATGTGTAAGTATGGGATATGAAATAGTTTATGGAGAGGTAGTAGAGAAGGGTACATCCATTCAGGCGAAAGTTTACTGCCCCGCAGGAAAAATAGTGATTGGTGGGGGATGTGAGGTACATTGGAATTATCCTTATCCAGAAAGTATGGCAAAGAGTGTACCCTTTACTAATGGAACTTCCAGCGGATGGATTTGCAACTCTAATCCTGTGACTAGATATGGAGAATATACTGAGGATAAGAGCATATATCCAAAAATTAGAGCATATGCAATTTGTATAAATACCCAATATCCGATAACTGTAACAATACCTGGTAGTGATGGGATTACTGTATCTACCTACAGTAGTGATGGGAAGCATACTACTACTGTCTATTAGAAGGATATTATCCTAAATTTTATTCAGGTAACAAAGCAAGGAAACTATATTTCTTTATCTTTGCCAATTCTTTAACGTCTTGTAGTTTTACATTACGGATATTTTTTTCAAAATCATAAAATTCACGCGCGTCACCGTCGATTTCGTGCATAAGTAAGTTAACCATCTGCGTTTGCGATTCTTCTTGCGAAATATGATAATTCCCGATAATCTGTTCTTTAACTTCATTAAGTTCTTTCTCTGAAAGTTCTTTTGAAACTTTTTTGAATTCTTGAAGTATTAATTCTTTAACGACTTTAATTTTATCCTTCGTCGTCCCTGCCCAAATTAAATTGTAAGCAAATTTGTTAAAAACATTAGATTCTCCTTTTATCGAATAAGCTAAATTTCTCTTTTCTCTTATTTCAGAAAAAAGTCTCGACGACATCCCGCCAGCCATCAAAGTGCTAAGAACAAGAGCAGAATAACTTTTTTTATTTGTAGCGAGCGGGACATGATAAGCAAAAACTAAATTAGCTTGGTCAATTCCTTTTCTCTTTTCAATTTTAGTTCCATTTTTCGGAGAAAATTTAAGATTAGGAACTTTACCTTTTACATTTCCAAAATTATTTTCTGCAAATTTTACAATTTCATCAAAATTCGCATCACCGACGACGCAAAGGATAAAATTATTCGGAGTATAAACTTCATTAAACTTCTTGACAATTTTTTTCCTGTCAATTGAAGACATCGTCTCATAAGTTCCAATCAAACTTTTCCCAAGTGTCCCAGTGTAAAGTTCATTCTCTATTTTATCCATAATATAAATGTGCGGAATATCCCTTCGCATTTTAATTTCTTCAAAAATAACTTTCCTTTCTTTTTCCAATTCTTTCTCGTCGAAAAGTGGATTCTTTATCATATCAGATAAAACTTCCAGTGCAACACCAAGATGATGATGCGGCATCTTACACCAATAAGCAGTAACTAATTCATCAGTAAATCCATTAAGCTCTCCCCCTTTTTTTTCAATTTCTTCTGCAATCTGTTTTGAATTTCTCGTAGGAGTTCCTTTGTAAAGCATATGCTCAATAAAATGTGAAATCCCTTTTTCCGACGGAGTTTCATTAATTCCCCCATTTCGAACTGCAAAAGCAACTGCAACAATCGGCAAATCTCTCTTCTCAAAAATAATAGTCATCCCGTTTTTCAAAACTTTTCTGTAAAATAAGGGTTTCATTTGGAAAACTCCTTTTTGGCAAATGAATGAAAAATTTTTAATTTTGCTTTCATAAAAAGAATAAGAGAAAATCCTATTTAAACTTTAATTATTAAAGTCCTTGTCTCTTTCCAATTTTCTTAATTAAAAATTCTCGGATATTTTCTGCTTCCTTAACTGAAACTGCAGGAATATAACCTTCTGAAACCATTCCGCCCTGCGAAGCCATGTGATAACCCGCAGTCTGAATATTTAATGTTGAAAAACCCAGCATCCTCGCCAAAATCCCTCGACAGATATCGATGTTCTGAACTCTTTCAAAAGGTATCGCAGAATATTTTTTCCAAATAATTCCATGCTCCAATTTTACCTCGCGAGAAGTAAGTTCGTACTTCCAATTTTTATAAGCAAATTTAGAGTAAATCTCTCCAAAAGCAACAGCAAGAATAATTCCCGAAAAAGAAAATACAAAAGCAAAATAAAAAGATGGACTATCTGAATTAGACATTACAAAAGGAATGAAGAAACTTCCAAAGATAAATATTAAAAATAATAAAGAAAAATAAGTTCTAACTCTAAAAATCCACTTCGCACCAGAATGTAATTGTTTCATAATAAAAAAACGATGCTTATCTTTTTAAGATTTGCTAAAAACAATATAATGTTCTCCGCCGATTTCAAAGTCATCTAAAATTTTAAAATTATCTTGGACAAAATCTAAAATCCAGCTTCTCTTGGCTCCAAAATTTTTTCGATTTCCCAAACTTTTCGTCGCAAAACTTAGAACAAATTTATCCGCAAGAGGAACAAGTTCAGAAATTAATTCTTTGGAATAGTCATGTTTAATTTTCTCAAGAGCGTCGATAACTTTGAACAAAAAAATAATTCTTGGTTTTTTCTCGTCCTTAATCATCTTCTTAACTTTCTCTTTTTCAAACAAACTTAAAACAACAGCATTTCCATTTAGTTTATTTTTTTCAAAATAAAAATTCATTAATTCAACAAGTTGTCCGACAGATTCTATTGCTGTGTATTTTACTTTAACCCCCGCTTCTTTAAAAAAATTAAAACTAAATCCATTTACTCCAGCACCCAAATCAATAACACTCGCAGTTTTATATTCGCTAAAAATTCTTTTGTAAATTTCTTTATAATGGGATAATCTTTCTCCCGTTTGGCCATTTTTGGACGAACGTTGAACGTTCATACGTTCTCTAGTAGAAATATGTTTTCGCAAAATCCATTCGGGCTCTTTATTTTTCAAAGACAAAAGTTTCTTGCTGACAAACGCACTGAAATTTTTTCTTAATAATTCCTTGGTTAATTTTATTTTTTCCTCTTCGCTGGCTTGCCGTTTTTCAAAATTCTCGAACGCCATTTCAATATCTTTTTCAGGAAGTTGAGAGAATTCTCTTTTCTCCCTAATTTTATCAATTATTTCCTTTTTCATAATTTTTAATGAATTCACAAATTTTTTAATCTATGGTATTCTCGAATAAGTATGACGATAAACGCTCACCCAGAATATATCTCCGCAGAAAAAGAATATTATTCTGCCGAAGACGATGAAGAAAGATTAAAGGCTCTTGAAAAAATGATTTCTGTTTTGCCTGGACATAAAGGTGCAGAAAAATTAAGAGCACAAATAAGATTAAGATATAAAAAACTAAAAGAAAAATTATCTAAAGAGAAAAAGTCAAAAAAATCTTCGAGTAAAGTTGGAATAAAAAAAGAAGATATGCAAGCAGTTATCGTCGGTAAAACCGGAACAGGAAAATCTTCTTTGATTTCTTTGTTAACAAATGTTCACACAAAAATTGCAGATTATCCTTTCACAACAAAATCGCCAGTAGTCGGAATAATGGATTATGAAAATATTGGAATCCAATTAATTGAAGTTCCAGCAATTGAATCAGAATATTATGACAGAGGAATTGTAAACACCGCAGATACAATAATCATTTTAGTAACCGCCGTCGAGCAAATTCAAGAAATCGAAAAGAAAATTGAAAAAGCAAGTGGGAAAAAAATAATTGTTTTTAATAAAATTGATTTATTTTCGGAAAATGAAAAAAGAAAACTTTCTGCTACTTTGTCGTCGAAAAGACATGATTTTCTAATAATTTCGACGGCAACAAGTGAAGGGATTGAAAAATTAAAAGAAAAATTATTTCAAAGTTTTCCTAAACTTAGGGTTTATACCAAAGAGCCAGGAAAAGAAAAAGCAAAAAAACCGATAATTCTTCCACCAGAAAGCACGGTTAAAAATGTTGCTGAAAAAATTCTGAAAGGTTTCTCTGCAAAAATAAAAGAAACAAGAATTTGGGGGCCGAGTTCAAAATATGCGGGGCAAATCGTCGGATTAAATCACGTAATGAAAGATATGGACGTCGTGGAATTTAGAACAAAATAATTTTAACTAATCCAAAAATCATTTAATTTTTTGCTTATATCCAAATGCAAAGATTTTTCACGATAATCTACATCAAGAAGAAGTTTTCTTTTCTCGTCGTAAATCCTTGCACCAAGAATACTTGACCTATCAATTCTGTTTTCTCTTTCTTCAAGAATTTTTTTTACTAGATAATTACACGCGTCAATGGGATCTCCCGGAAAATCAAAATCAGGATGGAAATGTCTTATTGCACAACCATTAGCACAGTAGATTATTTCCATTTCATATTTCATCAAGGAGTTATTCAATTTAAATTTAAAAGAATTATTGTGATTACTGATAAGCTTCCTTCTGTAATTTTTCTAAAATTTTTCTTTCCTTTTGAATCGGTTTTAAAATTTCAACAATCTCTTTAGCGACGGCAATTTTCAAATCCATCGGATGAAGTTTTTTCTCAATAAAATCTTTTTCAACTTCTTCATAATTTTTATAAGAAACATCTCCACCAAATTTCTTGTCTCTCTTTACAACAAATTTCTCTTTTTTATCTCCCCTAAGTGTCATAATAACATATTTCAAAAATGCCATTACTCCATTATCCGGATTTCCCTCAACACAATCTGCACTATTTACTTTTTGCATTACTGTTTTTTCATCGTCGAGAAAATCAATTTTTGACTTAGGGTCTGAAGAAGACATTTTTTTCCCAATCAATCCAGGAATTAAAGGATTCATAATTTCAACTCTTGATTTGTAACCAATTTTAGGCAAATTCTCTCTCGCTAAAACCATAATTTTTCTCTGGTCTGTCCCGCCAAGTTGGCAATCAACTTCAAGATATTGCTCGTCAATCGCTTGCATTAACGGATAAATAATTCCAGAAAGTTTTGGATTATCGGTTATCTTAACAACATCAGACGCCGCCTTCGTAGCGTCGTGAACAGAAACATTCGACGACATTTGCAAAACGTCATACATATATTCGGGTTTCAATTCCATTTCACTGCCCTTGACAATTTCTAATTCAGAAACATCACCGGACATGGATTTAATTATCAAAGGGATTATTTTCTCATAATAATCATATCTTTTTTCTAAAATATTCCACGGAACATTATCTAATGCAGCATGCAAATCTGCAAGAAGAATTTTAACATGAAAACCAGCTTTCAAAAAATCGGAAATTTTCAGTGCAGGAAATAAATAAGCAATGCTCGGTTTTCCCGTAGGTGCAGTTCCCCAATAAATCACCGGTTTCTTTTTTTTAGCAAGCAAATCTTTCAATTCTTTTTCAGTAATAATCTCTTCAGTATTTCTTTTGACTAATTCAAATCTTTCTTCAACATTCATTTCATTAAGATAAATTATTAATTATTAAAGTTTTCTGCACTGAGTGTTAATACAATTTTTAATTTCAATCATCGCAGGAATCGTCGCGGGAACGATTACAGGTTTAATTCCCGGAATTCATATAAATCTTGTAGGTACAATTTTGATAAGTTTATCTTTAACAATTCTCTCAAAAATAGATTCAATTTATCTCGCTGTATTCATAACAGCAGTAGCAATCACACATACATTTGTAGATTTCATTCCGTCAATTTTTCTCGGATGCCCCGACACAGAAACAGAACTTTCAATTCTTCCAGGACATGAATTACTAAAAGACGGACGAGGTTATGAAGCAGTTATGCTCGCAGTTTACGGAGGGCTCGCTGCAGTTTTTCTTCTTCCGCTTCTCGCATTTCCGTTGTCTTTTTTATTCTCAAATATTTATGATTTAATTGTATCCAAAATGTTTTGGATTTTATTAATTACATTTTCTATTTTAATTTTTACAGAGAAAAGAAAATTCGCTGCATTATTTGTTTTTTTAATTTCGGGACTATTCGGTTTATGTGCTTTGAATTTAGAATTAAACGAACCTCTGCTTCCAATGTTAACAGGATTATTCGGAAGTTCACTTTTAATTTTGAGTATAAAAAATAAAACACAAATTCCAGAACAAAAAATTTCTTCTCCAGGTAAAAAAATTATAAAACCAGTTTTGTCGTCGGTAATTGCTTCTCCATTGTGCGGGTTTCTTCCAGGACTCGGAAGCGGGCAAGCCGCAGTTTTAGGAAATTTATTTTCAAAAGGAGACAAAGAAAGATTCCTAACTTTAATCGGTTCAACAAATATTTTAGTTATGGGTTTTTCTTTCATTTCACTTTATGCAATTTCAAAAACAAGAACGGGTGCAGCGGCAGCAGTAAAAGAAATTTTAGGAAATTTATCTGGAGAAGTTTTAATATTAATTTTATTGGCTATTTTAATTAGTGGGATAATTTCTTTTTTTGTAACAAAATTTCTCGCAGGAGTTTTATCTAAAAAAATCACAAGAATAGATTATTCTAAATTGTCAATTGCAACTTTAATTTTTCTGATAATAATTGTATTTGCAATTTCAGGATTTTTAGGTTTGCTAGTTTTAATTGCTTCAACGCTTCTTGGAATTTTTTGCAATTCATTAAATGTCAAGAAAACAAATATGATGGGATGCCTGCTTTTACCGACGATAATTTACTATTTTCCGTTCTAAAATCACTTCTGTATGTTTTCCTATTTTGATATTTGAAAAGTATCAAAGGAAAAATCAAAAATAATCTGCAATATATTTTTGTTTTAATATTCAAAGAAGATTAAAGGAAAAAATTAGAAATAATCAGAAATAATTTTTTGCTTTTCTGTTTCTTTTCCAAAAACGCTATCAATATTTTCTTTAAGAATTTGAAGATTCTGTTTTACATAAGTTGAAAGATTATATTTGTCAGCAAGATTCAATGCAGGTTCAAGATATTTTTTAATTCCGCCCTCATTAATTGTAAAAATAATTTTTCCTCCGCACTTGCTGCAAACACCAGACAAAGGAGGACGTCGCATAATTTCATTGCATGCAACACATCTAAAAGTTTGCATAGAGAATTTTCTCAGATTACCTTTCAAATCTTTTAAAAAATGTCGGTCAATAATAAGTCTCGCAGCGTCGGCAGTATCAACAGCACGAATCTTTTCAACAAGCCCCATTTGATGGTCAACTTTATCCTGCATCGTTTCAAGAAGTTTGTAAGCAGAACAAACAACACCGTCGTTAAAATTATCTGTATTATGGGTGAAACCCAAACCAACAAAAGGATTTTTCCCTTCTTTCAAATAAGATTTCACATTTTTTATTTTAACCTCAGAGGAATGTTTTCTCAACTCTGCAGCTTGATAAAGTTCAATAGGATAAGTTTCTTCAGGAACAAATTCCAAATCTAAAATCTGGTCGTCAACTTCTCCCGCATCAATTTTTGCATTTAAAACAAGTGGCGCATCTTGCGTTCCTCCTCGGTGTCCAGGTAAAAACTTTCTTGAAAAATTTAACAATACATCTCCTAAAAGCATTATCGCAGCTTCATCACCGTCGCAGTCACGTCGAATTGCAGCGTGCATATATGGCGAAGCAAGTAATCCTTGAGTATTTGAAAATCCAATAAATCTGCAAACAACTCCTGCACAATTATGTGGTGCCATGCAAACTCCGATTTGCCCTACGAGGTCTTCTCTTTTTTTCAAATTGTAAATTGGTTTCATTTTATAAAATTCAGAAAAAAGTGAATCAACAAAATTGCAAACTTTCATAAAAACATCATCGGCTCTTTCATCCATCGATTCTGGAGAACTTGGAAGAATAACGTCGTGAGGCATCAATTCTAAAATTTGATTATCGTCAACCAAATCATTCCCGTAAATATCTTTATCATAACCAATCTCTTTTAATTTCTCAACACTAACCAAAATTTCTTTTGGCTTAAATGCAGTAATCGGAAGTTCTGTTGCATCAAAACGAATCGTTCCATCTTTGTTAACTTGCAAACCATAAATCGTCCTCAAAATCCCTTTCGCCATATTTTCTAAGTGATGTTCTGCCGAAGCTGTTCCACGAATTCCTTTAATTAATGGAGGAATTTCATTTTTAGAAAGTTTCAATTTTTCAAGAGCTTTATCAAAATAGTGCTTTATATCTAATTCAAAAGTTCTGAAAGGAACAACTCTATCATGTTCTTTGCAAGCCACAACCGAACTTTTATCACAATCACGGCAATAAAAAAGTTTTTTTGTCGGAGAATTGCAATCCTCGCAAGTTGAATAAATTGTTTCTTTCTTACAGGTTTCACAAAAATAAGTTGGAAACGTGCTCCAAACTTTACCGACGTCATACGCTGCTTGAACACTTCGTAATCTTCCCCCCTCACTTCCTATTGGAAAAAGAATATTTGGACTTCCAATAAGTTTTCTTAACTTAGCTTTTTCTGGACGCCCCATTCTCGCACCAATAAAATCACCAGCCTTGTCTTTAATTAAATATTTTGAAACAGAATTAATAATTTCCAAAACAGGTTTATCTAAATTATATTTTTCTTCATCAACCAAATCAGAAAGAGAAATTTCTTTGCTCAAATTAAAATCAATTCCAAGATTTGCTAATAAAGCTTGGCTGTTCGATTCAGTTAAAATAACATTTTCAATGGTGACTTCATGTTCAACGCCAAGAAGTTCTAAAGCTCTTTTACCTACGCTGAATTTTTCCTGTTCGGTTTTATTATAAGGTAAAATTAATTTCTCATTAATTCGAGAATTCTTAAGCCAATTAATTAAACCAAGAAATTCTTCTTTTGAAATTTGTGTCCAATAAAAAATATATTCTGGGTAAAGTGGAATTTCAAAAAGTCTGCTAAGTTCTTCAGCCTTGTCAAAAGAAATTTCAATTTTATTTAATTGTTTTTCATATTCAGAATCTTTTTGTTTCAAATCTAATTTCCACCATTCTTCAACGTAACCTGGTTTCATGAAAGTTGCATTTCTATTTGCAATATCACTGAAAGGAAATAAAATATCTCCTAGATAAATTATTTCTTCGATGTCAGAATAAATTTTCTGTGCGTTCTCTTTTGTCTTTATTTTTCTAACACTACCATTAAATAATTTTACAATCGGCCCGTCGACAGTATCACAAGAAGTAACAACGCAACCTTTCGTAGGTTTTTCAACTTTTAACTGTGTCCCCGTTGCAATAAAATTATCTGTAATTCCCATCGTCGCTGGATGCATTGAAGTTGCACTAAATCCAGAAACTCTACTTCTACCATAACGAACTCTAAAAGCACCAGAACGAGAAGGATGTCCAAACACAGGACGCCCCGCAACTAAATCTTGAATATACGTCGGTGAAGAATCTGTTTTACCAACTTCTCTTTTCTCATGAATTTTAACATACTCTTCCAAGAAATCAAAACCAGTAGATACAAATCCTTTTGATTTTGTCTCGTTCAGCAATCTCAAACCTTTTTTCGCTTTTTGTGCAAGCCCTTCTGAAAAAATTAAACACATTCCTCCTCGAATAAAATTTGTTTCAATTCTTGCCAGATTTTTATAATTAGAAACTTCTCTTTTTTCCGTAGGGTCACCAGCAATTTGTATCGGAATATGTGCAGCAAGAAAAGCTGCTTCTTCTTCTGTCGGCAAATACTGCAAATTATTTATGTATTCATGATAATCATAATTTTCTGTAACATATCTTTTCACTTCTTCTTCTGTCGGGTCATATTTTGCATAACCAAATAATTCACGAAGATAATCTATCAACATTAACACAACGCAACTCGCAGTCGTTCCAGCACTTCTAATTGGCCCTGAAAAATTTGCAATAAAATATTCTTTTCCGTCGCGAGTTTTTCCTAAATTTATTCCCGTGTAACCTTCAATCGGACTTGAAACAACACCCAGAGTTGTGTAAGAAAATCCAATTCTAATTCCAGCGTCGATGGCTTCTAATAAACTTGCAAACTTACAATATTTTTGTTTTGCAACTTCTTCAGCAATTCTAAAAGAAACAGCCATAGTTAATTTACCATATTCTTTTTCTAATTCTAAAATTCTTTCTGCAATTTTGCTTCCTTCCATCTGCGGATAAATTGTAGAAATTAATCCGACTACTTTTTCAGCAAGAGATTTTGCTAAAGGAATTTCAACTTTATTCACAGGATCAAAACCCATCGCTCTCGCTTCATTTGCAATTGCATAAATTTTCTTAACATCTTTTTCCAAATCTAAAAAATATTTTTCAGTGTTCATTATTCAAAACCTCGATTTTGAATTTGTGCTGAAAATTTATTTTCAGTCATCTTCTTTCTCCTCAAAATCTAAAATCTTAATTGCACGAGTTTTAAGATTGAACATCGGAATTTTACAAAAGTCAGGTTCAGCTCCCAACTTTTCTTCGTAAGCAGTTTTTCCCTCCCACGACGACGATGAAATCAGCAAAGTATTGCTGTAATAAGAAACCGCACTCTTATGTGTGTGTCCTGAGACAAAAATATCTGGAATTTTTTTAATCATTAAATGATCTTCTTCCGACGGATAATACTGAACAGAAGCATGTGCAGGAGCCAAATGCCGATTCTTCAAAAGATAAGTCATAATTTTATCAGGAGATTTCATACTATCTGCAGAAATCAAAGAAGGAATAACATTTGCATAATAAGGATAAGAAAATCCATGATAAGTTAAAACATCCATCCCAGAAAAATCTTTTGTTGAACCAATATTTACCGTCGCTGGATTTCCAGTTAAAATAACATTTTTCAAATCATACAAACTCCAAGCATATCTTTCGTGAAAAAGTGGCTGTGGTTCCATCAAACGAACACCATCGTGATTTCCCGGAGAAATAATAATATTAATATCTTTTCTGATTTTTTTTAATTTTTCAGAAAGTGCAATAAATTGTTCTTCAATATCTTTAATCAGCAAATCTCTTTCCTGACTGGGATAATTTCCAACACCTGCAATCACATCACCGACGATAAAAAGATATTTTATTTTTTCTGCTTCTGTAGAATTTGAAGATTTCCCATTCAGATAAGAAATAAATTTATCAAAACTATTTTCTAAAAATAATTTGCTTCCCAAATGCAAGTCTCCCATAAAAACAGCAGATTCATCAACAGGGGATTTTTTTCTTTCAGGAAGATTCGCTTCGGGAAAAATAATATCATTCGCAAAAATTATTTCATTATTTCCAATTCCGTTAAAACCCAAAACCGAATCCAAGCAAATTTCATTCGCTTTTTCGTAAAGTTCTTTGTTATTTTGATTTACTAAAATTTTTATCTTCCCAGTTATATCTTCAACTTCGAAAACTAAATTTTTATTTTTAGTAACAGATTTATCTGAAACAATTCCGATAATAGAAACATTCTGTCTTGTCGAAGATAATTTATTAATTGAAACGGGATTTTTTAGCGAAGCATTTCCTAAAAGAATTTTCTTAAATTCAGAAATTCTGCTTCTAAAATATTTTACAAAATCTTGAACTTCAATCTTTTTTGTATTGTTTAAAATCGTAGATAAAACTTTTACATTTCCAGAAATATTTTCTTCTTGAATTTGATGAGAAACTTCTTTGGAAATTTCAATGCTTAATCCCAATTTTATTTTCAGTTTTTCAAGATTCTGCTGATTCTCTTTTGGCAACGTCATTAAAATCTGCGAAACTTTTTCCTTATTCTGATTAAAAAGATTTTTCGTAATAATTCTCTGATTCGTCGTTTCCTTAATTCTTTCAATAATTAATTTTACAGATTCAACGTCGCTGGTTTCATTAAACAAACCGAGAACTTCGTTATCTAACAAGAATCCTTTCTCTAAACAAAATCGTAATATTTCTGATGTATTCATTTTCAATCTTAATTTCATTCTTTGAAGTGAATTAAGTATAAGTTAAGGACTCGGAGATAATTTGTTTTACTTTCTCCATAATATCTTTTGTAATCGCAAGTTTAATTTCTCTCATTCGCCCACCGCGTCCTTTGGATATAACGTTAACAGTGATTATTCCAAGCATATCAAACTCTTGAATAATATCTGAAACTCTTCTCTGTGTTAAAATCTCTAATTTGTTCTTTATACAGATTTCTCTATAGTAGTTGTATACTTCCCCTGTAAAAAGATGATCCTGTGGGTTTTTTTCAGAAAATTGAATAATCGCACTGAGTACAACCTGAAACTGTTTTGGCTCTGATTTGACAACATCCAAAATCTTGTCTCTTTCAATTTTATCGTTAGCTTCATCAAGATGTCTAAGAATGATTTTTTTTGAATTATCTCTTTCGGCAATTTCCCCCGCAATTCTCAGCAAGTCTAAAGCTCTTCGTGCATCTCCGTGTTCCCTAGCAGCCAACGCAGCACATTTAGCAATAACTCCGTCTTGCATAACTCCTTCTTTGAAAACTTCTTCAGCTCTCTTCGTAAGAATCTCCTGAAGTTGCAAAGCATTATATGGCGGAAAAACAATTTCCTCTTCAGAAAGTGAACTCTTAACACGAGGATCAAGCTCATCGAGAAAAGTCAAATTATTACTAATCCCAACAAGGCAAATTTGAGATTTGCTTAATTCAGAATTTAACCTAGTAAGATTATACAAAAAATCATCAGAAATTTTCTTCGCAGTCTGGTCAATTTCATCAAGGATTAAAACAATTGTTTGCTTTTCAGAATCAATTGTATCAATAAACTTATCATAAACAGATTGTGTTGGAAGTCCAGTCGCAGGAACTTCTCCGCCAAATTTCTTAATCAATTCAGCAAGAATTCTATATTCTGTATCTGAAACTTTTTTTAACTTGCAATTAAGGTATTCAATTCTCAAATTAAAATCAGCATCTTTCTTAACTCGTTTCATTAATTCATTTCTGACATATTGAATCGAAAGTGTTTTTCCTGTTCCAGTTTTACCATAAAGAAAAAGATTGCTCGTCCTGTCTCCACGCAAAATCGGTGCAAGAATCGACGCAATTTGTTTTATCTGCTTTCCCCTATGAGGAATATCTTCAGGTTGATAACTATTCTGCAACAAAGATTTATTTTTAAAAATCCCGTTGTTATCAAACGCTTCAAAAATTTTATCTAATTCAACACCCATTGTAACACCTACACGTTGATTTCGTGTGGAGAATAATATATTTATGTTTTCTCCAACGATATTATTTTATTTAGTTATATAAACACTTATCACTACTAAAAGAGAGCTACGCCTTGATTTCTTATGGAAACTGCTTTTTGAAAGGATTATATTTTAAATTAAAAAATAATTAACTTGAAAAGACTTTTTTAATTAAAGAAAAATTATTTTAATAGATTCTTTAAAACTTTAATAAATAGTTTAATTTTAGAATTAATAAATTAATTTAAATCTTTATTATCTTTCTTTTATTATTATTATTATTATTATTATATACTATAATATATAAAATTTAATAAATAAAAGAAAAATTGAAAAAAATTCAAAATTCCTTTTTAAATATTTCCAAGCGAAACCAAGGAGTGAGGGTCATAACTTAATTTTCTCTTTTTCCTTGTTAATTCTTATATTTCTTCTTTCTTTTTAATTAATAATAAACATTTACAAAAAATTATTTATCACTTATTTCCTCATTATTTAATTAAATTAATTTATCAACTATATACTGTCAAATCTATTTAATTTTACAGAAAAGTTTATAAATAATTTTCCTTTAAGATTTCAATGCAAGGAAACAAAAACACATATACTTCTCTTATTGGAAAGATGATTGTAACAAAAGAAGGTAAAAGACTCGGTTTTGTTAAGGATATTACATTCGAAACTAAATCTGGAGAATTAATAAACCTAATTGTTAAAGATGCTACGCCTTACACTAAAAACTTAAATCTTGAAAGAACAAATGCAAATGACTTACTTATCCCCTATAATTCAATTATCGCAATCGGCGACTTTGTAATTGTTTCAGAAGAAGATTTGATATAATTTTTTATACAAATATTTAAAAATCTAAATTTAATTTAACTAAAATGAGACTAATCGGTTTTAATTTTACAAAAATACAAGCAGAGAGACTTAAAGAGAAAGCAGAATCAATCAAATTCGGTACAAAAATTAACATTTCTTCAATTGAGTCAATCGACTCAAATATGTTAAAAACTAAGGAAGAAATAGTAAAAGTAAACTTTAATTACATTTTATCTTACGAACCAGAATTTGCAAAGATTGAAATTTCAGGACATGCAATTTTGGCTTTAGATTCCAAGATAGCTAAAGAAGTTGTCAAGGGTTTCAAAGACAAAGGAACTTCTGACGAGTTCAGAGTTTTCATTTTAAACATTATATTAAGAAAAGTAAATATCAAAGCATTGCAGCTAGAGGAAGAGTTAAACCTTCCAAATCACTTGCCTTTAATTTCTCTAAACAAAGATAGTTTAAAAGAAAAGAAAGAATAATTGTTCTTCGCTAAGTTTAAAAAAATAGATTCTATTGTCTTGTTATGAGAATTTCTGATGAAAAAAAAGAGAAAATTTACGAGCAGATTCTTGCATTATTATATTCTGTTTCACCCAAACCCCTTTTTACATTAAATATTGCAAAAGAGATTGCTCGCGACGAGGAATTCATAAAAATCTTGCTTTTGGATTTAAAGAAAAAAGAACTTGTTATTGAGATTAAGAAAAACCCACAAGGAATAGTTTACTTAAAACGATCACGATGGAAACTAACAGATGAAGCTTATCAAGTTTACAAAAATCATCAAAAAAAGTTGGACTAAAATCACGCTTAAATTTTTATACTAATTATTTCTGAATATTTTATGGATTATGTTAAAGATGCGTTTCAGAAAGTGAAGCAAGATATTGACTTTCTAAAAGAACAATTTTTTTCATTGAAAGAAATGTTGGAAAATGCAAATAAAGATTTAATGAGTCTTAAAGAAACAACATTATTGCTTTCTTCTCAAATGCAAGAAATTGTTAAAAAAACGACAGATTCTATTCCAACAGATAACCCCCAAATTCAGACAGTTCCAGCAGATATTCCAACAGATAATCTTCCTTTTAACCTTCAAAACACACAAAAATTACCCTTTTCCACTGGAAATGAAGGGGTTCCAGCAGACAGACAGACAGACCAGCAGACAGACAGACAGACAGTAAAGCCCTCATTAAAAGATGCTTTTGAGGTTCTAAACTCCCTTGATTCAATTAAGAAAGAGATTCGAAATAAATTTAAGCGAATTACCGATCAAGAGTTTCTTGTCTTTTCTACAATTTATCAATTAACAGAAAACAAAGAATTTGTGGATTATCGAGATCTTTCCATAAAATTGAACCTTACAGAAAGTTCTATTCGAGATTACGTAGGAAAACTTATAAAAAAAGGAATCCCCGTCGAAAAAACCAAAATTAACAATAAAATCATCCAGCTCTCTATTTCTGAGAATCTTAAAAAAATTGCCCCCCTCCCCATCATTTTTCAATTAAGAGAACTATAATCCTATTTTTTCGGTTAAACGATTAACTACTACCCTCACTTTTAATCAAATTCTTTCTTTTATATCTGCTTTTTTACTATATCTCGTTTTTTATTTTTCCTCCTTTTTATTTCCCCATTTTTAATTCTCTCTTTTTGAAATTTTCTTTGACCTTTAGTTCATTTTTCGTCTTTTTTGTCTGATTTAACTCTCACTTTCGTCTTTTTTAGCATCTTTTCTTTCATTTCTTCAGGTATAAACACCCTTTTTTTACCATTTTTCTCTATTTCTTCTTCAATTAAACCCTCACTTTTCTGTTTTATAGCATTAATTTGACCTCTAATTGTTGACTTCTCTTTTCCAGTCATAGCGGCCACATCATCATAACTGAGTTTCATGTCGGTGTTTAACAGAATCCAAATAATTGCCCTTTCAGTTACAGAAAAACTAGATAAATTTGGTGTTTGAACACCTGTTTGAACACCTGTTTGAACAGCATAAACGGGCATCTGTTTTCCCAACGCCTGTTTGGGTGTTTTAAACACCCTGTTTGTTTTTACTTCGTTCATAAAAGAGAGAATGTTTTTCAATCCTTCAAGGTCATTTTTTATCGACGATAAAGTTTCTTTCATATCTTCAATTTCTTTCTTTTGTAAATTTTTTTCAGAGTCGAGGTGTTTGATCCACCCACTTACAGAAGAAACATCTTGTTTAACAGATTCAAAACCTTTTTTTGTATCGTCTTTTATTTTTTCAATCTCTTTTTTTTGTCCTAAAAACCAAAACATAGTAATTCTTAGAAAATATTCTTTAAAAAGGTTTGGTTATCCGTCGGTGTAACCGACGATAAAATTGTTAAAAAATTTACAATTTTTTTCTTAATTTTTCATAACGAACACCTGTTTGAACACAAAAAAACAACCAAACACCTGTTTTAAACAGCTGTAAACAACCACAAACACCTACTCTTTTCTTCATTTTCATTCTTTTCATCTATTTATTAAGATAACCTTAGTGCACAATACTGGCAAGTTACAAAAAATGAATGCAAAAATTAGACGATTTTTAATTGCATTTGATGATATAAATCTTTAAAAATTATTTATCTTTTTTTAAGAAATGATTAAAGATTCTCGAGGTGTTGAACTTTCACAAGAAGTCATATATCAAATTGGAGAAAATAGTGCTTCATATGAATTTGAAAAATATGTGGATATTAGCAAAAGTTCCGCCCTGTTTTCGTCTAAAGAACCGCTTACAAATGGAGAACCGAATGAAATTGTTCTTTCACAGGAAGGTATAAATCTAATTGGCGTTTACTCAAAACCTATTTCAAAAGATAAAACCTCTGGTTTAGAATCCACAGTTTCACAAAGTTTACCTAAGTGCACTATTGAAAAATCTTGATATGGCAAAATAAAACATCAAAAATAGAAAAACCTCGGGCAGTTTATTGACAGATATGTAACTCAAAAAATAAAGCGATAGTTTATACTTGCAGTATCTTGAAGATCAAATATATCCTCCAGAATGTTGAGACTCTAAATTGATCAAAACTTTCAAAACTTCTGAAGAAGCAATTAATTATTTTTTGAATAATCAAAGATTAACAGAAAATTCTCTAAAGTTAAAATGCATAATCAACCCCTTTTCACAAATTTTCCGAAAGTTCTAAAGCAAGAATCAATTCAAAATTTTTATAATGCTTTAGTTTCTTACAAAATAAATTAAGTTCATAAACCTCACCTAAGTGCACACTTCTAACATCTGAAGAGATAGAAACAGAACACAACTGAGGGTTAACTACTTCAAAGGAGAATATGATTGTTGACTAAATCTTCCCAGATAAGATTTTTCTTAAACTACCTGTTTTCCTAGATAAACATTCGTACAACCTATATTGTGCGAACTGCCCAATTACAACACCTTTTTATAAATAAGTTCGTACAATCTAATCAATGCAAAAAGAGGAATTTCTTGAAAAGCTGAATGTAGAATTAACTATTTCTAAAAACTCAAAGTATACCTTAAGGAATTATATTAATGCAAATTCAGAACTTCTTGGGTTTTGTAAAAAGCTACCCTCTGATATCACAGAAGATGATGTTAAGATGTTTATGGCTAAAAAGTTGTCAGATTCTTCCTCTTCTTCAACTATTGTGTTTTTATCTGCACTAAGGTTCGCCTATTCCAATATTTTGAAAAAAGATGTGACTTTAGGAATAAAACGTCCAAAAAGAGAAAAGAGAATTCCCGCTGTTTTAACAAAAGAAGAAGTGAAACGGTTGTTTGTCAATCTCCCTAATAAGAAAAGTAAATTAATGATAAGCCTAATTTATGCCTGTGGATTTAGGGTTTCAGAACTTCTTAATCTTAAACTTAATGACTTAAACTTTGAGGAAATGATTTGTCAAGTTAGGCAAGCCAAAGGGAAAAAAGATAGGATTGTTAATATTCCTCATTTCCTGCTAAAAGATTTGAAAAAACAAACCCTTTCCCAACAAGAGAGTAAACAAGATTATTTGTTTACTGGATTAAAGGGAAGATTAACAGAGAGGAATATTCAAAAGATAGTTCATGCTACTGCAAAAAAAGCAGGAATTGACAAAGAAGTTCATCCCCACACATTAAGACACAGCTTTGCAACACATCTTCTTGAAAATGGAACAGATATTAGGAAAATCCAAGAGCTATTAGGACATGCGGATTTATCGACAACTCAAATCTATACCCACATATCAACAGAAGAATTAAAAAAAATCCATTCCCCTTTAGATGATTTGATGTAAAATGATGCCCGAATTTTATGAAAAATGTTACACAATTTTGAAAAAAGTTCCAAAAGGAAAAGTCACGACTTACAAAGAAATCGCTAGAGCATTAAATTCTAAAGCTTATCGTGCTGTCGGAACAGCTATGAATAAAAATCCTTATGCCCCAATTGTTCCGTGTCATAGGGTTGTAAATTCAGACGGAAAAGTAGGGGGATTTTTTTCAGGAGAAAATGCAAAAATAAAATTATTAAAATCAGAAGGTGTTGATGTTTTAAACGGCCGTTTAGATTTAAACAAGTATTTTTACAAACTAAAATGAACGAACTTGAACAATTAAAAAAAGAGAACGAAGAATTGAAAAGAGAAATTGAAAGATTAAAATCAGCTAAGATAAATCAGAAAAATTCTATGATAAAAAAAGCAACGCAAGGAAATATCATGTCACGTGTTCCATTCGGTTACAAAATTGAAAAAGGAAAATTAATTCCTGCAGAAAATTATAGAGAAATTGAAGAAATATTTGAAGAATTTTTGAATAATAAAATTAGCTTACATCAACTTTCAGAAAAGCATAATCTTTCAGTAAACGGATTGAAAAAAATTCTAAAAAATTTCACTTATCTTGGAAAAATAAAATTCAATAATCAAATTCATGAAGGAACTCATCAATCAATTGTCTCCTCAACTTTATTCAATCACGTCCAAAATAAGTTAGAAAGATTGGGAATTAAATAATTATTTTTTTATTTTGCTGAATGGAAAAGGTCTTTCATTAGATAAGAAAGTTATGTATTTGAAGAAAATATAAATTTGATTGCTGAACATTGAAGAAATATGCGTGAATTCTCTTTCTTTTTTACTTTCAACTAAAAGCAGAACTAATTGTACAAGTGAAAATATCAAAACAAAAAATCCCCAAACATGCAAAATCATTCCTGATAAAATAAAAACAGGAATTCTCATCCAAAGTTCTCTCTTATTCATATTAGAAATAATTAAATTAAATTTAATAACTTATCTGTAAGATTTCTGTCTTCTTGATCTTGCTTTACGCGAATGAAATGAACGTAGTGAAAGATTAACGATATGACTTTTGACGTCGTGATCTTGCTTTAGAATCTCCTGGTTTGTTTGCTTCTTTTCTTCTTACATCAGCGACGATTAAACTTCTATCATACTCTAAAACAACTTTCGTTAATTCTTTTGATTTTGAAAAATCTAAAATTGATTTTGTCAACGCGATTCTTGCAGCTTCGATTTGTCCTTTTTCTCCGCCGCCTTTTACAGTAATTCTTGCATCAAAATTTAACTTTCCAAGAACGCTTTCTGCAAGTCTTAATGGTTCTTCAATTTTTAATTTATCAAAGAAACTTAAATTTTTGTAATCTTTTCCGTTTAACCAAACTCTTCCAGTTCCTTCTTCAAGGGAAGCTCTTGCAACCGCTCTTTTTCTTTTTCCTGAATTAATTATTCTATTTACCATTTTGCAAACTCCTTAACAAGATGTTTCTTTCCTTTTGTTTTGCTTTCGAAAATTTCTAATTTTGTTTTTTCTAATTCTTTTGGAAGTCCTTCATAACATTTTATTCTCTTAAGCGCATCTCTTCCTCTTCCAGTTCTGTAATTAGGTAACATTCCTCTAATAGTTCTCTTAACAATTTTTTCACTTGTTCTAGAAACTTTTGGTCCTTTCTGTGTACTTCCGACGTGAGTTCTTTTTTCTTCAAGATTTGATTTAATGAATGCTTTATTTCCTGTGATGATTGCTTGTTCACAATTTACAATTACAACTTCTTCTCCCTTCAACGCTGCCTTAGCTACATAAGCTGCGAGTCTTCCTAAAATTGCGTCTTTTCCGTTGATTATCATTTTATTATTTTAACTCCTTTAGCATCAGGATTTTTTTTAATTTCATCTAATATATTTAATATTTCTCCGTGAGAGTTTAATATCTTTTCTTTTGCTTTCTCAGAAAAACTGAAAGCGACAATTTTTATTTTTTTATTTAATTCTCCTTCAGAAAGAACTTTACCTGGAACAATAATTAATTCTCCTTCTTTTGCTTCTTCATTTATTTTATTCAAGTTAACACTTATTCTTTTTACTCTCGGACTTGAAAGAATTCCCGCAATCTCCAACCAAGCTTTTTTCTTTTTCGCTGCAATTATAGTTTGAACTAATTCTGTATTTGATTTTCTTCTTAATTGTTCTTCAATTTTTGTTTTGTGTTTCATTGTATAAAATAGAGAATAATATTCTCTACTGTCGCTTGCGCTCGCAGATATTTTTTTGAGATAATCTTGGTTTATAAACTTTATGCGGGATAAAGGATTCGAACCTTTGCAAGCACTGAGCTACGAGAGCCTTAATCTCGCCCGTTTGACCACTCCGGCAATCCCGCATAAATAAATCATTAAATTGCAATATAAAAAGTTTTAGAATTATTTAGAAATTTTTTTTGCAACTTCTTTCAAATCTTCTTTCAAAACTTCAATAGATTGTTTGAACATTTCTTCTTCATCCATTTGTCCGAAAGATTCAACTGTGATCATTAATTCACTAGTAGAGGTTAATTCAATAGAATTTTTTCCTTTCTTTTTGCAGAACTCAACACATGCTTCACATGCATCACATTTGTTTTCGTCGACGATAACTACTTTCCCATTTTCACTTTTCAAAATATTTTTTGGACAAATATTTGCTACTTCTTTCAAGCAATCTTTATCAATTTTTAATTTCATAGCATTTCTGTAAAACATTAATCCTGGAGAAAACTTTGCGTGTTTGTTTCCTTTTCCTAATCTTGCCGTTGCTAAAATTTCTAATTCCTGCCCTTTTTTCAAAAGTGTAATTGGAATCTTTCCATAAACAGGACTAACTTTTCCTTTCAGTTCTTCAGAATAAACAAAACCTTCCTTTTTCACGACGAGAGCTAATTGTTCTTCTGCTTTTTCATTCATTCCTTTAACCATTTTTAAAGGTACAACACCTAATCTGTGTGCAACCGTTTCATCATATAATGCAGAATCATTTTTTGAAATTTCAACTTCATCAATTGCTAAAATAGGAATCTGATCAAGGTATCTTCTAATTGCATTTGCAAGTGACTCGTCTAATTCAGCTGTGAATGTTATCTGGTTTTTTTTCTTTTCTATTAGTTTCATTTGATTATTTTGCAATTTTAATTTTTAAACTTATGGACGTCTGCCTCTTCTTCCACCTTTCTTCTTTGGTCCTCCTCTTGGAAACCTTGTTGTATCTAAAATATTCAAAATTTTAAATCCATCTCTTGTCAAACTTTTGATTATTGCGTGAGCTCCTGGTCCGAGTGCAGGACTTCCTGTCTTTGCTCTGATTCTAACATAAAGTGCTTTGATTCCAATGTCTTTCAAAACTTCAGAAATTCTTTTTGAAATAAAAATTGCGATAGTTGGATTTGCTTTTAATCTTCCGTGTTTAGTAACCATTCCACCAGTAACTTTTGCAATTGTTCCGCCAGACATATCTGTAACGTGCGCGATTGTGTTATTGAAAGAAGTGTAAACATTCAAAATTGCTTCAACTTCTTTTCCTTTTTTTTCTGTTCTTTTTTCATCTATTTCTTTTTCCGAAGATAATTCTACTTTTTCTCCGTCATTTTCTATTTTAATTTTTTCTGTTTCTTCTATTTTTTTCATTCTGCACTTTCCTCGATATTTTTCTTTTTAACTTTTACTTTTTGTTCTTTTAATGAAATCTTGCTTTCTAATTCTGTTGGAACAATATACGACGGTGAACTAACATTTTTCTCTCCAACGAAAACTTTTTTGTGTGTAATTAATTGTCTTGCTCCTTTTGGTGTGTGCGCAAATTTTTTGTCAACTAAAACTGTTTGAAGTCTTCTCTTCATGTAATCTCTTTTATCTAGAGAAAGTACATCACTGATTGTTGAAACTTTGAATCCAATTTTTTTTAATCTTGCGAAAAAAGCATTTTTATCTTCTTCACTTGCAGAAATTAATTTCTTTGCTTTTTCTCTAATTAATTTTATTTTAGCTTCTGCTTTCCAAATTTCTCTTTTATTTTTCAAACCAAATTCTTCTTTTATTTTAGCTTCCTCGTCGATTCTTGGTTTATCAAAGGGTCTCTTCGGCCTTGAATATGATTTGTGTTTTCGCATCATTTTTTCTCACCTGGCTTTTCTTTCTTTTTAATTCCTACACTCTTCTTCTTATTTTTTCTGAAATGACTTCTTGTTCTCTGTCCTCTCATCGGCAATCCAAGTGAATGTCTTTGTCCTCGGTAACTTTTAATTTTTTTCAATCTGCTAATATCAGAATCTTTCTGCAATTCTAAATCATTTCCTATTGATTGTTTATCTTCTCCAGTTTCAAAATCTCTTCTTCTGTTTAAAATGAAAGAAGGCACGTCTGGATGTTTAGCAAAATCATTTATCTTATCAATTTCCTCTTTGCTTAAAGAACCAATTTTTCTGTTCTTGTCTAATTTCAATTTTTTGCACATTGCATTCGCGAATGCCCAAGAAATTCCTTTTATCTTTGTTAATCCGACGAAAACCTTAAGTTTTCCCTCGATATCTTTAGATACAATTCTAACTAGCTTATCTTCATTTTTCTGTTCGTTCGTTTTCGGTCTTTCTGATTTTTGTTTTTCTTCTGCCATTTTATTTTACAAATAAGTTGTATCTCTCAAGGTTTACTAATTCAGTTAATATTCTTTTCTGTACTGCTTTTTCTGGGTCTGGAAGATTCTGAATTCGCTTTTTCATATCTTCGAATGATTCAAATTCTTTTTCTTTTCTTTGTTTTAATATTTCTTGCATATGTCTTTTTCCAAATCCTGGAAGTAACTCCACTTGGTGAAGTCGTTTATTTATTGCTTCTGATTTATTGAAAAACTCGACGAATTCTTTTTCTCGTTCCTTTACTATTTTTTCAATAAGTTCCTGCAGCTGATTCTTCGCAGATTCTGTTATTTTTTCTCGCTGCAATCTACCAAGAATATAATATATCTTGTCTCGCTTTCCTTCGCCGATATAAACTTCTTCGCCAGTCTCAAGAGAAACTCCGCGCCTTGGAACAAGTTCAAGCAATATTAAACTTTTTTTACCGATAGCTTGGGCTATTGGCATCATTTTTTTCTCCAAGGGATATCCATTCGGTAGATAATCTAATATAATCGCAGTTTCTTCTTTTTCCATTTTCATTATTTGAATTGTTTAATTGTGTCAAGTATTTTTTTTGTTTCATCTTCGTCTAAACTTACATCAACAAAAATTTTATTTAATTCTTCTGCAGTTTCAGGCAGAACATCAATAATCTTTGCAACGTAATCGGCTTTTATTTTTATGAGTTTCAATTCGTTCAAAGATTGTTTCAAATTCTTTGCATCTCTTGGTTTCAGTTTGTTGAATTTTTTTATGAATCCAATTATTTCTAATTCGTCTTCATTTTCTTTTTCTACAAGTTCGACAACTTCTGCCATACTTAGTGGTTCACTATTTCTTATCATTTTTCTTTAATCTGTTTTATTTTTTTTAAATGTATTGGAGCAACCAAAATCTCTTTTGGTTTTCGTCCTTCCTTAACTTTGATTATGTAAGCTCTTCCTTTTTTTCCGACGACGATACCAGTACTTCCTTGAAGTCGTTTATTGAAATTTACAGGAATAGATTTCTCTCGAGAAAATGCAACAAAATCTCCTTCTTTGAATTTTTGGAAGAATCTACTAAGTTGTATTTTTCCCCGAGTTCTTACTGGTTTTTTATTTGCCATAGAATACCAAAAATTATTTCATTTAAAAAACTATCTTTTATTTGAAAAATTAATTAAGCTGCTCTTGTGCCGACAACATCTTTCCATTTGAGATTTTTTTCCTGCTCTTGTTCTTTATACAAAGCAAGGTCCCCGTTATCTCTCGCATTATCTGTTGTTTTTCTTATTGCCGCCCACATTTTTTGTCCCCAGACTTGAACTCCGCATCTGTCACAAATTTCCATAGAACGGTTGTCAGAAATATCCGCACCGCAATAAACACATTTTGTCATTTTACCACCTTCGTGATTTTGAAAGATGAAATTAGTTTTTAAAGATTTTTATTCTTTGATATTTACATTTCACTTTTTTCATCTTCGCAAAGTTTTATAAATCCTAAATTAGGGATAATAATATGATAATTCCTGTTAGATGTTTTTCATGTGGAAAACCTATCGGACACCTCTGGGAAGATTTCAAAAAAAGAATTTCCGAGGGAGAAAACCCAAAAAAAGTTTTGGATGAACTTGGATTAGAAAGAGCTTGTTGCAGAGCAATGTTTTTGGGACAAACAGATTTAATTGAGCTCGTCGGAAAATTCAAAAAAAGTTAATATTTTCTAATTAATTTTTAATTATTTAAAATTCCTAAAAGGGAAATTGTAAGAATTATTAAATACATAATTAATCCATAAATACAAACGGGGATCCCCAAAATTTTTGTTTCCCCGCAATTTCTATTTTTTAAAGAACAACTTTTACTGAATAATGTTCGATAAGATAAAAATCCAGAGAATAAAACTCCACAAATAGAAATAATAAAAATCGTCCAAAAATAATTATTCACCATTAATTATTTTAGTTTTTGTTGTTTAAATATTTTCTTTTATTTTCTGACGAGAAATTTTTTTGCAATGTAAACATTCGACGCTCTTTATTTTATTTTTTATTCTAATTTTTTCTTTTCCTGAATAAGGGTTCAGGCAATATTTACAAAATAATTTTCTATTTTCTTTCAACGAAATATTTTGTCCCATGGCTAATTTTTTTATTTCCTTAATTTCCTTTTGGGATTTGTTTTTTATTTCAGAAAAAAAGTTTTTTACTTCTTGAACTAATTCTGTCTTAGAAAGTTTTTTCATAATTTTATTAGTAAATAAATCTTTAAATAATCCTCGATATTTTAAGAATTATGTCTTCGAAAGCATTTGAAAAAAATATTGAAGCAAAAGTAGGTATGCCTATTGAAGAAATAATGGCTCAACCATTTGATGAAACTCGAGTGTACCAAGAGAAAAGATATGCTGATTTTACCGGTAGGATTCTTCCACAGAAAAAAGGAAAAGTGCTTATGACCGACGGAAGATACGTCCAAATATAAGCAGTTCAAATTAATTTTTTAAAAATCAAAGAAGACAGCTTGATTGTTTGGCACCTTGTGGGGCACTAGCGCAGTCAACGTGAGAAGCTTAACTTCTGTGTTCGGAAAGGGAACAGGTGTTTCCAACTCACTATGGCCGTCTTCAAAAGTTCAAGAAAATACTCATTTATAAAACTTTTTATACACTGATTTTATTCTATTTGCATGCGGGATTGCCGGAGTGGTCAAACGGGGCAGCCTTAGGCGACGATGTTCGCGAGAAGAAATCGGAGTTTACTCCTTTCTTCAAATAATGCGAGCGGGCGTCGGAGAAAGCTGTCGGCTTAGTGCCTACAAAGGTTCGAATCCTTTATCCCGCATAAAATTATTCAACTAAAAAATTTCAACATCTTTTTAATATAAAAATTCATAAAATTATTATGCGTCCGTAGCTCAGTCTGGATTAGAGCATCTCCGTCCTAAGGAGGGGGTCGCACGTTCAAATCGTGTCGGACGCGTTAACTTACAAGCATCAGAATTAATAATGTATTAAACAAAATAATTAATTCATTCGTGATAAAATATCTCGCTGGAATTTCATAATCATTCTTTAACTTAAATAACAAATAAACTATCATTATTGACTGCATTAATATTACATGAAAATAAATAAAAATATTCTCGAAAAAATAAACTGCCATATCCTTAATGTAAGGGGTTAGCAGTGAACCGATAATCAGTGTTAATAAAAAACCAATAAAAAAATCTTCTTTATTATTTTCTTTCTTACTGAATTTTTTAATGAAAATCGAGAATAATCCTTTTTGAAATAAACTAGAAAATGCGAAACTTAAACTTAAACCAACAAACCAAGCAGAAGGTGATTGAATATAGTTGAAAACAATTTCAAAAAGATTAAACCAATAAACTTCTATAAAAGTAATAAGTCCCATTACAAAGAGAATTATTCCTTCAATTAAAACAAAATTCCTCTTTTTCATTTTATTTACAATTTCTTTCTATTAATAAATTTTTAGAACAGAAACCTTTAAAACTAATTTTGACGCTATTTTATCGTGCGTGGGTGGTCTAACGGTATGACGTTTGCCTTCCAAGCAAACTGCCCGGGTCCGACTCCCGGCCCGCGCATATAAAAAAATGAAAGAAAATTTCAAAAAAAAATTAATTCAGTTTCACGACAAGAATTACAAAAAATTATTAATTCTCCCCCTATTCTTAATCCTATTCTGTTTTGGTTATTTATTCTTTTTTTACTCTCAAACAAATGGGTTTTTCTACAAAGATATTTCATTGCAAGGCGGAACTTCTATTACAATCAACGGAGAAATAAACGTTGAAGATTTGCAGAGTGCAGTTTCTGGAAAATTAGAAAATGTCAACATTAGAGAAGTTTCAGATTTAATGACGCAAAAACCCCTCGCTGTAATCATTGAAACAACTACAGAAAAAGAAAAAGCAAAACAAATACTCGAAGATTATCTTAATTACACTTTAATCGACGGAGAAAATTCAAGTTTTGAATTCACAGGTTCAACACTCAGTGAAAATTTTTATCAGCAACTTTTAATCGCATTATTAATCGCGTTTTTCCTAATGGCTATCGTCGTATTCATCCAGTTTAAATCAATTGTTCCTTCTCTTGCAGTTATCTTCTCAGCATTTGCAGATATTCTTATGTCATTAGTATTATTAGATATTTTAGAAATTAGAATTTCTTCTGCAGGAATAGTCGCTCTTGTAATGTTGATAGGTTATTCTGTTGACACAGATATTTTACTAACGAATAAAGTTCTTAATCGAACAGGGGACTCATTGAACAAAAGAATATTCAGTTCTTTCGGCACCGGAATAACAATGACGCTGACTTCTTTCTTTGCAGTAATTATAGCAGATTTAATTGTTGGACAATTCTCTTCAATTCTTCATCAGATTTTTTTAATTATGGCAATAGGACTCTCTTTTGATATAATCAACACATGGCTTACAAATGTTTCAATAATTAAATGGTATGCTTTAAGCAAACAAAAAAAGAAAAATGAAAATTAAACTTACTTGGAAAATTTGGTTGTGGTTAATAGTTTTATTATTTGCATTAATTTCTATTTTTGTCTCATCGAATGGAATAACTTTTTTACAAAAAGGAGTATTAATTAATAGTGTTGAATCAAATTCAACAGCATTCAATGAAGGATTAAGACAAGAACAAATTATTACTGCAATCGACGGGCAAAAAATAGAAAGTGTGGAAGATTATACAAATATAATTCAGGAAAAATTTTCTGGAGAAAAAATTAAATTAACGATAACCACAACAGATTTAGAAGTTGTTTTATATTCAAATGAATCGCCGCAAATTACTGTTTCAGAAATTCCTAAAACAAATATTCAAACAGGATTAGATTTAAGTGGAGGTTCGCGTGCTTTAATTCAAACAGAAAATCACACACTGACAAAAGAGGAAGCAAATCTTTTAGTCGATACGATTAGCAATCGATTTAATACTTACGGAATTTCAGATATGACAATCCGAATTGTTCAGGACTTGCAGGGAAATTATTTTGTTTCGATTGAAATTGCTGGAGCCACGCCAAAAGATATGGAAAGTTTAATTTCACAGCAAGGAAAATTCGAGGGGAAAATTGGAAACGAAACTATTTTCACTGGCGGAAATCAGGATATTCCTTCTGTTTGTCAAAATGCAGAATGTTCTCGTTTTTACGAATGTCAACCTTCTTCTGAAGGTTATTACTGTCCATTTGAATTTACTGTTTATTTAAGTGAAGAAGCATCAGAACGTCAGGCAAATATTACTAAAACCCTTTCTATTATTACTTCTTCTCAAGGTGAAAAAGTTCTATCTAGTAATTTAGATTTATATATAGATGAAATCCTGATGGATTCTTTAGAGATAAGTTCGGGTTTACAAGGTTTAGTAACTACTCAAGTTTCAATTTCTGGTTCAGGAACAGGTACCACTGAAGAAGATGCATACAATGATGCAGTAAGCGAAATGAAAAATTTAAAGACAATTTTGCAAACAGGAAGTCTTCCTTTCAAATTGCAAATTGTAAAACTGGACACAATTTCTCCGACGCTGGGACAAAGTTTCATAAAATATATTTTCATTGCTGGTTTCGCAGCTCTGCTTGCAGTTGCAATAATTATTTTCATAAGATATCATGGATTAAAATCTTCACTTGCTCCGTTAATAATTTGCACATCTGAAATAATTATCACTCTGGGAGTTGCTGCATTCATTCAGTGGGATTTAGATTTAGCAAGTATCGCCGGGATATTAGCTGCAATAGGAACTGGTGTCGACGATCAAATTGTAGTATTAGACGAAGCAAAAAATAAAGAAGGTTCTTTAGGAATGAAAGAAAAAATAAAGCGAGCATTCACAATAATTTTAGGGGCATACTTCACATCAGTTGCTTCACTGCTTCCTATGTGGTGGGCTGGAGCAGGATTGCTTAAAGGATTCGTTATGACAACCTTAATTGGAATAACTCTCGGAGTTTTAATAACGCGACCTGCATTCGCAGACATTATCAAAATTACCGAGAAGGATTAGTCATAGATTAAATATAAAAAGAAATTTTCTTTTTTTCTTTTATGAATAATTTTTTAGGCGAAGAAAAAAACGAAATCAAAGAAATTTTGCGAAGAATAAGAAAAAAAGATTTTTCTGGAAATTCAGGACAAGCAATAAAAAATTCAGTTTATCAATTCTCTACAAGCTTTATTTCAAAATTAGGTTCTTTAATTTTTACAATTATTCTTGCCCGACTTTTATTGCCCGAATTATTTGGTTTGTACAGTTTAGCATTGTCAGTTATATTAATGTTTGCGGTTTTTTCTGAGTTGGGTATTAGTTCCGCTTTAATAAAATTTGTTTCTTCAGAGTTGGGTAAGGGCAATGAAAAAACAGCGTCAGCATACTTAAATTATTTTATGAAGATTAAGTTATTTTTTATTTTTATTTCAACAATTATCTTGGGGACATTCGCAAATTTTGTTGCAAACACAATTTATCAAAAACCCATTTTCTTAGCTTTATTTGCAGGAATTTTTTACATTCTTTTTATTGAATTAACGGGTTTCTTAGAGTCCACTTTTCAAGCTTCTAACAATTTTAGGAAAATATTTTACAAGGAAATTTTATTACAAGTCTTAAGAATAACTTTCGTTTCTGTTGCTGTCATCTTGTCATTAAAATATCTTCTTAGTCAGGAAATCACCTTGATGATGATTATAGTAGGATTATCTCTTGCTTTATTTTTCAGTTTCTTTTTTCTACTTTTTAATCTAAAAAGAAAAAAATATTCCGATAAACTTAAACTTTCAAAAGAGCAAAAGCAACAAATTAAAAAATTCTTAATATTCACTTCGGTAATTGCTCTTTCAGGAGTCTTTTTTAGTTACATCGATAAAATTATGTTAGGATATTTTCTTGATGCTGAATTTGTTGGATATTACAGTGCTGCGGTTAGTTTCATTGGAGCATTAAGTCCTCTAGTGGGGTTTGCTTCTATTGTTTTGTTACCTATATTTACAAAATTAAAAGGAAAGCAGTTATCTTCTGGACTTAAAAAATCCGTAAAATTAACTATCTTAATTTCTTTTATTATCTTTTTAGCAACTATTTTATTTGCTTATTTTATAATTTTAATTATTTACGGAGAAGAGTATCTTCCATCGGTAAATATTTTGCAATTACTTTCTCCATTAATTTTTACAATTCCATTAATTGCACTTTATAGTTCTTATTTTTTGTCTCAAGATAAACCCCAAATTGTCTCTAAACTGTTGATTCTTTCTACTTTAGTAAATATTATCTTAAATTATATTCTAATTTCTAATCTTCTCCTTTATGGGCAAATTTATGCAGTCTATGGTGCAGCGATAGCAACAATAATAAGTCAAGTCGTTTATCTATTTGGATTAATCCTCGGAAGAAAAAATTAATTTTTTTTATTTTTTAAAATTATATACTGGTCAAATGCCCAAAAGGGTAAAAGGGCCCCAAAAACTTTGTTAAGTAATAATACTAAAATCATTAATGAAGTACTTCTTCCAATCTTTTCATGTCCATAAGTGAATGTTAATCCCCTGTGTTCAATCAATTTAAATTCATAAGTCATCTTTTTTAATTCAGAAAATGTGGGTTCTCCCACATGTCCTTCAAGACCATTAAATTCTCCTAATGTAGAGATATATTTTCTAAGAGGAGATATTCTCTGTCCAATGTGTATAATTTTTTTTATAAGACACGCCTTATTTGGACAAGTAATAATTAAAATTCCTTTTGGAGAAAGCAAAGTAGATAATTCTCGTAAAACAATTTCTTGATCTTCAGGATATAAATGTTCAATTACTTCAGAAAATATTATTAAATCGAATTTTTTGTTTAATTCTTTGCCCCATCCTGGCTTGGTTATATCTTGAATTTTGAACTGAAATCGGAGAGGGAATTTTGAAGAGTATTTTTTACTAAAATTTATTCCCTCTTTATGGATATCCAACCCCCAATAATTATGCTCTTGCTTTTCATAATGATACAGTTCAAATAAAGTCTTTCCAAAAGAACTACCTACATCCAGTATGTTCAATTTTCCAATCTCCCCCTCTAGCTTCTTAAGGTGAGATAAGAATAGCATTTTTCTTTCATTCCAAAACAGAGAGATACTGGGTTCTTCATATCGTACTAGATGAGAAAAATCTAATGAACCTTTCCCATAAAAAGAGTTATAGTCTATTTTTTTCATTTTTTATAAAGAATTGTTTATTTAATTTATGTGTTTATCTATTTAAAAAGATGCCCTATTTAAAAATAATCTTATTCTAATTTGTAAATTAGTTAATCTCTCTTATTTTTTTTAAAACCTGATTAAACTTTTCTCCATTGGTGTAAGGAAGAATCCTTGCAAAATTTAATTTTAATAAGAAACTGTGAAACTTCCAATAATCATCGTTAATAAGTTTTTGTTTTAAATATTCTGAGATAAAATACATTTTAACTTCCATAAGTTTTTGATCTATCTCTGGGTTTCGTAACAGATACCATCTTCCCTCTAAATCTTGATACATTTTTACGATGTCTAACCAATAATGTTCAACAAAACTATCTAAAAAATCAATTAGATAATATTTTTTATTCTTTTCATTATATAAAATATTTTCAAAAGTTAAGTCTCCGTGGCAGGATGTTTCAAAAAGCTCGGGGAAAAAATTTGAATTTAAATTATAATTGTCAAACAAATTTTCAAGTACTTTTCCAATCTTCTTATTTATCTCTTCTATTTTTGATTTGGCTTTTGATCTTAAGTCGATTTTATTCGCGGACCTTTTGGATTTCATCAAATTAATTATCTCTAATAATATCTCTGAAATTTTTTTAAGCTTGTCTGGCGGAGAATTCAGAACATGTTCTATTAGAGTTATAGACGGGATGTATTCCATATCAAAGAAAAATAAACTTGTATTAGTATATCCAGAATCATAAATTTCGGGGGTAGAAATTCTTTCATTTTTCAAATTATCGAAGAAAAATTTTTGTTTTTCCATTTGCATTTTTAATCGATTATTATATTCTAAAGAACTTGAAATTTTTCTTACAAATAGTTTTCCTTCTTTAGAATATAAGTTAATTTTACATCCTGAAAAACCACTTAATTCTTTTATAAAAATTATAGGTCCCATTTTATTTTAGATACTTTTCTAAATCTTCAGAATCCCGAGGGAGATTTATAGCTTCGCAAGTCGGAAATGGGTTTGTATCTGAAAAATCATTAACGATAATTCTTTTTGAATGTTTGCATCCCATCAACATTCCGTCATACCTTATGCCCAACAGTTCAAATTTTTTTCCTAGCATTTTCCTGTATTTTTCTGGCCGAGAAGTAACAAAAAATATTTGTATAAATGGATTATCTGATATCACTTTAAGAAAGTTTACATTTTTTTCCAAAAAAGGAGCTTCTTCCCAACGAGGATTAAAATATTGTGCGGAATTTTTAAAAAATATTCCATCTATATCAAAGAAATAAGTTTTGAATTTATTCTTATATTTCTGCCAATCTTCTAATGTTCCCCAGTCGAGATATCCTGAAACCTTTTCTCCAAGAAATATTTCATTTTTGGAAACTATTAAGTCTTCAATTATATGGGAGAGAAATAATTCTCCATTTTTTTTATCCTTTAATTTCAAGTAAGAACTTATAAACTGTTGCGGATCTTTGAAGAAATATCCTCCCACATTAAACGATTGTGAAACTATTCTCTTTTCAATCATTTCCACAATTATCCCCTGGCTATTCATAATGATATAACTTTTATTTGCTGCATTTATCTCTTTATATTCATCTAAATTAGAATAACAAATATAATTATTTGTATCATTCAATTCTACTTCAAAATAATTATCACTATCTTTAATAAAAAACGGTTCGGAAATGTTTGCCTTTATTATTGTCTCATAAATTGTTTCTGACTGGCTAGCAGTCGGACTTTCGAGAACAATAACTGTTATGTCTTCTCCGATGTTTTCTTTTAATCCTTTAACGATATCATACTTCTCTTCATGCTCCTTTAATATCGTGATTATCAAATCTTTTGTTTTTACCCCCTTTAAACCTTCAAATGCTTTCTTAACAATCAAATTTCCGTCTGGGTGAGTCAACATCCATTTAGGTCTCATATTTGGGAATCTAGAAGATTTGCCCGCACATGGAATTATCACTTTCATAAAAAAAAAGAGATTAGGACATATTTAAGGTTTATCATACTAATCTTTTTAAAATGGGCAGGTAAGGCAACATTTATTTTTTGGATCCCCTCTAATAATCTGCTTTCTAAATCTATTCATTTTTGGAGAATTCCAAATTTTTTTAAAATCTTCTTCAAACAAATTTCCAAAATTTATGGAATCTGGATTTTTTCTCAAACAACAAGGAGTTACATATCCATCAAAAGTGATAAAGCATTTAGTAAAACACCAGTCGCAAGTTTCTGTTCCTTTTTCCTTAAAAGAATAAAAAACTGAAAAATTACCCTCTTTTTTAAAAACATTTTTTCTAAGAAAAGAAAGAAGAAAAGAGACTAATTTTTTAATCAGGGGACTTCTTTTAATAAATATTTCAATCCTCTTATGTATTCTTTTAGACGTTAAGTATTTTTCCATATCCCTTTGGATTTCTTTAAACTTCAAAGCAAAATTTCTATCTTCGAGATAATTTTCTTCTCCAGGGATAGACCAATTTTCTACAGGGCTTAGACTTACTCTTTGAACCCCTAATTTTTTCCCAATTGAAATTATCTCCGGTATTTCCATATAATTTAAATGTGAAACTGTCATATTTAACCCTATAATTGTTTTGGATTTCATCTCTTTTCTTTTTTTAATTAATTCTAAAATATTTACTAATACTTTCTCATAATTGGCCCCTTTTCTTATAGATTCAAAGGGCTTTTTATTCGCAGCATCAAAAGAAATGTAATACGAGTCAAAATATTTTAAAATTAGTTCGGTATATTTTTTATTCATAATCGTACCATTGGATATCACTCTAAATCTAATTCCATGTGATGACCCCCAATAGATCATCTTTTCAATTTCTTCACAGAATAGCGCTTCTCCAAAACCAGTTAAATCTACATATTTTAAAGTAGGGATAGATTTAACAATTTTTTTAAAATTCTCAAGAGATAAATCTTTGTTTAATCTTTCTGGTTTTAATAATGCCCTAGAACAAGTAACACAATTAAGATTGCACCTAGTGGTGGGTTCTAACTGGATTAATTCTGGAAGCCTCACATTTACCACCCATAAGAATTACAATTTAATTTGGTTACAAATCCGACTTCAAAATATTTTCTAAACAACCTATCTATCTTCCTTAATATATATTTTTTTAAGCTGTCTGATTGTATTTTTCCTAATTTTCTATAATTAAATTTATATTTCCAATGCCATTCTCCATATTTTTCTGGAAATGTATGAACTATGGAAAAAATATTACATCTTGGGACTATCCCTTTATCTCTGAACTCTAAAGATAAAAAATCATCTTCTTTCATCCCCCATACTCTTGTTTCATCCCAAGGACATTTTTTCCATACAGACTTTTTTAGGATATAAAAGCTGCCATTGATTATCCCATTTTCATCCCAATCCGAATATTCTAATAAACCTAGATCATTAATCCAACGATCTGAAAGATCTCTTCCATAGGTTAACCAATCTCCGGCCCTCCTATTCAACGGATCCAAAATTTTGCAAGTCAATACTTCAAAATAATTACCGTATCTTTTCATACCTTCGTACCAGTTTTCATTAAAATTAAATCTATTATGCGTAATCACCAGATTTTCATATTTGGCAGATTTGCAAATTAAATTTTTCTTCTTAGTTATCCAGGCTATTTTTTCATTAAATGGAATATTTTTTACAAATGCTCTTTTTTTGCTAGATTGGTACGGTCCACAAATAATAATCTCAAAAAAAGGAATCTTTAGATCAATAATTGATTGAATCTGGTCTTCAAGAATATCTTGCTTACTTCCGTCGGTAATTATTCCAAAGGTCCATTTATCTATAAAATCCTCTTTCTCCAAGGAGGGTTTTAATTTTTTTAGAATAACTATTCCCCCCAAGTCATCTTGTTCCTTCAAAATAAAATTAATTTTCGAGCCAAATAATAAATTTATTTCTTGGAGCAAATCATCAAACGAAAGGATTTTGTTATTAGTAATTTTAATTATTATATTTCCCTTTAACTTAATGAAGTTGAACCATTCTTTTAATAGGATTTTATGAAATTTTGTTTCATTGATTGTGTTATTAGAGTAAATAAAATCTTGTGATTCATAATCTATCTCTTCTTTAAGTGTATAAAGATTATTGGGCTCTAAATAATATCTTTTTTGGATTGATGGTTCATCCTTCTTTGAAACATTCAATCCGGTCCCACAAAAGAATTTCTGTAAATCCATAAAATTGGATTTTTTTTAACTTAAAAAAGATTTGGGTGTTTTAAAAAAAAAACAAAATTTTCATTTTTAATTAAATTTATTCAAGGTTGAATTAATATCTTGTTTTGCTTTCAGGAATTCATCTTTTATTTTTAATTCTTCTAACTCTTTCAAGTCATTTTCTACCATCATTTTAACGAGTTCTTTAAATGAAGTTTTTGGTATCCAATCAAGTTCTTTTTTTGCTTTAGAATAATCTCCTAATAAATAATCCACTTCTGCAGGTCTAAAAAATTTTGGATCTACTTTAACAACTATTTTTCCATTATATCTTCCAACTTCATTCATCCCTTTTTCTTCCCATTGAATTGGATACATTCCCGCAACATTAAATGCTTCTTCAACAAATTCCCTAACTGTATGACTTTCATTTGATGAAATTATATAATCTCCTGGTTTTTCTTTTTGCAACATTAACCACATAGCTTCAACATAATCTCCTGCAAAACCCCAGTCCCGTTTAGAATCTAAATTTCCAAGTGATAAAACTTCTTGATATCCTAATTTTATTTTTGCAACAGAATGAGAAATTTTTCTAGTTACAAATTGTTTCCCTCTCTTTGGAGATTCATGATTAAACAGAATGCCATTGCATGCAAATATATTATAACTTTCTCTATAATTCACTGTCATCCAATATCCAAAAAGTTTTGAGATTCCATATGGGCTTCTAGGATAAAAAGGGGTTTTTTCTGTTTGTGGCACTTCTTGAATTTTTCCAAACATTTCTGAAGAAGATGCTTGATAAAATTTTATCTTGGGATTAATTAATTTTATTGCTTCAAGAATCCTTAAAACCCCTAATGCGGTGATGTCACAAGTTGATTCTGGTTGGCTCCAAGAAGCAGTTACAAAAGATTGTGAAGCAAGATTATAAACTTCATCTGGATTAACATCTTTTAAAATTTGAATCATGGAGCCCAAGTCAGTCATATCTCCGTCAACTAAATTTAACTGGGATTTAATCTCATCTACTCTTTCAAAAGGATCTGTGCTATTACGTCGATACATACCGAAAACTTCATAACCTTTTTTTAAAAGAAATTCTGCTAAATAACTCCCATCTTGTCCGGTTATCCCCGTAATTAATGCCTTTTTTTTAATCTCCTTGGGCTGTTCCATGCAAACTCTATAAAATAATCATTTAAATAAATATTGTATCTTTAATATATTAAATTTATAAATTGAATTTTTTTTGTTAAGATATGAGAATTGCAATGGTTTTTCCTGATACTAAATCTGAAAAAGGAATTTCTTCTTACTCTTTAAATTTAATAGAGAATGTCAACAAACAAGGATTATATATTGAAAAGGTTACATTTATGCAGGGAAAACCATTAACTTTTTTTAAAAAATTATCTTATTTATCCCATTATGACATAATCCATATACAACATGAATATAACCTCCTTGGTTGGTATGGCATACCTTATTTTTTATTTTTGCCCTTCTTAGGAAAATTTAAGAAAAAAAAGTTGATTATCACGATGCATACTGTTCTGTCTCAAAAAGAGCAATTTCAAGGAGGCAAATTAAAAACTTTGTTAAGAAAAATTCTTTATAAAACACAAAACAAATGTATTAATTTTTCCGCCACAAAAATAATTGTTCATTCAGAGGCATTTAAAAAAATACTTGTTGATGAATATAAAATATCTGATAAAAAAGTTATCGTTTTGCCTCATGCAATTCTTGAAGATATAAATATTACAGATAAAAATAAAGCAAAGAAAGAATTGAACTTATCTGGAAATGTTTACCTGCTTATTGGAACAATGATGTCAGACCACGGACACGATATCGTTCTGAGACAAGCAGATAAAATAGGAAAAACTATTCTAGTCGCAACAAATCCTGTTGTAGTTAATTATAGAAACGAATCAAAAATAAAAAATTTTCTTAAACTGAATCAGGATATCATTCAAGAAAATAATTTTGAAAAATTTGTAAGATTGGATTTGGGTGCCATTGATAATAAAAGATGGTGGAAATATTTTTCTGCAGCAGATCTGGTTCTCTTACCTTACCGAGGAGGGATTGGAAGCGGAATTTTTGCAGATGCAATGGCCGCAAAAAAACCAGTTATCACAAGCAATATCCCTTATTTTAAAGAATTTGCAAAAAAATATAATTGTGTAAAAATTGCCGAAAATGAAAAAGATTTTCCAAAAATTATTCATAATGCGATGGGGTTAAAAGAATATAAAAAAATGATTCAAGGATGTGAAAAATTTTTAAATGAAAATGGTTTGACCCCTATTTCTAAAAAATATAAAAAAGTTTACGAATCTTTGAAATGAAAATAATTGTAATGGGGGGAAACGGATTTTTGGGCAAAGAGTTAGTAAGATATTTTTCCGCAGGGAATGAGGTAATCTCTGCAAGTTTGCATTCTTCAGATGGAACAATTTCTTTAGATGCAACAAATAAAGATAAAGTAAATGATTTTATATCAAAATATAAACCAGACATAGTTATTGATACAATCGCATTATCCAATTCTGTTGCATGCGAAAAAAATCCAGAAATGTGTAAAGAAATTAATTATTCTACTGCGAAGAATATTGCCGAAGTTTGTAATGAAAACAATATTCAGATGATTTTTATTTCTTCATCTTATGTCTTTGACGGAGATAGGGGTAATTATTCTGAAAAAGATATTCCTAATCAAAGAAATGCGTACGCCAAAACAAAAGTTATGGCTGAAAAAGAAATTTCAAAACTTTCTAACTATTTAATCTTGCGAGTTGAAATGATGTATGGATTAGACAATGGAAAAATAAAATTTGGGACGAGAACTCTTGATGCAGACCTCGTTGAAATAGGTTATCCTTCTCAAATAAGAAATCCTCTTTTTATTGAAGATGTCCCAAAAATAATTTCTGCATTAATAAAAAAAGGACAAAAAGGTATTTTTCACGTTGCTGGGTCAGATAAAATTTCACTATTAGAATTTATAAAAGAACTTTCGAAATTAGTTTCTCCGTCTCCACAAATAAAAATTGTAGACAGCTCTAAATGGTTTGTTGAATCTCCAAAAAATCCAACATTAAATATTTCTAAAATTAATTCTTTAGGGATAAAAACTACGTCAATAAATAACGCTCTTGATTTGTTGAAAAAAGAATTAAATTCTTTATAATTATAAGAATTTTTTTATCATAAGTTTATCTAATTCTGGTGAATATTCTATAATAGAAAATTCAGGAAGTGGAAGGATAAATTTTCCCCCTCTCTTTAGGTAATCTTTTTCTTTGTCCATTAGTCCTTCGAACAAATGCCAAATTAAAACAATTTGATAATCTGGATTTATTTTTTTCATTTCATCAATAGATACTAGAGGAATAAGACTTCCAACAGTTTTTCTCCCCCACTTATCTGGATTTGCTTCTGCACCAGCGACGATATCTTTGGAAGTTAATCCGAAATATTGCAAGGTAGTATTCCCTCTTGTCGAAGCTCCGCAGATTCCAAAAGTTTTCCCCTTACTTTTTTCAGCTTCGATAAATTTAGAAATTTGTTTTTTAACATTTTCAATTCTTGATGCAAATTCCTGATAGGGTTTTATTGTATCCAATTCTTTTATTTTTTCCTTATCTTCTACTTCTTTTATTCTGCGACTTGCACCACTGAACGGAGCAATTTGTTTTCCCTTGAATCGAATATAAGTTCTAAAACTTCCCCCATTGATATTATTTAATTTTACATCAAATATTTCCAAATTATATTTATCTAATAAATTTTTCAAAGAATGAAGAGAATAATACGCCCTATGTTCATGACATATATTATCAAATGCGTTTTGTTCTAACATAGATGTTAAATAATTTTGTTGAATTACAAATAATCCATTACTATCCAAACACTCAGTTATATCTTTAACAAATTTATTTGGATCTTCTAAATCATAAAACATTGAAATTGCAGTTATAACTTTTGCTTTATTTTCTCCAAAAGTTCTCTTAAATTCTTCAGCATTAAAATAATTATTAATAATGTAAAATCCTTTTTGTTGTGCTTCATGTGCAACATTCTTTGATGGTTCAAATCCTATTAAATTAACCCCCTCTTTATCATAAAATGATAACATCGTACCATCATTGCAACCAATATCGACGACAATATCTCCTTCTTTCAAATTTATTAATTTTTCAACTTGATTAACTACATCATTTAAATCTTCTCTAATTAAACGATTTATATTTGATTTATACCAATACTGCCCACCCCACATTGCTTCATTTGGTGCATTGTGTTTTAATTGTAAGAGTTTGCATTTTGGGCACAACACTAAATCTAATGGAACTTTTTCTCCCTGTTCACTTTCATTGTTAACAAAATTTGTGATGTAATGTTCCCCAAGAGAAATAATATCTACAAGTTCTTCTCCTCCACAACTTCTGCATTTTTCTATTCCTTTAATATTGTTCATTTTATTGCTTCAAGATAAATTTTCTTTAATTTTTTATTTCTTTGTTTTATGGAGAATTTACCATTTTTAATGATTTCTATACAATTCTGAGACATCTTTTCTCTTAATTTTTTATCCTGAATTATTATTTCTACTTTATTCATTAATCCTTGAATAACTCTTTCTTTTCCGGATATAAAAATCGTGCTTTTCTTCCAAGAAATATCTGGCCTTTTTATTACAAAACCAGTTTTCCCCTCTTCAATTAATTCTTTTCTAGCAAATCCATCTACGGTTACTATCGGGATTCCAAAACTCATTGCTTCTAAAAAAGCAAATCCAAAAGTGTCTGTATAACCAGGATAAATCATAATGTCCGCCTCTTCGTATAATTCAAATAATTTATCTTGTGGAATTAAATCATAAAATTTTATTTTACTATTCTGTGAATATTTTTTCTTAATCTCTTCGGGGGTTTCTGAATTTACAATTCCGTAAACTGAAGGATATTTTTTTGTTAATTGATCTATAATTTCAAGTGCATGAGGTCCTCCTTTCCAATAAAAATATCTTCCAGAAAATATCAAATTAATTTTTTTCTTTTGTTTTTTCTTGGACGCCCTTACTGGAATTGCAGGATATATTATGTCTACTTTATTTTTTATTTCTGGAAAGTCTTCAATTATTTCTTTTTTTGTTTCTTCGGTCCAAGCAATAATTTTTTTGCAATTTTCTTTTTGTAATATTTCTCTCACTTTATTTTTTGCTCTTTCTGTTTTTTTACCAATATACATTTGCCATAAAGATTCAAAATCTGCTGTCCAAGGTTTATCTATATTTTTACTTAAACAATGTGCACAATGAATTAAGTCATAATCTCCCTCGGGGCTTAAAGGAGCATTCGGGAAGGTAATCTTAAAAATATCTACAAATCTTCTAAGATATTTTTTTAATGAATTAGATATCCAAAGAAATTTCTTGTTAATTATAACTCCTTTTTGTTTATCCGCATTCAAATATTGAACATTTTCAGGAGGATTTTCAATAAGATATTTGTAATAAGGAGAATCTGGAAATTTCCAGGGATATTGAAGATAAACTTTAATTTTATTCATTTAATTTATCAAATTAATCTCCTTTTAAGTTTTCTTAATCTTTCCTACTTTATCACTTTTAAGACAATTTCTAATTCTCTTGCGGGTATAATCCAACAAAATAATTCTTGATAAATTCTTAATATTTTTGGATTAGAATTAAAAAATGTTTCAAAAAATTTTAATCCTTTTCTCCAATATAATTTTTTCTTTATTATCTTAAAATTCCCAATGCTTTGCCAATGGCATGTATGTTTTTTATCTAAAGCATCAAAACTTGTTAATGTAAATTGATGATAATGGTCAAGCATGCTAAATGCAGACTCATGAGAAAAATAAGGAACTTTAATTTTAATGATTGCTTCATTTTTACATACTCTATAAAATTCTTTTAATAATTTTAATGGTTCATGAAAATGCTCCATAACGTGTTCAATTATAATTTCATCGACGGAATTATCTTGAAACGGCAATTTTTTTTCTAAATCCACAATTTTGTCTGGATTAACTTCTGGAGAAATATCACAATTAATATATCCTTCTCGATAATCATTCCCACAACCTAAATTTAATTTCATTTCAATATCTCCGCAATTTTTTTGCTTACTCCAATTTCTCCATAAGGATTTTTGAAATCTTTCACTTTAAATTTTGGAGAAAGATATTCTTTAATCTTTTCTTTTGTTTCTTCAACATTTAGTTTAGATAAAAATTGAAAATTAGATTTTAATCCTTCTGGCCTTTCTGTAGCCTTTCTCAAGATTACGCAAGGTTTTTGAAAAATTAAGCTTTCTTCTTGCATGCTTCCCCCGTCGCAGATAATCAAAGAACATTTGGAGAGTTGAAAAATAAATGAAGGATAATCCATTGGAGAAATTATTTTAATATTTTTATTTCTAATTAATTCTTCATATAATCCAAATTTTTTTATTTTCTCTAGAGTATTATCATGCATTGCAAAAAAAGAAGGAATTTCCAAACTCTTTAAAATTTCAATTATCTTTTTCATCCTTTTTTTTGATTTTAGATTTTCATGACGGTGAACAGTGATTAATGCAAATTTTTTATTTGATAATGGTTTAGCATTTTCTTTTTTTGCAATCTCTAGGGCTAAATTTGCAGAATCTAAAATTGTATTTCCTGTTTTTATTACTCCTTTTTTATTTTTTAAATTTGATTCTGCGATGTCTGAAACTGCAAAAAGAATATCTGAAAAATTTCCAACAATTCTCCGAGAAATTTCTTCAGGGAAAGGTTCGAAATTATTAAAACTTCTAAGCCCCGCTTCTAAATGAACATTTTTATATTTTTTAAAAGGATTTAAAATTCTGGAAGTTGCAATAGATGCCGTAGCTGTTGTCATAGTATCTCCATGATATAAAACATATTTTAAATTTTTTAATTTTTTAATTTCTTTTCTTATCTTGAAAACTAATTTTAAATTCCACATAATTGCCTTTATCTGTTTTGAATTAAATTTCGAACTTTTATCTGATTCTTCGCTCAATACAACATCCGGTTTTTTAACTCCGAATTTTTCACATAAATCTTTCAAATTATGCTGCCCTGTATGAATAAAATAATAAGGAACTCCTCTATTTTTTAACTCTAACATCAACGGAAAAATTTTAATTAATTCTGCTCTCGTTCCGATAATCATTGCGATTTTGTAATCTTCCATATTGTTTTAAGAAAATACTCATTTAAAAGAGTTATTAATCTCTAATAAATGTTAAATTATCTAATCCTGCATACTCGCCAGAAGTTCTCAAGAATTCTTCATGTGCCAAAATATTTGAAGGATAATTTACTTCCCAAATTTTTATCGGTCCGTAAAGTTGTCCGCTGTAATAAACAAATTCATCACCATAATAACCTTCAGAAAACATTTGTTTTATCAAAGCACTTTGTTCTGAGTGTGCTAATTCCACCGTAGGATATTTATTCCAAGGGTCATCAAGTAAATATAACTGAGCAAATAAACTTTCTGAAACTTTGGGAGATAAATAGATTGCTGCACCCTCTTCATCTAAGCTTAAACTTCCAGATGAACTAGCACTAAGACTAGGAATTATTTGAATAATTGAGTCAAGCCCGTTTCCAAAATCCAACAACTCTTTATTATAATAAATATATCTCACAGGTAAAGTAATCTGGTTATTATTGTAATAAACTGCTACATAAGGTTGATAAATTTCATTATTATTGCCCCTCTGGAATATAACCCCAATAATATATGCTTTAACAGATACTTCACCATATTCGTCGTAAGTTGGTCCTGGTATAAATATTTCTTCACCATCCCGATTAAATGTAATATCCTCGTCAACAAATCCGCTTGTTTGATAAATTATTGTAGTAATATTTGCAGTTTCTTTTGTTTGAGTTTTGTCTATTGTTCCAATTGGAATTGCTGAAAAACTATCATAATTTTTATCACCACCAATTTTTGAAAATGCAGAATATTTTCCTAAGTCTGTAGAATCAATAAGTAAATAAGAAACATTATAACTCTTCATTAAACTCAAAGCTGCTTCTGGTTTAGTTGTCGTTAATAAATATCTTGCAGTTAAATGATCCCAGTAATCTAAATAATGTCCTCCGTCGGTTACCGTCGGTCTTTCTCCTAATGTCTGAACCCAATATCCATAATCCCACCAGTGAACAAAAATACTTCCAATTGGTGTGTTTTCTCTTACCCAACTCATTGCATATTGCCACTGCTGATTATACGACGAAGGAATTGAAGTTTCTGTTCCGTATGTTGTTGAAGAAGAATAACTTGCAAATAGCCCAATCATCATTAAAACAATTATTGTAAGTCCTATGATGCATATCATTTTTGCTAAAGAATCTTTTGAATTTTTCCAATAATCATAAATTTTAATTGGGAGAATAGCTGAAACTAGAATTAAAAATGGGGAGATAATAAAAAATAATCTTGTTGCCCCCCTCATTGAAATAATCATAAAGAAAGATAAGGAAATAATTAACAGATAAGAAAAGTCCATTTCTTTAAAATCTTGGATTGTTTTTTCGTCTTTGTTTCTATAAGCGAATATGTAAATTCCCAAGAAAACAATTGCAAATAAAATTAATCCCCCAAGGTACAATAATTTAGAAATTAAAGTTTCTCCATTGAGAACTACACTACTTTCAGAAATTCTGCTGAAAATAAATGAAGTAATAAAAATTAAAAAACTTGAAAATAAAATTAATCTTTTCTTTTTATTGAAATGTCTTATTGTTTCATAGAATAAAATTATAGTTCCACAAAAGAATAACCAGAATAAATTTCCAAAGTTACTTATTACATCGGTAAAATAAGGTGCTTGATTTTCAGAGACAGTTAATCCAACTCTCGATCTTCCAAAAGGGTATAGCAACCTATCAACAAGCGAAGCACCAATACTAATTATTTTCTCTGGACTAAAAATTAATCCGAGAATTATTCCAAGTAAGATTACAAGAACAAAACTCTTAATGGGATTAGGAATTTTTATTTTGTTTAATTTTATTTTATTTTTTAATGGGCTTTCAAATAAAACATAATCTACACAAATTGTCAAGAATAAAAATAAACATAAGGCAGTATCACTTAAACTACTAACTGCAGAAGTCAAACTTCTTACTTTTAATACTTCTAAAATAATTGCAGATAAAAACCAGGAGGAGAAAATTAATCTGTTTTTCGTTTTATCTTTTTCAAATAAGAAAATTAATAAGGTTGTTAAGAATATTGCAAGGTAAATATATCTGTAACCCCCCCAAGTCCAAGACATTGCTCCAGTGAAGATTCCTGCAAGAACCCCAAATAAAATTTGTTTTTTCTTTTTATTTTCTTTCCATGCTAAAGTTATAAACAAAAATGCAAACCAGAAAAATACCATACCCAAACTTTCAAGTTCAGGAACACCTGCAACGGTTCTGTGAAGCATCGTTGGTATAACAATGTAAAATGCAGTTGCGATAATGGAAATAATCCAAGATTTTTCTTTTGAAAATTTAAATGAACTTATTACTTTTGCAAACAACAAAAAGCCGATTGTAGATATTAAAAATAGAATCACGGGGAGAATTATTGCAGCATAAGTTACAGAAGTTTCAGTAAAAATAGAAAGAAGATCATAAGTCCCCAAAATTGTCCAAGGCATTAGATTATTTGTAATATAACTTGGCGTTTGATTAAGTGGTGCGTACCTGAAAGAATCTATTTTATTTGCATTTCCATTCGATAATTCAATTGCATTTCTTAAATATAAAAATGGATCTAGGTCTGGACCTAAGGTATAATTCCCCGTTGAAACATCGATTAAACTAGAAATATTTGAAGTACGCATTATTCCTGCCGTAACCAGCAACCAAAGAACAATTGGCAAAAACATTAAATTATATTTTTTAAAATGTGCGAGAATAGCACTTGATGCAAACATTATTCCCAAAAATAAAAGATTTCCTGCAGAAAAACTATAAAATAATTGAGATAAGATTGCAACGCTAGCTCCAATTTTAAAAAAACTTAACAAACTTAAAATAAAAGCAATCAAAGCAAAAATAGAAAAAACAGTCGTGTATGAATTGTTGAATATTTCTTTTATCTTTTTTTTGTACTTATTTTTCTCGTCTTCGTTCATCTTTATAATAAAAATAGTTTACTTAAAAAGTTATTTATTGTAAGAATAATAACAACCCTATTAAAATTATCAGGATTTGAAATCCATTAATTAACCAAACGACTTCACTTTCGTAAGCTTTATGATTTGGTTTTATTTTTTTTAAAATTTTAATTGCAAGATGTTCTAATCCGTAGATTTTTTCATAAGGCATTTCCAAACTTCCGTCGGGATTTGGGGTTCCAAAGCTATGTTTTTTTAATTTTCCTCTGCTTTTAAAAATCATTTCTAAAATATAAGGAATAAAAAAGAAAACAGTAATCTTTTCAATGTTCCCCAAAATTGCAGTTATTGCAATTAAAGTTCCTACAGAATAGGTCAAAACATCTCCCGGGAAAACTTTTGCAGGATTTTTATTAAAAATATAAAATGCTAACAGCGACGCAACCATGCACAATAAAATTATACTTAACCAAGAATTTCCTGTAACATAAGTTACAAATGCTAAAGCGGATAAAATAATTATTCCTTGGCTTGATTCAAGTCCGTTGAATCCTGCTAAAAAATTGTAAGTTGTCGTAGCTCCTAAAATGCCTAGAGGGATTATTATTAAGGGATAAATTATCCCAAGATTTATTCCGAAAATTGTTGATTCTCCTGCATTAATTACCATTAAAGGAATTGCAGAAAACAGAACTAAGAAAATTCTTGAACGAATTGAGAGTCCGCCCATTTTCCAACCGAATAAATCGTCAATAAATCCTATCCCGCTGACCAAAAGAACAGAACAGATTATTGCGAAAATACTAACCAAGGTTCCGTCGATGCTTTTGAAATAAAAAGTTTGTAATGCAATATATAAAAAAATTCCCACTATTGCTCCGAGGACAACCGTAATTCCCCCAGATCCTGCAACATTTTTCTCTCTTGGAAGTTTATTCATATCTTCCCAAATTAAATCAATTTGTTTTGCTTTTCTAATCCAAGCAGGCATAACAAGAAGTGTAGACAAAAAACTAGCGAAAATTATCAGTATCAACAAAATATCCATTCCTATTTTAAGAAAATTCTCCTTTTAAGTTTTCTCAATCTATCCTAACTAAATAAAAGTGGCGTTAAATAAACTTCAACAAATGCTGCAAAAACTAAAACTACAATTGAAATTAAAATTAAGAAAATTACATTTGCAAGAACTTTTGTGAATTTCTTACTTCCAAATCCGTTTTTAATTACTTCAACTCCGAGCATGCCTCCAGCAAGTGCTACAATAAAATATGCCGCAATTTCTGGAAATCCATGAATCATATATCTTAAAATACCGACGGGAATTTCATAAACATTATAATTTACAAAAATTCCTATTGCTGCAGAAATAACGCTTGCATTCCATGCCAAAACAAAAATTGCACCTGCACCAAATATTAAAGAAAAAATTAAAGTAAAAATCATAACACCAAAATTATTTCCAATTATTGAAAGCAATCTTGAGCCATTGCTCAAAGTATTTTCCGAAACGGAATTTCCTGAAAAAGAATATTGTGCAACGCATTCTTCCATACTTCCAGGACTATTAATATTACAATAAGTTTCTATCTGAAAATTTAATAAATTTGGATTTTGTAAAATAATATTCCAAAAAGAAAACGCGACTATAAATCCAAAAAATAAAAACATAAATGCAGAAATTGCGTCGCTGTGAACTTTCAAAACATCAATTAAACCGGTAGTTTCTTCATCTTCACTTTCTTCATTTTTTATTACATAATACATAAACGGAAGTGAAAACATTACGCAAAATAAGACAACCATCATCCCCGATGCATCAGCGAGAACACTATCACTTGAAAAAAGAAAATGAACAAGTAAAAACGACAGCGACGCGTAAACAAGCCCGACGAAAAACATCTTCCACGGACCCTTTTCAGCTCTTTTTGGATTAATCAGTGACTCTAACATTCTGTATTCAAATAAATAGATTTTTTAAACTTTGATATGTAATTTCTTTTATGGATAATAAAAAGAGGTTTAATCAGATTGCTAAATCAATTAAAGAAATAAAAATTCAAGGTGCACGAAATATCGCGAAAGCTGCACTTTATGCTTACACTCTTGTTCCAGAAAAATCGTCTATAAAAAAATTACTTTCTCTTCGTCCGACAGAACCAATGCTGCAAAAAGTCTTGACTCTCGTAGAGAAAAAACCTTATGAAGAAATTTTATCCCATTTTGATTCTGCACAGCAAAAAATTAATCAAGGTGTTTTGAAAATAATAAATACCGACGACAAAATATTCACACACTGCCATTCAACCAATGTCGTTAATTCATTGATTTACGCGAAAAAGAAAAAAAAGAAATTTGAAATTTACAACACTGAAACTCGCCCATTATTTCAGGGGAGAAGAACTGCAAATGAATTAAGAAAAGCGAGAATTAAAGTTACAATGTTTATTGATTCTGCAGCAGCAATCGCTTTAGAAAAAGAAAATAGAAAAGATAAAACTTATGCAAACAAAATATTTTTGGGAGCAGATGCTTTGCTCAGCGACGGTATAATTAACAAAGTTGGAAGCGGAATGATTTCAGAACTTGCTTATCACCATAAAATTCCAGTTTACATAATTGCTGACTCTTGGAAATTTTCAAATAAAAAAGTTCCAATTGAAAATCGAAGTTTGAATGAAATATGGAACCGTGTGCCGAAAGATATCAAATTAAAAAATCCTGCATTTGAATTTGTTCAGAAAAAATATATTGCAGGAATTGTAACTGAATTTGGTTTAATGAAATACAATGATTTCGTTAAAAGAATAAAAGATTAATTTTCTTTCTCGCATTCACATTCGTCGCCGCAACCACATTCTTCTCCTTCATGGCAATGACAATGTTCGTGCGAATGTCCCTGAACAGCGTTCATCATGTTAGTCATATCAGCACCGATTTCTTCAAGACTTTTTTCTAATTCATCTTTAACCTGTTGAAGTTTATCTCGCTGTTCTTCAATCAATTTTTTTGTGTTTGGAATATTTTTCTTTATGATGTTCCCATTTCCAATATCAACATTAAGTTCTTCAGAAATTAATTTCGCCTTCACAAAAATTCCTCTTCCCAACGGAGCGTAAATTTCTGCACCAGTTTTACCGACGAGGTCATCAAGTCCGAGTGCGAGAGTATTAAGTTCAACAATTCCTCTGTCAATCGATTCAATTTGCTGTTGCAATTCCTGAATCTGTCTCTCGAAAACACTAAATCGATAAATCAATTCCTGTTCGTTAAATTCTTCTGTCATAGAAATAGCACTATAATTTCATTTTTAAAAGTTTTGTTCAAGCCATCTTGAAAGCTTTTCTGAGAATTCCGCCGAAAATTAAAACTGAAATTAAGTAAAGCCAGAACCAATTAATAAATCCAAAAAATATCGGGTCGCCTAAAGCAGTGAATACGTCGGAAAACCATCTGAATAATAAAATTAATGGAATCATAGTGATAAAAGAAGATTTCATTGTCAGCGACATAATATCTCCCATAATTTTCATGCTTCGCTTATTTACTTCGAGAGCTTTTTCAGGATTATCTTTATATTGCTGAAGTTCTTTGGTTATTTCTTTCTGTTCCGCTTTCATTTCTCTCAAAGTTGTTTGGTCAACTGTAAACTTTTGAATAATTGTCATAAACAAAGCAATAATAAAAAAAAGAATTAATGTTCCACCGGTAACATTCCATGAAATTAACGCACCTGCTGTAGGGTCAAGAATTGTATGTGCAGTTTCTTTAATTATCGGAATCTGTTCCCAAAGAAAAACAATTCCCAAAGAAATTATTGACAACACAGTCATCAAGAAAAAAAATTTCTGCATTCCCTTATTATCCATTTTAATTTAAATCAATCTTTGTTTTTAATTATTTGCTCATAAATTTTCTGAACGCAGGATTCATATCTGTCTCGTGCTGCTGAGCAATATTTTGATAGAACTGATAGAAAATCATAATTACTAAAAGAATTGCAGTTCCTGAAATCAACGCACCCATCAAGTTAGTTATCGAAGCTAAAAGTCCAATAGCCATTCCGCCCATAACAGTCAGAGGCAGAATATATCTTTCAAGAATACTTTCTAAAACTCTTTCATCTTGTCTGAAACCGGCAACTTGCAAACCTGAAGAAGCAATTTTATGTGCTTGGGTTTTCGCATCCATTCCCGAAGTTTTAACCCAAAATACAGCGAACACCGTTGATAAGAAAACATAAATTAAAGTGTGAGTCAAACCTTGTAAAAGATATCTTGGTAAAAATCCTCCTCGAATGGTTAACTCTAAAATATTTGTTGATCCCATCCAAAATGCTAAACCTGAAACTGCACTCCCGTTAGAAAAATGTCCCATCCATTGAAAGTAAGATGCAAACTTGGCCATTCCAATACATCCGCTTGCGTCTTCAAGTAAACAAGGTGCTGCTGCAGTATCAACTATTCCTGCGAAAACTTGGAATGAAACAATCAACGCTGCAGTTAAAATAACTGGGATTACCGACGCGTAGAAAAATGAGAGTGGCCACTTAACAGAATAACCTCTTAATCTTCCGTAAGAAAGTGGGACTTCAACTTTCAAGGATTGTGCCCAAACAACTAGCATAAAGATGATTGCTGTAACAATAATTGCTCCCAAAGCAGAAATTAATTCTAAAGGATACCTGTTTATTATCGCTTGAATTATTATGAAAATTTTTCCTGAACACATTGTATTTGAAAAGTCAAGAAGACAATTTTGTCCTTGGGCATCAACAAATTGAAGTGCACTAGTTATAAGTTGCCACGACGCACCCGCACCGATAAACAAACTAATACCAGAACCAAATCCCCATTTTCCCATTAGATCATCCATATAATAAATTGCAATTCCTCCAAGAACTAATTGGAAAATTAACAAAAAGGCAAATCCTTCTACTGCTTGGAATGCATTCATGAAAACATAAATCATTGCTTCAAAAATTATGAAAAAGAATGTCAAGATTTTCTGAACACCCTGGAAAAATTTCTTTCCTTCTGTTGTTGATGTATCAATATTAATAATTCCGCTTCCAGTTAAAAGTTGCAAAATTACCGACGCCATTACAATTGGTCCGATACCTAATGAAATTATACTTCCAAAACTTGTTCCAAGAATTATTGCAAGATATTTGAATTGTTCAAGAGAGTTGCTCGAAAGTCCGAAAAGCGGAATGTTTGAAAGAACAAAAAATAAAACTAAAACAACAAGCGTCCATTTCAGTTTAACATTAAAACTTAATTTCTTTTCCTCCGGGTTTTTTACTTCGGGTATGAAACTGAATATTTTTGTTAAATCCATCTTTTAGCTAATAAAAAATAGTTTTTAAAGATTAGGATTATTCGTCATAGAATTCTTCGTCTATTAAATTCCATTTTGATTCATTTTTCTAATATATTATTTATAAAACAGAATTTATAATTTAATTTAGATATACAAACGCATGGTTGTATCCACGAGTATTTTGTAAACCTCTAAGGTTAGAAATATTATTTTTTGAAGAACCTCTTTGACATCCCAATTCATCTGTTTCATATTTTGATTCTTGTTGAATTTCAAAATATAATTCATCTACCTTATTATCATAGATAAATTCTTCCCCAAAACGATTACTTAATTCATATTTTCTCTGTCTCCAATCTCTCTCTTTTTCTTTTTCGATTCTTTGTTCTTCTGAAGATTTTTGGGTTATTTCTTCTTCACTGTCTTTAATTAATAATTCTTCTAACTCTTTTGCTAAAGAGCGATTATATTTTTCCATTATTCCTCCGCATCATCACTTTTTTCAGAAATAATTTTTCCGCCAGCCTTCTTAACTTTTTCAATTGCGGATTTTGATGCTTCTAAACATGTGATAAATAATTTATTTTTCACGTCGCCAGTTCCAAGAATTTTATAATTTGGCAAACTAATTTCCCATTTGTCCCCAACTTTCTTTCCGAATGTCTGAAGATTTTTTTCAATTGTGAATAAATTAATTCTTTGTCTCATATCTCTTGCAGTTCCTCTCGATGTAACTCCTTGTTTTCCGAAATAACTATTTCCATATAAATTCAAAATAAGAGTTTTCTTGTGATCTGCTCGCTTTCCTGTTCCAGCCATTCCGAATCCTCCTCGGTGTCCGCTCTTTTTGTGACTCTTTCTGTCTCCCCATCCATGAGTTCCTCGTTTATGTCCTTGCATTCTTGATGATTTTGTTCTCTTGTGTGTTTTTACGATTGCCATTTTATAATCCTACTGCTAATAATTGTTTATTTAATTCTTGGTACATTGAATCTTTTTGGTTATATTTGCTTCTTATTACTTCTGAAAGTTCTCCGCCCCCGCAATAATGATATTCTTTTATTAGAATTTCATTTCCTTTTCTGCAAGCAACATCACATCTATTTCCAATAGGAAAATTATTAACAATTAATTCTTTTTCTTCTCTTCTTCTTCCGTAAGATTCAATGATTAATTTTCTAAATAAATTTGCCATTATAACATTCTCCCAATTAATTTATCTATTTCCTTTTTGTTATTTCCTAAAACCCCTTTTTTGATTCCGAAATGAAGTTTAGAATCAATTCCTCTTCGTGGCGGATGAAGTCTGAAAACTTCCTTTGATTTTTGTCCTCGAGCTTCGACAAGTTTTTTGTACATCTCTGGACTTATTTCTCCGTAAGCAACAAAATTTTCAATTTTCTTTAACATTCCAAGTTGTTCTTTTGTCGGTTTATCGATTACAATGCAAGTATATTTCTTTTTCAGATTCATTCTTTTCATTGTTTCAATAAAATCTCCGCGAACTTTTACTTGTCCTTTAATTCTAACTATTGCTATCATTGTTTAATACCTCTGTTTGTTTTTCTTAAAGCATCAATTGTTGCTTTTGCAAGATTTGCAGTTGTTCTTTGAGTTCCCAATGTTTTGCTGTAAACATCTTTTATTCCTGCAAGTGATAATATTTTTCTAAGTTCTTTTCCGACGACAAGTCCTGTTCCTTGTGGTGCTGGAATCAAAGTAATTCTGACACTTCCTGATTTTCCTTCAACCTTGAATGGAATACTGTGAGGTTCTGAACATGCACAATCAAAACTTGAACAAGCTCTTCTAACTTTTATAAGATTAAGTTTTGCTTGTCTAATTGCTTTATCTCTTGCTGGCAAAGTTTCTTTTGCTCTTCCAGTTCCAATACCAACATGCCCGTTTCCGTCGCCGATAACTGCAAGTGTTGAGAATGTTGCAACATTTCCTTCTTTAGTTTTTCTCTGGGTTTGTCTCCAAGCTCTTCTCTTTCCACCACCGAACTTTCCTTTTGATTGTCCAATTGAAATCAAATCTGAATTTGTGTTAAGTAATAAATCAACAATTTGTTCTTCCAAAATTTTCTTCCCGCCGTCAAGAATCTCGTCGATGTTTTTTATTTTCTTAGCTCTAACTTCTTGTCCCAACTTTGTCTTCGGAATCCAAGCAGCCAATGCTCTTTCATTCTCTTCATCTTTTTCTTTTTCTCTGAATGTTCTTTTGTCGACGACAACTTTTAGTTCATTAACTATTTCTTTTTCTAAAAGTTCTTCTGAAATTTCTTCTTCAGTTCTTGCAGGTTTTTTCTTTTCTACCATTTTATTTTTTATCTATTTTTGATTTAATTTCTTTGAATATTTTTGTAAAATCTTTTTTCAAATTTTTCCCTTCTATTCTTTCTTCTTCAGGGAATTTTTCTTTTGCACATTTTATTTTCATTCCTGCGTCAATAAGTCCTTTGATGAATGCAAAAGTTTTGTTCTTACTGATTGTTCTTATCATTCCCACGTCGACAATTGGTGTTGATAATTTTTTCTTTGCAATTTCTTTTCCCATTAAAAATCCAGTCAAATACGACGCTGGAACTGATTTCAAACTTCCTTCAAATTCAGCAGGCCATCCGAATTCTTTTAATTTTTTTGAATTAAATCCGATTTCAATTTTATCTTGAGCTTCGTGACTTGTAACATATTCAGCTACGATATATTTGTTTGTTCTTCTAAATACAACTCTTGGCGTTTCGCCTTTCAATAATCTAACTCTGTTTGCGTAATCTGTTTTTCCTTCGATTCTTCTTCGTTTTGGTACTCTCATTTCTTATTTCCTCCAATATGTTCTCTCATATGCGACTTGCTTCTAAAGAATTTATTTCTTATCTTCTTTCTTATATCTTTCCTTTCTTTATCTGTCAATTTTGATTTTGATTCTGCGAGATATTTTCTCAATTTTCTCGTCATTAAAACATAATTTCTTTTTCTAACATTTACTTTTTTTCTAATGTGTGCAGTTGTTCTTTTTCTTTTCTTATTTACAATTGTTTTTCTTCCCTTAATATTTTTTATTTTGATTGCTCCGTCTTTATACAAATCTCGAATATCCTGTTTTGTAATTGCTTCTTTTATTTCTTCAAGTCTTGGTTTTACAAATGTAATTCTTGATTCTCCGACGCCAAATGTTCGTGCAGCAAGTGATTTTTTCTTTCCCAAATCCATTTTATTTTTTACTCTCCTTTTTCATTTTACTTTCGAGGGATTTTAATTTCTTTTTTACATTCAAGTTTGCAACAATAATTTTTTTCTCTTTTGCAATTTTCAATATTTCGAGTCTTTTTTTGTTTCCAACTTTTCCTATAATTGCAGATTGTCCTTTTCCAACTTTGATTAATTCTTTAACATTCATTACCATTATCGGTTTTGTATCTTGAATTAAATCTCTTCCTTCCTTCGCTGTTCTGAATCCAATCATTACTTTTATTGGATATCCTTTCCTTTTCAATCGAACTTTATTATGTCTTCCAGTAGCTCTTCTCCATGTCTGGATTTTTTTTCTGTTTCTTCCCAATCTTGAACGGAAACTTGTATGTCTTCTCAAAAATGTAGGTAATTTTTTTTCTGTCATTTTATATCTGTTCTCCACATTTACTTGTTATGAAAATTCCGTCTTGGAAAACTCTTCTGTCTTTGTTTGAAATTCTCGTCGCTGTTTCAAGATTCGCCGCGGTTTGTCCTGCAATTTCTATGCTGTTTGAATTGACTGTTATAATATCCCCGTGGACTTCAACATCTGCCCCATTGATTATTTTTGCTTTTCGTGCAACTTTTTCTCCAAGGAAATTTTTTATTATTGCTTCTTTTCCTTTTACTTCAACAGTGATTGGGAAGTGGCTGAAACAAACTTTTAATTTGTATTCAAATTTGTCCTGAGCACCTTTAATCATATTATTTATGTGTGCGACGATTGTGTAAATTCTTCTTTTTTCTGTCTTAGTTATTTTGTCTCCACCCAAGGTGATTTCATTATTTTTCTTTTCTAAATTTAAACTCCCCATATCAAATTTTCTTTCGTTTGTTCCATGTTTTCCTTTTACAATAACTCTTGCTCCGTCTAATTCAATGTCGACTCCTTCTGGGATTTTTATTTTTTCGAATATTTGTTTTCTCATTTTAATATATATTGTAAATATTTTTTTTTAATTGTTCTAGGTAATTGTGCTTGTTGAATATCTACTCCCAACTTAATTGCTTTGTCTCTTTCAATTTTGTATTCATATCTTCTATTTTCTAATTCTCTTTCTGTCGTTCCCTCTAATTCAGCACATGCTAATTTTAGTCGTGCATCAAATACATGAACCCATCCATCCCTTCTAAACGAATTATTCATTTTAGTAAAAGTATGCAATTAAGCATCCCCCTGTTCCTTCTTGTGTTGCCTCTTCGTGCGTCATTAATCCTTTATTTGTTGAGACAATCATTGTTCCGACATTTCTTGCTGGAAGATATCTTCTTTCGTATTTTTCAATTTCGGTTTTTAAAACAGTGAATCTTGGTTTGATTGCTTTGCAATCCGTCAAATCACCGAGGCTGACTTCAACACTTTTTTCTTTCGTGTTAATTTTATATTTTTTTATTGCACCTTTCTGTTTCATAATTTTCAATACTTCAATGAAGACATTTGAAATTCTTGTTATAATTATATCTTCCTTGTTCGCTTTTTTCGCGTTTCTCATCATGTTAAGTGCATCTGCAACTATATCGTGTGACATTTTTATGAATATTTTTTGAATCCGATTTCTGTCGCGATTTCTCTGAAACAGTGTCGGCATAAATTTAATCCGTATGATTTTATGTGTGCCCCAAATCGTCCGCATCTCTCACATTTCTTCGCAGCAATTCCTATTTTTCTATCTTTTGGTTTGTTGTGTTTTATGAATTTGTCCATCTTCGCTGGCTTGTTTTTCAACTGCTTTAAACTTTTTTTCCAATCACTTGCTGTCATTTTATTTTCCTATAAATTCTGTCTGGAAGTTTTCTTCCATAAATTTAATTATTTCTTCTCTCGAAATTTTTTGTCTCAAAGGAATTTTTCCTGATTTCATTTTTCTGAGTTTTACTCTTCTTCCCATTCTCTTGAATACAACAGTTACATCAAGTCCTCGAACACCCAAATCTCTCTGGTATTCCATTCCAGGAATTTCAATGTATTCTTTTATTCCGAATGAAAAATTATTTTCTGAAATTTGTTTTTTTCTTAATCTGTTTTCAATTGCAGTCAGTAATCTTTTCAAATTATCTTTTGTATCTTTTCTTATTGTAACAACCGCACCAACTTGCAATCCTGGTCTGACTCCGAATGAAGGAATTCTTTTGCTAGATTTCATTTTTGCAGGAGTTCTATTTGTAACTAACTGCAATAATTTGAAACCTTTTTCTAATTCTTCTGCTGTTCCACCTACGCTGAGAACAACTTTTTCAATTCTTATTTTTCTTGTTGCATTTTCTGTTATCATTCTGCCACCACCATAAGTTGATTTATTAAAATATTAATTTCCTTTTCTTTTGTCTTTACCTTTGCTGTTTTATCTTTCAAATCTAATTTTTCAATGTCACCAGTTTTCCCTGCGTGCTTTCCCGCGAAGACAATTACTTTTGCTTTTTCTTTCAAAGGAAGAATTTTTTCTATTTTATTTCCCTTAAAATCTATTACAGCTGAATCATTCATATTGCATTTCACGTCAGATAATAAATTTCTTCCGTCGCCAAAGTTCAATTGTGTTTTCTTTCCTTTCAATATTTTTTTGTTGACAACTTTTATAATTTTTCTTCCAGCTTCATTTTCTTTTATTTCATTAAGGTCGAATTTTCCTTTTTCGGTTAATTCAAGTCTGTAACTTTTTTTAGTCGGTAATATCTTCATTGTGTCAAAGAACAAAACAGTATGTTTCTCGTCGGTAGCAGGTTTTTCGTTTACTAAAACTTGTCTTTCGTGAATCATTGCTTTTACTTCTTTTCTGTTTTCAGCAACTTTCAAAACATCTCTAAGGATTGTCAGCAACGGCATTCCTTCTTTTGTGTTTGAATTAGGTGAAACTATGTAAGTTGTTCCTTTCTTTTCTACTGGCCATTTTTTTGGTTTTTCTTGTCTTGATAAGTGACTCATTTTTTATTCTCCTGTTTTATTTCTTTCTTTGATTCTGATTTTTTTTCTTGAATTCTTTTTTTATCTTCGAGATTCAATTCAATTATCTGAAGATTTGAAGGTTGCAATTTTATGTTTGCTTTACTTCCATCTTGTTTCTTAACTTGAATTCCTTCCATTGTTATTTTTGATTTTTTTGTGAAAACCTGAATTATTTTTCCGGTCTTTCCTTTGAACTTTCCTGTCATAACTTTTACATTATCTCCTTTTCTCACGACGACATTTCTCTTCCCGATTTTCTTTCTTAATTCTTTGGACAAATTAATGCTTAATAATTTTCGCTTTATGTGAAGTGGAGCTTTCGCTGCATATTTTCTTTGTTTTCGAGGCTGTTTACTGCCTTTCCATGCTGTTGAAAATTCTTTTTTCATTTTAGTAAACCACCGCAGCAATTTTTGCTACAGAACTCCAACGTTCCATAACTTCTCTTGCAACTGGTCCTTTTATTTGTGTTCCTTTTGGATTTCCTTTTTCATCTTTAAGGATTGCGACTGCATTATCTTCGAATGCAACTCTCTCGCCTGTTAATCTTTGATAAGGTCTTTTTTGTCTTACAACAACAGCATCGAAAACTTTTCCTTTCATATCCGGAATTCCTTTTCTTACTGAAACTTTAACCCAATCTGCGATTTTTGCATATTGTTGTCTTCCTTTTGTGCTCTTTCCTCTCTTAACACCGACGAGTTTTACAATTTTTGCTCCGCTATTGTCAGCAGCATTCATTATTGCGCCAATGTTTAATCCTCGTGAAACTCTTGCACTAATTGCTTTCATTTGAAATTTCCTCCGTTTCTAATGATTGAAAATAATTTATTATTTGATTTCATTTTTCATCTGCTCCTTTTATTTTTTTAATTACAACGAAATGTATAATCTTGCTTAATGGACGGCATTCCTGAATTCTTATTAAATCACCGACGTTAATTTCATGTTCGATGCAATCAGGAAGTCTTGCGTGAATTTTTGTTTTTGCTCTTGAATATCTTTCATATTTTTTTACGTAAATCATTCTTTCAAATTCAATTACGATTCTTGTTGGGAATTTTTTTGTAACTCTACCTTCGAAAATTCTTCCTCTTGCTTTAAGATTTCCGTGAGTAGGACATTTCACGTCGTTACATATAGCTCCGACTGATTTTGTTTTTTCTGTTTCTTTCATTTTTGTTTCTGTTTGTTTTTTCATTTTATTTTAACTTATTGAATCTGCGTCGAATCCAAGTTTCACGAGGACATCTTTTATCTTCTTCGTGTGATCTCCTTGAAGTTCAACTTCGTCTTTTCTAAAAGTTCCACCGCACGCGAGTTCGTTTTTCAAACCCTTTGCGACTTCTTTCACGTCGACACCACTAAGTCCGCTGACAATTGTGACGAGTTTTCCGTATCTCTTCTTGTCCGTCGTCACTTTGATATTCTGCGAACCTTTTGCGATTTTCTCGCAAACGCATGCCTCTTTAGGCAAGCCACATTTTGGACATATTTCCATTATTACTTATTCTCAACTCCTGATTTCTCTTTAGTGTTGAGTGTTAATATTCTTGCGATTATCTTTTTAATTTCTTTTGCCTTCGAATTCCCTGATTTTGCAGCACTAGTTCTAGCTTTTACAAGTTCGAATTTCATTTCATGCATTTTTTTATTTCTTTCTTCCATATTCATTTTTTCTAAATCTTTAAATTTTAAAGTTGCCATTTATTTTTTACTCCGTTTTGTTTTTTTCTTTTCAGCGTCTTCGGCATCTTTTTCATCTACCTGAACTGAATTTAATTTAATTCTATCAATCATTGCTTTGTCAACTTTTAATTCATCTTTCTGAATTGCGTATGGTGAAAATATGCTGACTTTAACTCCGATTGCTCCTGGTTTTGTGTACGCAACTGCTTGAGCTTTGTCGACGACTTTTGCACTGTCTCCAACTTTTTTCAAATAACCTTGCTGGAATCTCCATGACTTTGCTCTCGCGCTTGGAAGTTTTCCACCGAGGACAATTTCAGCTCCTCGTGCACCAGCTTGCATTATTCTTTGCAAACTTCTGTATGCAATAACTTTAAATTTTATCGGACCCATTTTTTCAAGAGACAATGCAATATCATCAGCGACGATTTGTGCATCGAATTCTGGTTGTTTGATTTCATCAATTTCAACTCTTGGGTTTTCAAGTTTGAATTTTGTTTTTAATGTGCTTGTTAACTCTTCAATTTTTTCTCCTTTCTTTCCAATAACTAATCCTGGCTTATTTGTTGATACAATTACTTTTTCTCCGACGGGAGTATATTCAATTCTAACTTTACTGACTTTTCCTTTTCCTAAAATACTTTTGATATATTCCTTAATAGCAAATTCGTCTTTCTTAAATTTTACAATACTTTTTTCTTCCATTTTATTTGTTTAATTTTTTCTTTGATTTATTTTTTAATTCAGCAATTTTTTTTCTTTCAACTGCTTTGATGAATATGTGTGTTCTTTTTCTTTGAATTGCACCGAATCTTCCTCGAGGACGTGATGCTCTGTTTGGAATTGCTTCTGCAATTATTGGATCTTCAATTCCATTCGCACTTGAATTTGATTTTAAACTTTTCAATAATTTTATCATATACTCGACTGTCTTTGTCATGAATCTTCCTGACATCATTCCTTTTCCTTTTCTGTGCGGAATTTCTCCAGTCATTGGAATTGCTTTTTTCATTTGCCTGACTTCTTCCAAATCTCCAAGTGCTTTGTCAATTGATTTTCCTCGAATGAATTTACAAATAGCAACTGATTTCTTCGTCGACAACGGCAAGCTAACCCCATTAACAACCGCTTCATCTTTCTTTTCAATTTTCTTTTTGACAATAGGAGTTTTCTTTTCTTCTTTTGTTTCAGTTTTATTTTCCTCGACGGTATTTTCAACTTTTTTCTTTTCTTCTTTAACTTCTAATTTTGTTTCTGCATTTTTTTGTTTCTGCATTGTTTTGCTTGTTCTTTGTTGTGCGTTGTAATCTTTTTCTGTCATTTTATTTCTTCTTAGACTTAGAACCTTTAGTTGCTCCAAGTCCAGCTCCTCCATGTTTAACTTTTGTTCTTGTCAAAGAAAATTCTCCTAATCTGTGTCCTAACATTTCTTTCATTATTTCTACAGGGAAAAATTCGTGTCCGTTGTAAATTGCGATTTTCATTCCAACCATCGGAGGAACAATTACTAAATGTCTACTGTGGGTTCTAATTGCTTTATTATTTTCAACTTTTTTCTTTGCTCTGCTGACGAAATCTTCAAGTTCTTGGAATTGTCTAAGAACCGCTCTTCTCTGTCGTGATTTCAAATATTTCGCGAATTCTCTGACGTCCAAAGTTTTCAACTCGTCAATTGTCTTTCCTCTGAATGTAAATATTTTTTTTGTTGATTCTGTTATCATCTTTTCTTCTTACCTGTTTTTGTTGGTCTGATTAATCCGACTTTTGCTCCAGCAGGTGCGTTTCTCTTCGCAATCTTTGATTTGATTCTCTTTCCTCTACCAGAACCGAATGGATGATCAATAACGTTCATCTTTACTGCAGATGTTCTCGGCCACAATTTATTTCTTGCTTTCTTGATATAAAAATTCTTACCTGCTTTAACTAATGGCTTGTCTAATCTTCCTGCACCAGCGATTGTTCCGACGATAGCACGACAATTTGGATTGAATTCTTTTTCTTTTTTCGACGGCATTAATACAAATATTTTTTCTCCGATAATTCTGCTGACAGTTGCTGAACTTCCTGCAGTTTTTATAAACATTCCACCATCGCCAGGGCGTGATTCAATATCGTAAATAAAAGTTTTTACTGGAATATTTTTTAATTGCAAAATATTTCCGTCTTTAACTTCATTGTCGAAAGTTATTTTCATTCCTTCAAACATCCCTTTGCATGCTGGAATATAAAATTGTTCTTCACCAACTTTAACTTTTGCTAAAGGTGCTGAGTGTCCTGCAGAGTGGAATAATTTTACAATTGTTCCTTCACCTACGAGGTTTCTTGCATATTGCAATTTAAATCTGAAAGCGTTTCTTCTAACTCTGTATGAAAAACTTCCGTGTCCTCGTGCCTGTTGAATTATTGTTTTACCCATTTAGATTATTCCTAATTTCGTTGCTAAGTCAATAGCTGGAAATTCTTTTTTTAATTTAACTCGAACATATTTTTTGTTTCCTCTAATTTGCGTGCTTAATCTATCTACTTTAACTTTGAACAAATTTTCAATTTCATTCTTTATCTCTGTTTTATTATTTATTTTTTCAGTTTCGAAAATCAAAGCATTTTGTGATTCGATTGCCATAACTGCTTTTTCTGTTACAATTGGTTTGAAATTCATTTTAATCTCTCCTGTAAATTCTTTATTGCTTCTTCGGTGTAAATTGTCAATCTTCCTGCTCCGCCGTTTGCCAAGTCAGTTACATTCAAACCTTTCACGCCCTTAACTTCAATAGTATTTGTTTTCAATTTTTCTTTTTCACCGACGACAAGAAGAACTCCTGCGTTTGATTTGTGTTTTCTTCCTCTTAATTTTCCAATTCCGCTTCTTACTGTTTTTTTCTTTATTGCAACTTCAAATAAAGTTTCTCCAAGAATTTTTTTCAAAGATGAAATTAAATCTTTTGTTTTCAATGAAGTTATTTTTGATTCAACAATAAAAGGCAATCCTGTAATTTTTTTCTCGTTCAATCTTTCGTATCTCTTTGCAACAAGTTTCTCATCCGCAGTTGCACCCAATGCAGATTTTATTGCAAGTAACATTTCTTTTTTGTTTATTCTTTTTGTGTTAATCATTGAAACAACTTTTGGAGGATGAGCTTTTCTTCCACCTCTTGCACCCGGAATTTCTGCACCAACCCAATTGAACTGACTTCCACGTCGAGACATAATTTTTCTTGGAACTCTTGAAATACCTTTACCTTGCGTTGTCTTCCAAACTTTTCTTGTGTGCTGAAGTTTACCTCTTGCTGCAAATTGTCCTGCAATTGGCGACGGTGCGTAAGGTTGTCTTATTTTTTCAACTTCCAAAACTTTAGCGACGATATCTTCTCTAATTTTTTCAGAAAAGAATTTAGGCAATTCAACGCTTCCTTTTTCTTTTCCGTTAATATCTAAAATTTTTGTTTTCATTTTATTTTTCTAACTCCAAAAATATTCTATGATCTAACTTTCCTTCTAAAATATCATTATAATATTGGTCATATTCTGAATTCCATACTCCTAATTTTTGAAGTCTTTTTTTATTTTCTTCATAATTTTTTTGAGAAGACTCTATTTCACATTTCAATCCTCTTGTTATCAATGCTTCTACTAATTCATCATTTCTTCTTCTTATACGAGGGAGGCTTTTCACAAAATAAATATTTGCTATACTCCTTCTGGCTGCTTTATCGCATTGACTACAATATTGTCTCGCAAATTCTCTCAACTCTTCTTCGGGAATTGCATTAATTTTTTCATCTAGATTATTCATCTTATTTCTAAAACCTCGTAATTTTTCTTTTTCTGTTTTTTAGTTTCTCTTAATGGAGCAGTAATTAATAATTGTCTTTTTGCAGAACCCTGAACACTTCCTGTTACCAATACATAATCTGTTTTCACGTCGCCGAAATTCAAAATATTCTTGAATTCTTCTTTGCCAAGTTTGATAATTTTATGATTGTAAGTAACTCGTGTGAACATACCAATCTGTCCTGCCATCGGTGCTCTGAATGTAACTCTTCCAGGATGGAACGAACCCAAAGCTCCAGGTCTTCTCTGACCCTTTTCGGATTTGTGGAATTTTAATGTAATACCAAATCTTTTAACTGGTCCCTACAGACCTTTTCCTTTTGTAAGTCCTCTCAAGTCAGCAAGATTTCCTTTTTCGAAAACACTTGAAACAGAAATTTCTTTTCCTAAATTTTCTTTTATGAATTTGATTTTGTCGTCGTAACTTCCGCCCAAAGCAATCTCACTTAAGTCAGGAGTTTTCTTTATGTTTGTTTTTTTAACAATAGAATAACAGATAACTCTAACATCATCATAATCGCCTTCGAGTTCTGCTTTTTTATTTTGTTTTGGAAGTGTTAATTTTCTCTTTAATTCTTTATCCAAACTTTCTGATAAAACTTCTTTGGCAACTTTCCCGTTTTTGTAGAATCTTACTGAAAATATTTTCATTGCAGGGCATTCAAGAATTGTAATAGGAACAACGATTTTCTTTCCTTTAGTCATTGAATCAGCTGTATCATCTTTAACAAACGCAGAAGCCATTCCAGCTTTGTAACAAATGAATCCCTTTAATTTTGTAGAATCAATTTTTACTGCTTTCCAGTTTGGACTAGGCAATGCTTTCTTTGCCCTTTTTCTAGGCCAATACTGTAAGCTTCCTTTTCTTGGTGAATTTGGTGGTGCCATGTTTTGTTATATTTATCAATAGCGTTCATTTTATTACCCTGGATAAAATACTTAGAAAATTTTGATTTATAAATCTTCTTACGCTTCAAGTTCTGCGACTTCTTTCACTGCTTCCCCATCTATCATTCCTCTTCGGACAATTTTTCCTTTTCTCAAAGATTTCTCTCGGACAATCGCAAAGTCCTTTTCATTTTTCAAAGAATTTGGAATAACAATTGATTCAATTATGAAATCATGGAAAATATCTGCAAGTTTGAAATCAGATTTTTCCCAAACAAAATCTTTTACAATTTTTTCATCATGAGTTATCAATTTGCAAAAATCCGGATTTGGAGCTTCATCTTTATTTTTCGGTTTAGCGGATTTCGGAGCTTTTGCTTTTATTTTCAAAACGTCATCTCCTGCTGAAAAACTCAAACCAAAAAATGCTTTAGGAAATGCGTCGACAATTTCAATTAATTCTTTCCCCGACATTTCAGAATCAATTGCATAATTCTTGACTCCCTGAAATTGTTTTACTTTTGAATTTGCAAGAAAGTCGTGATACTTTGGAATTTCTTTCAGGTTAACTGTTGAAATAATTCCACCAGTAACTTTTGTTTTTTTGTCCCCAAGTTTTTCAGCTAAAACTTTAATTAACCCATTTCCAAATTCCGCAGTCGTAGAAATTGTATATTTGTCTTTTACTTTTTTTACTTTGATAATTGCTCTGTCTTTGAATTCTCCACGGCTGAATTTCTGAAATTGCAAATGCACGTTCTCGTCGATTTTTCCATCGAAAACTCTTTTAATAAAATTCATAAATTAGATTACAAAATCTTGCTTATAAATTTTTTCTCCAACCTCGCAAACCTTTATAAATTTCTGAACGTTATTTTTATAATGGTAAAAGAGGACGAAGATTATTTTAAAAAAATTACAGCGACGTTAATAATTATCGCGTTGGCGGTTTTGCTTTTCTTAATTTTAAAACCCATCCTTCTTTCAATTATCCTCGGTGTAATTCTTGCATTCGTTTTATTTCCAATTTATTCTTGGATTTACAAAAAAACAAAATCAAAAAACTTTTCTGCAACTGTAGTTTGTCTACTTTTAATTTCAGTAATTCTTATCCCTATGATCCTTTTACTTCCATCTATCATCGAACAATTAATTACTTCATACACCTCATTGAAACAAGTGGATTTAATCACTCCACTGAAAGCGATATTTTCAAAGTTTATTGATAATGATTCTATTTTTGTGATGATTGAAAATGCTTTTGAATCTGCAATAAACAATTTCACAACTTCGATGTTAAATTATTTAACTATGGATAATATTATTTCATTTGGTTTTGGGATTATCGTCGTATTTTTCACATTATTTTTTACTTTGAGAGATAATGAAGAACTTAACAATTATATAAAAAGTTTACTTCCTTTTCCAAAAGAAGTAGAAAAAAAATTATATGAATCTTCAAAAGAAATTACTGGTTCTATTTTATATGGACAAGTTATTATTGGTCTAATTCAGGGAGTTTCCATAGGCCTTGGGTTTTTTATTTTCTCTGTTCCTAATTCTTTTTTCTTGACTTTGTTAGCATTAATCGGGGGAATTCTTCCTTTGTTTGGAACAGCAATTGTCTGGGTCCCTGTTTTAATTTATTTAATCGTCGCTGGAAATACGAGCGCCGCATTCGGAATTTTAATTTTTGGATTATTCACTTCCACTATTGATAACATCTTGCGTCCATTATTCATTTCAAAAAAAGCAAATCTAAGTTCCTCATTAGCATTAATAGGTATGATTGGTGGTTGGTTTTTCTTTGGAATTCTTGGAATTATCCTCGGCCCATTAATTGTTGCCTATTTCTTAATCATTATAGAAACGTATAGAAATAAAAATATTCCTGGACTTATCATAAAGGAAAAAAATAATTAATATGGAGCTTAAAGTAAAAATTCTAAATTGGTCATCAGGAATTCCTGTTGCAATGCTGAATGAATCGACGGCAAAATTAATCGGAGTAAAAACTAACGGGAGAATTTCAATTAAAACTATGACTAAAAATCCGAAGTCGGTTTCTACAATTGTTGACATTGCGAAAACTCTCGTCGGAAAAAAAGAGGTCGCGGTTTCAACTGAACTGAAAGAAAGATTATCTTTAACAAAGGGACAAAAAGTAGATATTGATTTGTCTTTGAATCCAAAAAGTTTAGCATTTATAAAAAATAAAATGAATGGAAAAAGATTGAATCAAAAAGAAATTAGTGAAATTATCTCTGATATCACGCAAAATTCTCTTTCCGACGCTGAAATTGCACTTTTCATTTCTGCAATGTATGATGAAGGAATGAATATGCAAGAAACAATTTATTTAATTAATGCAATTTTGAATTCAGGACAAAGATTAAAATGGAAAGGAAATTTTGTTGCAGATAAACATTCTATCGGAGGGATTCCTGGAAACAGGACAACTCCTCTTGTTGTTGCAATTTGTGCTGCTGGAGGATTGACAATGCCGAAATCATCGTCGAGAGCGATTACAACTGCTGCAGGAACTGCTGATGTAATTGAAACAATTGCACGAGTAGAATTTTCTATGAAAGAACTAAGAAAAATTGTTGAGAAAACTGGAGCGTGTTTAATTTGGGGCGGTTCTTTGGAAATTGTTCCTGCCGACGAGAAAATAATCACAATTGAAAAAATGTTAAACATCGATCCTGAATCACAACTGCTTGCTTCGATTATGTCAAAGAAACTTGCATTAGGTGCAAAATATATTTTGATTGACATTCCATACGGAAAAACCGCAAAAGTCGACAGAAAAAAAGGACTTGAATTAAAAAGTAAATTTGAATATCTTGGAAAATATTTTAAGAAAAAACTTCGTGTTGTTTTAACAAAAGGCGACGAGCCAATTGGAAACGGCGTCGGTCCTGTTCTTGAAATTTTTGATATCTTAAAAATTTTAAAACGTTCAGAAAATCGTGCACTTGATTTAGAAAAAAAATCTATTTTCCTTTCAGGACAGCTTTTTGAAATGACAGGTAAATCAAAAAAAGGCGAAGGAGAAAAACTTGCGAAAGAAATTCTTGATTCAGGAAAAGCATTAAAAAAATTCAGCGAGATTATTCAAGTGCAGGGCGGAACAGTTGACCATTTAAAACCTGCAAGATTCAAACGAAGTATTCTTGCAAAGCACGACGGGAAAATTTCTGAAATTGATAACAAGAAAATAAATTCTCTTGCAAGAATCGCTGGTTCGCCATTAGACAAAGCAGCAGGATTATATTTATATAAACACGTCGATGACAAAATAAAAGAAGGCGAAAAAGTCGTAACGATTTATTCAGAATCGCGTTCACGTTTAAGAGAATCTGTTCGTTTTTTTCATTCCCAGAAACCTATAAAATTTAAGCATTAATTTTTTAAAGTCCATATTTCTATTTTATGCATGGTTGAGAATCTTTACAGAAGAAAATTAGTTGAATATATCAAGAAAAATTTGAGGAAAGGTTACCCAATTGAAACCCTCAAAGTTGCATTAGTGAATCAAAATTATTCTCGCCCAATAATTGAAGAAGCAGTTGCTGAATCAATGAAAGAGATGGCTTCTGAAGCTCCTGCTTTGAAAGAAAAACCAATAATCGAGCACGAAGTTATCGTCGACGAGCCTGTCGTTGAAAAAAAATCTTTCTGGAAAAAATTATTCGGAAAGAAATAACTTTTTATTTAAGAAATAATTCTAAGATTTATTGCAACATTAATGTAACATCCTTGTCTACGCTGTACATCTATTATTTTATCACAAGTCGCGATGCTTGGTTGAATATGCCCAGAAAAATCCAAATAACAATCATCTCTTCCGGTTTGTTCTGATAACTCTGCACATATTGAAATATTTTTATTTATTAAAGCTCTATCACGGATGCATTCATCTTCGCCTTTGAATGTAGCACCATCGCAAAAAGACATTTCTTGAGGAAAAAAAGTTAGGCAATTTTTATTGCTCCCGCAAAGAGAAACATCTTGAGATTTAAATGCGAGGCAAGTTTTTTCGTCCATATTGTCTTCAATTTTAGAACAATATTCCGTTGTTATCTGATTGGATTTATTTTCCCAATATAAAGCGTTTACAAAATTAAAATAACATACTTGCTTATCCTCCTCGCTGTAATCAATTTCGTCGCAGATATTTATATTCCAGATTAGTTGAGATAAAGTATTATAACACGTCTTCTTACCAATCAGTTTTGATAATGTTTTACAATAAGAGGAGTCTTCCGTAGATATTGCTAAGCAAATATCATAAGGAGTTGTATCATTTAAATCGTCTAAAATTTCAGATTCTTCCAAAACTCCAATATCTTCGCTATCATTAAGCATGTATCCGCAAAAAGAAGGATTATGATTTACTACTGCAAGACAATAATATTTTTCTTCTGAACCTAATTCATTTGATAACGGCAGTTGATTGCAGATACTATTTGAAAAATTATTTGGGTCAATCTCTTCTGGTTCTTGAACAAATTCTTCTTCGGTGAAATTTATTTCAGAATTATTTGTTAGATTTTCATTATTAATAGACCCTCTGTAAATATAATTAAATAAGAAAAAAGCAATGAAGATTATTACAACCCCGACTACAATTCCGATAATCACCCCTCTTTTCATATTTATGTTACATTAATATAAGTTAAAAATGTTTTTAAAAATTCAACAATAAACTTTAAAACCTGTTATTAATCTATATAATTAAGCCTCCGTCGCATAATGGTATTGCACCGGTCTTGAGTAAGGATAAACCTTTCAATTGTTCGTCAAGGTTTTGTCAAACAAGATAACCGGGCCTTTACGGCTTCCAGGTTCGATTCCTGGCGGGGGCGTTTATTTTGCTGAAACCAATTTTATTAATTATTTTTCAAATTCTTTCAAAACTCTATCGTCGGGAGAAAGCAAATAAATATGGTCGCCATGAAATCTTAATCCTCGATAAACTTTTTGATATAATTCTCTATTTGCTTTATCTTTATAAAATTTCCAATAATGTGTTGGTTTAATTTTGCTAAGAATTTTCCAAAATGCTTCTTTAACATTCGGATTCGGATATTTTGTAAAAACTATGCTGTTACACTGCTCACCGGGAAAATCAATTCCTCGCGAAACTCGCGTAGAAAATAAAACAACTCTCTCGCCTTCTTTAAATTCCTCAACTATTTTTCCTTCCTTGTCTTCGTCCTGAGTTTCTTTAAGTTCTTCGCTGGAAATTAAATTCTTAAGATTAAATTTTTCAATTTCAACCTTGCTCGGCAAATCTGCAAAACTATTTACATGAACTATCGTAGGCATTTTTGCTTTCTCAACACATTTTTCTAACGCTTTCAAATATTTTTCTCTGCTCGCAATTCCCGAAGAGAAATTAGAATACTTGCAGTCAAGTTCCAAACCGGTTCGAACAACATCAAGTGTTCCGAGTCTTTCTGTTTCAGCTTCGATAATTTTAAATTTATCAAGCCCGAAAATTTCTTTTAAAACTTCTTCCGAATGAATTGTTCCAGACATAAGAACAAAAACTTTATTTTTATCTACGATTTCCCTAAATCTTTTAGCAAGATTTGTTGTCACAACATTCGCTAAAATATTATCCTCTTTTTTTTCAAAAATTGTGTAAGTCTCGTCGAGCGAACCTTCAAAAATAAAAGCGGTTTCCTGAACATCAATTAAATAACTGTCTTCTTCAATTTCATGAATTAATTCCAAAGGTTTCATAAAAATTTTGAGCAAGTCTAAAATTTCAGTTTCTTTTACTGAAACAATTTGTTCAGAAATAGCGAGCTCTCGAATTCGCATACTTCTTTTTATGTCTTTGACTTTTTCGCTGATTTCTCTTATTTCTTCTTCTGCTTTTTCAGAAACACCGACGATAGAAATTAAAGAATTTTGCAATCTGTCAATATTTATTATTCTGTTATTTGAAAAACTGTCAAGAAACTCGTCGCACTCGTCGATAATTTCTATTTCAGTTAAAGGTTTTCTATTCATCGCGGTTTCAAGTTTATATTTTTGCGAATTGAAAACAATCACATCAGAATCCAAATACGAATTAAATTGTTCGTAGAATTTGCATCCTTCTTTTCTATTGTAAATTGTAAAAGTTGTGTCTTTCAATCCTTTGTAAGTTTTCTTTTTTTGGTCAGGGAAATTTTTTCTGTATTCATATTTTTCAGGAAGAACAGGACACCAGTAAGGACACGCACCTGCAACTGCCGCTCGTTTCACGTCGTCGATACTTTCATAATCTTCAGGATTTGCATCTTTGTTCTGTCGAATATATTCTTTTATTCTTCTCCAATTTTTCTCACTAAGTTCAATTTTGCACGGAATATTTCTATTGTCCGCCGATAAATCTTTTCCAATTAAACCTAAAACATCGTCTCTTTTTCTATCAAAAATATCTCCAAGCCGAGAATTAATTTCCATTTTTGGAATTGCAGTTTTGCTGTCTTCAAGAAATTTACAAGTATGATTTTTTCTTCCGGTTATTACGCTGATTTTTAATTTCTCTCCATTATTTTTCAAAACAAATTTCTTCCCTTCATAATCTTTTTTGTACTGTCTCTGCAAATTTTTTCCAGGAACAACAATCGACGCTTTTCCAATTTCTTTCGCAAGATGAAGTGCAATTGCAGATTTTCCTGTTCCGCACATTCCTCTAACAAAAATAACTCTGTTCCCTTCTTTTATTGAATTAAGAATTTCATTCACAACATCTTCCTGCGTTTTTCCGTTAGAAAATTTCAACGGTTTAAGAAATTCATTATTTTGATATAAACTCCACATCTTTATTAAAAACCTCTAAAAAGTAAATCAAAAGTTATGTTATAAATTTTGTTGTAGAAAATTATTCAACCCACTTAACGCCTTCGAAGTCATGTTTTGTTGCAATTAAAATAACGTCGACAAGCCACCAAATTCCAAAACCGCCGAGGGTAAATAATTTCAAAAGTCCTGTTCCTACTTTCCCCATAATAAATCTATCAATACCCAATTCACCGAATAAAACGGACATTACTAAACATAAAATCCAGTTAACTTTCACTTCTTTCTTTTTAGTCATACTAATCTATGCTTTCTATTTTTTTAAATGTTTAGAATTAATCCATAAAAGGAATCTGTAAATATGTTTCGTCTTGGTTAGGGGAATATTCCGACCAAAATATTTTTCCTTTTTCGCTTCCTTCTTTTTTAACTAATAAATTTCGGCGTTCAATTCCTTCTGTAGAATCAGGGTCTCCTTCGCCCCATATCCCTTTTCTAAATTCTATTTTCTTTTCGTCAATCTCAATTTTGTATTCTTCCGGATTACCATTTTTATCTTTGTATTCAAAAGTTAAATATAAAGACCCCTCTTTATTATTTGGGTTTGTCCCATTTTTAATATGCAAACTGCATTTCTTTTTTCCGATATAAATATTCTCAACGTTCAAATCATGCCCTACTTCCAAAGATTGTTCAACTAATCTTTTAACAAGCATAGATTCTTTTTTATCATCACACATAAAGATATTTAATCAATTTCATTTAAATAAATTATTATTATTAAAAATACATTTTAGAATCTTGTTCAAACTAAGAAAAGATAGGTTTGAGGTTCGGTTACAATTAATATATTAATTATCCGAATAAAGCACTCAAACCTTCTGCTGCAGCTTCTTTCTTCTCTTCGATATGTGTTTCTTTCTTCTCTTCTTTATGAGCAACTGATGCAACTGGTGCAGCAGCAACTAAACTTGCGCTTGCCAATTCAACATCGATATTTACTCCCTTCAAGCTCGCAATTAATGACTTAATTTTTGAGTCATCAACTTGTCCGCCTGCAGCTGCAACAACACTTTTCAAATTTTTCTCGTCAATCTCTTTGCCGAGTTTGTGCAACAAAAGTGCTGCGTATATGTTTTCCATTTATTTTTTTCCTC
>JALOBN010000036.1 GCA_023228245.1 Candidatus Pacearchaeota archaeon
GACGCCTTAACAGCAGCAGCGGAGGAGGTCTGGGACGAAGAGAAAAAGCAGGCGGAGTCGAATAAATGCGAAACGTAGCCTGCTTTAAGTTTCAGCCTTTTTCAGTCAAGCAGAAAAAGGTCATAACATGGTGGATGCCGGAGAGTCCCTACCACGATTATGACGGAATCATAACCGATGGTGCGATCCGCAGCGGGAAAACAATCGCCGATATCGATGGATTCATCGAATGGAGCCGATCATCTTTTCGAGATCAGAATTTTATTGTAAGCGGGAAGAGTATTGGCGCGCTCAAGCGCAATGTCGTTGCGCCGATGCGTCAAATACTGGCCGCGAAGGGGATATCCTATAACCATAATCGCAGCGAGAACTATCTGGAGTTTGGTGGGAATACCTATCATTTGTTCGGCGCGAACAATGAGGCCAGCCAGGATGTGCTTCAGGGCTTAACGGCGGCAGGTTGGCTCGGAGACGAGGCCGCGCTCCATCCGCAGTCCTTCATCGAGCAGGCGATTGCCAGGTGCTCGGTAGACGGCTCTAAATACTGGCTCAATTGTAATCCAGAAAATCCGTTCCATTACGTTAAAGTCGACCTGATCGACAAAGCCGTCGAAAAGCGACTCCTCCATCTGCATTTTACGATGGAGGACAACCTGACGCTTTCATTGAAAGTCAAAGAGCGATATCGCCGGATGTATTCCGGGGTATGGTTCAAACGCTTTGTCCTTGGCCTCTGGGTGGCCGCTGAAGGCGCTATTTACGACATGCTCGACGAGATTATCCATGTCGTCGACGTGCTCCCTGATATGAGAGATTATCTTGTCGGTGTCGATTATGGGACGGGTTCGGTAACTACGTTCTGGCTGATCGGCATCGGCAGGGACAACAAACTCTATTTCGTGGATTTCTGGCGTTGGGACGTTGCTGAGAAGTTCACCCAGAAGTCGGATATCCAGTTTTGCGAAGAACTTGAAAAGTGGCTGTCAAGCTTGAAGGTATATCCGAATGTGGTTGTGATACCGCAGGATGCGGCGAGCTTCATCGTGCAACTCCAACAAACGCGCCATAAATATCCGCACATCAAAGGTATTGCCGCGGCTGATCAATCACCCGGCTCAGTGCTCGATGGTATTAGGGACGTTGGGACACTGCTCTCGCTCAGGCTCCTGTATTTTTCCCGCCGTTTAGTAAATAAAGGCGGACTTAGAGAATGGCAGGGATATGTTTGGGATCCAAAAGCGCGAGAGCGGGGAGAAGATAAGCCGTTAAAGCAGGCCGACCATGATCCCGACGCCGGACGTTATGCCATCAGGCATTGCCGGAATATTTGGTATCAGTGGCTGAGAGCAGCATAGGTAGAGTATGAGTATTTTTAAAACAACAAATCAATGGCCACCAGCAAAATGGAAGTCCATTTATGATCTTTTTATCGAGCATGATGCTTGGTATTCAGGAGATCCTATAAAACTCTCGAATCTCTACCAGGGTAAAGCCGGACCATTCTGGGGGACTGTTGTGCCTGCCGGTGAACGCAAGATCATGATGCACATTCCGGTTGCAACTGACATTGCCCGGACATCTGCACGATTGCTCTTCGGGGAGCATCCGAAGCTCAGGATTCCAGAAGCGTATCAGTCGAATGCATCGAGTGATGCAAAGCAGGCTCAAAAGCGACTTGATGAGCTAATCGAGATGGCAGGAATCTATCATAAACTGTCTGAAGCCGCTGAAAGCGCAGCTGCGATGGGTGGAGTATTCCTGAAAATCGACTGGGATAAATCCATAGCCAATTACCCGCTTCTTAATATAGTCCAAGCAGATAATGCGATTCCTGACTATCGGTTGGGAATCCTCCAGAGTGTAATATTCCACCAGGTCCTGATGCCTGATGATAGTAATGACACGAGCATTGTTTGGAGGCATATTGAGCGGCGCGAGCGAGGAAAAATCACAACTGAATTATGGCGAGGCAGCTTAACCAGCCTTGGCACTCAAATGCCACTCACAGCCAGACCGGAAACAGCGAATATGGAACCTGTTGTGGGAACCGACATAGATGATATTCTCTGCAGATATATCCCTAATATGTTGCCCCACCCTCGATATAGAGGCCTTAATATCGGCCAGAGTGATTTCCTCAATTGCGAGGGGATGATGGATTCGCTCGACCAGGCCTGGTCGAGCTGGATGCGCGATATCGAATTAGGCCTTGGCCGCTTAATAGCAGATAAAGCGTTTTTCCAGAAAGATCCTACGGACGGAACATTCAAGTTTGATCTCCAGAAGGAGGCATATCTGGGATTATCTGCAGTTACGGGTGTTGGCGCATTAAAAGATCAGTTGATAGTCAATCAGTTTGCTATCCGCGCAGATGAGCATTCAAAAACTGTTACTGATCTGATGAGAACTATCTTCGGAATGGCAGGATATGCTCCGCAAACATTCGGTTTGGATATTCAGGGCAATGCGCCATCAGGAACCGCGCTCAGGACGCAGGAACGAAAATCACTCCTGACAGCTGCAACGAAAGCAGATTATTGGATCCCTGCATTGCAGGACATTATGGAACTGATGCTGCAGATCGATAGATTAGTATTCAGATCCGGAATAACCGTATTCAAGCCGAATGCGTCACTGGGGGATTCGATTCAGAATGATCCGCTACAAACAGCTACCAGTGTCGAGATGCTTAACCGAGCACAGGCAGCCAGCATTGAGACTCGTGTCAGGCTGACTAATCCCGACTGGGATACCGAGCAAGTATTAGCGGAGGTGCAACGAATCCAGGAAGAAACAGGTCAGTCGGTACTCGATCCGATACAGATAGGCCAGGCCTAGAATGCCCGCGATGTCACGCGCCGAAGCCGAGGCGCGAATCAGAAGGCTTTCAGATGAGTTTGCCGCTGAGGTTCGCAGGATTTACGCTGAAGCCGAGTATCATCTTATCGAGGTAGTGGCAAGGCGCATTGAACGCGGAATTGACACTAGCAGCGGCCTGGGTTGGGCTGAGAGAAAACTAGCAGAAATACAGGCTCTTAATAAAGAGATCGGCAACCAGATCGCCGATTTGCGCAAGCTCGATCCGAAAATCGAGGAGGCTGTAACAGCCGCTTACAACGCCGGCGCGGATCGCGCGGCTGCCGAGTTGATAAAAGCAAAGCTGACCGACTTATTCGCCGATATTAGTGTTTCGCGCGGAACGGCAGTAAAAACACTTGCCAAAGCCATAGTTGATGCGCTTGAAAGTAGTCATTTAGGTATTCTGAGGATGACTCAGGATGCTTACAGAAAAATAATTTCGGAGGCGGCGGGTAAGACGCTTTCGGGAGCGATGACTAGGCGGCAAGCCGCGCAGCAGGCACTCAGCCGATTTGCGGATAAGGGGATTTCGGGATTTATCGACAAGGCTGGTCGACGCTGGGACATCGCGAGTTATGCCGAGACTGCCACTCGAAGCGCTACGGCTCAGGCTGCTATACAAGGTCATGTCGATAAACTCTCCGGCAGTGGCCATGATCTGGTTATTATCAGCGATTCGCCGGAGGAATGCGAATTATGCAGGCCCTGGGAGGGAAAAATCTGCTCGATTTCCGGCGGCGATCCGAAATATCCGTCGCTCGACACGGCGATCGCCGAAGGGTTGTTCCATGCGAACTGCACTCACCGTACTCATTTGTATGTCGAAGGCTTGACACGCCCATATACGAATACCGAGAACCCGGAGGGCTACAAAGAACGTGAACAGCAGCGCTACATCGAGCGCGGTGTCCGCAGGTGGAAAAACAGGCAGGCCGCCGCGATAACCGACGACGAGAAACGGCTCGCGGGCGCGAAGGTCAAAGAATGGCAATCAAAAATGAGAGGATTCATCGGCGATACTGGCCGTAGGCGCGATTATGACCGGGAATCGATAACCAGGGGTAGATAGATGGCTAAATATATCGTTACAACAGAATATAAGGACGGTACCCGGAGGATGCTTGAAACAACTGATGGGGCGATGGCCATGCAGGAAGCCTCCTCAGCATCCTGGAAAGAAGATCAGCCGAAGAGTGTTAAGCTTGAAAAAGATGGCACTACTATCTGGAGTGAGAATATAGAAGCTCGCAAGAAGGGTGAAGCTTATTAATTTGTCCGACGGGACGTGAAACACGGAAATAGTCGACGGACTCAAAACGGGAGGAATCGGTTGTATAGATTTTTTAAGATGATCTCTAATCCATTCATTCGCTGCTGGGCACCGGAAGGTGATGATGGCGGCGGAGCTGGCGGAAGCGGTAATGATGGAGGCGGAACCGGCGACGGCAAGCCTCAGAATCAGGATAAGAACCCAAACGCAGGGGGCGCTGGCGGTGGAAAACAGGAAGAGAAAACGATCTCGATGACGCAGGTTGAGTTCGATACTACGATTCAAAAGCGTATCGATCGCGCTCAGAAGAAATGGAAAGAGGATACTGAAGCTGAAGCCAAAAAGGCGGCAATGAGTGAAGCCGAGAAGTTGAAGGCCGAGAAGGACGAGGCCGACAAGAAGGTCGCCGATACGCTCAGTTCGGCCAACAAGATCAAGGTCGAGGCAAAGGCGGAAGTCGCGTTGCTCGCCGCTGGGGTAAAGTCCGAACGTCTTGACAAGGCGCTCAGGCTGCTTGATCTTGGCGACGTGGCAATCGGTGACGATGGCAAGCCTGACATGACGGCGATTAATGCCGCAGTCAGTGCGCTCGTTAAGGATTTCCCTGAGATCATAGGTAGCTCGGCGGGTCCGGGCAAGGGCGGCGGCGATTTCTCAGGCGGTGGCAATAAGGAACCACTGACAGAGGAGGCAATCTTGAAGATGAGCGATAAAGAGATCGGCGAACGCCAGGCTGAGATCAAAGCTTTTTATGCAGCTCAGAAAAAATAATAGTGCTATAAGCACATAGAAACGAGGTAAAACTATGTCCGTTGACAACTTTATCCCGCAGGTATGGTCTGCGCGGATTATGCAAATTCTTCAGAAGACTCTTGTATATGCGATGTTCTGTAACCGCAATTACGAGGGCGAGATCGTCAACGCAGGTGATACGGTACGCATTAACAGCGTTGGCCCGGTTTCAGTAGGCAACTACACGAAAAACGTGACTGTTGTCACGCCGGAAGTCCTGACCGATGCCCAGGCGGTTTTGACCATAGATCAAAGCAAGTATTTCTGCTTCGCGCTCGATGACGTAGATAAGGCCCAGGGCCAGGGAAACATACTCGGCGAAGGGATGCGCAACGCCGCTTATGCACTTCGCGACGTAGCGGATCAGTATATTGCATCTCTATATACCCAGGCGACGAGTATAACGGCGGTAACTCCTGTCAACTCGCTCAATGCACATGCGGTAATACTATCACTCCGGCAGAAACTGAACGAGCTTAATATCCCGTCTGAAGGCCGCATTTGCGTCGTCCCACCGTGGTTCGCTACAAAGCTTACTATCGCGAAGCTCTTGGTTGAAAATACCACGAACGAAGCTTGGACAAATGGTAAAGTGGGGCGTGTCGCAGGATTCGACATCCACGAATCTAACAATGTGCCGACGACGAACGGTGGCACTGAGCACAAGATCATCGCCGGAACCAATATGGCGATTAGCTTCGCTGAACAAATCAACCAGGTTGAGGCGTTCAGACCGCAAACAAGCTTCGGCGATGCTGTCAAGGGTCTCCAACTCTACGGCGCGAAGGTGCTCTACCCGGATGCCCTCGCGGTCGCTGATTGCTCTGAACTGGCTGAGCCATAGAAAGGATTGTTGAATCTATGATGAGGCGAATCACAGCCGCTAGTATTTTGATGCTGGCGGCTTTATTTATATTGCCGGTTGGTATACAGCCAGCAGTCGCGGCAGGTAAAGCTGGGCCGATTTATGAGACTGATGTTCTTACGTATAACGGTTCCGCATGGATCAGGCTGACAAAAGGCCAGCTCACAAACCTTACGCCGATAAGTGCTACAATCGGCGGCGGCTATGCGAGCGGTTCAGGCGCTACAATAAGTTCCGCTGGTATAGGGCAGTTCAACGGCGCTTTAACAACTGATAGCTCTCTTACGGCTCTCAGCCTGGTTATCGGCGGTAATTCGACATTCGCCGGTACGCTTGACCCAACTATAACTAATACTGCGGCGGGCGGAGATAGGGGAATCAACCTCGGAATTACACAGGCTACGAATGCGCTGACGGGAACACTCGATGGCCTATATATTCGCGCAACCGGTTATGGCACTAATTCCTCAACTGGTAGAGTGCAAGGCGGTGAGATAGGAGCCAGGTTGCCCGATGGAGATGCTACAAAGGCCGCGGGTGCAGTTGTCGGCATGTATGCTTGGTCGGATGCCAAAAGTGGCACCGTAGAAACTATGCGGACGTATGAAGCATCATTAGACGGCGCAGCAGGTAGCACAGCTACCCTTGCTACTGCATACCAGGCTTTTAACAACTCCTCCGGCACTCAAACAACCTCGGTCGCTTATGATGTAAATGAAGGCTCGCCGTCTGGTAGGAAAGCATTCACCTACGACATTCGCGGTCAGAATGGCGAGACAATCGCCAACTCAACAAATGGTCAATGGGATATAGGCGGTAATGTCGTAGCTCGCGGTACCCATATTCCCATTATCAAACAGACTGTGACTGATTATGACGCGCAGGCGGCTACACTCACAATAGCGGGGCTGCTCGGCGGAATAGTAACTCAGAACTCTCAAACTGGAGCTAGCACGGCGACCACTCCCACTGGGACGGAAATCTCAGCGGGTATAACCGGCGCAGCAACGGGCGATTCGTTCACGGTTCTATACTACAACCGTGGCAATCAGACCTCGACTATAACAGCCGGTGCAAGCGGAGTGACCGTATACGGCACGGCTGCGGTTCCAACGGTTAAAACAGCAACATTGACATTTATATGCACGGGCGCGAACACCTGGTCATGTTATGTCGTGTTGAGCGCGTAATGACACTAAATGCGTTCCTTCGGGGACGGTGGAGTAAAAACGAAAGCGAGGTAACAGCAAATGGCTGATCAGACTATAACCGTTCAGACTTGCACCCTGAACGGGCAGAAGGAAGTGGCGGCGGCTAATTATGAGGACTTGACCGCCGCGAACGACGGGATCTGCGTGATTCCTAGAGACGGGAAATATTTGTTTCACATCATCGACGCGGCGGGCGGCGCGGTTGTGACGTTCACGCACGGGGATGGTTTCCTATCCGGTCAGGGCGATATTGACACTGCGGCGCTCACAATCAACCTGAACAACTTCGTCGTCGTTGAGAGCGCGCGGTGCAAGTGGCTCTCCGGCGATGATAAGGGCATGATTCGGATTACCACGACAGCCGCCGTGAAGATCGCCTGTATTGCGCTGCCATAAGGAGAATCCCATGAGCAAGCAAGAAGCATCAAGGAATATAGTGTTCGTGAGAGGGGGCGGTGTAAAAGCCGCCCCTGCCGCCGTACCTGAGAAGAAGCCGAAGGCCGTAAAGCAAGCGGAGAAGGGGTCTAGTAATGGCAGCAAAAACAAAACTTCCAATAATTGATTACCCGACACCGAGTAGCGATAGTAATCCCCTGCCGGTTACCGAGCAAAATGTTCCAACCGGATTCTCAGACTACTCTGGCACGACAAACGCAACGCCGAATACAGCGGACACAATCGCATTTGATCCTCCAGCAAAGAGTTTAATCATTGTAAATGAGGATGATGTCGAGTATATCCTCGTGAGTGGCGACGGTGGAGTCACATGGGCAAAAGAGGCTTCTGGGGGTCTTGCGCCTGGTGATAATTTCCCGATTGTCGGAGCCTCACTAGAGAGCATACAGATCAAGAGCACAGCCGCCAGTGTGCCATTTTCATGTATCGCAACACAGTAAAGGAGTACCCAGATGAGTATCAGGATATATAAATCGCCTATACCGGGCATTCCTCAACCATTCGAGGAGCTGCGACCGTTCAATGATGCTAAGACAAACCGCTTTAAGTCATTAACCAGTACGAATGAGCATACGATCTTAACGATTCCGGCCGGGACTCATGGCGTTAGTCGTAAACTGGGGATGGTGTCCAACAATGAGACATTCGCGGATGCAATTTGTAGGGTCTATCGTAACTCAACAGGTACGGGCGACCCGGATATTGAGCTTAGGGTTTCTGAGTTGATGCTTCAACCGCGCACGATAGGGCAAAACTTCGCGCTCGACAAATCCTACACCATCGGAGCGAATAAATATTATAACGCCGACGATGGCGGCGGTCTGAGTGGCAATGTTGGGAAAGTCCAATTTGTTTCTGCCTACCCATTCGCTTTCGATGACGGCTTGATGGTCACCATACAGCCAACGAGTCATGTAGGCGACCGGAACGTTTATGCCGCTTTGCATTTTAATGAAGGGCCTCATCCTAAACCGTTGGGGAGGTATAAGCATCTTCGGAGTGCTTATTATGGCGAAACGAACGGTGACTTAACTCAGATCACAAAAGCCGGTTCACTGATCGCATCTGAAACCGCTGGGGCAAACGCGGCCAATTCTACCGAGTTTGTGCTTGATGCCGGGTCGGATACAACAGACTTCCCAAGCTTCGGCACATTCTACATTGATGGAATTGATTCTGTCAGGTATACAGGGAAAACCGCAAACTCGCTGACTGGCTGCTCTGAACATCCCGAAACTCTAGGAACCGAGACGATAACGCTATCCAAAGTCGAACTGTTCAACATATCCGGTAAAGGCCCTGGTGCGATAGAAGCCTGGTCGGTATACCTTCAAAAGGATAGTATTAATAATCTTAGTTTCTTCGAGAATCAATACGAGTATCACATTGATGGCCAGGTGAGGATGCGCTCGACTGGTGGAGAGGATACTATTTGGAGTGGCTATTATGGATGTAAGTTCGAGCATATAGCCGATGAGGAAGGTATGATGACTCTAGGGGGGGCAACCAGTCAGAGTGTCATGTATAGGCGGCACGTCTCGGATAGATTGCTCTTCAATAGTTCATTCGTGATGGTTCATGACCCAGGCGACCCAGCAGGGCCGGACTCATTCCTTGAGAAGGGTATGCTGCTCTATTACAGCAGGGATTAGGAGGTTTATATGTCAGCATTTATTATACCAGTCAAACAATCTGCTCCCGCTCATACTGGAGGCTTCGTTGAACAGTCTAACGCGCGAGCGGTTAATGAGATACATCGACAGATGTTAAACGGGAACGGAAACGGTATCTACGAATTAGAGGGAAATGGCGTGCGTAAGTTTCCTCTCGACGGCTCTTATCCTGTCAGCGGCGCAATTGGATGCTACAAGGATCGTAAAACCGGTACGATAAAAGCCGGTGAGAATATACCAGCCTATTACGCAGTTTATATATCGGCGCTTAAAGTTGCGATGATTGCGTCGAAGTCCGAAGAACACGCCGTCGTGGGACCGAATCTGAGTGATGGTCAGGTTAATACTAATGGCGATCTGCACTTCGGCGTTGCCGGATCTGCTATTCTGAGACTCGATGCAACCGTAGGCGGAGTATCGGCCAAGGATACTCTGGTTCTCAGTGATACAACTCCAGGGACATTCTGTAAACAAACCGTATCAGGCCCTTACCTTGCTATTGCATCAGAGAATGGCGCTGCTGAGGGTGTCGTTAACGTCATCTGGGGCAAAGGATACAGGGTAATCCCAGGGGATTAAAAATGAGCAACATCTATGCTGATAAATACGACCTGGCGGACTATCTGGGGATCGAGGTCGCTGATATAACGGCCAGCCAGGAACGTCAATTAGAACGCGCAAGCGAACTTGTCGACCATGTGACACTCGGCAATATCGACACTACCGACGCAGACCATAACGAGGCTGCGGCTAAAGCTGTTTGTGCTCAGGTCGAATATTGGGGTCAGCATGGAGAAGAGAATGTTTCCGACGCCGCCATAAAAGAAAAACAATTCGGTAAAACCAGGATCGTTTATGCCGATACAAATAAATCCGGTGGGACGGTTGATCCTGATCTATGCCGGAGAGCGGAACGGTATTTGTTCGACGCTGGACTGCTCTATCGCGGGACAACACTGCGATGAATTGGATTGATTCAGAGATGCATGAGTCCGTGAGCATCAGGCCACTCGTAGGCCATGGCGCATACGGCCCGATTTATGGGGAAGCGGTGATCGAATCCTGGTATTGCGAACCAGGCTTCAAAAGAATCAGCAACGTGCAGGGGCAGGAGGTTGTGGCGTCACTCTTCGCAATCGCCCCTTCCGATACCATAGCTGCAATTGAGGCCGAAGTGACTTGGAATACACAAAAATATCAGGTGATTGATGTGCAGCCGATCAGGCCGGATGGCACGGTGCATCATAACGAGATTTATCTATCCGGTGCGGGGGCGGTTGAATGAGCGTCAATGCGCGGTTGGAGTGGAAAGGCGACCAGATAGCCGAGAAGGTCAGGAAACAGGCTCTTGAGGGGCTTTTCGACGGCGCTGAGTTCATCCTGGAGGAAGCTAATAGGATCGTTCCGCATGATGAAGGAACGCTCGAAATCAGCGGCGAGACCAGTATCGATACGGATAAAATGGAAGCGGCAGTATCATACGATACTCCGTATGCCAAGAGATTGCATGAGCATCCTGAGTATAATTTTCAGAATGGTCGGGAGGGAAAATGGCTTGAAAAAACAGTAAACGAGCAGGCGGAAGTCGTTAGGGATATGATCGCAGATCGTGTAAAAATCGCCCTTGAGGGCTAGGAGGTAAATAGCATGAGTAATTTAATTTCGGGGAGCGTGAAGGTGATTGCCAAAAGCGATTTTGACAATGTACTGGATCTTACTGCACCTCGTGATTCGCTTTCTAAAATAATCAACAAAGCTTTCACGGATGGCACAGGTGCAAATAAAGCTCAAGTCCACTGGACTGACCAAAGAATACTGCTGACGACGGCAGGTGAGACGCTCGACCTGGAGGCGTTGGCTGGTGCATTCGGTGTAGTCACATTTGATAAGATCAAATTTCTCATCATCGAAGTAACTACGCTTACGACCGGCTATAGATTGGAGGTTGGAGCCGCCGACGCAAACCAGTGGGCAGGCGCGAATCAGCTATTAAAGGACGTGTCTGACATTTTGCGCGTCGAAGCAGGAGGAGTCTTGCTGTGGATCGCACCTGTTGATGGCGGAGTGGTCGACGGTACTCATTCTGATCTCAAAATCTACAATCCGTCAGGTGGTAGCGTGACTTATAACATCATCGCCATCGGTGAAGGAACAGTAGCCTAATGCTGATCGCTGAGGTCGCTCAATATTTAGCCGATAACAATCTGGGCAGTTTCCAAGAAAACGGCGTTTCAGGAAGTATATTTCTCGAATGTATTCCTGAAACGCCGGATGAAGTTATCGGTATATATTCACGTCCGGGAATACGCGGCGATCTTAGCACTACGCAGGATGTGCGCGGGTTTCAATTAATCGTTCGTGGGACGCAAAACCCAAAATCCGCGCTCGAATTAGCGCAATCACTAAATGATCTTCTTCACGGATTCAAGAATGGGCGATTCCGTGAAGGCGGTTTTTGGATAGTTGCTTGCTTGGCAAACCAAAGTGGTCCGGCGCATATAGGTAGAGATCAGAATGGCAGGCATGAATATAGTTTGAATTTTACGGTGCATCTTATGAATGATAATAGGGAGGTATAAATATGGGAACGGCTGTAGTTGTTTTAGCCAAAGGATGGCTCTTGAAAATAGGCGGTGTTTCAGTTGGCGGAATCGATACACTCACATTTTCTGAAAGCTCAAAACAGGCTGATGCTACCACAAGGGAATCTCTTGGGATGGAAGAGCATCTTGTTGCAACGCGAGGAGCATCGATCAGCGTAAAGGGGAAATGGCTAGAAGATCCTGACGATGGAACGCGCGATGCAGGACAAGAAGCCGTTGAGTTGCTTGCGACAAAAATAGATCGCAATAGTCTTGCTGAGTTCACTCTGACGAGTCCGGGTGGCGCCATCGGTACATTTGATGCAAGCGCCGAGATGGGCGATCGGGGAGGATCCAATGACGAGGCGTCGCAATGGAATGTTAAACTGACCCGTTCCGGCGCTATAGTCTGGAGTTAGTAATGAGTAGATTCAGAGATTTTGATACATTTCGCGCGGAATCCAAAGAAGAACCTCTCAGGTTTAGCATGAGAGGAGTTGAGTTTGAACTTCCGCCCTCAATATCTGCTGCTCTCGCGCTGGACATTATGCGCAAGCATTCCGATGATCCTAATAAAAAAATTGAAGGTTCTGAGATTGCGGATTTCGCGGAGAAACTCTTCGGGAAATCACAGCTTAATAAACTATTATCGCTCGAACCTCCGATATCATTTGATGATCTTAGCGATATTGTTAAATGGGTTATAGCGGAATATGGGAGAGGTTCGGATCAGGGAAATCCGACTCCCCTGATGGAGACGGGGGAAGAACGAAAAAACAAATAAACATCCTCGAAAACTGGGGATTCATCGAGGCCGATTTCCAAAGGGAATACGGCCTCGATCTGTGTACGGAGATTGATCGGATGTCGCTTAGAAAATTCCTAATACTGCTCAATGGATTGTCTCCTGAGTCGGTGTTGGCGATAGTAAATACTAATATGTCTGGGGAGTCGGCTATTTCCGATCCCGTAATAGCCGAACGTCTCGTAAAACGAATTTGGAGTTAGTATGGCACTTAAAGTCGGCGAGCTTTTCGCAACGCTAAAAATCGATGATAGCGCATTCGCAAAAACGATAAAAGAGTCTCATACACAGGTCAAGAAGCTTGAAGATCAGGTGGGTAAGGAATTCAAATTCAAGCAGATCGACACATCCAGTCTTACAGCATTAAAAAACGAAATGAAGAAGCTCGAGGCCGAAGCAGGGGAACTCCGAAAAGCTCTTGTCAACGCTGAGCCTCATTCCGAGAAATACGAAGCGTTGTCAAAGGATTTGAGCGAAGTCGAAACTCGAATGAAACACGTGGGGAATGCTGCTGATGACCTTAATGCTAAATGGGATAAACTCGGCGCAGTCGGCTCGAAGATGACAATGGGTTTGACCCTGCCGATTATGGCTGCCGGTGTCGGAATATTTAAGGCCGCCTCCGATGTTGGGGATTTTGCCGAACAAATCGAGAACCTTGCGCAATCCTCCGGGCTTTCGATAACTCGACTCCAGGAATTAAAGTTCATCGCCGAATCGAGCGGACTCTCCTTCGATGGTGTGACTAATGCCGCGTCAATGGTGCAGAGGAAGCTCATGGGGGTCGAGGAAGATTCCGGTATGGCCGCCGAAGCGTTCGAGCGGCTGGGCATCAATGTCCATGACGCGCAGGGCAATCTCCTCAGCATGGATGTCCTATTCCCTCAGCTTATTGCCCAATTCCAGTCAATGACAAATGTCACCGAGCGTAATATGCTCGCCGCACAGATATTCGGTCGAGGAGTTAATGAGATTGCGCCGATTCTTGGTATGACCGCCTCCGAGATGGAAAAGCTCACGAAACAATCGCATGAATTTGGTCTTGTGCTCGACGATGTGAGTTTCGGTAAGGCAAAACAGATGGATGAGGCTATGGATAGGATGAAGGGGAAATTCACGGGCATGATACGCGGACTGGCGACCGATGCAATCCCCATCATTGAGGAAATTATCATACCGGGCATCGAGAGAATGATCGGGATAGTGAAAAGCGTGGGCGGGACTTTTGCCGATTTACCGGATTGGGCGCAAACCGGCATTATGGGGGTTGTCGCGCTGCTCGGAGTTGGAGGACCGCTGCTGGTTGCCATAAACTCGGTCAGGAATGCGGTGATTGGGCTTCAGCCGGTATTTTTATCCCTTTTTTCGACTCCTACTGGAATAGCGATACTCGGTATTGCCGCTGCCATTGGTATTGTAACAACAGCAATGGTTGTGCTACACCGTGAAACCGTTGATACAACTCGATCACTCGAAAATCAACGAAAAATGCTTGATGATATTGCTGAACGGAAAGCAGCAGGTACCGCATTCGCGGTAAGCTCAGAATCAGCAAAACTAATGAAGATCCAAGCAGATGAGGCGAGGGGATTGTATGGAGATTTCAGAAGATTACAGGAACTGCTTGACAAACAGAATTACGCTTTTTCTACCGGCGGTCAGCGGCAGGATTACTACAATAGAATAAAAAGCCAAATATCTCCCAGATTACAACAGATGTATGCTGAATCAGAGCTTCGAGATATGTTCACGACAGGCAATTATCTCAGACGTATGGGCGTTGAATCTGGAATAAGCGAGCAGATGGTGAAGGCGCAAAAAGATTGGCGTGAGAAGCAGGATAAACTTTCGGCTGCTGGTTATAATCCGGCAGGTCAGCTAAAAGAGGGCTTTCATCCATACGGATGGACTCCTCCCGCAACCGCTCCGTTTCCAGCAGCAACACAGGGCGCAAATACCCAATCCCAAGCAGGTCAGTCTGGAAACACTCAAGCTGTCGAGCAATTAAATCAAATGATCGCACTACTGAAGCAACAACTCGAAGAAACTAAAAAAGCAAATCGACCGGCTGAGGTGCTGTCATGATCTATGGCGAACGAACCCGTCGAAAGATGCGCTATGATCGAAAAGGATTGACCGGCACAAAGATATTTGTTGCCGATTGGGATGATATTGAAATCGTTTACAGTCCATCTCTACCTATTACGGGCGATGCTTGGTCTACATTATATCCATTTTTACGATGCGTTGATATTCAATGTGATGAAATCGGAGGTGGATTGGGAGAGGTTGTCTGTCAGTATTCCACGGAACGACAATTAAGCGAGGGATTCATCGAAACATCCATAGACGTCTCGCTCGATATTGCAGATTATACCGAGGGCTGGGTCTGGGAAACAGCAGGAACACCGGTCGAGAATTCCATACCATCAGAAATTGCTAAGGTTTTATATTATATAAACATTCGGTTGCCTGGTCCGCCACTTGCGGCAGTTCTGTTGGCAACAGGGAAAGTCAATGATCGAAAATTTCATGGCTTTTCGATTGAAACACTGAAATTCGAAGGCGCTAGGGATGATTCATCGTATGATTCTGCCGGTAATGTCATTAGCTCTCAGACAAATTACAGATTCACAGCGTTAACTCGATCTCAACAGGAGGCATGGCGTAAACCTCTCGCTAAACGTACTGCTGAAGGCAATATCGCTTATTACCAGGATACGGATTCAGATGCTGATTTTTACACAACTGATCCTACTCTTGTTGGTACGCAGGTGTACGTAACCGGCACGGCTGGCACTGGTGATTGGGATAAACCAACAATAGATGGTCGTTATAGATATGAAACCTGTGATTTTGAGGCGGTTTTGGGAATCCCATCAGTACCTGGAGACGACTGATGTTTTTTAAGGTGCGCAGTATAAGAGAGTTGACAGTTGATCTCCTCAACCGAATACTGGAAACGCTCAACAGGCAAGATAATATAACAGTTGGCCCTGGTCTATCCCTGATACGTAATACCGGCGGCATGGGAATATTCCTGAAGCCGGAATTATTAAATGCAGTGGGAGCAAAATCAACTCCAGGTTCTACCGCCGATCCTAAAATCCTCGCCTTCGACCCGGAAAACCAGACACTTGCGGAGGATACCTGGAACCGTGATACGGATGGAAACGCGGTACAGTATAGTTTCATCGTCGGCATGTATTATAACTCAACGGATCATAAATGGTACGGGAAATATCGGACTGCCTTAATCGACTCGAAAGGTGCATGGTATTCGATCACCGCCGAGTCGATTGAAGAGATCGTCCAATTCGTTCCACATCCCGCATAAGGCAATATCAATGACCGAAGCGATTAAAGAACATGTAATATCCGGCGCTCATCACATGTCATTGAGCGCGTCCGGCGTTGTGAGGGCTATACGTGACGCAGGTTCTCAGTGCAGTTTATGCGGCTCTGTTTCAGTTGCAATCCCCTGCGCAAGTGTTACTTTTACGCTTACTCTTACCCCTAGAATTGATTGGGGAGATACCACTGCTGACTATTATATCGATTGGAGCGCAACGTACTACCCAGGAGTGGGATCTCCCATGACTGGGACTATCTTTATCGGCACGTTTGATCGAGAGGGGATACCACAGGACTATAATGACATCTCCTGTAACCAGGATTTTCCATTTGAAGTTGAGCTGAGTGGCGACTTCGAGCTACGCTGTCGATATGGATTTCACGGTTATAGTTGGCTTACGACTCAGATATGGCAGTCATATACTAGGGACTATGACCCCTATGGGCCTTATCCTGAAGGCTTTGAGTTCTACTATTATCCTACTGGTAACCTGACTGCATCTTTTACAGTATGCAGTACAACAGTTACAGCTAGTATTAGTACGACCGGAATGGAGGAGGATTTAAAGTACGGACTCGGCAATATAAATATTATAATGACGGGCGGCCAGTTATCGGTTGAGGAACGATGTTTCGAGCCTGGAGACATAAAAGAGTTTGGTTATGTAACCGTCAGTGGTATCGGTGGAAATTATCCTAATAATACTATCGAATTCCCGAACAGCGGGGAGGAGGGTTTGCCATTCATTGAGAAGGCCGTCCTTGAAAACATGACCTTGACTGTTTGGTCGATAGGTTCGGATTCATGGATCGAGCATCCTTATCCGGCGATTCCCTGTTCGTGGAATCTATGGTGTGGCCCTTATAGTCCGCATATAACGGGCTACATCAAACACCTCGACGGAACTCCGGTCGCGGGAGTGAGACTTGAATGTGAGGAAGATTATTACGACGTCTCCGATTCAGCGGGATATGTTAATCTGACTAAGGATTTTGATGGTGTTTGGGAGCTAGGATACTTCGACATTTTTGATGATGAGTTTACTTTATCGGCGGGAACATCCGAGCAGAAAGAGGAAGGCTGCACGACTCATTACGCGCCGACTATAGTGGACGATGACCTCGATCTCCACGAACCGTGGTTTCCCGCATGCGGCGGCGGGAAAGGATTCGAGGATTATGAGTCGGGGTTTTGGGATAGACGAACTGAACTGATACCTGGTCAGTTTCAGTGGGAAGACGGAATTGAGATAGCTCCAGTTTCATCAAGGAAAGTAGTCGAATTCAACGACGCAACGGGCTGGACGATCACACCGGCTGGAGCGGCCACGATCTCAGTGGTAAGCGGGAAGGTGCAAGTCGAGGTTGATACTGATTGCTCGATCTTCAAAAGTTTTACAGGCGGCCAGACCTGGCGCGGACTAAGATATGCGTATATCACTCATACGACCGATGACGATGACCCCATCACGTTCTCGGTCGCGGGTCGAGATTACGATATTCCATCAACTAAACTGGTCGACTTGCTGAAGATCAAGACGCCTCCGGCAAACGATACCAGTCAGACCTGTTTTCCTGATGACTCCGCCGGATGGGGATGGGGCGTCGGCGATCCCGGCAATATCGAGTTTGGCGGTCTGAGAGCCGGTAAGACCTATACCTTCGAGGATGTGACTACTAAGAAACTCCCGGCTGCGCAGGGTGGCCACATCGAGGTGCTTGTCACCGACGGTGCGTTCGTCGGGTCGACTATGGGGGATTCGCGGACAACCGATCCATATTCACTGTTTTTTTACGTAGAGTCTGATCCAGAAGAGCTTGCTCATTATCTCGGACGCAAGGCTATCGTCTTCGTGGACGGAATGCCCGCGGCTGAATTATTCGATATGAAGCATTATCTGGTTCCGGCAGGCGGGGGTACTTCCGTATGGAGGCACGAGAATCTTCAACTCTCGGATACATTGGCATTGTTCCCGCCTGATGGCGCTGTGCAGATGTCCGAGATGGCTCCGATTGCAGGACAAACTGACTGGCAAAACGGAGATATTGAAACCGCATTTATCGAAACTGGAGATTATCCTAATGAGTCGGGAGAAGATGTATTAAAGCTCGATTTCAAGCTCCGGTGCTGGTATATGATAATCCCGTTTGCGATGGACATTCCGACCCTTTCGATAGGCACGAGATATTTAAGGGGACGCGCTCGGATATTGGCAATGAATGACGATGGAACTGAGGCGTCCAATAAAGATATTATCATTAAAGTGAGACGTATAGACGATGGCGGTGTCATCGAAGTCCATGATGGGATATTGACTGATTCTAATGGAATTTGCAAAACTCTCAGCTTAAAACAACCGCAGGTGCAGCGCGGATTCATTGATTCGGTAACTGATTCTACGCATTATATAGTGAGCGAGTTATCGGGAAGCGCGGTTGACCATAACTGCGTCTTTGCGGGCGCTATAGGGAACAAACCCAATCGGCGTAAAATCACTGAGCATAATCAGCTTACAGGAGCCATTACGATTGAATCCGAGCCGATAGGCGATCCTCCTGATCCTCCAGGGGTAGATGCGCCTATCTATATCGAACTCGACTATAATCATGAGGTTATATTCGGGTCGACTGAGGATAGTGAAATTATGCGATTTCGTAATCATGGGTGGAGCCTCATGATGATGCGACTGGCTGCCATTATACACGGTCCGGTTTATAATCCGCTCGATGCGACTGTTAGACCTGATTACGTTCCGGGTGATGGAGATTTACCGGAATATATATAAATTGATTTTGTTATATTTTACAAACCCAAAACCTCTTCGGGGATCCGGAGGGGCTTTTTTATTGGAGGACATTTATGAGCGGTGATGATAGGGAAATCGGAATGCTCATTCAAAAATCAGATGACCTCGATAAGCGGCTTACGAATATTGAGGTCAAGGTCGACAAAATCCTCTGCCTGGTCAATCAATGGCGGGGGATGATTGCTGTTTATAGTGGCCTGGCTGCGATCACTATCTCGATAGTGATCAAATTAATCTGGAAATAAGGAGGGAGGTGAAAATATGTCACTCTGGGGTAGTAGGAAATTCAAACTCACAATAGCAGCCTGCTTATTTGCTATAGGAAATGCAATTGTGGGTACCGTTACATGGCAGCAAGCGTTGTGGGCTTGCGTTGTAGCAATTGCAACCAATATATTTGGTATTGCGATTGAGGACCATGGGTTGAAATCCAGGGGAAATTCTCCGCCTCCGCAATAGATATTATCATTGCAATCTAAAATCGACTGAAGGAGGTATTTAATTGAGATCCTTTTTGACGACTCTCGAATTGCTTTGTCCGCTCACAGCGCTGCTAATTATATTCGTAGCGCCCACACAGGCGGAACCAATCCCGATAGCTGCTCAGACGAGTGTCTGCTGCTATCAAACCGTTGAGATCGGAATGACTTCCGTATCGCTGGCCGCTGTAGGCCAGACTGACGAAGATGTGGGCGATGATGTGGGCGGGTTGTTTTCGACGCTCGCTGATTTCATAGCTGCCTGCGACGGCCACCTGGTTTACATGCAATCGCTCTCTACTCATGAGAGCGCGGCAGCCGCGGTCGCTAATTTCCCACTATTTAAACCAAGCGAAAAGCTGACAATCAATTTCGACCTGCAAGCTATACTCAAAAACGGAGTACAGTTGGGCCCCGGACTGAGCATGACTATTTGGCGTGACGACAATAAAAATCTCAACGTTGGCGTTGGATATAACAATCTGGGGTGGGCGGCCTATCTGGGAATAGGTACGCTTAAACTACCAATATAAAGCTTCGATTACTGTACCGATTCAATTGTAGTGGTTAGACCAGGGAGGACTCTTGGAAGGCTTGGAGTCCTCCCTGGATTTAGAGGGGGATGGTGAAATATGATCGAGCCGAAACGCAATAATGATATAAATACACTCGTGCCATACGTACGTGAGCGCGTAGAGCACGTTCTGGCCGCTATGCGGGCGCGGGGTTACGACCCCATCGTTTTCGAGGCGAAGCGGAGCCAAGAACGGCAAAAGTGGCTCTACGGAATCGGCCGTACGCATAGCCTTAATCAGCGACCGGTGACATGGACAATGAATTCTAAGCATCTGGTAGGGAAAGCTGTCGACATTATAAGCGCATCGAAATTGTGGAACGCGTCAGCGGCTTTCTGGAAAGCACTCAAGCAAGAAGCAAACAAACAGGGTATGTGTGTGCTCAATTCCGAGCAGTGCCACATCGAATGGAAGGGTTAATGATGGAATCTATATTTCTTCTTCTCGCGCTTCTCCTGCCGCAGCTCGGCACTCCGTCCGGACAGCCGATTGCCTGGACAGATACCATCGCAATCGACGCTGGCAGGACGCAGGTGATCTATCGACATACATCACAACTCGAATACAGCCAGTTTCGCGCCGATGGGAAACTCGATTACCGAGCATTGCCAACTTATCGCGATGGTAAACTCGTGGTTGAGACTCGTTATTATCCAAGGATAACCGATAGTCAGATTTATCTAATCGAGCGCGAATTACATCCTACTTATAATGACTTGGGACAACTAGACTACATGCTTGTCGACGCCTTTACTGTGCACCCTGAGTTGGAGCCGAATTTGATAGCAGGTTGGAGGTTTTTCGCTCGTGGCAATGGCATAGAAACCGAGACGGCTTTTGATTCTGATGGCAACTGGCAGGAGTCGATTCTGAGAACACTGGACGATAAGGGGCGTTGCGCTAGGCAGTTGTCGCTCACATCAACCGGTGCAATCGCTCAGGACATTAGATTTACGAGGGATGAGGCCGATAGAGTAACCAGCTTCGTTTATGGCGGCTCGACCTACACGATTAAGTATGTTATGGACTCTCATAATAATTGGACGCTCGCCACGATCACGCCCGCGCCACCCATAACGCCGGTAACATCCGCGCCAGGTGCGGCTCCTATGCCGCCACTTATAGCAATGCCAGCGTTTTACATACAGCGGAAGATCATCTACCCGGATTAACCCAACCTTTATCTCAGCCATAACCGCGCGGCTTGCTGGCTAGAGCCTGCCTGTCGAGGCTCCGGCCACCATATAGACGCAGGCGCATTCGTTTTGTCAGGATTCGCAATCTGAGCGATTTTCATCCCAACCCTGCCGCCGGGTCAATGCGGCTCACCCCCTCTCGCCTGGGGGAGCTTGTCCAGCCGCAAGCTCCCCCTTGTATTATTGAGGTGGATCATGGATAAACTTGAAATCACATACTCAGCCACATCAAAGACACCCGAATTCGCCCGTCATCAGATCGAGTTGTTTCTCAATAACTTGGATATCCACAATGATGATATAATCACAGCGTTTGGCGAGGCGGTAACAAACGCCTGGCGGCATGGATGCAAGGAAAAACCAGGGAAATATATCAAGATCGTGATTGACTGGAATCCTAAAAAACGATATTTAATGATCGATGTCCGTGATCCTGGCCCCGGATTCGATACATCTTTACCATTCCGAGTTGAGCCTTATAAGAACCTAACATGCTCAGGTCGATTTCTCATGGCCAAGTGCGTCGACCAGATCGAGTATGCTCGGATCGGGAATATATTTCGATGTCGACTGTTTAAGATACTCTAAATTTATTGCTTTTAGTGAATTCATAAATTTTAAAATTCCCCTTTACACCCCCATGCGTATAATTGCCCCATCGCTCAAGCATTTCCAGTCAGTTTGACAAAATTCGCTGGTTTCCCCTTGCTGGCTTCACTCTGGATATGCTACTATCCAAACATACGAACGATTGTTCGATAATCAGGACGGAGGGCACAATGGCAGAACGACTAAGATCACCGATTTGTTGGTTTGGAGGCAAGGGATCAATGGTGGCGAAGATACTCCCACTATTCCCAAAACACGATATCTATGTAGAGCCTTGCGGCGGGGGATCCTCATTACTATTCGCCAAAGAGCCTGCAGGCACAGAAGTTTATAACGATCTCGACTCCGGCCTGGTCAATCTCTTTCGTGTCCTCCGGGATCCGGAGAAGTTCGGCCGTTTCTATCATTTCGTCACGATGACTCCCTGGTCCAGAGAAGAATACCTGCATTGTAGAGAGTCTTGGGAAGGCATCGACGACGATATTATCCAGGCGTATAAATGGTTCGTAGTCGCGCGCATGAGTTTCTCTGGTCAGTTCGGCGCATCCTGGGGTTACTCGATTACCAAGGCGAATCGAGGAATGGCCGGATCATGTAGCAGATGGCTTGGCGTGTTGGAAATACTGCCCGCAATCCATGAGCGATTGATGCGGGTCCAGATCGAGCATGCGGATTGCCGAGGAGTTATCCAGCGATTTGACACCGAGCAAACTCTCTTCTATATCGATCCACCTTATGTGCTTGAAACCCGCAAAGCAGGTGGATATAAGCATGAGATGACTATGGAGGACCATAAGCAGCTCGTATCTCTGCTGCTTGGATTGAAGGGAAAGGTGATCTTATCGGGATATCGCCATCCGGTTTATGATCCATTGGAAACGGCAGGATGGGAGCGAAAGGATTTCAAAACAGTTTGCTTCGCCGCCGGCAGGACCCGGGCAAATGGTATTCTCGGAGTCGGCGCCGCAAAGAGATTGCAGCCGAGAACGGAGAGCGTTTGGTTGAGTCCTAACACAAGCTCTTAATCATGCCGCGGCTTCGACTTGCATGAATGCCCGCCCAACCTGCTTGATAATCACGGAATCATAGTGAGGTATACGACTAGCATTGGCTCCATTGACACTCTCACTATGTAATGCGCTTGTAAAGCCGTCTTTGAATATCAGGACGGCTTCATGCTTTTCCTGGTAGACATCTATTCGCTCCACATACTGGCGGATGATCCGACGGCGAAGCTCTCTGTCGTCGGAGCTTGTGGCATCCCTTACTGTTTCTGCGATGCCTGCTATCATATCCTCGGTAACAATCTCGGCAGGTTGGAAATTGGTTAAATCCTCAAGGCGTTTCTTTCGAGCCAGGCGGTTATTTATATCGGTTTCCACCGCTTCTCTTGCGACGCCCCTTGCCAGTGCGTCTGTGAGCCTGCTGATTTCTTTATCGAGCCTCTTGATCGTCTCATTGCGTTCTTTCTCAGTATCCTTCCATATCTTCAGCTCAGAGGAAATGGCTTTATTAATCTTTTTGACGAGTCCCGAAAGCTCTTTTTTGTCGGTCGGCCAGCGTTTTGAGATTGCGTCGAAAACCGCAGCCTCGAACGTTTCGCGCGGAATCCTCCAGGCAGGCGAGATGCAACCGGCTCCGGCGCGGTACAGGTGACTCCCGCATACGTAATGATCTTTACCGTTATACTGCGATGACGCGAAATTGGCCCCGCAGTCGACGCATACCGTCAAACCACCCGACAGAAGCCACCTTCCGCGCGACGCTCCAGTGGAATACCCTTTCTTCTTTTTCATTGCATCAATCGCCTCCGCTTCATCGAGGGTTATTATGGCCGGGTGCGCGTCGGGAACAACTATCCACTCGGACGGCGGACGTATCCGTTTCCCGCCCTGGCAGTATTCAGCTTTATTCCATGTGCTATATCCGGCATATCCAAGCAGCATATCCCACCGGAGCATATACATGACAGTCGAATGGCTCCACCCGGAAAGACCCTCACAAGTCGGGACGCGGAACTCAGTAAGGCGTTTTGCGATCCTGTCGTAGCCGAGTCCTTCCCCCAGCCGCCAATCGATAAGCATGGTCCGCGCCCACTGCCATATTTCCCTTCCTGCGTGAATCTCGTCATTTTTAAGCCAAATGCAATGAGATCTCCGCTGATATTTACGGTCCTTGTCTTCGTAAATCCTGACGTTCTTGTAGCCGAAGAGCGGTCTCCCGCCGTTTCTGTGCGCCCAGCCTGTTTCAGCGTCGCGCTGCTGGGCGTTTGTCGCAAGATTGCGATGAGAAATGATTGAAAGCTCCATTGAGCGAGCCTGATTCATCGCGTCGGTTACACTCTCAAGCACGATCCCGCCCACTGTGGTAGTATCGTACGGCTCGAGTACGGATATGACCCTGACACCAGCTCGCAAAAGCTTTGATCGAGTCGCCGCGGCCTCGTCTTTATTTCGGAAGAACCTGTCAGATTTCCAGACGATTACCAGATTTATAATCGGGTTTGATATCGCATCCGATATCATTCGCGAGAACTCTACGCGCTTTGATGGGTTTTTATAGGCCGAGCGGCCAGGCTCATCGTACCACCTGACGATCTCTATGTCGTGAGCTTTCGCGTAAGCCTCGATGTCCCGGCGCTGCGTTTCGATGCTCGTACCGGACTCGGCGGAATCCAAGTGTGACACGCGCAGATACGCGAAGGCGTATCTTTTTACCGCTTTAGTCAACTCGCTTTCAGGCGGCGCTTTTAATCTATCTAGTAGGGACATCTTGCATAATCTCGACTTCTACGAATATCTAATAAAGCATCCCCCAGGATTAGGGTTTCAATGCGGCTTCGACCCCTAAACGTTCAGGCTGGCGAATCTGGTGGAGATGGTGGGCATTGTGACGAGGGGAGGAGGGTCGCAATATATTTATGGCTTTTCTGACTCTTGCCAATAATCGACGATGCCGTTTTCGAGGTAAATATATTGATCACCATAAACCCATTGTTCGGATTCGCCATATTTTGAAACATCCCTATTTATCTGGTCAGGATTTCCCCATGAAGCCTTTACCTGTTCTGCAGTCATACCCATAATTATAATATGGTCGGCTATCGCTTTCTCCACTCTCGACGACCAATTACTATTCGATAGATTATTTGTCTGTGGAATAGTTACTACACTAGGAGATTCGGTAGATCGAACGACAATCGTATTCGATTCCTGAATGGTATTATCCGAGAGTTTTATGAGAGCATTCTCTAATTGTTTCTGCAAAGTTATATTTTTCTTCTCAAGCGCCTCTATAAGCCGGTCACGGGTAGGAATCGACTCCGGTTTCAGCTTAAGAGTTTCTTTCCATGCCTCGATCGCGCCGTCGAGATCGCCTTGATCGTAGAGATAGACACCTTCCTGGTATTTACGAGTTGCCTCAGACTGCGTAATTGAATCAGAAGCGGCGAATGTTGCGAAAGCAATTGAAGTGACTACAAAGACCAATAAGTTGAATCTTCTCATGGCATTCAGCCTCCTTGATCGTATGATTTCTTATTTTGCAAATTTTGTCAATCCCAGCTCCCTCAACCTATATCTCATTGCGCTAATGCTGACTCCGAATCGCTCTGCCATGATAAATATCCTACCTGTTGGATTCCCGGCCAGACGTTCGAATTCTTCTTTTACTACCCAGTGCGGCATGAGCAGCGCGGCGGCGAAACGATTACATCGCTTCTCGATTTTTGGGTTCGATTCTTTAAGCCCATAAGCACAAATACGGCCTCGATCCATCGGTTTCCTGAGTATATGATGGCCGATTTCATGTGCCAACGTCCATCGCTGTTGAACCGGTGGATCGAATTTCCTGAGAACTATGACCGAACGTCCTTTAGGAGTTATGATATAGGCTCCTTTCATCTCATTGCTGAGCGATCGATGCAGGATTCGGATACCAAAATAATGAGTAATAATACTCAGATCGGCGTGGTCTATGAATTCGAATTTCCTCCAGGCTGACTCGGCGTAACGCTCCATCGGATCAGCGTATCGTATTCGCGTTGTCGCCTGGTCGATCATTCCTCCGCATCGACCTCCTCGGTTACCTCTCGCACCAAGTCTAGTATCTGTTTTTTGCTGAACTCTGACAGATTAGGTACAGTCTGGCTAAGGGCATGGTTCACCGCTACAACAGGGTTGGTTGATTGTTCATAACCCGCTGCAATGCGAAGCTTTGTTAGATCGGCGCCCATACCATTTGCGAATCGCTCAATAATTACTTCAGATGGAACCCTACCGGAAGCCATTTTACGAATATATTCGTCACTGACCCCCGTTTTATAACTTGCTTGATTAGGGGTTATATCGGCAAGTACTTCTCTTACTGCATCAGCAAATTCTTTTTTTATTATTGTTGTATGAGGCATCACCAACACCTATATAGTTGCTCAATCCTAATTATATCATCGCTAGCAAAAAATATTTGAAAATAGTTGAAAAACCTATTGACAACTAATTACTAGTTGCCGATAATATAATTACACCAACTAATTAGTTGGTGGTATTTGGAGGTTTATAGAATGCCGATACCACACAATCAGAGACGGCTTAATACAAAAATCAAAGAGCATTATGGTGATCGTTATACCGACTGGTACGATCTCGCGATTCAAATGATGGATCGAGGTGACACACTCGAAGATGTTCAAAAAATATTTGCAATGCTTGGAATCGATGTTGTCATTTCGACGATCCATAACTGGCTCAAAGATCGTCGTCAGATTGAATCCGAGTCTCATGAAAACGCCGCCTAACTGCATTAATAGCAACTAGTCGGTGTTTTGTGTCCTGTGTGAATTACTGGGTTTTTAAGGATGAGATTGACATG
>JALOBN010000095.1 GCA_023228245.1 Candidatus Pacearchaeota archaeon
GGAGGGCGACTTCTGTAAATTCCGCCAGCTCACCGGATGGAATGCCCACGGAACCGGCAACTGTAACCGCGTTGGCAATATCTTCTGCCGTGGCCCCGGTCTCTGTCCTGATTCGCTGGAGGTCGCTAGATAGAGTGTCTAGCGCAGGCCCGGAAACGCCAGTCGTCTTGCTGACGCTCGCCATGAGGCTTTCCCAATTAGCCGCGGTGCTGATCGATGCAGCGCCCAATGCCCCAATCGCAGCAACCCCTGCCAATCCGGCGGTTGCTGCCAGGCCAAGGCCGCCGGAAACGCCAGATATGGCTGATCCGAGCGGCCCCATTGAGGCGGTGAGGCCGGATACCGATGATTGCAGGCCGCTGCCCATACCTGTCTTGAAATCTGCCTCGATCCCCGAGACGGTCGAGGACACCTTAGATCTAGCCGAAGCTAGACCACTATCTAAGTCCTTTGCGTCTAAGCCAATTTTGGCGTATGCTGCGCCTACCTGTTCACCCGGCATGAAAATCTCCTTAAGGAATTCGCAGCCCGCGATTGGCCGCTTCTTGTTTCATTTTCTGTTTGTTGATTGCTTTATTTGGCAACAATTTAGAAAGCCGCGGGAATTCTTTGGGATTGTTGACGGCAATTCCGAAAAGTTGAGCCGTTTGCCAATCGTGCGCAATCGCGCGCTCTTCGGCGCGCACAACACTGAGGGCGACTTGTTTGAGTTCCCAGATGGTTAGACGCCGGACCTCCCTGGGCGATAGCCCGGCGTCGAGTCCGACCTTTAGGGCGAGTTCGTAGCTGAAGGCGGCTCGTTTTCCGTCGCCTGCTCCTTCTTCGTCGCCCTCGGTGAAGGAGGGACCAGCCCGGCCCCCAATCTAGCGGCTTCCATGATAGCGAGATTGACCAGGGTCATGGCGTGTTTCCATTCGTCAGTGGTAATTTGCTTATCTCGTAAATAATCAAAATGTGACTGCAACAGCGCCTTAGCGCCTGACAAGTTTAGCAGCGCAAAGTCTCCTTTGTCGCGTTTAGCGCCGTTTATGCCAGCCATGAGCATGATAGTCTGCTCACGAATATCGTAAGGCGCATCAAGCAGCAGGTAAAATGATTTCCGCTTCATTTCTTCAGATTCGTTCTCGATTTCAGCCATGCTGTCAATGTCAAACCTGAGATCGTATCGCTTTCCAGCCAGCTCGATCTGAGCTTTCGGCATGCCTTTAGTAACTGTCATTGAAACTCCCTCGATAAATCATAAGGCAGAAAAATAATCATGCCTTTAAATCAATTTTAAACGATTCGCGAATATAAATAGAGGGAGAGCCTCATGTTCTTGGTAGAACGATCATCGGCTCTCTGTCTATGTGGTGTGATACCTCAACCTACCAGTCCCCTGATAGGTCAGGTCACTTTCCACTATGCTTTCAATTGCCACATTAGGCGAAACACCGGTCAACTTGCCGACTCCTCTCAGGATGTTGTAAGAGCCTGTGGTATTATCCATGTAGAACTCACACATGACGGAAGTGCCTAGTTTGGCGATCTCTTCCCCCGAGTCCCGGCCACCTGCGAGATTGGTTTCGACCTTCGTGGCCACGACATCCGTTCCCGCGCCCGTATATGCAGCCGAAACAAGCAATTTGGCTTCGGCATCGTCGTTTACCGCTGCGACTACTTCCGCTTCAGTGCTTACCGGCGTGCCGCTTTCCGTTTCCAGCGAAACCGTGATCACATTTCCGGCCACAGTGACACCAAGCGCCTGATCTCCATCGCCTGGATCTGAATGAACGATACTGACGGAATTGCCAGATGTGCCAGTTGGCACCGCCGTATAGGTGATGTTTCCATGAACGAGACTTGCCTGCCCATAGAACCAATGGGCCGATACCGATCCCGTCCAACCTTTCAGGGTCGCCAGATATTCGCGCCACGCGCCTGGCGAATTGAGCGTCTGCGAGAACGTGGTAATCTCTTGAGTGTCTACCTTCGGCTCAACCTTCCACTGATAACCGCCGCCAAGGGATTCTATGGCTGTATAGTAGAAATCGCAGGTAACCGTCCCGGCTGGTGTGGCTGGAAGCGTCACATAGCCGCCCGCGTAGTCGATTATGCAGCCGGTTACAGTGGTTACGCCGTCCTTGACGGTGACGGCATAGGCCGGGTCCCATAGGCGGTGCGTTCTGTCGGTCACATAATACTCTAGCGTGCTGCCCACTTGAGTCATTCCGCCACCCGATACCGATGTGGACGGTGTGTATGACCTAAAAAAAGCGGCGTACTTGCCGCTTAAGGCTGTCATTTCAAATCGCTCCTAGCGATTTAAGTGTAGGCAAGCGCGCCAGTGCCTTGGAATGAAACCGATACGCCCACGCCCTCAACGCCGTCTATGGCGCACTCGACAGGGAACCCGGTTATAATGATGTTGCCGGTCAGCTCATGGCTGGAATCCAGATCGAATACCGCTTCAGTGGCTGCGCCCCCAAGTAGATCAAATATGCTCTTTTGGCCGTTGGTATCGGTCAGATCCACGTATGCTAGATCTATGCTGCCGGTCCAGGACTTGAGAGTGCCTATGAAGCTTTTCCATGCAAGGCTGTTATCACTTGCCATTTCGGTCGTCTCTGCGACATCTGCCTTTGGGTCGATCTTCCAGGCTTTCACACCGACTACGTTAACATGTGAGCCGGAGCCTTTGAAGGTGACCGCGCCACCTTTGCCTGCTAGTGCTGTCATTTAGTTTATCACCTTTTTTATAGTTGCAACTATATCTTACTGTTTAACATCTCACAAAACGCATTGCAGCGGATTGATCATAGAAGAGAAAGGATTAAATAGAATGCAATGAATGTTAGTTACATGACGGATGATGCGACAATGACGATGATCGGCTTTTTTGCATGCGTTGTCATGTATTGGTGGCTATTGTCTGCATTAGACGATTAGCCGACACGCTTCTTTATATATGCTTCTTTATATAAGTCGGAAGTTTAGAAATATTAGACTGTAATGTGTCGTTGATGAACCCGGCCTTTCCGGTCGTGTGGTGCAAGCTTCTATCCTTTTCCTGCACGAAAATGTAATCTGTTGCCGCCCCACCTCCCCCGACGTAAACAACTTTGTTTGAATCATCTCTCTCATATCCAAGAGAGTTTCGCATGGTCCCGCCCGACTTTCCAGACCCCGCCGGATAAACACCCACCGGGCAATCTCGTTGGGCTTGTGGTTTCCAGACGGTCAGCGCAAATTCTTCCAGACCATCCATGCCACGTTTGACCACCGCTTTCTTAAACGGGCCATCGTTCCATGTCGCACTCATGGCAATGCTTCTCCGGGCAACTTTTGGCTGCCTTTGATGGTCAGTTCTACAAGTTCATCCGCCGACTTGCGTTTCAGGTAGGCGCCTTTCTTGGATTCTTTGGGCTCTTTGGGCACCTTCGTTTCTGTTTTCTTTTCAGCCACTTTCGGCATGTAAGGCTTAGACGATTTCGCCACCACTGAAAGCGTACATCGGCACCTCGGATGCAATGGAGGCCCCCGGCCATCGCTCGCGAAATCCCCGCCAATTTCCGCCCGTTTCCCTTGCATCCCACCACATTTAGAGCACCGACGTGAATCGGCGGCGGTTAACCATTCATTTGCATATTCGTCTTTAGAAATGATGCCCCGCTCAACTGCGCTTTCGGTGACTTGCCTGCTTCCTTCATTGGTGGCCGTGTGTGATTCAGTTAGCCCTATTGTATATGCCCGATATCTGAGAAGTTGCGCTGCCTTTTTCGCAGCAAGTTTCTCCGCCGTGGCCGGGTCCATGCCTGCATCAAGCATGGTTCGCTTATAATTTTGAACTGCTTTAGAGTGCTGAGGCAACAGACCAATATTTTCCTTAATCGCCTTCATCTGCTCACGAGGATTAAGGCCCTCTTCCAGCCCCCGCCGGGTTATCTCGCGAATCGTTGCCTTGGTGCCGGTATCTATGAGCTTGATTTGCTCAGCGCCATACTTCTTTATCCAGGCGATTGCTTCAGGGGAGGTCAAATCAAACTTGACGCCGGTGCCTAAGATCTTCCCGAGTTCGGCCAATTGAGCCTCGCCGCCCTCATAGAACGCAGATTCTATCAGGGGCGTGGGATCGAATCGCATTATTTGCGTATTGACTCTCCCAGATTCCGCAACTTCTTCTGCCCACTTTTCAAACTCGTCCGCGATGTTCTTGGCCCACTTGTCGCCAATCGCCTGCACCGGAGTATCCATCGTCATGCCCTAATTTTTATTAGACTGAAGTCTACAGAGAATCGGTAACATGGACCGCCAATCATAGCTAAGTCCTGTGAATTGGTCAAGTCGTCGGGGAGGCTCCTATTCGTATCGCATCTCAGATAGCCGGTTGGCAAATTCTCATCCAGCCATTGCCTAATGTCTTCAGCCACCTTGTAGGCATTGAAGGGGTCCGTATATCGCACTTGAACCTGGCAACCAGGGTAATCCATGTAATCTATTCCCCCCGCGCTGGATGTCATCTGAGAGGGCTTGCTACCTATATTGCCCCCGACACCGCCGCCGGTGGGGAAGAGCGCGATGCAATTGACGATTGGGGTTCCGTTAGCATCTTTGTCGGGGAATTGCATTGGATATATCGGCAGGGCCTGCCCCGGCATATCTGCAAGCTTATTTGCCACATCTTCGACTACACTTGACATTTTGAACCTCCATCTGCATATATCGCCTCATCGCATTCCTTCGCCTGACCCGCAAGCGCCAATCGCGACAATGCTTGCAATGCCCCATGCAGTATTCGCGATATCGCGAAAAGACATAATTGGCTTCAGCCACCGCCACAACCTCGGGATCATCCAGATTAGACATGATCCATCCTTTTAGGCCGGGGCCGCCCAGAAGTGGCCGCTTGTGGTAAGCTCTGATCGTGTGGCTCATCTACGTGTAACCTGCAATTGTTTGCTGCTTCAAAAGCCGATAACATATTTTTATAAGATATGATCTAAGGTCGACCCCCCTGATGTCACGCTCTGGAAAGTGCCTTATCACGAATCGATAAGCAGAGGCACGATTAGCTAGATAAAACCAGCTACAGATGACGGTTCTCTCCCATGCCTATATACTATGTAATATCAGCCTGGCTGGAAAGAAGTTTGCAGGTTGTATGGGGCAGTGTGTGTAACTTGCGAGCGTGCTATATGTTAGCATGTGTCAGGATAAGTATTTATACTCATACTACCTCTAGTAGTATTGGAGATGTGTTAAGATGAAATCTGAGAAAGTCGCGAGATTCGTGTACCGCTTAGAGAAACTTCAGTGGGCCATCCCGATCGATGAGGTCAAGCCCTTGAGACATGCATGGCTGAAACTCGGTTATTATACCGCGAGAGTTCGGTTATACTTCGGCGACGGGACGGCGATCTAAATGGAACTTCCCCGTCACCACTGTTTTGTCTGTGGCTACGATTGGCCTATGATCGTGGCCGATCCGAAGAAGTGCCCCCAATGCCAATCTAAACATTGGCGGGCAAAAGATGTCATCGAGGCCACGTCGGATCGCGTCTTGGCTGAGATGGTTGAATACGGCCAATCCCACAACTTCCCATGCGTCCTTTCGCCTGCATGGGACAAGGATAATGTCGGAGATATCCGGGAAGATATCCTAACATCGATCTCCGATGGATGGAAATGGGGAAACCTGATAAGAGACTTCCTCATGCGTTCCTAATCGCTCTATGAATCTTAGATGCGTTTGAATCCGCCTCTTTTCTTTTTACTTCCAGTGCTTGCCATTCTGGAGATTTCTTGGTTTGCATGTACGACTTGCCAGATTTTGCGAACAGAGATTCCTGTTCTCGTTTAAGTTGCACGGCTCGCGATGCTTCTGAGGTGGCGGCTACATTCAATTGGTCTTTTGTGATCTTGCCCGACCTGATATTGCTTATCAGTTGCTCTTCGTTTGCCTTATTCGCTTCTCTGAATACCTCGCCGGGTTGCTGATTATCCGGCAGCGATGCACCGCCCCCGCCGCCAGATTTACTTCCGCCACTGCCACCACAACACATAATTATGCACC
>JALOBN010000096.1 GCA_023228245.1 Candidatus Pacearchaeota archaeon
AGCGGGATGTTGCCGGGCCGGACTTCGACGCGGTAATCAATCGCCTATCCATTGCCGAACTCGGTAAGCGTTGCGTGATATTCTCCGGCGGTTCAGGGCGTGGCAAGACATTCGCCATGATGTGCGCTCATCCAGAGGCGCGAAAGGTGGAGATGTTCAACGCCGAACACGTTGAACTACTCAAAGACGCGGTGACGTTTTGCCGACTGAACCCCGTCGTGATTCTCGATGACGTTGGATCTGAACCGCAAGTCAACGAGTATGGCGTTAAATCGGAGCCGTTCTCAGACTTCATCCTCGCATGGTACACCTCCGCAAGTCGTCCGCGATTGCTGATAACAACAAACCTCAATTCGGTTGAGACGCATGAACGGTACGGAGAGCGCGTCATGAGTCGATTGCTTGCGATGGCCGTGACGTTGCGGCTTAAGGGCGTTGACCATCGGAAAAACGAATCGTGCGCAACGTGTGACGAATCCCACGCCGTTCAAAAAGTCTTGCGCGAATTCCAAGCCGACGTCAACGAGTGGGGCAAAGACGCGCTCTATCCAGAGGCCGCGTTCAAGTTTTACGCGCAACGTTTGACATGCGCGGATGAATACCGGGCGCTACGTCGTGGTATTGACCGCATCATGGCCGGACACAAGGGTTGCCAGCGCCCAAACGACGGGCCGACGATAGCGGAGATGCTGGCAAACGCGGTGCATTTGACCCGCTGAAAAATAATCGAAAAAACTTTGATTTTGTTATTGACACCATAACGCCAGATTTGCTAATATAGCGCACAGAAGAGAGAAACAGGCGAAAGACAAGCGAATGAAAACCAAACGCACGAAGATCAAGCTCCAAAACCGAAACACCGGACTGACGCTTACAATCGCCGGGTTGACCTATGGCGATGTTTTGGCCGCGTGGGTTAAGGGCTGGGATGTGATTTAATACTTTCGCCCGAGTGGGCGGATAGCGCAACGGGCGGTGTCTATCAGGCCGCACGTGTGAACACCAAACGAAGGTGCGCGAATCGTGACAGCCGGAGAGACGGCAAATCTTACAGGCGAACGAAAGGACGGATGAACATGAGCAAGTATGAAGAGCTGAAGAGGTCGCAATCAGACGCAGAGCAAGCCGTAATAGTCGCTGGCAATTCGGTATCCACCGGAAGTTGCGATTATGTGAACGCCATCGAGGTAAGAGCAAACGCACGTAGGAGGGTACGCGCCTTCGAACGCGCCGCCGCCGGGCTGATCGAACGGGCGCAAGAAGTGCTCAAAGTTGATGCGTGGGAGTGCTCACGTGCGCGTGGCGACATCGAATGCGGCAGCGTCGATGGGTGCGCCGACTGCAAGACACACAAACTGCTGGAAGAAATGGAGGCGCTATGAACGACCGCAAGGAATGTCTTATCCGCACATGCGACGGGTGCGGCGTCGTGACGGCGTTTGACGTTGACAACACGCCAGAACACAAGGCAGATATTGAATTGTACGGCGGAACAGTTACCGAAATCTCAATGGCGGAGCTTAACTCAATGCGAGATAGCGGCAGAGTTGGCCCATGCCGCTGTTCGGTGTCGGCGCTCAAGCAGAGGATTAGGGAGCTTGAGGACGCGGCGAAACGCGAGTTGAAGTGGACGAAGACATTGCCGACGGTTGCGGGGTGGTACTGGATTCGTAGAATCGGGAGCACCAAACCGGGCCGCATCGAGGATGTTTATCAAGGTCCGGGGCATTTGTCTTTTAGCGGGTTGCCGCTTGCAAGCATGACTTGTTTCGAGTGGGCCGGGCCGATCAACCCGCCAGCGGAAGGCGGTGCGTCGTGAAGCCATTTCAAAATGAGAACAAGTTCTGGACAGGCATAAACTGCCCGACCTGCGAAAATGGCAAAGGCAAAGAGCCATGTCCAGATTTATGGATTGAGGACAACGCAGACGGGCAAATCTACGACGGGCAGATCGGATACTGCGACGAGTGCGGCGGGCAATTCACTTTGCTGATTGACGCCTATGATCGAATGTACGCCTATGTCGATGAAGACGAAGACGAGGGCGTATTAGCGGAAGGCGGTGCGAAATGAGCCGTGACAACCCCGACGACATAGAACTTGGCATTGAAACGCGCATCGGCAACAGGGTATTCAAAACCGCCGACCCGCCGCAATGCACGGGATGCGAGCACGTCAACGCGGAAAATAGAGCAGATGCAGACCGAGAGCCGTGCATATCTTGTTCACGCATCGACTACAAAACGTGGTGCGACGACAAATACAGGCAATCAGGGCCGGACGAACCGGACGAAAGGACGGAATGAGAACAGGACAATGCTATTGGAGGTTTAGGGGCGAGAAGGCGTATCGTTACGGGTACGCCACGGAAGCCGGACGCGGACTCTACCGCATGGGGCTTTGGAATGGAGACGACTCACACGGGCCGATTGTTGACCCATACGAAATTGAATGCCGATAATCAACGGAGGCGCGAACACATGAACAAACCATTCAGCACAGTACCTCGGGCAAGGAGGGCTCATAGCCTGTCAAGCACGATCACATACAACGGCGTCACCTACCGCCCGTCGCAATTTTGGACGCTCGTTCGGGCGTTGCAGAGGGGCGGATACATGGTGCGGATTGACGCAGTGGCGCAAGACGCTGATTGTAACGGCGGAGGATATGCCGCGCTTGCACAGTCACAGAAGGGCGAGCAGTCAACGCGGTGGCACGTCTGCAAGTCGCCATTCCTCGCGCTCGGCAAGCTGGTTGAGGAAATCCAGAAACAGGAGGCCGCGAAATGAAAGTACGTGTACATGGAACAATTAGAGACGTTCAGTGCCGTGACAAGGAGTGTCCGAAACTAGATTGCTGGAATCCGCATGACTGCCCGGTTCAGGGCTGTGGGGGCGTGCGGGAAAGCACCGCTCGATGGATGTGTCTAACAAACTGCCTGTACGGATGTCCAGAGTCGAGCCATGCCAAGATACAGAAGGGCGGTACTAAATGACGCCGACATGCCAGATTTGCGGCAAGCCAACAATCGGAGGCTCAAAATGTCAATGACCGGATGGACACTCGCCGACTGCGAGAAGCACAAACGCCGGATTGCTGGCGCTACGGTCGCGCCTGTTACGTCCGAAGCGCAAACAGGTAATCTTGTGGCTGTTAAGACGCTGGACGCAACACGCGCTAAATGCAACGTTAACCCAAAGCGCAAAAAGACAAGCGGACAGCCGAACAAAACAGAGGCCGACTACAATTTCCGCTATTTGGGCGGGCGGGGGATGTTCGAGGGGGTGACGTTCCGGCTTGAAGGCGGGTCGAAGTACACGCCGGATTGGGTGTACTGGAACAACGGCGTCATGTTTGCCGTCGAATGCAAGGGCGCATACCGTTTTGGCTCGGAAGGCCGGGCGCTGGTTGCGTTTTTGGAGGCTCGGGCGAGGTTTAAAAATGTGGTTTTCCTGTGGTTTGTTAAGCAGGAAAATGGGGAGTGGATCGAAAAACACGTGGACGAAAGGAGTTGATTATGGGACTAGATACATCACATGATTGTTGGCACGGTGCATACTCCGCTTTTATGCGGTGGAGATGTCAAATAGCGAAGGCCGCGGGACTGCCACCGCTAGAGCTGATGGAAGGGTTTTACAGATTTACGGACATAACCCACGAGGACGCCGCGAACGCAATACGGCAAATCGGCTTTGAATCTGATTGTGATTGGGCGCGTGAAATGCTTAGTGCGTTTTACTTCCCGGCAAACATGCCGATAAAGTGGGAATGCCTAAAACCGTCGCCATTGCTTGCGCTCCTGAATCACTGCGATTGCGACGGCGAAATACCACACGAGGAATGCGCAACAATGGCCGACGCGCTTGAGGATCTTTTGCCAAAATTGCCGGACGAAGACGCAGGCGGGCATATTGGCAACTGGCGCGAAAAAACGCAGACGTTCATTAATGGTCTGCGACTGGCCGCGAGCAAGTGCGAAAACGTGGACTTTCATTAAGGACGCAAAACAACCGCTTGACCGCTCGTGTGGTTCGGCGTAAAATCAAAAGACGGAAGGTAAACAAATGAAGATTGAAATCACTGGAAGGGTTGACGAAATCAAGCCCGATGAAACACGCGGCACGTTCACCAAGCGTGAACTTTGGCTGACAATCGACGCCGGGGACAAATATCCTCAACAAATCGCGGTGGAGTTTCAGAAGCAAAACGCGGTCAAGCTTGACACCGTGCGGCAAGGCGACGAGGTGACGGTATCGGCGGACATTCGAGGGCGCGAATACAACGGGCGGCGCTACGTGTCAATCGTCGGTTGGCGTGTGACGATCAACGCAGGCGCGAACGCACGTCCGCAAACGCCGATGAACGAAGGCGCGGCGGGAGGGGCTGGTGGCGGGGCGAAACATGAACCGGAAGACGGGCAAATTCCCTTTTGATCGGAGGTGAGCCATGGAAGCAAAAAACACGTGCGAAACGTGCATGTTTGTCAAGGAGTGCTCGGGAAAGCTAATTAGGCGAACATGCAAATCTTACCGCCTCGAACCGTTCAAGCTGGCGAAGGGCGAGGCGAAATGGACGTTTAAACGAAAGGCTACCAAATGAACAAACACATTGAAGCAATCGAGAAGGCGCTTGAACACGCGAAGTCAAAGCATCCGTTTTTCGCACACGCGGCAATGGCGGGATGGTCGAAACCAGACTCTGCCGAATGCCTGTCAAGCGCACGGGCGCAACTCAAAACAACGACGACGGCTAAAATGGTTTCAGGCATGGACGTTTTTGCATGTGAGATCGCCGAAGCGCAAGAAGCCTATTCACGCGGCGATTACGCGCATTGCCTCGAAGAGCTGGCGCAAGTCGGGGCGGTGAATATTCGGATGATGGAGGCGGTTGAAGAGATGATGAAAGGGGGCGTGGAATGAATGATTGCGAGTGTAAAAACTGGGCAACTATCGATCACAGACACGGCTTTTTGACAGGTCATCATGTAAATTGCCCGAAGTCACCGAATGCGCTTGAATGCGCTTACAAGCTCATTGCTTGCCTGTGCGCAGGAATAGAGGATTGGGGTGCCGAAGAGGACGGCGTACCTGATTTTTTGTGGGAATCATACCGAACGGCAAAGGCACTAGAAGGCGTTTTCGTTGACAAAGAACCGAAAGGCGGTCAAGCATGAAACAACCGCAACGAGATCAACGCGGCCGCTACTGGAGTATTCAGGCCGACGCCCGGCGCGATTTTATAGCGCTCCGAACACGCCGCGAAATGGCGTACAAACGACAGCCGCAATTATTCGCCTTGACGTTTTGCGAGGAGTTGGGCGCGATGCAACGGACGCTTGAAAGGATGAAGGCAAATGTGTAGACTATGCGACGAAACGCCCAAACAATGGGTTGGCGATGATCGAAAATGCGCGTTTCCGAACGGCGTGTTTTCGGCTGATAACTGGAACTGCGCAACAGTGGCGAAACTCCGAAGCGTCGCGAACAGAAACGCGCTCACAAAGACAATCGAAGACTCTCATTTCGCCGTGATTCCGATGTATCCAGATGGATGGATTGTTCTTTCGTGGTACAAAGAACGCGGGCGAATGTCGCAGGCAATGCTTGTGAATGATGATGTGCGCGAACCGCTGACGCTTCAGCTTGCAATGGCGGCGATTGAAAGAATTGGGATTCCGAAAACACTGGAAAGGATAGCGAAATGAAGAGAACGATAACGGGATGGGTGGCGAAAAGATTCGCTGAATTTCCGTTTTGGCAGGACGGCAATGGGCGGCTTTGCACGGCCGCTTCAAAAACCAAAAAGCAGATTGAAAGCTCCGATTGGTCGAAGCCCGTCCGCGTCAAGATCACCGTCGAGACCGTCGCGAAAAAGGCAAAAACGGCGAAGCTGGCGAAGTGCGGAGAATGTGGCGCGAATGCTGTTGTTGAAAGCTACGTAGGGCTGGACGGGAAATGGTTTTACTGCGAGTGCTCAAAATGCACGATGGATGTTTTGC
>JALOBN010000037.1 GCA_023228245.1 Candidatus Pacearchaeota archaeon
TTCAGGATTTGTGAAGAGATTCGCATCTGGTTGGATGAGAATTTGCCCACTGGGTACACGAGATGTGATACCAACAGGTCGCTGCCAGATGATTTAACTTCGAGTTCAGATTTAACGGCAGCAGGCGGACCGATGTACCGTTTTAGCATCGATTTCAGCATGACAAAGGTTAGGGCATAATGGCAGATACACCCATCCAAGTGATAGGCGACGAATACGCTCTGAAGATCTCCGAAGCCTTCCAGCAATGGGCGAAAGATGCTCAGGCGGCATATCCTCGGATAGTACCATTTGATCCTACTATCCTTATCCGCGCTGCCCTTCTCGCCGCGGGCGCGGTGCAAAAGGCAGAGCTGGAAGAATTGCTTGGGGTGGGCATTAAGTATAACCTTATCTCGCCAGAGGCGATCGATTGGTGTAAGAAGTATGGAGCATCTCAGATAAAGCTCATCGATCAGGGCACACGCAATGCTATCAACCAAATAACGTTGCGTGGGTTGCAAAACGGATTATCTCCTTTTGAACAAAAAAAGGCCATTCGTCAAATCATTGGTCTACTTCCGAGGCAGTTAAATGCGTTGGAAGCATTCAAATCATCGCTTGGAGAAATTGATAACGTTTCATTGGATCGGATTGTAAACCGCGAAGCTAAAAGATTATTAAATCAAAGAGCAGCAACAATAGGATTAACAGAGTCGCATTCTGCAACAAACCAAGGCGCTATTCAAGTCACTCGCGAAGCTTCCCGGCGCGGTGTAATCTCTGTTAAGGAATATCAATTAGAATGGTTTTATACAGCAGATAAGCGAACATGCGACCGTTGTAAATCGTATCACGGAACACGTGCCGAACTGGACGGGTCTTTTCCAAATGGGTTAAGATGCCCCCCGGCGCATCCTCGTTGCCGTTGTGTTACAATCATTGTAAAACGATAAGCTGCGCCGCGATACTTATAAATACTAAGCGGTTAATTAGTAAGTGCTGGCCAGGCTGATCCCCGAAAAGGCATTTTCCTAGATGCCCTGCCAGCGCATAACGATCTAGGTACATGATAGGAGATGTATTTGATGGTATTCCAAAAGGGACAAACTGCGTGGAACAAGGGCATTGTCGGTGAAAAGAGCACAAGTTTTGGCAAACACCACTCGGAAGAAACCCGGAAAAAACTATCGGCATTGCGCAAAGGTATGCCCGGCCATCTGCCCTCACCCGAAACAAAACGCAAGATGTCGGAGGCACACAAAGGCCACCCAGTTTCAGAGGAAACGAAAGAAAAATTCCGGGGCGAGAACAATCATTTTTATGGAAAACACCATACAGAAGATGCCCGTCGGAAAATTTCGGAATCCCGCCAGGGAAAGCGAACGGGCAAAGATAACCCATTTTACGGAAAGCATCATCCACCCGAAATTCTGGCAAAGATATCTGAAGCGAACAAAGGCGAAAACAATCCGTGGTATGGAACGGGCGGCCCAATGAAGGGGCGAACTCTCGATAAGAATCCTGCGTGGAAGGGGGGTATTTCGTTTGAACCGTATTGTCCTAAGTTCAATAACGGATTCAAAGAATATGTGAGAGACCGATTTGGCCATACATGTTTCTTATGCAACTCATCCGAACTGTCGGAGAAATCCCATATCCATCATATCGATTACAACAAAAACAGCATTTGTAAGGGGCGCGATTGGGCATTTGTGCCTTTGTGTCGTAGTTGCCACATGAAAACAAACGCCAATAGGTGGCACTGGTTCAATCTCTTAATCAACTATTGGGCTTTAAATCCAGATATCAACTTTTCGGCGGTGGAAGGATGGCAGTATCATGGAATGATAAAGCGTTCAAAGACAAAATGCGCAAAGCGGGAAACGATGGCATAGAAGAGTTTGCTTTGACATGCTGGCTTCCACAAGCAAAAGCCGCCTGTCCGGTGGACGGCGGAACTATGCGAAATTCTTTAGGTGTCGAACGCGACGACAATAATAATTGCTGCTATGCGGGAGGCGGGGGCGCAAGCTCCTCTTATATTCTTAAGCAAGAACTCGATAGGTCGCTAAGGCACCCGTCCGGGCGGGCCGGTTTTATCGGAGACACGCTTCAGCAAAATATAAGCAAATTGCCCACATATGTTAAGAAACATATAGGATAACAAGCGGTCCGAGTCGAACGGATCAGATTCTAGCCATTTTTAAGTTCTCGCTGGAACCAGAGTTACGCCGCTTCCCCTCGCTTGTATCCTATAACCAATTATCTTTCTCTCTATTTAGCTTCTTCTCTCCAATAATAATGAGCCTCATGCACCGAGGCTTATAGCTAGCTATAGGCGAATAATTTGTAAATGTGGAGTTGATAAACACGACAATTCTTGCTGGCAAGGCTGGAAAGGTGACGCAGGCAACTAACTTCGTCGCTGAAATTAAGGCATGGAAAATCAATCTAAAATCAGACACCAAGGAAACCACCCCAATGGCCACAGATAGCTCTACCGCCTGGAAGACCTATCTTAGCACTCTGAAGGGATGGGATGGCTCAATTGATACGGTTGGTATCGATATGACCGACACCAATGGGCAGCTTGCCCTTTTCAACCTGATAGGCGGGGCATCCGTGGCCATGAAGTTCTACCTGGACGCTACCCACTACTTCAGCGGGTCCGCGATCATCACCGGCATATCCCCGTCGGCAGACGTAAACGACCTGGTTCAGGGTGGTAGCTTCAGCTTCCAAGGCACCGGCGCACTGGCATATAGCTGAGGAGGTCCATGATAACCTTTTTAGGAGGTGAAACATGACGATAATTGAAGGCAAGAAGGCTGGATTTTGGGCACCTCACCAGGAAGCAGTATCGGTAATAGGCGGAACCAAAGAGGGCATGACACAAGTCGGTTCCACACTGGAGTACTACATCACCGACCGCACTCACGCCATGTGGGACCCGGCTAAAGCCGCCCTCATCTATGATGGAGACACAGCGATAACGCCCTCTAGGATAGACTACGCCGGCGGTTATGTGACGTTGCAGTCCGTGCCAGCAGGAACCGTAACTTGTACCATCTATTACTTCGCAATAGAAGCACTGGGCGGCGCTTATAGTTGGAAGGCCGATCTCAAGTCCGACACCAAAGAGGTTACGACTTTTCCGGCTGCGCTGAATTCAGCCACCGCCTGGAAGGAATACGTAGCCACATTGGAAGGTTGGAATTGCAGCGTATCCCGGCACTTCTTCCTGGCAAAGGCATCAGTCACTACCGCGATTGAAACCGCAGACGCAAACCTCACGTGGGAATGGAACGATCCGGGCAAGGCCGGGAACGCCGAGGCCATAGTCTACACAGCGAACGGGGCGGCTGGGGTTGCCAGGGATGCCAATGTTACCACAGTAACATATACAGCAGATACCACCACGGCCAAAGATGTAAAGGATATGATCGAGGCCGATCCAGCTTTGTCGCTCCTGTGGACGCTTACGTATCCTGTCACTGATTGGAATGCAGGATACCATACAGGCGGTGCAAATCCATCCATCGACATATCAGGCGGGACAGATACCAGCTTTAATATCCAAGCCGATTCTGAGACATCGGCAAGTCTGATTACTCTGACAGTGGCGGGCTTGAATAGTGGTGCAGCCATTGCTACGGCAATGCAGGCAGCCATAAGAGCGTTAGGAGGCGCATATACTTCAGTAACCGTATCCTACGAAGGCGCTCCGGATACTGATTATTATCTGATCACCTCTGGCACAACCGGCGCGGTTTCTGTAATTACCATTACCGACGCGACCGCCAACAACGTAGCCGATAATCTGAAGATCGGAGTAGCCAATGGTGGTGCATCCACGGCTGGCAACGAAGGTACCGGATCTGGCAAGGTGGGAGCTGTAACCCACGTCCATGCATCAGGCGGTCGGGATTCGGAGGATATCGCTAAGTTGGGCACGAAATGCCTCTGCGTAATGTATCTGGATAATACCACGGGCTCGATAGGAAAGCTGGAAGGGATTGGTACCTTGACAGGGCTGAGTCCCACCTGCACATTGGAGTCCCTGGCAGAGTCGGACATCACCTTCGAAGGAACTAGCGCATTGCGATATCATACGGTGTGACCATGCCAGAAATCTGTAAGCAATGTGGGAAGGAACACGCCACCCTGGAAGAGCTTCAGGCGAAGGAAAAGCCGCCTGAAGAGCCAAAGAGGCTACGAATCAAGAAACGCGAATAGGCAGGTGGCCGGGATGAAGGGATAACTTGCAAATATCCTTGACCGGCTCCCTTGCTATATTTCGTTACATTTATAATTCACAGAATCGCTTTAGAGACACGATAAATTGAAATTGGTAATTACATCAAGGGAGAAATGACATATGAAATCTACACCGTTTTTGGTAGGCGGCAAAGAGCTTAGCCTAAGGTATGAAAACAAGCAACAGCAAGACATCAAGCACAACGCACCTAAGAAATTCTTCCCGGATGCCAAGGGCTTGAGGTTCAAATCTGCAATGGAGATCCTCAACCACCTCGGAGATACAGACATCGAGATTTACCTCTTGCAGAAGGGCCTAGAGTGGTCCGGCTCTGGCGTTGAGAAAGTGACTGAAGATATCGCCGGGCAACTCAGGCAGGATTATCTTGAAGAAGGCGAGGCCGATTCCGGCGAGAAATATGAGGCATTCATGGCTCTATTGGCTGATGCGCTGAGTCTCAACGTGATCGGTGCAAGCGGAAAAAAGCTCAAGGAGAAGGGCGAAGCTATCCAGGAGAAGACCAAGGATCAGAAGGTCGAGGAGCTGGCGATAATCTACGAAGCTCAGAAAATAGCGAACGAGCGGATATTGGAGAGGAAGAATTTGAGCAGCTTGCCATCGGACTCCTAGACCTATCATATGAGGAGTTCCTGAAATCCACTCCTCCTGAAATTTCTATCAAAATCGAAGCCTGGAACGATGCTAGGCGAAGGGAAAAGCTCAGAGACTATGAGGCTATCAAGCTCTCTGGATGGGCTTATAATGCCCCGAAAGAATTTCCATCGTTTGCTCAATTCTATCCAGAGCACGTAGTTCCGCCAAAGGAGCCGCACGCCATGACGGATCAGGAAGCTAAAAGGGACATTCTAAGAATGGTCCCTTGATTTTTTGATAATGAACTTTTGAATATTTTTATTATACTTATGAGGTTACTACATGCCAGGTGAAATGGTTGGATCGGCCTATGCCAAGATCTCGTTAGACGACAAAGAACTGGATAGTGGCCTCAATTCGGCCAAAGGCAAGTTTTCCGCCGCTGTGAGCAGCATGGAAGGCAAGGCGGTCAGTGTAGGCAAATCCATAGGGACCGCACTTGCAGCCGGAACGGTGGCCGCTGGCGTTGCCATTGCCGGAGTTGCCACAGTTGGCGTCAAGTCCTATATGGACATTGAGAGTGCGGCGGCTGATGCTGCCTCCAAGATGGATCTAGGGGAGATTGCTCAAAAGAGCGGTAAGACCGTAGGCGAAGCCTTCTTGGGAATCAAAGAGCATGTAATAGCAGTATCCAGGGAGCTTGGTCAGCTCAATACAAACGCATTTGACCCCACCCAGATAGCGACGGCCTTGGCGGGGCTGGCAGCAGGTGGATTTGATGTAGCGTCAGCCAGCGCAGCCAATCTTTCGCCTATCCTGTCGTTGGCAACAGCTACAAGCTATGATCTGGCAGATTCCGCCAAGTTGGCTATGTCAACTCTTAATCAGTTTGGCATGGGTGTTGATGAGCTTGGCCGGGTGTCCGACGTCTATACTTTAGCGTCTGGAAAATCCGCTGCTGGTATGAAAGACTTTGATTATGCGATGCAACAGGCCGGGCCGGTGGCAAAAGGCGTCGGGATGTCTTTCGAGGAGTTGACCGCCAGAATCGCTAAGTTGGCCGATTCCGGGTATTCTGGCGAAAAAGCAGGCACCGCGCTTAGAACTGCCTTCATGGCCCTGACCAGTCCGACAAAGACTCAGGAAGAGACACTTGCCAAGTTGGGCTTAACATTCGATGACGTTAACCCGCGCGTCCATTCGTTCTCTGAAACAATGGATCTGTTGCTTTCCAAAGGCGCGGACATCTATGATTTTGGCGAGATCTATGGAAAAGAAGGCGCTGCAATCGTATATTCTACTGCCCAACAGAATACAGCAGTCAAGGGCCTAACCTCCGAACTAGTCAATTCCAAGGGCGCTGCGGAGCAAATGGCCAAGCTCATGCTTGACACTCTAAGCGGTTCCTTCGATGCCGCTATGGGCGCTGCAACCGATTTGGCCATTGGCATTGGGCAAGATCTGGCACCTACTGTTAAGGGGCTGCTGGATTGGTTTTCGGCAACGGGTGCGCCCGCCATCCGAGGTCTATATGCTGCATTCAAAGAGGGTGATTGGGGCAAGATAGGAGATACGATTGGTCTAACGGCTGATCGCATAAAAGCCGCCATAGCTGGCATAGGTTCTGGCCTGGGGATTGCCGCGATTGGTGCGGGATTCATGGCATTGGTCCCTGTCGTCGCTGCAATGTCGTCGGGAATACTAGCCCGTTGGACCGCCCTGAAAACTGGAACAATAGCTAGCACCCTCGCCACCAAAGTTGCTGTATTATCAAATTTCGTAGCAATGAAAGCCAGCGCGATCGCTAACGCGCTATTGACATCAAGCTCTACCATAGTCGCGTTTGTGGCAATGAAAGCGCAAGCAATCGCTTCAACTGCTGCAATGGTGGCCGGGGTTCTTGCGGGATATGCTTCAATGGTGGTGGGTGCATTATCTTCAGTTGCAACTCTGGTGGCGGGAACAGTTGGAGGAATAATCTCAATCGGTACTGCCATCGCCGCGCCCATTGCTCTGATAGTGGCAGGATTGGCGGGAATTGGCTTGGCTCTCAACCCAGGAAAATTTGAAATCTTCGGAAAGATCGCAACCGACACGTTCAATGGTATCAAGGATGTCGTAAAAGACGTTTGGGATGCTATCCAAGATGGTGATTGGGACAAAGTAGTGGATCGTCTCAAAGAAGCATTCAAAGATGCGTGGGACTATATCAAACGGATTGATTGGGCCGGGCTTGGGTCGGACATCGTTGAGATGGTGTCTGATGGTGCAAAGGCCATTGTTAATGCCGTTTTCAAGCTGGGCGATTGGATCTACACAAACGTAACCAAATGGGTTGATGGAAGCGGTCCCAAAAAACTTGGTCAAAACATAGTCGATACTATAGCAACTGCCATCAAGGGGTGGCTCGGATCGGATACCTCGATATGGGGCGCGCTGTCGAAGGTTTGGGGCATGGCATCTGATTGGTTGTCTCTCGGATGGGAGATAATCAAGGGAATAGGTAGCGGCATATTGGGCAAAATTCAAATCTACTTAGCACCTGCAAAAAATCAATTCTTGGATTTTGTAAAGAGTATAGGGGATGCGTTTTTCGGCTTGGCTGCAACCATAACAAGTTCCGTTGGTGGCGCGATAAACAAAATGGGCGAATCCGCTGCTGCGCTGGTTACCTGGATGGGGCAAAACATCCCAGGTGTGGCCGCCATGTTGTCGAGTGCCGCTAGTTCTTCTTCTGGTGTTACGTCAAAAACGAGTAGTAGTTGGGTTGGAACAAGATATGTCACCACGGACGGTAAAGTATTTACAGACCCGGCAGCAGCACAAGCTCACCAGACGGCTATATCAACCACCGGAGATGTATCAGTATCAGGTATTAGTTCATGGGGCACACAGAAAATATCTGCATATGACTTATATAAACAAAAACAATCGTCTGCAAAAATATCTGGTCTAATGGATTGGTACACCCCAATGGGGTCGGAAGGCGAGACTTACGCCGCACCAAACGAACCTGTGACCTCTGAGGCAAATAAGCAAAGCGGTTCATGGTCATCAACCCAAGTAGCAGAAGGACAAACCATCGGCGAAAGTATGGGGGAGGCATTCTCTGACACAGTGGATAAAAATTTCGAGGTAACCTGGACGCCGATCTCAAAAACGGTCGCAGATGGAAAAACCGCATGGGATGAATACATCGACGGTCTAAAAACACATTTGGTAAGTTACAAAACCACGATGGGATTGATCACCAATGAAGAAATTGCCGCTTCCAAGGAAATTGGCACATTCACATCCAACACGCTGAAAGACGGGGCGTTATTCTTCAAGGATCTGACCATAAGCACTGCGAAAGATGCATCCACAATCACATCTCATGCATCCAAGGCGGCTGAATCCATCCTCATAGGCGGATCACAGACAGCTGCTAATGCCATCCGGTTAGGCTCCGAGGTCGCTGCCAATTTCACCACCCAGGCGGGGCAAGCCGTCAAGATCGGCCTCGATGCATCTGGTAGGGAGATAGCTGTAATAGGCCAGGTGGCGCAGCAACGGTTTACTCAGGCGGGTGGCATCCTATACGACAAGGTACAAGTCGCTGGTAGTGATCTGCAAACCAAAGGATTATCTACCGGAAATTCGCTAACCACTGGCGGTACTAACGCAAAATCCTCACTCGAAACCGGCGCAATGGGCGCAAAAACTTCTCTGCAAACCGGTGCTAACACCATTGGTAGCGCGCTTCAAACGGGTGCCAATGCCATCGGCAACGCCGCTAACATGGTCGGACAGGCCGCATCAAAGCTGCTCGGATTTGACGTTGCGTCTCTGTGGAAGAGTACAATGGGTACTCTGAGTACATCATCATCGAGTTCGTCAGGCAGCTCTAGCACCGCACACAACTACGGCACTACCTCATGGGGTACGCAACTCCATTCGGCAGAATTCTCATCATGGGGCAAGAAAGCCACAGGCGGCAAGACATCTGGCCCGGAACTCTCCTTGATCGGCGAAGATGGCTCTTCTTATCCTGAGTATGTCATCCCGACCAAAACCAAACGATGGGATCTTCTGTTGGCCGCAATGAAAGCCTACGGCATTCCGGGATATGCAGAGGGTACTTCAACCGGTAGCGCCACAGAGGACGCGGTTGATGCTGACAAGATGACAGCGTATTTTGGCATCACCGGTCTTGCCAGCATGTCCAAACAGGTGCAAAAGATCATCAGTAACCTAAAAGATTTCTTTAGGATCTCATGGGGTATAATCAAGGCAGAAGGCTCAACCTACTGGAAGCAGATTAATGCCGTTCTGACAACCGAAATAACCAGCATCCGAGATACTGGCTGGCAAGCAGCCATAGATATCAGGAATGCATGGCTAACGACCAGCTCCGAAATTCTGGATGACGCGAAGGCACAATGGGCGAGCTATTGGCCATCCATAGAACCGTCCATAACCAGCCTGCAATCATCGATAATATCATCATTTGAGCAAGCAGGAGACGGGGCCAAATATGCTATCGACAGCATGGTGATGAACTCTGAAGCGAGCCTACAAGCTTTCCAACAAGATTGGGCTGACATTTGGGCGCAGCTCGTGACTGATATGGAGGACGCGCAGACAAAGATATCGGAAGGCGTCGCGGCGATCGCCGAAGCACTGGCGTCAATATCAGTGAATGTGAACATCAACGCAAATATCAGCAGTGGAGGAGGCGGTGGGACATCATATAGCAGCAGTGACAGTAGCGGCGTGGTGTCTGGTAATAGCAGTGGTGCAATACAGTTCACAGATTGCCTTTTCGAAGGATTCACGGATTCATGTACCGGGGTTCTGGTTAATCCGCTGATTTACACGAATCCGCAGGGCGTCACCAGCTACATAAATCCGATGACGTACAACTCAACTGGCGGGATATCGAATTATCAAGGCGCGGCCAGTTCTGGGAATTCATCGAGTTCATACACGTTGCCCGCTATATTCGCCGCACATGGCGCTCTACTAGACGAAGGCCCCAAGAAGATCATTGCTGGAGAAGCGGGTCCGGAAATTGTCCTGCCCGCGAAGCTGACCAGGATGTTCACAAGTCTTGCAGATATGGGATTTGGACAAGCTGGAAAAGCAAACTCTGATCGAATAGTTATCGAGGACCACACCGAGCATCATTGGTACATGGATGGGAAGGAAGTGACCAATACCATCATGGATCGGGTTATGAAGAAAATGCAGCTCAGGGGCGCAGTGCCCGCGAGATAGGAGGGATAGAAATACCAGACACATCACTCAATCACGGTCTGGCTTTGCCATTGGCGGCGGATGGCGGCCAGACCTTTTACACCGGATTGCACACAAATTTTGAAACTATAGACGCTGTGTTGCCTCTCAATGGATGGGTGGCGGCGGGTGAGACTTGGACTTATGCTGCTAGTGATGCGCCAAGTTACACGTTTACGATTACCGGCGACAAGACCACAAAATATTATCCTGGAATGCGTATCAAGCTCACGGATTCGACTGTAAAATATTTCATCATCACAAAGGCAAGTTATTCATCGCCAAACACAACCATCACAATCTATGGCGGAACCGACTATACGCTATCTGGGGGGGCTATAACTCTGCCTTACTATAGCATGATGAAAGCACCGGCTGGGTTTCCACTAAGTCCGGCTAAGTGGACCGTCGAGCTGTCCGACGCAAGCGGAGCACACCAAGACAGTCCAACCCAGAATACCTATTACAATCTGGGGTCATTGTCTCTTTCGATTCCAATTGGCGTTTGGAATGTAAGTTTCGAGGTAATAGCAATCGTTGCTGCTGCGAGTGGGACAATGGCAGAGATGCTGGCTGGTGCATCGACTGCGGCAGATAGCTTCACGGACTCGAATTTGAAAGGCAGAGCATATCTTGGAGGAGTAACTAATGGGATCTACATCGGGATTCTAACCAGGTCTGGCGTGGTAACACTGACCGCGAAAACAACCTATTACCTGGTGGCACAGACCACGCTTGCCGATCAATACATTATCCAGTTTGGTAGCGCGACGGATGCCAATACTGTACTAAGAGCAACATGCGCGTATCTCTGAGGCATCTATGTTGATATCGATTGGAACTACCAAGCTCTACACTGAGAAGACCTTAGCAGAAGCTTTGGGTAGCGATGACAGCACGCCGCTCTCTACGTCCATGCCAGATAGTCTAACATTGGCGGAGATCTTCTCGGTCAATTCTCTGATTCTGAATGAGTCTGGTATTCAGATAGAACATAATGTGGATGGCCGGGCTACAAGTTCGTTCACTGCATATGATAGCGCGGGATCTTTGACCTTCTACGAACGGCAAAAGGTCGAATGCAAGGATTTGGATAATAATCTGCTATTTGCAGGACTTGTGCAATCTGCGGAAGAGGTCAAGGTCCCAGGCACGGATATCAAGTTTCATTCCATCGATGCTACAGACTTCACCGCTATGCTCGACTGGAGGGTAATCGATTATGCAGCAGAGGATACGCTGGCGGGCGATGCTGTAAAAGCCATCATGACTGAATACCTGGCAGAAGAAGGTATCACAGAAGGCTACATAGAGGATGGTGTAGTTCTTACTGAGATCTCCTTGGGAGATGTGACGGCCACTGTTGCCTTGCAGAAGCTCGCTGACAGCCAGGGATTCGTTTTCTATCTGGATTATGATCTCAAGCTATATTTCCATGCCAGGACGCTGTATGCTGCCGATTGGTCAATCACCGATGGCGAGGATATTCTGTCAGACAGCTTGTCGTTTGTTCATACAAATCCTGACTATCGTAATACTGAGATAGGGAAAGGTGGCTATGCTGAAACCGATCTGATGACGGATACTTTTATCGGAGATGGTACAACTAAAACATTTCCACTTGCTTATCCTGTCAATAGGATGAGTACGGTTACGGTGGGCGGATCGGCCAAGACTGTAGGCCAGAAAGGCACTGATACCGGGAGCTATGACAGCTATTATGCGATCCAATCAGAGACGTTCACGTTTGAAGTAGCTCCTGCGAATGCCGCTGCGATCATCATAGAATACTATGGCTTGTGGAAGGCCAAGTCGAAGGCCGAAGACCTCACCGCGATAGCCGCCAATGCTGCTAGGCAGGGGGTGGGCAGCGGCAAGGTCGAGCACATCACAGTAGATGATAGCCTAACCAGCATCGAGAGCATGGGTGAATACCTGGAGTCTGCCCTGGCCAACTATGCAGTAGACGGCATAACCGTAAAATATCGTACCAGACGGAGCGGCTTGGCTGCCGGAACTCTCCAGCACATCACTATAAGCGGCATAGACGAAGATTTCCTAATAACCAACGTAAGTGAGTCTCACAAGGACGGGGATACTGAGTATTCAGTATCGGGCTGCTATGGCCCGGTGCAGGCCGAATGGGATACCTTTCTTAATACATCGTTCCAAGCAGTACAAAGTTCTATCAGTGAAGGCATAGACGCCGCTGGGGTAACGAAATTATATAACATTGCACATACCTTTTTGACAGGGGATCGGCCAAACCCGTTTACTTCTGCCCCTATTGGGGCCGGTCTTAGGGTGGATTCTGACCTATGGCCTTCTTTCAGTCCATTGGATAGAGTGGAGTATATCGAATTTCATTATGGGGGCGTGGCGTTCTTCCGCAAAGCCCATACAAGCGTTGTCAATGAGATAACTGATGATATCCGTTCGTATTCGTATATTTCGCCAGCAGAGGCAGTCGGGTCAATCTCCGAGATTGTCCTATGGGGCGGCGATAGTGCAACGGGGACAATTGGCAGCGGGGTGGAATTGTTTAGAGTTGCCTTCGTAAAGACAAAAACCGTACTCGAAAGTTATCAAATAAATGCACAATATCTCAAAGGAGCATGAGAAAGTCTTAAATAGTATCGCAGCGTATTGATTTTGAGGCTAGGAGATGGCTGATCCCCATTTCCGAAAGAGGTTTTCCTGAATCCTTCGCCTCATCAGATCTATTCAGGAATGCATGACAGGAGATGTATTAGTATGCTGGTAGAATGTAAATGTGGTACATGTGGTAAATCATTCTTTGTAAAACCTTCCAAGATACCAGACGGGCGTGGTAAATATTGCTCCGGGGCATGTCTTAATAAATCCAAGGGCGAACCTCCGATAAAGCGAAAGTGTGGGCGATGTGGAAAAGAGTTTGTGGTTTGTGCATCGGCAGTAAATCGGGGAAAAGGCAGATTTTGCTCTATTGTATGCTCGAAGGGACATCCTAAGATAACCAGAAAATGCAAAACGTGCGGAAAAGAGTTTCAACTTTATTACAAAGATGCACTAAGAGGAGATGGACAATATTGTTCAAAGGATTGCTATTTTAATCGCCCGGATAAACCAGATAGAAAGATCATGCGCATATGCGAATTATGCAAAATAGAGTTTCCTATCTATGAAAGCGAATTGAAATCGGGTCAGGGACGGTTTTGTTCACGCATGTGCCATGATAAATATCAATGTGGCCCAAATGCTCCTAATTGGCGTGGTGGAATTTCGAAAGTTTATTGTGAGAAATGGACAGAAGAATTGAGGGAATCCGTCAGAGAAGCATTTGGCAGAAAGTGTTATCTTTGCCCAACCACAGAAAAAGATAATGGATCAAAACTATCCGTTCACCACATAAATTTCGATAAGCAGAGTGGATGCTTCGGAAAACGTTGGAATTTAGTACCACTGTGTAAGAAACACCACGCAAAAAGTTCTGGTAATAGGTTTGAATATTTTAACCTTCTCATAAACCATTGGGTAATGAATACAGAAATTCATTTCAGGGGGGATGATCCTGGTATATACTCCTTCAGTTTGGTTGGAGACTAACCTCACCACTGCGCAAAAACTCTCTTTTTTGGATAATTTAGAAACCATGTATTCGCAGTCTGTTGATTATATAGATGCGATTACTCATAGTTCGTCATATTTCACGGATGCCGAATGCAATGCGCGCTATTTTTCATCAGCCACAGACGGAACCGGAAGCGGCCTAATCGCCGCCACTCTGGATGGCTATACCTCCGACCAGATTATAGCGGCGGGTTCGCCTTCAGGTGTCATCGCATGGTGGTCAGGATCTGAGGCAAGCATAGCGACCAACTGTCCTGGGTGGGTGCTTTGCAATGGTCTAAATGGCACCCCGGACCTTCGAAATGATTTTGTTCCCGGATCGGGCAGCCACTACGCAAAAGGCGACACCGGAGGCGCAAATACAGTCAAAACAACAGGGACGGTCACGATTGCCGGGCACGAGTTGACCGAATCCGAAATGCCTTTGCATTCGCATGGCACTATCCGAGATTATTACGAGCCAGCACAAGCTGGCAGCGGCCCAAGTGGCTGGAACGGCATCCCACCACACTACATGACCGCGATGGTGGAGCATCCTAGCTACACCGCGTACGCTGGGTCAGGCACAGCCCACACTCATACAGCGAGCTATACGGGCGATTCCGGGCAAGAAAAACGACCGCCGTATTATGCATTGTGTTTTATCCAAAAAAGTTAAATAGTATGAAGTGCATATCGATTCTATGCTAAAAGACACCAACTGTAAATGCGTGGTTTGTGGAAAACCGTTTTATACAAGACCATACATAATTAAGAAGGGATACGGGAAATATTGCAGCCACGCGTGTCACGGAAAATCTAATATTATCAGAGTAACGAACACATGTAAATATTGTGGCAAAGATTTTTTAATTGAGCGATGGAAAAGCGACCAGACATTTTGCTCGAAATCATGTCGAATGTCCTCTCAAATGTCCAAGCCGCCTGTATACGTGAAATGTGAAAACTGTGGGGTCGAGTTCAAGATACGTCCATATAAGCTCGACAAAGTTAAATTGCATTTTTGTTCGCGAAAGTGTACTTATGATTATCGCGCCAAGATCCCATATTATATAACTGTTGAAGGTATAGAGAAGAGCGCAAAAGCGAAAATTGGCAAAAAGCGTTTACCGTTCTCGGATGAGCATAAAAAGCATATAGGAGATACTCGGCGAGGGGAAAAGAATTGGCATTGGATGGGCGGAAAATCGTTTGAACCGTACTGTCCAAAATTTGATAATGAATTTAAGGAGTACATAAGAGACAAATTCAATAGAAAATGCTTCATATGCGGAGGTCTTGAGGGCAATATACGCCATGCCGTCCACCATATAGATTATAACAAAAATAGCATCTGCAACGGCCATGGGTGGGCATTCGTTCCTTTGTGTATGTCGTGTCATAACAAGACCCAACACCAGCGATGGCATTGGTTCAATTTGCTAATTTGCTATTGGGCAAATGATCCCGAAGTTAACTTTAATTCATTTTAATTTTTTGGTGGTGATCTTATAGCTTACGTCAAGTTTCATACTTCATGGAGTTCCGCCGACGAATTGACCGGTGAAGCTTGGAACCACATTGAAACGCAGTGGGCAGCCATCCAGTCAGATGCCGATATCCACAGCCACGATTCACGCTATTACCCAAAAGCGACAGCGGACTCCACTTTCTTCAGCCTCACATTCTACACTGGGTTTGACTGTGACCTATTGGATGGTCAGCATTTCTCGGATCTCCTTGCAACGGTGATGCCACTCGGGGCTATCATGATATGGTCAGGCACAGATGCCAATGTACCTTCTGGCTGGCATATTTGTGACGGCGGAACCTATGGAGGCAAGGTATCGCCTGATCTCAGGGACCGCTTTGTAATTGGTGCCGGGGGAGATTACGCAGTAGGGGCAACTGGCGGCCCGGCTACATGGAATGGCAACTGTTCGATATCGGGGACCGTGACAATAGGTGACCATGCGCTGACGACGGACGAAATCCCTTCACATAACCACGAATACACAGAATATTATAATGTTTACAACGTAGGAACGTATTTAGGCACCATGTATGGCAATCCTGTTTACCGCAACACGGCGGTGGGAAATCAAGACACCGGTGGCGGAGCGCATGGGCACCCCGGATCGACCATTTCTGGAACTTTTGACCCTAGGCCGTTGTATCACAGCCTATATTATATCATGAAGTATGCGTGAGGGATGAGATGGCTTATACGAAAAATGAAAATCCGTGGGAAGCGGGGGATTTGGTGACTCCTGCGAAAATGGATAACTTCGAGACCATCTACACCGAAGCCTCTAGCTATCTGACCTCGCACAATCATGATGCCTTATATCAGACGAAAACCGAAATGGAAGCGGCTTACTGGTATGCTGGCAACGATGGCAGTGGATCGGGTTCGGATGCTGATCTCCTCTACAAGTCCACTGGAAACCTTCACGCGGCCTCATTCGCGGGCCTAGGTGTGCCTACCGGTCTTGTAATCTTGTGGTATGGGGCAACCGGCGATATCCCATCTGGATGGCATCTATGCGATGGCACTGAGGGCACCATCGACCTTCGCGGAAAACTTACGGTCGGGGCGGGAACGGGATCAGCCTATTCGGTAGGCGATACAGGAGGGTCGGCTACCTTCACCGCATCCGGGGCAATCGCAGTCGATGGACACACGCTGACGGTGGCGGAAATGGGGCCGCACCGGCACCCGTTCTCTGATCTATATGGTGATCAGGCATCATTGAGTGGCGCGGGCGGCGTGTATGGAGCTGATACAACGTCGACGACAGGGAACACGTCCAATGCTGGGGGTGGAGGGGCGCACGGGCACAGCACCGCCGAAGGCACGCATTTTGATGGCAGCGCGGCGGCAAGCCTGCCGTTTTACCTAGCACTCTGTTATATTCAAAAAATTTGAAAACAGTTGGCAGCCTACACCAACCCGGCTGCTATCTTGCAAATTTCAATCCTCTTATTGACCTCATCTACCAAGATACTAGCCTGGCGAGATGTTTGTGCCGCCTGGTTCATTTCATCTTCGGCATTATACCAGGCATCATGGAAGGGCTTCAATGTCTGGTTGACCATGAAATTCCCTAACAGCGGATCTGCCTTCAGGAGATCGCGTTTGTCATATCGTTCCTTCTCGTTGGCGGCATTGAATGCTCTTTCTGCGATCCTATTCTTCTCCCTTGCATCAAAGGCTTTCTGATCGGCCTTTAGCCATTCTGCATATCTAGCGGCATGGTCGGATTGCAAAGACTTGATTTGCTCAGGGGATAACATCAGATTCCTCCTTCGGGATATCTATCACAGTGGCGATTTCGTCTCCTTGCAACCATCGCAGGGTGACTGTTTGTGGTAATTTGATGCATTCTGGCAGCAGGACCAACGCGCCTGCTGGCAGTTGCTCGCTTTTCTCAATGTACGCATATCGAAGCATCATTTCTCTACCTTCATAACATGCCAATACACTTCATTTAATCGCATTTCGTTCAAATGAGATAGATCAGGAGTGCCATTATTACCGTCACAGATGGCATATTTCGGTGGGACTTCTGACCGCCGGTATAACAATCCAGGTATTAGACCGATTGGAATATCGATTTCATCTATCATAGATAGTTCTCCTCTCCAACTGGTATGCCTGCCCTGCTCATCTGATCCTCTGTCAGAGCATAGGAATTGATAGCTACAATGTTTTTTGTAGTCATGTTCAGCTTTTCGTTATGCTCTGACAGGTTCATCCAATCTAAGATTATTGGCGCGGGCCCGCCGAATATTGGCGGCAATTGGTAAGATGGACCCGAATTATCTGGATGCTGTATACCACCATAAAACGGATCGGTGGTCTTCAGGCTCGGATCGGGGGCAAGCATGGGAATTGCATTGTTGCCCTCACGTTGGTCATATGCGATCACAGGCACTATTAAAAATAGTGCTATTATGATATATATTAAAGTCCTCATTTATTGACACCTCGATATTCTTTCCATTCTTCTTTAGTGAAATAACTTTTTCCGTTCCAAATTTCGTCTATGATACGATGAATCATAGCTTCCCATTGTGTCCTATTGCCATTTGTTGTTCTAGTATGACATCTATGGCACAATGCAGCGAAATGTACTGGTTCACCATCACAGCATGCAGCTTTGTTATATTCGACATGGTGACACGATAATTGACGAGCAGGTACGTTTTCTGATGTCGATTTCCCACATGTTACACACCTATATTCAAAGAATGCCCGTATGCGTTTCCGTAGAGATTCATTGAATTTTGGACAATAAGTAGAATCTTTTCCGCCACGCCAATTCACGTTTTTCTCTCTGACATATTTACCAGTCAGCGTTTTTGAGATTTTGTCGCGAATTTCTAACGGAATCTTTCTACCTACTAAAGATTGACTAATCTTTGCCCGCGTTTCTTCAGACATCTCGCCTATTTTTCCTTTATTCCAAGGCGGTTTCCCCATTCGAGCAGCGGAAAGTTTAGCGCGATGTTCTGCAGATAACGGTCTTCCTTTGCGTGGGTTATTTAATTTAAGAGAAGCAGAGCGTTTTGCATTTGCTTCAGGTGATTGATGCTTTCCCCACATATGGTTTTTTTCGCCACTCTGCGCAATGGACATCTTCGCTTTTGTCTCCTCGGAACAATATTGTCCTTTTCTCATCGCGCTATCTCCTTGTTCTCCCGCACCAATCTCAACACGTAAGCAGGCCACGCCTCGTTATCGCCTTTCAGGCTGCCCGCTTCCTTGTAATCTTCCTCATCAAACCTGATGGGGATAGTTTTCACCGGCATGATATACTAATGTATCTACTAATATATATAGGTGATCCATTCTATGAAATTGCTAACCATACTAGCTATAGCTCTGCTGATCGGCGGAGCACTCGCGGCAGAACCGAAGATCAATCCAGGACGTGACATTAATTGGAGCAAGAATATCAATAGTCAGATTAACGGTGTCACGGCAGGCACTAGCTCGCTGGATGCTGCAAACATGGCACAGGCCTGGGAGAAGGCCAATAAAACGGATGCTGTCCTGAAGGCAGATATAGGAACCTACATATCAGGCACAAGTGGCTATCTGCCCAAGTTCACCGGGACAAATATGTTGGCGGGAAATAGTCCACTATACACAGATGGGACCAATGTAGGCATTAACACAACGACGCTGGAGCCTACGTTTACTCTTGTCACTGGCGCGGCCAATGGCACTGCATCGGGCGATTATGTCACGTACTCACAGATGAGAGAGACTGGCAGTGGATATGTGTTTCTGGGTAATACGGGTGCTGAATTGCACGCATTTGTAGATGCTCATGGACCTGGTATCTACTATTTGCCAAAAACCGTTGTGTGCAATTCACAGTTTGTGTACGATCAACCGCGTGTTATGTTCGTCGGTAGCAGTGGACCGACTAACTGGCTCGACGCAGGCGCAACGACTTATTCGGGCACATTCGACTTTGCCGGTATGGCTGATTCCACTATATGCATGAAAATTACCGCTTCCAGTCCATATTTTTTGGGGTGTCAATTTGAATCTGATGGCGCAAATCAAGTGCTGGTAGAAGTATCATATTCCGAGACATATGGATCTCACCCAAGTTTTATCGACTGCGGATTTTCGCAGAAATATGGATCTTCCGGTACGTGCCTAAGATTATATACATATGCCGATAATTATCAGGTTATAAGATGCACGTTTGCAGTAGGTGCTGGCGGAAAAGGAATTGAAATCAATGGAGCAGGCGGCGGAATAATCAATCAGGGGATGATTGGCGGAGGCGGTACCGGATCAATCGGGTTGCATGTGATCAAGGGCGCACCACGACTCACCGATGTATATCTTATGGATCAAGCCATCAGTATCTATCTCGATCCGCAAAATGATTATGATGTGGGAACATTACTACTCACATCAGTCATTGCGGATTATGCAGATGGTGGTGCTGGATGTGGGGCACTTATTTGTAACGGCGTACATAAAACATATGCCATATGGGCTACCAACGTAGATTTGTGGGCCTTCAACGGATATGGTATGTACCTATCCAACATTGACCAAGTGTACTGGGTTGGCGGCACGATTGGCGGTACGGGGTACGAAGCGATATACGTAGCCGCGAATTGTTATAAACTATACTTCACCGGCGTGCAAATTGGCACAGGATCGGCCAACAAACATGCTGTGAACTTTGCGAACGTGGCCAGTATCAAAAACATTCGATTCATGAATTGCGACATAACAGCACCTACGGCTGGGTATGGTGTCAACGTACCTGACAACGTGAATTATATTGATATCGCACATAATTCAGTTGATACGATCGTTATGACTCCGGGAACGTACAAGACCAGTGTGGGCAACATGCCACACGGATAGATTCCAGCGACCTATTTTTTATCGACTTTTTTCATTATCAAGCGTAAGTTTTAAGTAGTTATGCAGCGGATCAGATATGCATGCGAAGGTCAAAAATGGAGATAAAGATAGCAATCTTGCAGGAGCTGTCTAAAAAGGATGCCCTGCAAACGCAGCTATCCAATAAGCTGAAAATCAACCCAACTACCTGTAAGAACTGCCTATTCGAAATGCGAAAGGCGGGCCTTCTGTCTAAGGCTGGATGGATATATAGCATCCGGCAGGATGGGAGGGATTTGGTAGACAAATTGGGCGATATGGAGAAATTGAAATGAGGATACTTCTCGATGAAGAAGAATCTCAGAAATGGCTCGATATCCTAGATCGCGAGAAGACCCTAGAGGAGACTTCGCGCTTTCCAGCCAATATGAAGTTGCCTGAAGGATGCGAGTTACAACCAACTGCATTAACTCAAGAGATCCGCAAGGAAATTTACCGCCTACACGATACAGGCCACAAATCACGCGAGATCGCGCCACTTGTTGGTATATCCGAAGCTAGGATTCGCGGGTTGGTTGGCATCTACAACCGAAAGAAAGCCTCTGTGGAGCCCAAGGTAGAAGGTTTGCAACCCATGCAGCCATTGGTTATGCCAACAGCAGAAAAGCCCGCCAAGACGACCCAGGATCGCATAGATGGCATCATCGCTATCGGGACGGCCAAGGGGGTCAACTTCTCTGGCATCGCGGCCAAAATCAACAGGGAAACAGGTCAAGTATGGATGCCCGATGATGTAAGCAAGAGGCTTGCGGAGTTGAGATCTCATGGATGATTATGGTGTATTGGTTTTCGGTTTGATTGCATTAATTGTAATCCTGGCAGGGATCGTGATTGCGGTATATCGGAGGATCCTATGAGGACGTCTAGCGCCGAACGCGAAGGCATTAGGTTGCTATATCATCTATTTGGATTTAGCACCGGGCATCTGGCTGAAATATTCCGGATGCGCCCCGCCAGCATGAGCCGAATTACTCAGAATAGACAATATCGTATATGCAAGCAACCTTATCTCGAAGAAGGCAGAGAGCGAGATAGGCGGGAAGTGCTTGCGTATATCGCTCATAATGGCCCATGTTCCATGTTTGACGTAGAATTATGTTGCATGCTGGATAAGAAGGCTGCTAGGAGGCATCTGGTAGCCCTAGAAAGGCAACATGAGATAGAGAGATGCTACTTTAGCGGCGAGAAATGGAGGGTGATTGCATGAAAGGCGGGAAATGCCCCATGCTGAAACCGTGGCGGATAAATGTGGATATCCCACTGTGGAGGAAATTCTCCCCGGCTGATATCGGGTTGCGTCGGGGCGAAATATCGCGGCTCGCGTCCGAAGGATGGGTGGAGCATGTGGGAGATGGTTGGATCGCCACCGACAAACTGAGGCGCAAACTTGGGGCCAGCCATACTCACCTCGACCGACGATCTAACGACGTGCTGGATTTCATTCGAAAAAACGGCCCGGTATCGCCGAAAAGGATACGCGATGATCTGGGGCTGTCTAAAAATGGCTGGAATATTCCCAGAAAAAATTTGTTATCAAAGGGATTGATAAAACGAATACCAGAAGGACAAACGGCACTATGGAATATACGGTATGATGCGATATGAAGGAACTTTTTGAAGATCCAAGGACGGCCCAACCATGAGTCTAATCGATCCGCTACATGAACGAGGGTGCGCGTGTCCCATCTGCACGGCAGAACGAAAAATAATGGTACAATCTACCAATCCGCTTATGAAGAAGGAGATTAAGCCTACCAGGACAATCATTCCAGTCGATCAGGCGATTGCTCAGGTACAAGAGGCAATTGATGTGTATGAAGAGAAGTTAGGGCAGCTATATGCAGAGATGAAGATTTTGAGGGATGAATGAAACACAATTCTGAATGCAAACCAGATTTTGCGAAGCCTTGGATGAAAGGACATCCAAGTTTAATGGAGTGCTATCTATCAAACAATCGTCAAATGTGGATGCTATATTATCAAGCAGACAGAGAACGAGATAAATTCTTGGAATGGTTCAATTGGTGCATCCGAGAAGGCAAGAAAATCAGAGGATTACCAATGCCGGATGGGTGGGAAGTATGATCATTTATACCACCGGACCCCAATGTACCCGATGTCAGGCACTCAAGGCCGCCTGCCAGGAGGTCAATATAGCCTATGAGGAGCGAAGCCTATCGGAGATGCTGGCGGCTGAAATAGCATCATATATCTGCGACATTGGAGGCTATCCAATGAGTGCGCCGGTTGTCAAAAACGAAGGACGTTGGTTTACCCCAGAGGACACCTTCGAGGATATTATGGCAGGCAAACGAGAGACGAAAGTGTTCTCAGGCGTGGGCGGGCAACCTGATCAGATAGAGAGATCGAGTAGTAAGATATGGGGTAAGACATGAATCTCGAAGAGTACGTCATTTCATTAAACGTCGCCAACTTGTTACACGACCAAGGCTACATCACAGACGAAGCCTATGAGCGATACAAACAGGATCTGGCAGCAAAGATCATAGAAGAGCATGAAAACCGTAAGCCTTGGTGGCGCATATGGTAAGGTTACTGATATTGTTTCTGCTGCTATCATTGGCAGCAGGCAGCGATATGTCACTGTATGTGGCCGGAAATGCAACCGGTATAGGTAGCCACAATATGAGCATCGATGCGCCTGGAGCGAATGTGACGGGAAATAATACAACATGGGTGATTATTTGGGAGGACAGCCAATGGCAGAAGGTTTGAAATGGGGATTTTGCGGCGCATGTTATTGGTTTAAGAAGAAAGATGCTTCGTTGTGTGCTGATCAGCGTGATAAGAATCATGCGTGTGGGATTGGACAATTTAGGCCGAGGAAACTGAGTAAGGCGGAGAAGCGAAAGACTAAGAGGCAACAGGGAACCAGAGGGGGTGCCTAAATGACGTGTATTATCAGCCTGAAACATGCTGGCAAGATCTACATGGGCGGGGATGCTGCCATCAACAGTTCAGATTCTTGGCTCCAACCCACATCAATGCATCCCAAAATCTGGAAGGATGGTAGCATTTTGGTAGGAGTGGGTGGGAAGCAACGGATATCACAGTTGATGCAGATATTCAAGTCACCTGCTATCACCTGGGATGCATTCGACTACCTGCAAAACACGTATCTTCCAACAATGATTACATATCTAGATGGCAATCGAGTAATCAAAACCAACAACGAGGACGGCATGATCAGTATGGATGCTACAATCCTTATCGGATTGGCGGGGAGGATATTCAAAATCGATAGCGGATTTGCGATCACTGAATATCCAGAGTATACGGCGATTGGGGCCAACGCCGAAGTTGCCCTGGGTTCCCTATACGCTTCTGGGAACCACGGTGTCCATCCAGAGAATAGAATAAACGAAGCACTGCATGCCGTTTTGGATCAATGCGCTAGTGTGAGGGAGCCGTTTACGATATTCGAGATATAAAATATTATAGGATGTAAGCTGCATACATCCTAAAATTATTCTTGTTCAATTTCCTCCAATTCTGGAATTAATATTAACATAATCTCATCTAGCGGCTCTGCTGGAATGATATATTCGCTCTGCTTAATCTGCTGCTCATCTGATGGCATGGCCTCTGTGAATATCTGGTCTATCCTATCCAGAATATCCTCTATAATCTCCTCTCTGTGCCTCATGGCAAGCCCTTGCTGGCACAATCGGCACATCGTACGTCATATAGTCCCTTTCTGGAATTGATAGCAATATTCCAGCCTTCTTGCGAAGCTTTCCAGAGTTCGGCTTCTCTGTCGCATCGCGTGCAATGAATTAATTGGTTTGGCATCCTGTCACATCCTGCCTTTCTTCCCACAATCCACAATAATGCATGCCCCTGCTCACCGGGCAAACCTCATATTGATAATCCTCTTTGCAGATGGGATTATCGCAGATTTGCGCCGGGCCTTTGGCGAATCTGCATCTACTATCCATCATGCTCTCCTTTCAGGCATTGGCACATCTTGATAATTGCATCCCAAATTGGGATCTCTAACCATATTATGATGCAGGCACCAGCATATGGAGCCTCTAAGGTCTTTGCCTATTTTTCCGATATGTGGGCATTTCCAGCATTTCATAAGCACCTCAATGGCCACATATCATGTGGCAATTCGCGTTCCATAATCGATACCAATAGAGCAGGTGGCAATTGGTCAATCCAATCAAACAAGTCCAATGTCGTTTCCTGTTCTCTGACTGATGCCATCCAGGCATGATGCAGGCCGACGTGGCCGGAACATCGCATGAAGTGGCCAGGGAATTCGAATAGGTGGCCATGACATGGAGCGTGAGAGGATAGATCGCAGATCATGATAGGTAGCATACAACTCATGATATTTGAACCTTTCTCTAGTCAAATAATCGCTAAACACAATCTTTAAATAACAAGAAACTAAAGGATAAGCATGGCTAAAATAGGAATAGACATAAGTGATGAAATCGCGGGAAAGCTTCGTGATTTTACCCTTAAGCGGTATGGTGTATTTAGAGGACAATCAAAAGTCGTGGAAGAGGCGCTTGAAGCATACCTAGAAAAG
>JALOBN010000038.1 GCA_023228245.1 Candidatus Pacearchaeota archaeon
AGGATGGATTAGCTACCTCGGCAATCAGCTCCTCGCTTTGCTTTTTGCTGGCTTCCGCTATAGTCGCGTTATGCTTGTTTACTACAGCGGTCGTCATGTTCTCATTTTGATGCCGCGTCGATTCTGCAAAGGTAGCATTCGCAGACCCCGCCGGTTCACCATCCCATCCGGCCATATAGGCAAGCATAACCCACAGAGCTTTTCCAAGCCGTAGCGCGCCGCGTTGACCGTAGTGATATCCGGTGGAGAGATGCCGGTCAACCCCGTCCAGGTCGAGAAGGTTATCAGCCGCGATCATCTGGAATGTATGCGATCCGCCATCGCCATCGACCCATGAGGACGTATTTTGAACGCCCGCATTATTCCAGGCTAGAATATCCGCGAAGTCGAAAAGGTATCCGCCGTTATTCGTTACGTTATTACGGATGTATGTATGCTTAACCTCCCGCTGATATCCGTTTTCAGTTCCCGCCAGATTGTCTGTCGGCCCGGTAGTGAAAAATACTTTCGTGCTAATGCTATTCGTATCGCAATACGCGATATAGGACCGGGTGGCATTGATGTAGGAATCCATGTTGACAGAGTTCCCGGTGATAGAAGTATCGCCAGAATCAAGGCCCCACGCTAGATTCCCTTCCGGTCCGGCGTATGATGATCCCGCCCATCCGCACTTATAAACAGCATCCTTTCCTGTTGTAACGCCATTTACCCATGTCATATCCCAACACCAGCCGAAGCCGACGGCAGATAATCCGAACCCTTGAGCCTTAGCGTAGGCAAGGAAGGCTTTCGTCTGTGCTAGCGCCGCCGCGTTCGTATACCAATCTTCCTCGCCGTAAAGATATGTCCATCCAGTAGAGTGGTTGTAGTCTCCCCATGTAGCACACGATGCCCGCAGATATGAGCTTGTAGGCATCTCTGGAGTTCCGCTTTCGGTAACATTGACGGCGAACTTTGCGTCGGCTGACTCAAGGAGCGAAAGGCCGACCCTATACCCGACTGCATGAGACTCTCCTGGGATGCTGAGCCATTCTTGCTTTATGATGTCGATGTATGATTGCGGTATGTCGGAATACTTCACCACGTATGAATGATCTATGATAGTAGCCGGATTATCGACGGTGGCCGCTACTACTTCAACTTGTTTTCGATTAGCCTCTGTTATCGTGCCAGTAACGTCGTTTGTAGTTACCGCCGTGATAGCTTCAACTTGCTTCGCGTTCGATTCTGCTATTGTGCAAGTAACCGGAGCGGCTTCTTCGGCGTATGCTCCGATATACGCGTCGCTCATTTTTACATCGTCGATATAGATATAGGAGGTATTCGTTGGGACGATGGTTCCGAAGTTTCCAGCGTAGACACGATTAACCGTTATTGTATCTGAGTCAACCGCCATAGCCTGCGCCTTCAAGTCGCCATCGTACCAGAACTCAGCTACTCCATCATTAGCTCCAGCGGCGCTTGACGCCTTGAAGTGGAACTCCATATAGTGCATTTCGTTTTTAGATACAGTAATCGCAGGAGATATATCAACGTAAGCGGCGCCAGAATCGTTTTGATGATAGAACCGATTGATAAGAAGGTTGCCGGATGACATAACGGCTCGACAGAAGAGCCGGTTGCTTGTAGTTGAGCGCATCCCTAGCAGGTAAAGGTTTCCCGTTCCTCCACTGAAGTCGGCGTCTACTTGGAAGTATCCACGGAGATAAAGTTCCGTCCTGGCGGTAAACGCATAATATGACATTGCATCGTTATTCGTCCCGTCAAATGTAGCGATACCACCATACCCACCATGAAGGGCGGCAGAGGCCGAAACAGCGAAAGTATTTGTGCCTTCTACAACTTGCGCCGTCCACTGGGTGAGGTCGTTAGTTTCAAAGTTCGCTAAATGTAAGCCCTCGGCCTCTGCCATAGTGTCCTTTTATTTCGTAACGGTTCGAGTCGCGCCGGTTATCGTTACCGATGCCCCGGAGATGATAGTCGTGGAGTCGAGTACCATATCCTTCGCCGCCGCCTCAAGCCCGGCGTTTCCATCACTGAGAACAGCGGAATCGCTAGCCCTGGTTATTCTATACCAGAGCGTAGTACTTCCAGGCGTACTGGACGCAGCCGCCGTAGCCGCCGCAATAGCTCCGTAGGTTATCACTCCCGCAGAGGAAACCGTGTTTGATGTCGCCGCCGGTAGGGTGAACGTCGCGATTGTAGTTTGAGAACCAAGAGCCGCATCCGCGTTCGCCGGTTGTGTACCCTCGTAAAGCGTTAATGTCGCCCCGCCATATCCCGTCGAATCCACATTCATCGCATCCGCGCATAGTTTCGCGCTCACGCTGGATTGTGTAAATCCACTAGCCATATAAAACTCCTTTGCGCTTATGCGCCTAAAACCTTTTTCGAGTTGAGAAAATATGCATTGCGTTGCGTCATCGGGTCGAACCTGTAAATGACATTCGCGTTCATCCACTTTACCTTCCAGTCATTAGCCTTGAGCTTGAACGCATCACCGTACTTGAGCGCCATTGCCTCGGTTTGATCCTCTGCCCAGCCTTCGCCTATGATCGGCGTTATCTGAACCGACAAGTCCTCACGCGCTACCATGACAAGATGGACATGATCGCCAGTTCCTACGCCGATGTTGCCAGCCGGGCCGATAGGCGATCCAGCCTCGACCATCGTGCTAGGAACAGACATAGCCGCGATGATATCGCTAGTCAGCTCTTCGCGCCGGAAGTGGTAGTACCGAACCTCGAACCCAGATGGAGACACTTGCCGGATTATGCTATTCCCCTGGCCGTCGATGTGCCACGATACCTTACCGGATATAATGGTATGCGCGATTGATTTACTGCTAAGCGGGGCGTAGTCCTGAGCCGGATGGATGCGATTACGAGCCGGATCCCATCCAAAGGGAGTTTTTGCGTTTACAGACGCAGGGAACCATAGCTTGTTGAAGATCATTTTTCGCCTCTTGATATAGCGTTATCAAGCTTCAACTCAATACGCTCTAGCCACTTCCCAAACCCATCGACAGTAGCGTCAAGCCCAGCTATGCGGCGGTTGTTTTCATGCGCCATATCGTCGTTTTTCTTGTGCTCTTCGGCGTGCGCTTCCTTGTAGCATGTAAATGACTTACTCATTTCTTCAACATCCTTGCTGGTAACCTCGATGCCTTTAGCGATTTTACCAACCTTGAAAAAAGAGATAAGAGAAGTACCGAGGAAGCCTATTGCGGCTATTACTATTGTTGCCCATGTTGCTGTTTCCATATACTCCCCTTTAACTATTATAACCGCCCGCCGCCGTATCGGCGCATGCGTTGGCCGTACCTGAATCTGCATAGCTGAAAGCGTACGGCGTGGCATTTGTCATCTTACACTGTTGGACGGATTTGCAGTATTGCATGCCAGCATCATAGTTAAACCCTGTATTCCCCGATGAAGAACATACCGTAACATTACTGCAGTAATTGAAGGCTATGTGGTTCGTGCTAGGATCACCGGCTACGTTTGAAAAATCTCGGCACCCGGAAAGATTCGAACAATGATCGAAGCCAACGAGTGTATTTGAGGTTCCGATACTTCCGTTTGCAGAAAACGCACAGCCCGACATCGAGGCGCAGGCATAAAATCCTTTCAAGGTATTCGAGTCTGCATCCACATTATAATCACAATTCGATATGCTACAATCCGTCACCGAACCTTTAATATCTTGTATTAAGTCAATATCTCCACCTTCAATAGTAAACCCATCGACACGGCAACCAGTCATATTTCTAACAGAACTAACCACAAAAGCGATCCCCAAATATCCATATGTTAGAAAATCGGAAAAATAGATATTTGATATGTCGAATCTCGTATTTGTGTGTCCCATTACCAGCGCAATAGCTCCATTTTGTATAAGCTCACCACCATCGATACATAGATTAGATATGGTACAATCAATGCTTCCTACATCATCGCGGAATAGAGTTATAACCGTGGGACCTTCCTGACATATCTTTGTGCCTTTCCCTTGTCCTTTGATATGTATTTTGTCTTTCATTACCACGGCGGTTCCGAATATGAAAGTACCGTTGCTTAGCAATACTTCGCCACCGCCGTCTGCCGATAGTTCGTCAATAACGGTCTGTATCGTAACGTCGTCGTCAACCCCATCGCAATAAATATCAGCTTGTCCGGCGTAGTCATAAGCGCCGATGGTAATGATATTCGAGCGGTTCAGCTCACCCTGTGGAGCTCCATTGGCTATCCACGATGCCTTTATCGGCGTGGTGTTATTCCATTCTCCTGATGGAACACGGACAGACAATATGGTTTCGCCAATCTGCCCGACTGCCCGGTGCATTGATACCCCGCGTATCTCGACATCGACAGAAATCAATTCCGTAGCAAACTGCATACCCGGTAAGGTGTAATCGATGTTTAATTCCCAACGCTGGCCAACCTCAAGATAGGGATGTATCCCGTGAATCGTGAGATCGTACATATCATGGGCAAGTAATTCCTTTTTGACATAATCCCCGATATCCTCACATTGCGCCGCCGTAGTGATAAAGTTATTCCCAACCTTGTATTCGACTTCGTTTGATCGGTCGATATCCGAATAGTTGTAGTATTCCCAACGATATCCGCTATCCCCTGCGTGGCGGATTACTTGTTTGCCCCTCACCGCAAACTCACGCAATAAAGCAAACCCTACCAAGTTCCCATTGAAGTGAAGTTTCAAAAGCGCCTTGTCGATATACGAGGTTATGTCAAAGGTAACGTCAATATCGGCGACTGGCGAACCTGGATTCGTTGGGGCCATGACGGGAGATTTCAAACCGATCAGGGATTTATTCTCGCTCGATTTTTTATTCTTGGCGTTCGTTGTGGCGATCTGTGAGGCTATCGAGGAAGCATTCCCGCTTGCGCTATCCCCGCCGTTTTGTGCCATGCCTAGGCCCGTAAGCGCGAGTCCCGTCCCGACTAACGCCGGATTCATCGTCATTCCGCCAATCGTGGTTAATGCGTTACCAAAAAACAAAGCAAAATTAAACATTGGGCACCGCCATCGATCCGCCTCGATATATCTTTGCGCCCGACGATTCGCTCTCGGACAATCCGTAGACGATCTCAAGCCCATTCGGATGTTCGTCGGGATCAGGGAAATCAGGCGAAGCGGTAGTGAGCGTCTTACGGAAAACCGTGGTGGATGTCGAGTCATCCAGAATGGCGTTTTTCGCCTGCCATACACAGGAATCAAACGTTTGCTTTTCTATCCTTACGCCCTCGACCGTGATCTTGTTTGCGGTCAGAGGCTGATTATTCGCCGACAATCCAGCCGGTTTCGGCAGACTTCCCATTGCGGAAGCGGATATATCCGAGGCTTGGCTAGAGCGGAATACCAATACCCCCGCTTGGTCAATATGCAGATACCGGCAGAGCGACGCATCGAATAATTGCTTGGCAAGCTCCCATGGTGTTTGTCCTTTGTTGATAGTCGCCCATGAGTGCGTATAGGAAACATTCTCCGCGTCGATCCCGAGCGGGTAGAAGTACCCATTTTTCGCCAGAGTGTAGCTGATAACTCCCGTCGTTCCGTCGTTGGTATTGTCAATGTAGAACGTCTTAACCCCGCCATAGGACAGGATAGCCATGTCAAAATAGGTTGCCGCCGTTGTCGTTGCCGTACACGTTAGTTTATTAGAGGTCGAATCAATCGCCGTATGCGTGACGCTATAGAGTTGCCAGCCCGTGCCCGCGCTCGTGCCCACGGACGTACTCGTAGCCTTGAGCGTCGCGCCCGAGTATTCCGCCATCGACAAGGTTATCGTTTCGGAGTTCGTATTGTAGGCGTAAATCTGGAAAGTAAACTCATCGGCTTCCGATAAATCTATCGTGAGAGACTGACGTATATATCCCGCTCCATTGATATATCCCGAGTAGGTCCCGTTCAACGCAACGGTATTCGAGCGCGTCAAGGTTGCATCGGTAAGCCAAGAATTGCCAATCGTGGCATTCTCGAATCCCGAGTTTCCCAAATAGTTATCAAGTTCCTTTCGCGTACCCAACCAGACATATTCGTGCAAGAGTGAATTACTCGATGGAGTAGCCCGTGCGTGATAGTAGTTTTCCCAGTATCTCGAAATCCGCGCCTTGCGTTTTGCGATGTCCTTTATCATATCATCGGCGGAGATACTGATAACCGGCAAAGCACCTACGCGAGAGGAACGCGAGAACGCGCCTTTGTCTGCGGTCCCGTAGAATGCCTGTTCAAATGGCGCATCAGTAGCGGATTGATATGACGGATCTATCGTCTCGGTATATGATGCGAGTATCTGCGCCGCCGTGAGAGTTCCAGAGTAAGCGCTTATTGATGCTATCGATCCGCCGATAAAATTAGACATTTACTTCCATTTCCCCGATGCCGTATAATTGATCGTCCAGGCAACTCCCGCTGTCGATGCCGCCATAACAGGATAATAATCCGCGCCTTTCGTTGTGGATGGATCAGACGGGCCAACCTCAAACCATATCCGGGACGCACAAGTCAATACTTGTGAAACATATGAATCGAGTCGAGTAAAGGCCGTAGCATAGGACGGAGCGACAATCTCGGCACCACGAAAAACATTTCCGTTTGCGATGGTTATATCGGAAGTTTCAGATTTTTGTCCGGTCTGCGTCATGTACCCGTTTTGGAAGCGCATATACTTACCGGCCGAGTTTTCTCCGGCCTCTTCGTCGCCGTCCCCGAGATTGATGATATAAAAGCTCGTAGCGCTCACTTTATGGAATGCGAAAATTACCCGCTCATCGACATCATAATAATACCCGTGCTTATTGATATCGTTGTATCCAACGCTTCCGCTCGTGAGCGCGAAAAGATTATCAGTAGGACGTTGCGCGGCTGTTCCCGTCGCGGCTCGGAGCGTGATCGTTCCATCAGGCTTGAGCGTTCCATAGACCCACGATCCCGCGCCGGGATATCCGGTCGTTCCCGAATTGATTGTCGTTGCCGTGGTTTTCTCGACCCACCATTTATCCGTACCGTCGTTGACCTCGCATGCGCCCGTACTCAAGGAAAGGGAATCGCTTGAAACATACTTTAACCGAAGATCGATCTTTCTCCCCTGCATTCCGAAGTACGAATTGAGATAGGTCCGCATGATCGGTTGCGTGAGAGCTTTGGTAGCTACCTTTATCACGCCGCCCTGATTGATTACTTCCTCATCTGCTGTCGTTACGGCCGTGGCATCAGGAAGAGCCGCGACATAATCGGTAAAGGTTTGTATGCTCATACGTTCTCCAGGAAATTAGCGGAATCGGAGATCAAATAATCTCCGCTATCATTTTCAAGCAAGTGTTTATTCGGCCACTGGTATTTACCCATCGCTAAGACTTGCGCCGTTGCGTCAAATGTCGTCGCCGCGCTTGTCCCGACCAAGACCCCGTTGCGATAGATGCGGAAATACGTATCTCCAGCCGTGTAGGTAATTCCCCAATGGTAGAGCGTGTTCAGAGCATAAGCCGATACCACAACATCCTTATAGGTCGCAACGGATCCCGCGCCTTGTCCATAGTGTACTCGTATCGTGGTGGCATTGACATACGCCATGCCGAAACCATAGGAATCTGTGCCGTCATCGAAAAGCGTACTGAATGGTTGCGCGTCATTATCATAGCCCTTGACGCTATGCCAGAACATCATCGAATTAACAGCTTGCCCGGCCATATCGCACATGGCGAAATCGTTCGCCCCGTCGAGAGTCAATCCCCCGCCCTGCAAAACTCCGGCCGGATACGCGCCCGAGAATGTCAGGTTGTGCCCATTCCCCGTTGAGTCGATCAATTCAGACGAATACAACCCCGTCCCCATATAGATAAAATCGATAAGGAACATATCGCCATCGGCCGCGTTTCCTGTGGACTCAATCCGAATACCATCGCTAGCATCGGTCATATATGCGTCAAAAACGCTCCAGGCCAGACCGACTGTGAACGTCCCCAGGCTGGTTTTTGCGCCCGATGGATAGTAGAATGCCTCCATAGTAAATGTCCGATTCGCGCGTATACGGATTCGGAACGTGTCTCCCGCGAGGCTGGCCCGCCCTGTGGTATTCTCAATGGCTATTTTATTCCCCGCCACGACGCCGACATTGCGGACGCAGTTGCTTCCAATATAGAGCGAACCCTCATTCGCCTGCGTAGACCATCCGTCAACCGTCGCCCATGCATCTTGAGAATAGGAAACGCCAGCCGTGCAGTCCGGCATGTTGAGAATACCCGTCAAAGGATATGCCGCGATCAATCCCTCTATCCCGGTTTTTTGTTTACTCCAATACTCCATCGAAACGCCGATGGGATTCTTGACTAGGTAACGTTGCGCATATTCGCCATTATATGACTTCGATTCTGGCGCGAACGGTATATACTGATCCGCCGAAAACTCGCCCTCGGGGTTTTTAAGCGATACACTAAACGTCGCCGCCGTGTACCCGTCTTTATATTCATGGGAGTAATCGCTCGCGTATGAGGTTACATCGCATCGAGTCCGGCCAATCCCCGACCGCTGGAAGTTGAAAAAGACCTGTTCGTTTTTCAATCCAAGATATCGATTCGCTACCTGTGCCGCGCTCGCTTCAAGACCGTAGAATATTATACCATAATTGATATAGGCCAGTTGGTTATTACTCGGAGAAAATAAAACCTTCGATTTATGCGCGCTAATATCAGACGCGGACGATATGACGTTCCCGCCATCGGAATATATCTTGATCGCCGATGCCGATATCGTGCAAGTTAGCCGAACCCATTTCTGTAAATCTTCGTTCGAGGCATATACTTTGGCGAGTTTCGTATCGACTTGAGCCGGAGACGCACCGCCAGCGCTGGTGTATGCCTTGACTCCGATAGTGTCATCAGCCGCATAATAGCAGAACGATACAAGCGCATCATCGAGTGAGTCCGAATAGAACTTGAAAAACTCGACATCGGACGCGACATCATAAGCCCACATCGGTTTGACAAGGCACTCGAATGTAATCGGCATAGAGAATGGAGCCATGTAGACCGATGTTGATTGCGATAAGCTATAGCGTCCGTTTACCGGATCGCTCGAGGTATTCGCATAATATGTTTCCGTCCCCGAGATAGCGCCATACTCGATACGCCGAGGGTCGATATAAATACGAATCGGGTTATTGTAGTTTTTGGCCCAGTTATCGCGCCAACTTTGTGAGGCATTGGCTATCATCAATACCCCCTTCCCGCACGCGCGAGCCCGCCCATGGCAACCGCTTCCGCCTCACGAATTGCCCACGGCGAACCATAGTAATTATTCACAACCGTAGTACCACCAGACAACCCGCCTTTCCGTTTCGGTCCGAATGCGAAATCTTCTGGGCCAGCCTCGCCAGCCAAGAAGAGGGTCGGTTTCGTGACCGTACCGCGTCCGCCCTCTGCCATCGGGACGTACTGCTGAGACATAACCATAGCACCTTGCGCAATACCCGCCGCGCCTACCACGCCAGCCGCGATAGACCCTGCTATCGGGCCAAGCTCGGAGTATGCTTTTTGAACCGACTCCGCCGTTGACATAACGATCTTAGCCAGGCTGTTTAATTTTTCAGCCTCGAATTGCTTCTTGGCAATGCGGTTCTTTTCGCCCTTTATTTTTTCATCTATCTTGGTAGTATCCTCGCCATTTTTTTCCATCGCGGCTTTCTGCTTCTCAAGTCGGGATACATAGATATCGCTCTTGTTTTTCTCAAGATCAACAAATGAATCGAATACGTCAAGCGAGGCATTGTAGATATAATCGAAGTATGCCTTTGCCGCGTCTAGCTTTTCTCCCCACGCATCAACCGTAACCGACGTCTCGTCTGCCATTAACACCGATATCTCATCCATGCTATCAATTGATTCTTGCAACTCGGCATTATACGCTTCGGCCGAGGACTTCTCGTCTGCTTTTTGCTTTAGATATTTTTCGAATTTCTGTCCGCGCTCAATGTCGAGCCTTTCTTGTAATGCGGCTTCTTGTTCAAGCAAGCGCAACGCTTCCTCCGCGTCTTTCTTTTTTTCATCATCGGCTTTCTTTTCGTCATCTGCTATTTTTGAGTTTTTGTCTGCTTGTTTTTGTTTCGCGTCTTCGGCAGCCTTTAGCGCTGGAAGTATTTTTTCTATAACAGCCTTCTGCTTTTCAAGTGCCTTTATTTCGTTTGAAATCTTTCCAGACGAACCGCTTAGAGCAGCCTGCGGGCTGTTTAAGTCTTTCTTGTATTGCTCTATTGACTTAGAAATAGCATCCAACCCAGCCGCTGCATCTTCGGCTGTAATTCCTATTTCTCGAATAGCGTCTATCTTAGCCTGTGTGGTTTTTTCAGAGAATCCACGGGTCCCAACTATTTCGGCCAGTTCTGCTGCACGATCCTTTATTGACTTGGCTTGATTTACTAGCGCTAGTCCATCTGCGATAGTCCCGATCCATCCAGTGAACGTCTTCCAGTTTGTACTATTTGCAATAGCTATCCCTATTTCTTCGTTTACATCCTTTATTGCTTTCTTCATGTTTTGGTATGATCCGGTTGCCGTGTTAGCCGCCGCCGCCGCCGCTCCGCCGTATGTCTTTGAAAGCTCCTTAAGAATGATATCCTGAGCATCGGCTAGCCGGTTGGTTTCGACCAGCTCTTTTATCATAGCCTTTTCGGCAGCGCTAAACTTGAAGCCCTGGCGAGAAAGAGAATCAAGCCCGGCTATAGGATTGTCTAGAGCCTTGCCTACCGCCTGGGCCGCGCTCGTAAGATCCATGCCCATGACTTGTGCCATGTTGAGTATCTCAGTGGACGCCCGGTCGAAGTTGATGCCCTGGATATTCCTGAATCCTAGTAAGATGCCCTGCATGCTAGTAACGGCGTCATCTTCAAACAGCGTTACCTTGGCCATAGTCTTGGCATATTCGTTAAGCTTGGCGGCGCTTGTCCATGCGTTAGCGCCAGTAGCCGTAAGCGTTGAATTAAGAATGGCCTGCGCCTTTTCGGTTTCGGCTGCAATGGCCATATACTTATCAACTTCCGATCCTAACTTGCTTATTGCTCCAGACACAAGCCGAAACGCGGCGACAGGGCCTTGCATTATATCGCGCATTTTGGCGAAGGACATGCCCATATCTTTCGCGCCCTTACTTGTTTTTTTCGTGAGCGAGTCTATCTCTTTAAGCTTCGAGGAAGCATCTGCAATGTTGGCAGAGATTTTTAACTGTAGTTCCTCGGTTGTAAGGGACATTATTGCTTTTCCTCTTTTGCCGCTTCAAGTATGGCGCTTCGCATAGTAGACTTCATTTTACGCTGGGCCGCCGCCTTTGCCAGGCGCATGAATGGGACGGCCTTTCTAAGGAACGACCCGAACTCGGTTATAAAAGCATAGGGAGAATCTGTCGATATCTTTATGTATCTTGCCGCCAAAAAGTCAAGCCGTTTGATTGTATCTCGCAAGTGTATCGGATGCTCTGGTAGATATGGCGCCTTAGCCTTAGCCGTCTTATATGCCTGTATCGCGCCAATGTTTAGCAGTTTGTCGATTATCTTATCCGGAAGATTGAGATGGCTAAACTTTCCAAGCGATCCCTTGACGCTAAGTTCCAGCATTTTTCCCCCGGTTCGATTTAGCCAACAACCTGTCGAACATCTCTATTACTCCAAGCTGTGCCACCGTCATCTTGCGCCAATCTTTTGGCATCCCGAAATCCTTGCACCGCTTCCAGAATCTAATCGCCAAGAAAAACCCTGCGCCTATAATTGGCCTTACAATACCAGGTATATCGCGCAAGAATATTTCGTCTAAAAGATCGCCTTCGCCTGGTATCAATCGCCATTCGTCGGCCCCTGCATGCTCGCACGCCTCAAGCGTTTCATAAACAGTTCCGTTTCTCGTCAGATGACCCCCGGCCCAAAGGCCGAAGGTCATTACGAGTTTTTTTCTGGTACCTCTGCGCCTTCCATGATATGGAGCGCGACATCCGTTTTAATCTGGGCAAGCTTCGGAGAACCGCGAACCATCGTCAAAAACTCCTCGGATGATACGATCTCTTTCCCGTTCACGAAGCAATTCTCGATAGACTTTACGCCGCGCCGAAATACTTCCGAATAGTTTGCCCTAGTTCGCGCCTTCCCCTTTCCAGCCGACGTTACCTCGTAATAATCCTGGAGGTCGCTTTCCTCGACGCTAAGGAATTGTAGGTTAAACGCCATCGGTTTTTCGTCTTTTGCGTTTCCGTAAAGCTCGGGGATATATCGCTCGCCATCATTAATATTGATGTTCACAATATCTCCATTAGGATATGGTCGGAAGATGCGTACACTGCATGGATGCATTGAACGTAGACTTGCCAGACGCCGAGCTTCCAGACCCCGACCCGGTAATATATCCTCGATGCGTGAAGTTCTTTCCGCCGTCGGCTATTTTCAGAATGCGCGTAGCCGGGCTAGAACAGACAAGCCCGTTATAGAGCGCAAGCTGTACCGCATTGGTAAGATCAAGTCCACCCGAGAACGTAATAGCCATAGATGGCATACCCGGGAGATTCTTAGCGATCTTGTCGCCGAATCCGGTATAAGGGATAAGCTCCCTAGTCCACGGAGCATCATAGGTATCGATGTACGGAATCGTGGTGCATGTACCCTGAGACACCGATATCACGTCGCCAGTACACGTGCAAGTACCTCCGGTCAAAATCTTCATAGTAACAGAGAATCCAGTAGACACCATTTAGTGCCTCCTTTCAATTTGCGATAGAACGTCTAAAGTGCCGTTCCTATATCCAAGCCTTTCACGTAGCACAAGCGCTTTTTCTATATCGCCGTTCGTTTGAGCCAAAACGTCTTGTCTTATTTTTTCTATATATTCCGTTCCGCTATTTTCGTATGAATAGGTCGAACACGTATCGCTCAAAAGTCCGCCTTCGGGTATCGTTATTTTCGCGCCCTTCGCGGTTATGTATCCCATAATCCAGTAGAAAAAATTGCGCCGCGAGTATTCAGCATCCGATGAAAAATCAACGCCATAGAGCCATATATCCCGATATCCTTCGAGATACGCATAGGCCAAGATCATCGCTACCGTTCCGTTAAGGCGCTTGCCGAACTCTTTTATCAGAGACTCGATAGGGAACCGCTGGTTATGTTTGACTCCTTCGATTAATTCCTTGGAATATATTACGCATCCGACATCGTTTAATTGATCGATAGAGTAAACCGCATCGTGCAATTCAAAGCATGCGTCAACGCGTGGAAGCTCTTGGCCTACGCTCATAGTTGACCATATTACCGCATCGCTTGAGAATGGGGAGGACATTCGAGTCGATCCGCCGCCGACGATACATAACCGCTTAGTATTCATAATCCCCCTGCCATTCGTTTATTCCATGATACCATTGCTCGTTAGATGTATCTCTTGCTACCACCGGCCCGCTTATAGTGGAAAAGTGAACTGTTATGCCCGTATCTATCGCCCCGGAAAACCTATTAAGCGCCGTTACAAGCAATGATCCTATGGCGATACAATTAGCCTGTAGTTTGCTAAAGGTATCAATCTGTATCATAACCTCGCCACATTTAGTGAGGCCGAAATATAGCGGATCATTTTCTTTAGTTATAACCTGATATCTTATATAATCAGTTTGCATATTAGAATCTGTCGGAGCATCAGCGGAATAAATATCTTGACCGACATAGGAAGTTATCCCCGGTTGAGATAAAATATAGTTATAAATAGCGTTTTCAATAAAGGCCATTATTGCTCCACCGCCATTATCTGTAGCTCCCTATGCATCTCTTTCGGGTCAATCGGTTGCTTGAAGTTGAACCGCCGCCCGTCAAAAATCCCGATATGCGCTCCCGTGATTCCCTTGATATATCGCATCGTTATCTTATGCGTAACATCCGAGGAAGTACCGCCAAGCGACATATACTCCTTCACGCTGATAGGCTCAATGTCGGCCGGGAACTTACCAAGAAGCGTTAGCGTCTCTGCGCCAGATACACCGCCAGACTTTTGTACTGAGTAGATCGATATGTAGTGTCGAAGCCGTCCTGCCCTCATACCGATATCACCCTATCGAATCCAAGAAGCGCCTTGACGCTCCATGAAACGTTAACAGGCGAAGCAAAATTAGCAAACGTGTTAGTATCTTCACGATTCTCGTACAAATCTCCGACAAGCATCATGATCGCGTGGCGTATCTCTTCGGGAACGCTTGCGGCCGTTGCTCCATATCCAGCGGTATAGGTTATCGTGATTCCGGCAAGATCGCGCAAGGTTTCCGACGGCCAGCTATAGCCATAGGCCGGAGCAAGACGACCGACAAAGCCGGTAGCGTCGAGCTGGTATTCCGTAGCGCTCCACGTTGCCGCAGTCCCGGCGCTATTCGTATAAACAATCGAAGTGATAGTCGCCGCCGGTGGCATGGGAAGATCAAACGGAGCGCGCGGCCAAGCGTCGAGAGTCAAGGCGTAAGTCCTGGTTATATAAGAGCGCGATTGATAGTTTTCGCATATCCTCCGCGCGGTAGTAATCAAGGTTGAAACGTAAGTATCATCATCGGTCATGTAGTTGCCAGTTACGACTGAGCATCCAAAATCGATAGCGCCAACGGCTACCGTCGCTACGATTCTGATATAGGTTTTTGTTCCGGTATATTGCTTTTCTACCGTACCGGCGGAGGTGATTTGAGCGTAGGTCGTCCCGAGCCAGTCAGTATATCCAGACCCGAGCGTATTGCTTTCCTGGATCTTATAGTCAAGCGTAGCGCCAGCCGCGACGGATCCGACTGAAATCTGAACTAGCGCCGACTTATTCAAAACATCGACGCCAGTCCCGATTATTCCATATGCAGGAGTTATCCCGTACGCATCAGGGGCGAGGCAAATAGTCGAGGCCACTTCGTCGGCGAACGTACCAGTATCGAGGCGGAGATGCCTTTTAGCTTCCGCGAGAGTGACAGGCTCGATTGTCGGCGCAACGGTAACGACTAATCCCATACTATCCCCTATTCGTAAATGATCTCTATGGCCCATGCCTTCGAGTTTGCGTTAGCCCAGGTCAGTGCTATTTGATCGTTAGCCGCGAAATACAGTGGCCGAGTGGGAAGATATTGAACATCAGTAGCCGCCGCCATCGCCGTAGTCTGGAAAGCGAAGTTGTAATCATCCGAAACGCCAGAATCGAGAGAAATGACCATATTGGCCGTAGTCCCCTCAACAACCGGCAGATGCACCCGGACTTCATATAGCGCGAACTCGCCCGAGATATCGGTTACGATTGCCATAGCCGTAGTCCCGGTGTAGCGTTTCCGTTTCATGCTCATGGCATCGCTCCTTTAACCTAGCTGGATGCAGCGCATCCATTCAATCTGCGAAGTTACCGCCGTAGTCGTTCCGGCCATAACCGCGACAGAGGGAGTAATCACGGCAGTCGGCCATCCGGTCGTAATGGTATTCACGAGGGCAGAATCAAAGAAGAAAGAAAGTGAAGTGCCATCAAACAGGATTTCATAGACATGTTTGGAAGTATCCATAGCAGTCCCGACCGTGGCCGCAGAATTGACGCTCGCCTTCATTGCGTTCGTGGTAATCGCGGTGGCGCCGTCGTCCTTATAGAAGAAGCACCCATTGATAACCGTAATCGCGTGAGCCGCGATGAGGCTGGTATCCGTAGATGCAAGACCGACGAGAATGTCGGACTCCGTAGCCTGAGAAGCGGACATCTTCACGCCAAAATAGCAAGGCTTCCCACTCTCAAGCTGGAAAGGAGTCCCGACTACCTGGATATTGACGCCATTATTCTCGGTAGCCGCAGTAGCGATAGCCGCTCGGCTTCCCGCAAGAATGCCCTGGGTAACAGCATCGACCCCGCCGACTACCGTTACCGTGTATTCTTTCGCGGTAGTGAAATCAGAGCCAAGCCTCATTTCCCACTCGCGGACGTTGGGACCGATAGCCTTTACCCAACGATTTTCGTAATCGTCGTAGTAAACCTGGCAACCGTTTACAAACTTAGATTTGGTCACTTGGTTGCCTCCTTATGCAAGCTGGATGCAACGCATCCAATTGATAGTACCAGTCCGCGCAGCCGCTGACCCATTTTGCAAAACGATAGTGGGAGAAAGAACAACGGTCGGAACGTAGGTCGTATGAGTCGCCTCTAGCACCCCGTCCATGTAGAACGCTACGCTAGAAACGCCATCATAGACAAACTCGTAGACATGAGCTACGGAACTGGAAGTTCCCGCGCAAGTCGTTCCCTCGCTACCGCTGGCGTGAATCTCAGAATAGGCGGTGACAGCCGAAGTCCCGAGGCCGTAGAATCCAATAGCCGATGCGGCAATGGCGAGGGCATGACTAGAATCGATGATCGTATCATCCAGCGACGCCAACCCGACAAACCAATCAGCGAGGACATTATCAAACGCCCAACTGATTCCAAAGTACGCGGGATAACCGGCCGCAAACTGGAATGGGGTTCCTACCAGCTGCATATTGATGCCATCTCCGGCATTAGTTCCTACAGTAGAGAGCGCGGACCTAACGCCAGCCGTAACGCCCTGCGCAACAGTCGGAGTAGTTCCAACAAGCGTCAAAGCATATTCGATATTGTCCGTGAAGTCGGACCCATACCGCATTTCCCATTTTCGCGCATTGGCTCCGATGGCATCATACCACCGTGCGCCGTTATGCTCTTCGTGGAAAACAAGGGTCTCACCCCCGGTATGTTTAACCCATTTACTGGATGTTCCCATATCTTGTTTCCTTTGGCCTAATCACGGCCTTCTCGTAATCTGGCCATGCTTTAGGTTTTGCATCGCCATTACTCCCCGGCCTTTTTATCAGCCGGGGAGATTTCTTTTTCTTATCCATTAGCTCAGAGCAGTCGGCGACTCAGGCCCGCCGTAGCGCGCGCCGGAAAGAATGTAAATGACCGCCGCCGGAGTCGTGCTAGCCGATCCCGCGAGAGTTACATTCACAAACTTATGATCCGCCGGAAGCTGGGAAGCATCGATGGAAACCACGTAGAAAATGGAGCTTGTCGCGTCGTTATCCATAGCAACGCCCGCAGTAGTCGCGGCCGTCCGTGCTCCAAGGATATCAGTCGATGCAGTCTCTTCGGCGTAGTAATCAAACGCGATAGCCTCGGCGCTCGTAGCGCTACCATCGGTAGCCGCAAGAACCGTTATCGTGGTAGGCCCACCCTGCGAAGCTCCGCACACGACGAGCGCATCAAGATGGCTATAGTTCTCCATGTTGACCGCATCGCACGTGGCCCCGGTAGAAAGAGCAACCGGATAAAGACCGATCGCGATATGCCCGTCTTCGGGAATTACAAACTTGCTCATATTCTTACTCCTTTACGCACGCGCGGCGAGAGCTACAAACGGAGACACGGTATCAGATCCCTTGTAGGGGGTGATAGCGGTAGCCGGAAGCGGCTGGCCATTGTTCCGAACGATGAACCTGAGAGCGGTCTGATCGGTCAAGAACTGGACATGGATGGAAGACGCGGCCTGTACTCCGCCCTTGTCGATAATGCGGTACTCGCTCATGTCGGCGAGATAGACATCGCCCTTCGTTCCGAGCGTCTGAGCCTGTTCGGCGTAGACAATCGGCATACCCATGATGGAACCATAGGGAGCGTTCGCAATCGATCCGCCGGGAATCCAGAGAGGGATGCCGCCGGTTCCGACTTTCATCACAAGCTGCGGGAGCTGCGGGAAAACGTCTTTATTCATTATCCAGCGACCATTTCCGCCATCTTCAAACCGGGCGTACATCTTGATGACGTTCTCGGCGTTGAAGGTCTTGGCACTCTGGCCAGTTTCCTTATCGACGGAAACAAGGCAAGGAGCATTCAGGATACCAAGCATCTCGCCTGCGCCCGTACCGTTCAGGATCTCATCGTCAGCCTTGAACCCGAACGCCTTAACAAACTCCTGGGAAAGCAGAGAATCGAGCGCGGAAGTGTCCTGCAAAAGTTCATCAGTCAGGTACACCAGCCCAGCCATCTTCTCAAGCTCCATAGAGCGAGGAACAACGGTCAGCTTGGAATCAGTAAGCGAAGCACCCTCATGCACGCGGTAAACTAGAATACCACCCTGGCGGGAACCGTTCGCCCTGGACTCTTCCTTGATGGTCTTCCACTTAAGCCCATTGCTCGGGCCGCTGATAGGAACACGCTGGCAGAGACGGGCGAGCTTGCCTTCGTCATAAGCCTTGTTCATCAGCATCCCGGCCTCGTCCTCATCGACAAGGAAGCCAGCCGAGGAAGGCTCGGTCTCGGACATACCCTCGATAGCCCGGCGCTCGGACAGAATCGAGCGGGCCTCAGCCATCGGAAGAGCGTAATTCGAGCGCCAACCAGAGGCGGTCGCGACAGCCTGGCAGAACTTTCCAAAGCCAACACCGCGTTTATCATTCAGCTTCTTATCGGGCGGGGTATCGGTAGCCTGGCGGCTGCGATTCTCAACCTCATCGAGAGCGTTCTCGTCGGCAATCTTAACGGACAGATCGCGCGCGCGCACGGCGAGGTCATGCAGTTCGGTTTCCTGCTCGGCGGTAGGCTTCTCAACAGCCCTCAATTCCGCGTAGTGAGTCGAGGACAGAAGATCGCGAAGCGTTTTCTTCATATCCTCAAGTTTCTTGTTTTCTTTAGCCATCTCTTTCTCCTTAAAGCGAGACGATTCTGAGCGCTTCAATCTCTTCGGTTAAGTTTCGACAATGGGTGGCCCGAGCCGGCACATCGTCAAGCGGGGTGTCCTGAGACGGCGCCGCCTTATCCTCGATCTTGAAAAACTCTGCGATGGAACGAATCTCGGCGGTTTCTTTCTCGTCAAGCTCTTCGTTCTTTGTACGTTTATCAACAAGCTCGGCCAATCGGTCGAGCGTAGTTCCATTCGGGAGAGATCGAACCTTAGCGCTAGTACCCGGATAAGCGGGGAAGGTCACCACGGAAATCTCCAAAAGCCGAACCTCGTGGACTGTCCGTTTCGTATAGTCCTGGTTCCACTCATCGCGAACGACCTGGAAGCCGAAAGACATTTGGGAAACGTCGCCGCGCTTCATGCTTACGGACAGATCGCTATACCAAGAAGTCTCGGGCGGAATGTTCTCAAAATACAATCCCTGCGAATCCTCAAGAAGCTGGAGGGTGCCCGCGCTTTTGCGCCCAAGGACATATTGGGAATTGTGATCCCAAAGCATCCGCACATCTGACTCGCCAAGCGTCTTCGTAAACGCTCCAGGGGCGATCCGTTCCTTAAATCCGCCCAAATCCTCAGACCATTTATCGAAAACAGCCGCGTGTCCCTTGATTTTCGGGTCGGCTTCGCTTCGAATCTCGAAGTCTTCGCCAAGCGCAAACGTCCTAGTTTCAATCTTGTTTACGTCTAAATCACGCTTTTCCATCATCGCCCCCTTCGTCCGGCGTCGTTTCATCGTCGGGCGCTGGCTCTTCTTTAGGTTTCTCTTCGGTGTTCGACTTGTTCGCGGCTAGATTAGGCTGGCCCCAATACTCTTCGCCCTTCTCACCGCCGATAGGATTCTTGTTTTCCATCATGCGGATCTCATCCGCGTTCTCTGTACCGATAAGCCGGTAAATCTGGTGTACCTCAGCCCTCGTCTTGGCATCTCCACGTAATAGCCCGTCAATGACAAACTCAGCCGTCTCACCATCGGAATCGGGGAAAAGCTTTGCCTTCAATTCTTGTTCCCATGCCACATATCTAGGAAGGAACGTGCCTTGAACCATCTCTATCTGGATCTGCTCGACGTTTCGCAGGCCGGAGGCGTCCGCCATCTTGAGCGCGCGCAAGGGAAGGTTGAACCATCGGGCTATTTCTTTATCCTGATACTCGCGCGTAGCAAGGAATTGAGACTCCTCTGGCGAGAAGGTGATCTTATTCCAGGTCATCCCCTCTTCGAGTAGCATCGTCTTATGCGCGTTCCCTGGTTTCGAGCGCTCGTCAATCGTCTTCTTTAGGTTGGTCCGGGCTTGATCTGACAGAGGGCCAGGAGCCTGGATAGTCCCGCCAGCGTTCAAGCCGTTCTTGAAGAAGTTGACCCCGAACCCCTCGGCAACGTCCGAGAAGTACAGGGACCGTGCCGCATTCTTGATAACGCCGTCGCTGGTTATGCCATCAGGCGACATCCCCGGAATATGGATAATGTCAGAATCCGGGAACTCAAGGAATCGATTATCGGTATTTCGATAAACCCAGTATAATTCCCGTCCGTCGGCTGATAGTTTTGGCTTAATCTTCGAGCTATTCAAAAGCCAAATAGACTCAGGGCGCCCGACAGTATCCCAAATAATCCGGGAAAATCCGTCGCCATAGAATAAAGAATGGAACTCCATGGCAACGCGCCAAGAGAAAGAAGTCATCAGCGGATTAGGCTTATCGTGCAATAACTTATATGCTGGATTGAGTTTATCTGTATCTTTCCCGCCATCCGGTCTCTCTTTGTAGACTTTCAGCGGGACCATGGCTAGGTAATTCGTTCGGATTGTTGCCGCGTTGAAGACAGCCGCGAGGTTAAGCGCCGCCGTCTTGCTTCCAGATATACCTAGACCGCCGTTCGCAAGAGCATTATCCATGCTTGCGTCAAGATCGGCAAGGGAAATATTGCGAGTTTCTTTCTTTCGGAACCTGTCGAAAAACGCCAATCGGCCCCCAATGCTGTCTCACGACATGATGGAGAGATATATCTATGCGGAGTGTATACTATATTCAAATAAGTGTCAAGTAGGTGATAATGAGGATAAAGAGAGCCCGGATTGCTCCGGGCCGGTAGTTAGTTAAATGGCTTCCATGCGTGTATTGTTCGATATAAAGAACAAGGTGCCCCATCGTTTGGGTCCGTTGAAAACCATGCCCATGGGAATCCTTCTCCTTCTTCACCGTTGCTTGTATCATTTGCCACATTCGACCGATACCCAATAATGCATGGCTCGTTTATCCCGCCATGATCAGTATTTATTACAGAAATAAATACGTTCTCATCTAAAGGCGGAAGCCTTACGGTTACATCAATCCATTCTCGCATACATGCTCCTTGTAAAGAGAGCCCGGATTACTCCGGGCCTAGAGTGTTATTCCTTCATCGATTCTAGTTCGTATCTGTTTTTCAATCCCTTGTTTATGGTATCAAGTAATCCCTGAGCATATACCGCCGACCCTCCTTTTGAAAAATAAGCGCATGCTTTAGCGGCACCCTCTAGCAGTCTTCCCGGCCCCGCCTCCATCAAGCGAGAAGAAAGCCTACGGTCATCAAGTCCGTCTCCACAGTGCGTATTCAAGAAAGAAAGTCCAGATAAAAGCCTGTCTTGTATCCCCATCTTGCCTTTGCATAATTCGGCGGCAAATGAAATTGTTTTTTCAAACTCTCGCTTGTCTATTTCCGCCAAATGCAAAACGAGGGCAATGCATTTTAGTTCGTTGACGGCGAGTGTTCCCGCCCCATTAACGCATAACCCAAGACCGTTTAATACCCCCTGAACATATAAAGCGTTTTCGTCCCCAGCTACTATCAAAGCCCTGTATTTATCTACGGATTTCATGGCTTTTCGCAAATTGTTTGCCATGAAAAACCCTCTCGCCTCCCCCCTTTGCCCCTTGGTTTGAAAGACAATACAGGGAAGATCTTTTATATCAGACCTTTTCATGGCCGCCAATACGCGATGTTGCCCGTCGATTGCCCAATATTTCCCGTCGCGTTTACCTACGCTAATCACTCCGCAAGCTATCCAGCTCCATCCGCTTGCCATTTCCAGAACCTTGCTTGCGATAGCGTCTCGCTGATAGTCCGGGTCTATGTGTATCGATTTTTTATTGATAAACAACATTTCCCCCGGTTCGTCCTTGACAATCCATCCGTATCGGGCGATTTTATCAACGTCCTTCCCTTTAACTGATTTTACGGTTTCCATCCCATCATTAGCGTTCGACGACATATAAACTCCTTAATACTTAGCTAGCCATGCACGCATGGTTTTTATTTCCTCGACACGCTCTACGGCATCGAGTGAATCAATAAACGTTTCAATGGCACTATAAGCAGCCGACCTTTTGGCCTCTGTTATAGATGCTTTAGGCGATATCTTTTTTATGACCGCCGGTTTTTCGGTAGGTCCATCCTCTCGCGGTCCGGGTTCCTCTTCTAACGGATCCAGGGATTCTCGCTTCCCTATACGAGAGGTGTCCATGGTAGCCGTTGCTCCGTGCTTTGTGGTGTAGGTGCGCTCGGCGGGCGGCTCACTGTACTTTGGGGACAGTGAGCGGCGAATCGTAGAAACAAGATTGTGGCCCACCGCGCACTTGTCCGCTATTTCCCTATCGCTCCACTTCCCCCATTCTGCGTCCTCCAGGAGGCGCATGACGGCCCGGCGCTTGTCTTCATTCGTCCGGCGTAGTCCATGCGATGAATTAACGCCGACTGAATATAAGATAGCATCTCGGAGCGTACCTTGCTTGACATCCGCTAGAAGATCATCAAGCCCGGCCTGTATAGCTGCGTCTCTGCGATGGAACCCATCGGCAAGCCAATATGATTCACCGTCGTAAAATACCACTACCGGCGGGAACTTAGTCCCAGACCTCATAGCCTCGGCGTATTCTTCTACCGCCTCCAGGTTTATACGTGCCCTTGGTTGCGTTCCTCCATCTGCGCTAAGCTGTGATATTTTTATTTTCATATCCCTCCAAATAAAAAATCCCGCTCGCCAGGGTATTGGCTTACGGGACAGGTCGCGGAAAGCGGCCGTGAAAGATACCCCTTTCACTGCCACTCTAAACTATAAATACAATATACCTTTTATCAATACTTGTCAATAGCTAAAACAATAAAACACCACGATCCTCATAGACTGATTTCTTATCTACATTTTGATTTGCTACAAAATAAGCCATACAGGCCGCGACTACCCCATCTATATGTTTCCCGGTTCGCATCCTATCTGGTTTGAAAAACTTAGAACATCCCGCCGGGTCTGTCTTTGTTTCGGTACAGGCAACCATCCAATTCATTATAGGATTTTTACCAGTTGCCAAGTCCCCCTTTAATATGGCCAACTCGAATCCTTTAACGGCAGGAGCCATAGATAGGAAGCCTTGCCGAAACTCTACACACTCAAAACCATCCTCGATAAGACGAGGTACAATGTCGCGAGATAGGGCTGGATCAAAATGGACTGTCTTTATATCAAACATTTTGGCGTCAGCGTTTATTTTTGATCTGATATAGTCAAGGTCAATGACATTCCCAGGGGTAGTTGTAAGCCATCCATTCTTAACCCAATAGGTATATGGTTGTTTTTCTTTCTTTTCCCTGTCCATCATGTTGTCTTGTGGAAGATAGAATCTAAAAAGAAACTTATATTTTTCTCCATCGGTATCAGGAGGGAAACACAATACAACCGCAGTTAAGTCTGAATTGGCAGATAAATCCATCCCCATATAGCACTTTCTTCCACGCAATCCCTCTTCGCTTACCGGGTCGTTATTCATTGCCCATACTTCGGAACTTATCCACTGGGTCTGTGACTCAGTCCAAATGTTAAGATGCTTAGTTAAAAACTCATTTAGTAAATGTGGAATAGACCGGGCTTCTTTATAGTCCGATTGCATTGTTTTTATATATTTTGAAACGCCTAGATTAGGATTAGATTTTATCCATAATGTCTCATCGCCCGGATCATCATCCTCATCAAGCGTATAGATGATTGTAAATACACTATCGTCTTCTTCTTCCTGCGAAAGGATTCGTTTGCATCTCTGCTCTAGCTCATAGCATGGATAACCCTTCTCAAATCCCGCCGTAGTTATTATATAAATTAAAGATTGTTTCCTTGCCCCTCGACCTGACTTCAAAACAGAATACATGTCAGCGGTAGGATGGGCATGGTATTCATCTATGATTGCTCCATATACATTCAACCCGTCCTGAGTATACGCGTCTTGTCCTAACGGAACATATTTTTGAACATCGGGAAGATATGTAAGATGGTTCTTTAATATCTCGATTCGCCTATATAGGTCGGGAGATTTCCTAACCATGTTTATAGCTGAACTATGGACTATGCAAGCTTGTTCATACTTTGTTGCCGCTGAATAAACCTGAGCCCCGGCCTCGCCATCAAAGAACGCTAAATACAATCCATCCGTGGCCGCGTCCGTTGATTTCCCGTTCTTACGTGCCAGTGATTCATAGGCTAAACTAAACCGGCGCGATCCGTCCTCGGTCTTCCATCCATATAAATTCCATTTTACGAACTGTTGCCATGGTTCGGGAATTATGATTTGCCCAGCCCATTCGCCCTCTGAGTGTTTACAGAAATGATAAAAATCAAGTCTTCGTTGCGCCGCGTCTCGATCAAACCAGATGCCACGCTCGGCCCCATGTTCAAGATCATCGAAGTATCGTTGACAGGCTAGCTTGACCCACTTACACGAAACTATCTTTCCATCGAGGATGTCTCGCGCGTATTTTTCAGCCGGGTGCAGATCCATTTACAACCTTGTACGCCATCGCGGCGTTCA
>JALOBN010000039.1 GCA_023228245.1 Candidatus Pacearchaeota archaeon
ATTCTAAAATGAAATCTCCAGCAAAGAACGTTCGATAAAACTATTCTTATGAAAAAGATTAAAAATCAATCCAAAGAAAAACAGCAAATACTTGTTAAAAGAATAATAACAATAATAATCTTATTAATACTGTTTGGACTTATTTTAGCCGCCGCATTTGGAAATTTAGATGCAGTAAGAACTTTGTGGAAAACACCTTAATTAAGAATTTTAAAATTGTAAATATGCATTAACTTATTTTTTCAGAAATTTCGCCTCGTCGAAAGACTGGCGAAATTTAATTTATCCATTCGCGTTAGCGAATGCTATTTTTTAAATAATTATTTTAATTTCAAGCCAGTTCCGCCGTGAGTATTTTTTCCGCCAGTTTTACAATAATCGTCTATAACTCCAACAGCGTCAGAATATTTTTCAGCGTCAACAAAACCCATATTTTTTTCAATTTCAGAAGAAAATTCTAAGGCATCTAATTCTTTCTTATCTAACAATCTTCCAAGAATTAACATTTTATACAAAGCGTGAGAATAACTCTTGTTAAATGATTCAGAACCCATCTTTGGATGTTCTTCTCGACGAACTTTCATTCTTTCAGTGTATTCAATAAATTTCTTTTTTAAAGCAAGAACAATCGATTCGTCCTCGGGAAGAACAATTTTTTCTATCGTTTCCATAATAAAAGTTAGATTGATTATATTTTAAATATGATTATACTAAAAAATATATTTCTAAATAATTAATTTTCTAAAAAAATAAAAAAGGAAAAATAAAAATAAAATAAGTTCCTTTTCTAATTATCTCCAGACTTCAATTCCTAAGTCAGACATTTCTTTTGTTGGAGCTCTTCCTGATGAAGATTTTTCTTCAAAGTCTCTTCCTAAAACATATGGAGATTTAACTCCAGTCATTATTGTAATAACTCTAACTTTACCAGTAAATTCTTTACTGATTCTCGCACCAATAATAACATTAGCTTCAGGATTCAAATTCTCAGAAACAACTCTACCAATCAAGTCGAATTCTTCCAATTTCAAATCAGGTCCACATGTAACGTGTATCAAAGCTCCAGTAGCTCCTTTGTAATCCACATCAAGTAGAGGATGAGTAAGTGCTTGCTGACATGCTTCCATAACTTTATTCTGTGTATCTGCTTCTCCAATTCCGATAACTGCGACTCCTCCGTCTTTCATTATCGCTGAAACATCTGCGTAGTCTAGGTTGATTAAACTTGGAAGTGTAATTGTTTCAACAATACCCTTGACCATAGTAGAAACAAGTTCATTAGCAACAGCGAATGCCTGTTCAATTGGCAACTGCCCTGCAATATCTACAAGTCTATTATTATCAAGAACAATTGTTGTATCTGTAACTTCTCTTAATTCCTGTAATCCGAATTCTGCTTTGTCAATTCTTGCTCTTTCAGCTTCGAAAGGCATTGTGACAACCCCTATTACAACAGCTCCAGATTCCTTCGCAATTTGAGAAACAACTGGTGCTGCTCCTGTTCCTGTTCCACCACCCATTCCAGCGATGACAAAAACCATATCAGCACTTCCTACTGCTTTTTTTAATTCAGCTAAAGATTCTTTTGCAGCTTCTCTACCTCTTTGAGGCATACCTCCGCATCCAAGTCCACGAGTTAATTCTTTCCCTATTAAAATTTTCTCGTCGGATTTTGAAACGCTAAGGTGAAGTGCATCCGTGTTTGCTGTATAAACAGTAGCGCCGTTGATTCCTTTATTGAAAAGCCAAGTTACTGCATTACATCCCATACCCCCAACACCCATAACTTTAATGTTAGCTTTTCCAGCTCTTAATTCATCAAAGTTAATACTGTGTGTTGCTGCGTTATCAACTGCTTCTTTTGCAAAATCTAATACCATTCTTTTATTTTTTTCCTCCTTTCATGTTGTGCTGTTTCCTGTTAAACAGGAATCGGAAATGTATTTTATTTAGACGAAATGTTTAAATATTTCGTACATTTCCATTTAGTATTCAGAAAGAGTGCCTCGTCGACGAATGTTAATTTAATCTACTTGATGTTTAAATTAATATTAAGACATGAGGCGCTTCTTATTTTTAAATTATTATATTCTCTAGAAAATAGTTATTTTACAATTTCCTTTCTAGCTTCTTAATTCTCAACCAACTTTTTTCTAATTTTCTATTTGCTTCATCGACGACGATTTTCAAAAATTCATCATCAACTAAAATTTTTTTATTTTGTATTATAGGAAATTCTAATTTTTCTGTGCTATTCAATTCAAAAGTAAATCCATTTCGTGTTCCAATTATTCCCAATCTTTTCCATCCTGCATTTTTTCCAATTTCAAAAAGTTTTTTTGCATCTTCCAAAGTTTCACAAGCAATATGCAAAATGCAAGGTTCTAATTTAAATTTTATTTTTTTCTTTTTCTTTAAAGCTAAATTCAATTCTTCTTTCAATTTTTTAAAAGAAACTTTATCGTGCGAAACAAACAAAAATAAATTCTCTCCTTTTTTTTCTTGGTCAATCATCAGCAAAATTCTTCCAGAGCACGACGAAGTCGTGTAATAATTATCAAGAGAATTTATTTTATCACAAAGCGGAATAATTTTCTCGTCCCATTTTCCAATAGACGATTTATCTAATTTAGAAAGAACATCTTGTTTCCGTTGATTAAAAGAATTTATCATTTTTAACTTAAATCATTCCTTTTCCAAAATTTTTGCGTCAATTCCTTCTTGCTTGCATAAAGAAACAAATTCCTGTGCATCTTCATTAGTTCCTATAATCGCACCATAATGCATGGGGATTGCTAAAGACGGCTGAATTAATTTCGCAGCTTCAACAGCTTCTTCAACATTCATAGTAAATCTCCCACCAATAGGAAGAATCGCGACGAAAGTTTTGTCAGGCTGTTTATGTCCAGTAAGTTTTTGCATTTCAGGAATTAAATCAGTATCCCCAGCAAAATAAATTATAAGTCCATTAATTTTTACAAGATAACCAACCCAGCCCTCACCTTTCTGATGAAATGGTTTGTCGATATTGTAAGCGGGAAAAGTCGAAATTTTTGTTTCCCCAACATTAAATTCTTGATTTGGTTCAACAATCTGAATATCAATCGGAATATCAAAACGAGTTATCTTGCTCTGTGCGTCTGCAGTAAGAAAAATTTTCGTCCCTTCTTTAATCAAACTCTTAATATCTGAAACACTGCAATGGTCATAATGTCCGTGAGTTATCAGAATTATATCTGCCTTTTCTGAGTCGGGTTTAATATTGTAAGGGTCGATGTAAATTGTTTTATGGTTCTTTATCATGAACCCAGAATGCCCCAACCACTTAACTTCCAGTCCGCTAATATTCATAATTCAAGGAACAAAAAATAGTTTAAAACCTTTTGGATAATCAAAAATAGAGAATTTAAGCCAAAATGTTCTGTTTGAACTTTTCCAAATCTTTTTTCAAAAATCTCGCCGCAGAAGCCATAATATGCCCACCAGCACTCGCGTTTTCCAAACCTTCAATTCCCTTTTTCATAAGTTCATTAAGATTAACCTTCCCGCCCTGGTTCCTCGAAGAAACTTTCACAAAATTAGGCTCATCTTTTATGTCTAAAGCAAGCACAAAAGTTTTATCTGTCTCAGCCACAGAAAGAATTGTTGTAACCACAGAAGCCAAACTAAATTTAGGTTTAGCATAATAAAAATACAAATTCTTGTCAGGATAAAACTCTGCCTTATTATGAAACTCATCAAGCAAAGATTGAATTTCTTTCTGGATAATTAAATGATACTTCTCAAGTTTCTTTGTTTTATCTTTCAGAACCAAATCAAAAATTTTTTTCTCTTTTCCTTTAAAAAAAATGGTACCCGAATTAATTACTTGTGACAATTTTCCAGACTCAGAATCCATAATGTTTTCTTTCGTCAAATTAGGATAATTCTCTTTCAAAAAATTAAAGTTGTTTTCATTATTATAAGAAAATTCAGCAATCATCGTAGCACAAATTAAAGTTTTCCATTTTTCAAGATTAGTTATCTTGCTTCCCAAATTGTAAATTATCCAAGCAGCACAATGTTCGGATTTTGTTTTCAAAACTTTATCTTTAGTTTTATTTTCAGACGGATGATGGTCAATTAAAAAGACTTCAAATTCACTTTTCAATTTTTCAAAGTTTTCATAATCTGATTCTTCTGCAATATCAGACATAAAAATTTTTGTGATTTTTTTCTTTTTGAATTCTTTCAAAAGGGGGAAAAACATTCCTGCCCCATAATTAATAAATTCAAAAACTTTCGTTTTAATCCCTCTTGATTTCAAGACTTCATTAGTTAAAATTGCAGAAGAGATACCGTCTAAATCAATATGAGAAACAATTGCAACTTTGTCTTTTTTAGTTATTCCCTCGAGAAAATCGTAAAAATCCTGTTCTTTTCCTATTAAGTATTCCATTATAGTTTCTCCAAACTCCTTGCAATTTGAAGTAATTTTTGCTCATTAAATTTATCACAGATAATTTGCATTCCAATAGGAATATTTTCAACTTTACCGACAGGCAGACTCAAAGCACAATCTCCAGAAAGATTTATTGGGCAAGTCAAAGCATCATACTGAAACATTTCTTCAATTGAAATTTTCTCTCCTATTTTGTGAGATAATCGTGGAACAGTCGGACAAATTATGCAATCAAATTTTTTGAATTCTCTTTTGAATTCTTCTTCAATTAATTTTCTCGCTTTCAATGCTTGATGATAATATCTTCCTGCGTGTTCTGCTTTTGAAATCTCGCTTCCACCAATAATTCTTCTCAAAACTTCTGAACCACAAGCTTCTTCAATTCTTTTTCCAAATCTTCTTCCGTCAAATTTTCTCGTAGCTGAAAAGAACTCAACATAAACAATAGGAAAATAAGTTGCAACAGCAAAGTCAATATAATTCATTTTTATCTTTTCAATTTTCCAGCCGTATTTTTTTTCTGCTTCGCTAATTTTCTCGTCAACTAATTTCTGAATTCTTGAATCATTTATTTTAAAATCTAAAATTCCAACTTTCAAATTTTTAGGAACTTTTTCTATTTCATTTAAATTAATTTTGCTTCCAACAGAAATTGCATCTCTTTCATCTTTTTCAGAAATTACATCAAATAGTAAAGCAGCGTCGGAAACTGTTTTTGCAATCGGTCCGATTTGGTCTAAACTCATACTCATATCAATTAATCCATAACGTGAAACACTTCCATAACTTGGTTTTAATCCGACGACACCGCAATGTGATGAAGGAACTCTTATGCTTCCGCCCGTATCGCTTCCCAAAGCAATATCACAAAAATTTGCAGCAACACTTGCACAACTTCCCGACGACGAACCTCCAGCAACATAACCTAACGCAGCAGGATTATTTGTCGCTCCGAAAGCAGAAGTTTCTCCGCTCCAACCGCACGCGAACTCATCCATATTTGCAAAACCAATTATCAAACCATCTTCCTCTTTTATTTTTTGAATTACAGAAGCATCATAAGGAGATTTATAATTTTCAAGAACTTTGCTTCCGCACGACGCGTTCATTCCAAGAACATTTATGTTTGCTTTCACAGCAATTATTTTTCCATAAAGTTTTCCGTGTTTTTTCTTTGCATCAATTTCTTTCGCTTCTTTAACAGCGTCGGGATTTAACTGTAAAATTGCGTTTATTTTATTTCCACTTTTATTATTCTTTTCAATCTCTTTCAAATAAATTTTCAATTTTTCTGAAACAGTTACCATTTTCCTTTTTCTCCTACAATAAAATCTTTATTTTTATCAGGAGCGTTTTCAAACATAATTTCCCTCGACAATTCTTCTGCTTTTCCGCCTTCGGCTCTTTCAAAATTTTCCCGCTCAATAAAACTATCCTCAACTTTTTCTTTCAAACTGGAAAGTTTTTTTGAAAACGAATCAAGAATAGAATCAACTTGTTTCTTAATTTCTTCTTTGTCTTTATCGGACAATTTTCTGAATAAAAAATCCATAATTATCTAAAATAGCAGAGGTATAAAAATTTAGTTATTTCGAATATGCGCTTTGACATCTGCATCAGTATGTTCTTTCTCAAAACCAAAAACTTTCTTGAATAATTCTCCGTTAGTCATTCCTTCCTGATAAACTTCTGCAAATTTTTTTCCGTATAAAGAAGTAAATTCCATAAACGATCTTTCTTTTCCAATATCGTATCCTTCTTTTTTTGAAATCATATATTTATAATCATACATTAATTTCATTTGTTCAGCCATTCTATTTTCCATCCCCATAGAACGAACAATTTCTCGAAGAATACACCAATGCCCCTCTTTATCGTCGCAGATTCCCATTTTCATACACGGAGAATCCTGCACCAAATCTTCTAAAATTTCTTTGCTTATCATATTCTAATTAATCTTAAAATCTATTTAAATGTTACTATAAAGTAGTAATAATTAAGGAGTTAATCTATCGCGGTCTCGTGGAAACATGGTTGCTTCCTTAATATTATCCAATCCGCAAATTATTTGCGTAATTCTTTCAAGCCCAATTGCCCAACCAGCGTGAGGTGGAGCCCCGTATCTAAATGAATCAATGTATGACTCAAAACTTTTTGGATTCAAACCTTTTGCTTTTATTCTTTCAATTAATAATTCTGGAAGATGAATACGCTGTCCTCCTGAAGAAATTTCAACACCACCATACAAAGCGTCGAACCCGCAACTTTCTTTTGCTTTTGGATTTTCATCTTTCGGCATAATGTAAAAAGGTTTTATCGACGTCGGCCAAGAGTGCGTGAAAACAATATCTCCAGGATACAATTCACAAAGTTTCTTTTCCTGTTCAGGTGTAAAATCCTCGCCAACTTTCCCGCCAGCTTTTTTTATCGCATCTTCATAATGCAAATAAATTCCTTTAGGAACTTTCAAATTTTTAATTTCTAAAACATCAAGTTCAGGTTTGCAATTTTTCAAAACTCTTTCAACAACATATTGAACTGCATTCTCAAGTTCTTTCATTGCAAATTCCTGATTATAAAAAGCAGCCTCGATATCTATCATTCTAATTTCATTAATATGTCTCGTCGTATTATGTTTCTCTGCTCTCCAGCTCGGTCCGAGCATGAACGCTTTTTCCATTGAACAAGCCAACATTTGTTTGTAAAGTTGCGGAGATTGTGCAAGATAAGCTTTCTTTTCAAAATATTGAACCGGGAATAATTCAGTTCCTCCTTCCGAAGCTGCAGAAATAATTCCTGGCGATTGTAATTCAATGAATTTCTTTTCATAAAAATAATTTCTAAATGCCTGTGCAATTTCATTCTGAATTTTGAAAATCGCCTGAACTTTTTTTCTGTGAAAATCCAAAAATCTGTAATCCAATCTCTTCGGCAATTCTGTCTTTGAATTATCCGAAACATCAATCGGAAGAGTTTCTTCTGCTTTATTTAAAATTTCAATTTTACTAGGAATAATTTCTTTTCCGCCAGGTGCCTGTTTTGATTCTTTCACTTCACCGACGATAACAATAACAGATTCTCGAGGAATTTTATCAATTATTTCGAAAGTTTTTTTATCAACTTCTTTTTCAGGAGCAGTAACCTGAACTTCTCCAGACATATCTCTAAGAACTAAAAATTTTATTTTTCCTAACGCACGCGAGTTTTTAACCCAGCCAGCAATTTCTACTTTCTTGCTCTTGCTTTCAAAAACTTCTGAAATAGGAATTCTGTTTTCCATTAATTTTGTTATGTTGTTGAATTTATAAGATTTTGGATATTAAAATTATTTTAAAAAACATATTAATTTTTTATCAAACCAGTATTTGTGTAGTTTTATCCATCTAAGCATAAAAAAGGAAAGTATTTTCATAGAAAATATCTAAATAAATATAGAGAGTCTAATTTTAGTTTTAGCATCATATTTTTATCAAATCAAGAAAACATTAAATGATAAAAGATAAAATTGTATTATCTCTTAAAATTAAGTAAGTTCAAATTCATTATTTTTATCTGATTTTAATATTCTGTCGGAGTGAATAATTACTCCTTTTTTATTTATTATCTCCATTTTAACAATTTCTTTTCTAAAACTAACCCCTCGCATTTTAAGAATTTCCATAGCAATATCCCTCTTCCCCGATTTGTAAATTACATTATATAAAACCACAATTCCGTCAGATAAAAAAGATACCGCTTCACCTTTTTCTTTGTAAACATTCCCAACATGAGTCGGTGTTGCAACTTCTCTTATCAAAAAGTTAGTAATCTTATGTTCTTCCAAATATCTAAACAATTGCTCCATATAAATTCTGAATCTAGATTCATGACCAGAAAAAGCAGAAGCAATTGCAGAAAGAGAGTCTATAACAATAAAATCTGGTTTAAAATCTTCGGGAAAAAGAACAGGGTCAACTTTTATTAATAATTCTTTTTTAGCAGCACTCAGCAATGCTTCAACACTTCTTGAAATATCCAAAGCACTGAATCTTTCAACTTTTAATAATCCTTTTTTTACATATTCATCTGCAGGCCATTCAAAATTTTTCATATGATTTAATAATCTTTCTTCAGGTTCTTCAAAACTCATATAAAGACATTTTTTTCCCTGAGAACAAAGCCCATTAATAACAGCTAAACTGAAAATTGTTTTACCAGAACCAGGTCCACCTTCAATCAAGATAGAGGCTCCCGAAGGTAATCCATATTCATTATTAAATAAATCATCAAATCCTTTAACACCAGTTTTAATAAAAACATTGTGTGGATTAACATTCTTTAATTTATCAAAATTTTTTTTTAAACCTTTTTTTGAAACAGAATTGACTTTTTTTAAATTCTTTTTAGAAGAATTTTTATTTATCTTTTTCATTTACGCCTCTTTGTTATATCTTTATCTCTTTTTAGTTTTATAAGTTTTTCCCTAAGTTCAGGAATTCTTCTATCAATATCTCGAATCATATTTTTGAATGTTTTAATCTTAACAGAAAATTCTATTTCAGACATTGTTTTTGAAGTAAAATAAGCTTCCTGAGTTTTTTTAATTAATTCAAATAAAGATTTTTTCTCAAGTTCCAATCTTTTAATTTTCCTCAAAGTTGAAAATAAATTTATGCTTGTTCTAGAAATAAAAAAAACCAAAAATAAACTTACCAGGGAGATAATTATTTGAATCCAATTATTAATAAAAAAATTCTTTAATGTTTGTGTTGTTGTTTTATAAAAAAGATTTAATGTTGTCTGGCTTGATTCTATTTCAGAAATTCGAGAATATCCGCCATTTATTAACGAAGAAGTTTCTTCAAACCTTTCTCCGTAATAAGAGTTTAAAATAGCATTATATTCCTCGTCCATCTCTGATAGATCAAATCGTTCAGCAGAATTATTGTAGTACTCAAGAAAAATATTTAATTCATCTCTCGCTCTTGAAGCAAAATCTTTAATAGAACAAACCTCTTGAGAATACTCGTTAACTAAACTAAAATCAACTTTATTTCCAGTATTCTCATAAAATATTTTTGTTTCATAAATTTGCAAAGCTTCATTAAAAGTTTCGTTTGCTCTAATCGACGGTATTTCTTCTACGACAAAGTAATCCAAGCAACCTCTCGCAATTTCAATAGAATTTTTTGCCTCAATTGAAGCATTGCTCGATGCATTTATATTTTCAATATTAGAAAGCAATAAAACAAAAAACAAACAAATTAGAAAAAATTTAAAATTCATTCCCCAATTTCTCCTTTTTTTAAATTTTTTTTCGCTTTCTTCGCCTCATAATTTGCAATTTCACTATCTATTTCTCCAATCCGTTTATTATAACTTTTAAGTCTTAAATCATAAGTATTAGTTTCTATCTCTTTTTTCTCCATATAATCTCTTTGCAATTCTTTAATTAATCCCAAAATTTTCCCTCTTTCAACAGAAAGTTTTTTTATTGCAGGCACAAATTTAAGTAAAAAATACTTTTGATTTTCAAGTCTAATTATTTTTTTAATAATCTGAACCATCCTATTTTCATAATGAATAAGAGTTTCATGATATTCTTCAATAGACATCTGTTTTTTTATAAAAGTCTCTTTCTGAACAAGCCGAATTAAATCTTCTAAAATTTTCTCTTCTTTTTTCAAATCTTTTATTTTTGTCTTTATGTAGTTAAGTTTTCCGAACTTGTAAAAAGCAAAACCTGAAATGAATAATAAAACTACTCCCAATGAAATTTCGCGATAATTATTTTTTAAATAATAAGATAAATTTCCAAATTCTCCCTTGACTTCTAAAGCATAAGTTGTTTTTGCTTCATTTGCTCTAGATAAAGCTTCTTCATACTCTCCCCTATTCAAAGCAAGAATTGCGGTTTGAACAAGTCTGTTAGAACCAGAAACATCAATCCCTTTTTCAATTGCAATATTAATCAAAGAGCTAATCTCTTCTATAATCTGTTTGGCATTGAGTGCTGAATTCATTAAACTTTTAAGAAAGTTATAATTTTCAACAAGCAATTCGTAGCTGAAATTACTAAGACATTCTTCTGTCTCATTCATTTTAGAATCCAATTCCTCAGTGATGGTAATATTTTTTGATTTCATTTCTTCAGATAAATTTTTTAATTCCTCAAAAAAAACCATTGCTTCCTGTGTGGAAATATCATGAATTTCTATAACCAAATTCTTCTGATCTTGATAGCTCCCGATTTTTCTTCCTGAAAGTGTAACAGAAAGTTTATTTTTCCCAAGACTAATATATGTTGGGGAAGTTATGTAAAGAGTAACATTCACGCTGGTTTTGGGAGGAATTTCAGCTATATAACTTGGATCGACTAAAATGTATTTTGCAAGATTTCCAGAAACACTAAAATTAGCATCATAGATTGAGTGATTTGCATCTGTATTTTTGAATTCAACAACTAAAGAATTTTCTTTTCCCCTAACTAATTGCAAATTTTCATTACTTGAAATAGTTTCTCCAATCGTCCTACTACCTCCTCCTCCGCCACCACCCCCTGTTGTTGTCACTTCTGTTGAAGGAGTTTCTGGAACAGAACAATCAGAATCAAGTAAATATCCACATGCACTAACACAAATCCCATCACTCAGATTATAACATAAAAAAGAAATATTTATCTGATTAGTCAAAAGAGTATTTCCCCCAACATCCTGAATTAAATCTCCTGAAAGATCATATCCATAAGAATTAAGAGAAATTGTTTCTATACCTTGATTCATTGAAGCCAAATCAGAGAATCCCACACCTATATCATTATAATTAATATTCTTGTCTGTGATATTAGTATAATTAATTATTGTGCTCCCAGAAGAATTAGTAAATCCCGACGGGAGAGTCCAATAAAATGTAACATTATACGCCGTGTTATATTCATCAACTTCAGAAGAACCCATTAAATTTCTCAGATAACCGCTCAAAGAAAAATTTCCCGGTGTTAAATAAACAGAAGTTGGATAAGTTGTTATGGTTTGATATAAATAAGGTCCTTCTTGATTTGAAATTAATGTTGCTGATACATAGCTGTATGCTGTTGAACTTATATCATCCATTTCATCAATAGTAATAGTAACATATTCTTCATCTAACTCAGATAAAAAAGTAGCATTAACTGAAATTGACTGGGTCTCTCCTGCAATAATTGTATAAGTATCTGAAGGTTTCCAAGTTTTATCATCAAAATAAATTCTTCCCTCTTCTAAATTATAAGTTAATCTAAAATCCAAACTGCAATGACTGGAGTGATTATAATCTCCGGTGTTATTAATTGTGATGTTTCCAATAAATTTATTTTCATTATATCCGGCTGTTGCTCCTAAGTCCGAAGTTGCACTCCATGTGCAATCCCAAAAACTTGCCATAATATAATCAGAAGAATAAGCAAAATCTCCAAAAATATTATTTGCCAGAATCCTGAAAGTTATATCTCCTTCATATTCTGGAAGAGTAAAATTTCCAAGAACCCAAGTATAATAAGATATTTCAGTTGTATTTTCCATCGAAACATTATTCCATTCAGTATCTGTTGAATTCTTCCACTGAAGAATTGCAAAATCAAAAAGATTATCTGAATCATAAATCCTTGCGGATATGTTAATATCCACACCTGGGTCAATATCATTCGAAGAAGAATAATCGGGGGTTGAATTGACATCATAAAATGCTAAATGATTTGTTCCATAAATTGTTCTTGTTTCAGTAGTAATTGTATATCCTGAAGAGTTGGTAGCAGAAACATTATAAGTGTAGGTCTGTCCAGTAACTAATCCTGTTTGGTTGTAAGTAAATGACCAATTTCCATTTTCCAATTCAATCAAACTCTCATTTGCAGTATCAAAAAAAGTTTCGGTTCCATTAAAATTATAGGTAACATTTTGAGGAGTGAATTCTGCTATAGTAACATTTACAGTAAAAATTGCGTTATAACTTCCATTAGAAGGAGTTGGACTTTTAAATCCAATTGATGGCGGATAAATAATATCATAATTAAAATCGACGCTGGTATTATCTGCAATTCCAGACGCATTTAAAACCCAAACTTCTGCAGTAAAATTTCCTTCTTTAGAAAAATTGAGAATATTATAATTTGCAGAAGTATTAGATAAAAAACTAACCATTGAATTATTTGATATCTCAAGATGATCTGAAGTTACAACAGCTGTTTGATATTGTCCTGTTGAAGAAAGTGAAATACCATTCCAACCATAATAATCGAATTGTTTTTGGGTCCAATTGTTTCCATAATCTGTTGAAATAAACATATAACCATACGAGCCATCTTGAACAGCAGTTTGATATTGTCCTGTTGAAGAAAGTGAAACTCCACTCCAACCATTGGTGGTACCTGATGTTACTTTTTGGGTCCAATTGTTTCCATAATCTGTTGAAATGTAAATATATCCTTCGGTATAACTAGATCCTTCGTTATTTACAGCGGTTTGATATTGTCCTGTTGAAGAAACTGAAACGCTTTTCCAATATCCAGTAGATCCTTTTTGAGTCCAATTGTTTCCATAATCTGTTGAAATGTAAATATATCCTGTATAAGTCCCCCCCACAACAGCAGTTTGATATTGTCCTGTTGAAGAAACTGAAACGCTTCTCCAATATCTACTAGACTCCTTTTGGGTCCAATTGTTTCCATAATCTGTTGAAATGTAAATATATCCTGCACCATAAGTCCCCCCCACAACAGCAGTTTGATATTGTCCTGTTGAAGAAACTGAAATATCACTCCAATATCTACTAGACTCCTTTTGGGTCCAATTGTTTCCATAATCTGTTGAAATGTAAATATATCCTGTAGAAGTCCCCCCCGCAACAGCAGTTTGATATTGTCCTGTTGAAGAAACTGAAATATCGGTCCAATATCTACTAGACCCCTTTTGAGTCCAAGTGTTTCCATAATCTGTTGAAATGTAAATATATCCTGTAGAAGTCCCCCCCGCAACAGCAGTTTGATATTGTCCTGTTGAAGAAACTGAAACGCTTCTCCAATATTTACCCGATTCTTTTGTAGTCCAATTATCCCCAATTGGATAAATATCACTTCCGTTTGCATAAATTATATTTCCAATAACCATGCTGACATTTGCATCAGTTGAATAATTAAAACTTGGAAGAGAATAATAAGTTTCATCTTGAACAGGAGAACTAATTGTGATGTTAAATGCGAAAACAGAATTCAAACTAAATAAGAAAATAATTAAAATTCCAAATAAAAAGTTAAACCTCTTTTTGCTTATCATTTTATATTATTTCTAAGGAAATTTAGTTTAAAAATTATTTCAAAATTTTCTTAATAATTTCCATAGCTTCATTACCATTTACTTTTCCGCGAAGCTCTTTCATAACCAAACCCATATACGCATTTTCAGAAAGTCCGGGTTTCGATTTAATCAAATTCATAATCTGCTCTTCAACATTTCCTTCGTGCTTTTTGAAAGAAATTGATTTTTCAAGTTCTTCACCGTCGACAATTTTTTCCAGAACATCTTTGATTTGCTCTTTTGTTATTTTCTTTTCTTTCAATTTTTCTAAAATAAAAGCGAGAACTTCTTTTGTTAAAATTTTCTCAACCTCAACAGTTTCTTTTTTAGAATGTGAAGCAATTTCTTTAGGGAAAACTAAAAATATTTTCGCAACTAAATTCGGGTCATCATAAATTTCTAAAAGTTCTTTGAACTCGTCAATCTTGTTATATTTGAAAAGAAGTTTTATCATTTCATTATTCAAACCTTTTTTCTCAAGTTCTTTTTCAATATCTTCTCTAAGTTCAGGAAGATTTTTCTTAACTTCATTAATTAAATCTCTCGAAATTTTCAGTAAGGGCAAATCTGTCTCAGGATACATTCTGTCTGCGCCAGGCATCGGACGAAGAAATTCAGTTTTACCGTCGGCTAAAGCATTTCGAACTTCTGATTGAATTCTCTTTCCAGATTTTAAAATAAATAATTGTCTTTCAACTTCATTCTCAACTGTCTTCACCATCATCGCAGGATCCTGAAAACCTTTTATTTCAATTCTCTCACCGCCACGAATTGAAAGATTAATATCTTGTCTAATCGTTCCAATCCCTCGCTTAACTTTACAACTTCGTAAAATATTTCCTAAATACAAAGCAACTTCTTTTACATGTTCAGCATTTTTTATATCTGGCGACGTCGCAATTTCAACTAAAGGAATTCCTAATCTATCCAATCTAAAAATTGTAGAATCTTTTTTCTTTTCAATAACTCGAGCAGCATCTTCTTCAAGACAAATACTTTCAATTCCAACTCTTCCTGTCTTTGTAACAATCCAACCATCGCGCGCAATTACAACGCTTCGCTGAAATCCCGAAGTATTACTCCCGTCGATAACTGTCTTTCTCATTATTTGTGAAATCGGAAAAATTTTGCAGTTCAAAAAAATCGCAATCTCCAACGCAATTTTCAAAGCGTCCTGATTAATTTCATAAGGAGGCATTTCATCAAGTTCAACAAGACAAGTTGTATCATAACCTTCATAAATAAATTCTTTATTTTTTTCTGCTTCGTGTTTCGCAGCGACGTCAACTTCACCGCTCTCACCTGCAACAGCGTGCAATTTTCTTTTAACAGAAAAATCAGGCTCATCACTTCTCAAAATCGAAGGACAATTACAAAATAATTTTTTTGTATCAAGTTGCTGATGAATTTCCAGTCCTGATTTAAAACCAATTTCATTATAATCAATTTCAGACATAAAGTAAAAAGAAGTCCTGAGTTTATTAAATTTTAGAAAGTTAAATTTACAATCCAATCCAATATTTTGTCAAATCCCATCTAGGTTTCAAAACTTGATATTCTTCACGTGCAAAGAATAAATCAATCCATCTAAATTTTTCTTTTCTAGCATTAAGCGTAGGGTCTAAAATTTCTCTTTTGTATAAATGCAACCACATCGGTGGAGCAGCAGGATTTATTAGTTTCAAATCCAAATCGCTTGTATCATTATTCCACTCGTTTTCAGTCGCATGGGAACCAATAAGATAAATTCCCTCGATATGACACATATCATTTATATCAAAACCCCACCTCTTACAAAACGCAGGGAGATTTTTATGATAAGTATGTTTTGCTCTCTCCATCTTTCCTAACAATTCAACTGTCGGTTCTCCAATTTCTTTTTCATAATCGGGATAAACGAGATATCTGGGATTAGGCATATTGAACAACCCCCCAATTTTTTTTAAATTTAATCCAATTGTGTTTCATTTCGTTAAAAGTTTCTTGAGATAAATCTTCTAATTTTTTTCCCCTACAATTAACAGCGTCGTAAATAGACATCGCTAGAGTAGAATTGTAAGGCATGTTAAACGCACCTGCAATAGAAGTATTCTCAGCAGGAATATAATTTTCTATAAAATTATCTGAACAAGCGTCCAATAAAATAATTTTTTTCGCTGGAAGTTTTTCTATTGATTTAACAAGTAAATTTAAAGGAAATTTTTCTAAAAAAGGAATTTCCACATTTTTAAAAAAAGTAGCATGTCCCGTGTAATAAAACAAAAAATCTTTTGTTTTATTATATTCTTCAAATAAAGGGTTAATAGAAAGAACAGGTTCTACTCGAACGTTATATCCTTTATGTAAAGCAATTTCTTTCATAATTTTTAGATTAGTTTCTATAAATTTACTGAAGTTTTTATCTTCTTCATCACGGGGAAGTCCATATGTTAATAAAGCTTCTTTTTCCATAATGAACTAACACTTTTTTTCTATATAAATCTTTCTTTTGTATCCCCTTTCAAGTAACAACTAAAATTATTATTCTTCTAACCTATAATTAATTTCATTAGAAAAATTCTCGAGCATTTTTTCCCTTACAATTTTTTTATTCTTCGCCCAATCTTCGTGTCCTAAAACCCAGCCAAGTTTTACATACGCTGTTTCAGCAAGCATATCTTCTAAATAAATTACACCAGTTTCCAAAATTTCCCTACCATTAGAATAAACAAGAGGATCAACTCTACCAAAAATGCACTGCGAAACAGCACAAACAATAATTCCTTTCTGCTGAACTTCTTTAATTTTCTGCGTCCAAGAATTTCTCGCTTTTCTCGTCGGTGCTTGCCCCAAACCAGTAAGTTCTAAAACAATTCCCTTGTATTTTTTCTTAACATAATAATCAAGAATTTCAGGGTCCTGCCCAGGATAAATTTTAATCAATGCAACTTTTTCTTCAAACTTCGCATCAAGTTTCGCCTTGTTTTTATTTCTCAATTTCCATTCAGAAATTCTTTCAATTTTATCTGGAAAAATTTTCGCGAAAGGTTTTGCATTTACAACTTTGAAAGCATCACGTCGTGAAGTGTGAAGTTTTCTAACTTTTGTTCCTGGCATTGCATAACAATAATCATCATTTGACGACGCGTGTCCAACTAAAGAAACTTCTGCAATATCTGAAATAGCTGCGACAGCAGCACATTGCAAATTCAAATCAGCGTCGGAAGAAGCCCTGTCAATACTTCTCTGGCTGTAAGTTAAAACAACTGGTTTGTTTAAATCTCGAATAAAAAAACTCAATGCCGAAGACGTGTAATGCAAAGTATCTGTCCCGTGCGTGATAATAATTCCTTTAATATTTGAATCATTCAGCAAATCAACGACGACGCGTGCAATTTTTTGCCAATCTTTCGGGTCCATATCCTCTGACATCTTCATAAACGGAATTTCAACTTTTGTGATATTTACTTTGTTAAAAAGTTCAGGGTAAAATTTAAAAAAATCTTCTGGTTTCTGCAAAGCATGAACTCCGCCAGTTTTCTGGTCAAGTATAGATGCAATCGTCCCGCCAGTAATCACCAGTGCAACATTTGATTTCTCAGAATTTTTTTTTATTTCAACATGCTCCGAAGATTTTTCTTTAGCTTTTTTCATCAAAACAATTTTCAAAATATCTTTTTTATTAAAACCAATATTATAACCAGAATCCAGTTTTAGTAAAACAACGCCTTTCTCTGTCTCTGGACTCTCAAGCAAAATTCCCTCGTAAATTAATTTAGTAAGATGAATCTCGACATAATCTCCCGGAACCGCAGTTGTCTTTTCCATTATTGAATTAAATAGGAAATCTATAAAAAACTATCCATCTTCCATATTTTATGGTAATGATTGGTTTGGAAATTCACGGATATTTAGACACAGATGAAAAGTTATTTTGCAAATGCAAAACAATTCATGGAGCGAAATTTTCAAAGCCAAACATAAACATTTGCCCAATTTGCACAGCACAGCCAGGAGCAAAACCAATGCTTCCAAATAAAGTCGCAATTGACAAAGCAATTCAAATCGCGTTAATTTTAAATTGCAGAATAAATCCAAAATTAGTTTGGCAAAGAAAACATTACGACTGGCCCGACTTGCCGAAAGGTTATCAAAACACTTTATCAGGACCGCACGCATTTCCCGTCGGTGAAAACGGAAATTTTCTAGGAATAAGAATTCGCGAAGCACACCTCGAAGAAGATCCAGCAGCGTGGAATCCAAAAACAGGCGAGATAGATTATAATCGTTCAGGACTACCATTAATAGAAATTGTAACAGAACCCGACTTCACGTCGTCACAGCAAGTTTTCGATTGGTTAAAACAATTAATCACAACATTAAGTTACATAAAAGCATTCGACAAAAATGCAGGAATAAAATCCGATGTGAATGTTTCTCTCCCAGAATTAAAAGGAGTTCGAGTTGAAATAAAAAATGTAAACTCTATCACGAATATAAAAACTTCAATAGAAAAAGAAATCGAAAGACAAAAAAACGATGTTCCAAAAGTTCAGGAAACTCGAAGATTCGACGAGACAAAAGGCACAACAATGAAAATGAGGAGCAAAGAAGAAGCACAGGATTACAGATTTATTTCAGATCCAGATTTGCCGATAATAAAATTAGAACATTCAAGAATTGAAAAGATAAAAAATTCTCTTCCAGAAACTCCGAGCGAGAAACTTCAGAAGCTGATTAAAAAATATAAAATAGAAAAAAAATACGCGGAGATTCTTACAAAGAAATTTGAAATCGCAGAATTCTTCGAGAAGATAATTGAAAAGACAAATCCAAAATTAGCTTCGCAGTGGGTTACAATTGAACTTCTAAATGTTTTGAATTATAACAAAAAAGAAATTGAAGAAACCGAAATTCAGCCAGAACATTTTATTGAATTATTGAAATTAGTTGAAGCAGGAAAAATTACAGAATTAAAAGCAAAAGACATTTTGAGAAGCTGGAAAGAAAAATCTATTTCACCGACGAAAGAAGCAGAAAAGCAAACGACGATTTCTTCAGAGAACGAATTAGAAAAAGTTTCTAAAGAAATTATTAAAGAAAACGCAAACGCCGTCGCTGATTACAAATCAGGGAAAAAAGAATCTTTAAATTTCTTAATTGGAAAAGTTATGCAAAAAACAAACAAACGCGCGGATTATAAAACTGCAAAAGAAGTTTTAGAAAAATTATTGAAATAATTTTAAAAAATAATAATAATTTTCCAGAAGTTTTCTTTGCCAGGTTAGGATTTCTTTTTCTAAAAGAAATCCCACGAGCCCAGGAGGAATTGAACCCCCATCAACAGGGCCGAAACCTGTCATTCTATCCGTTAAACTATGAGCCCAAATATAAGACAAAGTTAAGTTTTTATATCTTATTTGTCTAATAAAAAAATGGTCCTTCAAAGACAGCATAAAATTATTATCGGAAGTGTCAGTTCTCTAATTATTTTATTTATGTTATTAACAAGTATTTTCATGTATATGCTTTTCTTAAAACAAAATCAAGATTACAACGAACTTTCAAATAAAATAGAAAATCTAAAAACAGAAACAGAAACTCAATTTGGAGAATTATCTGATAGTGTCCTTGAAACAAAAGAAAGTTTAACTTCACTCGGATTACAAATTGGTTCAATCGACGATGAAATGGATAATTTGAAAGCATCAGTAAGTTCTGACTTTTCAGGAATCATCAAAGATTCAATAAAATCCGTTGTAACAATAAAAACAGATGTTTCACAAGGTTCTGGATTTTTCATCGCTAGCGGAGGATATGTTGTAACAAACGCACATGTTATGGAAGGAGCGACGCGTGCAACAATAATAACTTACGACGGTGAAAGTCACACAGTTTACAAACTCGGAGAAAATTCTGAAATAGATATAGCCTTATTAAGAATAAACGAAACAGAATATGAACCTTTAAATTTAGCAGATTCCAACGACGTCAAGCAAGGCGAGCAAGTAATTGCAATCGGAAATCCTTACGGATTATCTTTTTCAGTAACGCAAGGGATTGTTTCTAATATTCATCAAGCAGGAGAAAACGGATTAGACGCGTATATACAAATTGACGCTGCATTAAATTCAGGAAATTCAGGCGGACCATTAATCGACAAGCAAGGAGAAGTAATAGGAATAAATAATTTCAAAATCAGCGAAGCAGAAGGTTTAGGATTTGCATTAGAATCAAATTACATCAAAGACACAATCAATGAAATATATTACTCCGCATACGAGGAGGATTTAATTTAATGACAGAAAAATCTCAGGAAGGAATCACAGTAAAAAAAGACGACGACATGTCAGAATGGTTCACGCAATTAATGATTAAATCAGAACTCGCAGATTATTCTTCTGTTTCAGGATGTATAATTTTCCGTCCAGCATCTTACAAAATATGGGAAAAAATAAGAAACGCGTGCGACGATGAATTCAAAAAAATAGGAGTGCAAAATTGTTACTTCCCGTTATTTATTCCAGAAAAATCTTTTGAAAAAGAATCAGAACATATTCAAGGATTTGCTCCAGAAGTTGCGTGGGTAACTCATGCAGGAAATACAAAATTAAACGAGAGACTCGCAATTCGTCCAACATCTGAAGCGATTATGTATGAATCATATTCAAAATGGATTAGAAGTTGGAGAGATTTACCGTTGCTGTTGAATCAATGGAATAATGTTGTGAGATGGGAATTTAATAATCCAATTCCATTTTTTAGAACAAGAGAATTTTTGTGGAACGAAATGCATACTGTTTTCTCGTCAGAAAAAGAAGCACTTGAACACGGAAAAAAAGTTATGAAAATTTATGAAAAAATTACAAAAGATTTAATGGCTCTCCCCGGAATCTACGGAAGAAAAACCGAAAACGAAAAATTCGCAGGAGCAATATTCTCGGAAAAAATGCACCACGTTCTTCCAAACGGAAAAGTTATCGAAGGAACTTGCTTCCATTACGACGGACAAAATTTCTCAAAAGCGTACGGAATAAAATTCAAAGATAAAAATGAAGAAGATAGTTTTGTTTTCCAAAACACGCACGCAATTACAACACGAATGATAGGAACAATGTTAGCAATGCATTCCGATGACAAAGGTTTAGTAATCCCGCCCAAAATGGCAGAAAACCAAATCGTAATAATTCCTTTATTATTCAAAGGCAAAGAAAAAAAAGTTTTGGAAATTTCTAAAAAAGTCGAAAGCGAATTGAAAAAATTCAACCCAATTCTCGACGAGAGAGAAGAATATTCTCCTGGAAGAAAATTTTCAGAATGGGAACTTAAAGGAATTCCAATAAGAATTGAAATAGGTCCGAAAGATTTGGAAAAAAATTCTGTAACAATCGTTAAGAGAAACACTTCAGAGAAATCACAGGTAAAAATTTCAGAAGTTCAAAAAAAAATTCCAATTATCTTGGAAGAAATTCAGAATGAATTATACCAAAATGCAGAAAAACTTTTAAAAAATTCAATAAAAAAAACTGACGACAAGAGAGAAATGATTAAACTTATCAAAGACAAGAAAATGGTAAAAGTTCCTTTAAGCAATTCTAAAAATGTTGAAGAAAAGTTAAAAGAAGAAACTGGTGCAAAAACACTTTTCATTGATTCAGAAAAAATCAAAAACGAGAAATGCATTATTTCTGGAAAGAAAGCAGATTATTGGGTTTACGTAGGGAAAACATATTAGCCAATACAACTATAAAATTCTAAAAAATAAAATAGCTAATCTTCAAGCATATTCAATTCGTCTTCAAGTTTGAACGTCATTTCAAATAATCGGCTCAACTCTTGTTCAACTGCTTCTTTTTCCATATCTTTCTTTGTCATTTTTAATTTTAAATCCAACAACAAATTCAGTTTCCCTTGCCTGAGTATCTAATAAGAAAAAATCAATTCAACCCAGGTTTAAAAACACTGAATTAAATTGAAGGGAATTTAATTGAAGTGCAGACTAAGGCAATTCTCATATTTGAATAATGCCATTCGTTGTACTTCATAAAAAGATTAAGCTAAAACTCTTTTTATATTTTTCTAAAATCTAAAATTGTATAGAATTATTTGAAAGTAGTAAATTAAAATATTATTCAGAAACCGGAATTTTATCTGCACTTATCAAACCAACCTTCCCAGTAAAAGAATTTGTATAATAAAAACACCAATTAGAAGTATCATCAACTAAAGCAGAATCAAAATAAAGATTAATTGGATCAATAAAACCATTATCTAAAATTTTATACCATTCAGTATCATATTCGCTAGCTTCGTCTAAAAAAGAATACAAATCTGTATTATTGGCTTCAGAATCAATTTGCACAATTTTTGGGGGTTCATTTATCTGAATACTTTTTATCGAATTATTTTCCTGCAAAGAAAGCACGGGTCCTTCAACGGTAATAACTTTTCCTTCCAAGTCAACTACAACTGAAGAAGGTAAATTTAAATCAGAAGCAAAATAACCTGCCTCGGACATTTCTGGAGAATGAGCATAAATTTTTCCATTTATCTGATCAGAAATAAAAAAATCAAAGCCGTTTAATAATTTACCCACCTCATTATTTTGAGTTATATCTAATCGGTTTCCTACACTTAAGTCATAAGATTCTTTAACACGAAAAAAAACATCTGTTGAAACGCCTTCAGGAAGAACAAACTCTTCTTTAATTAAAGAATTTGATAAATCAATTGAAATGACTCTTCTGTTACGCACAGAATTTCCATTGGATTTTAATTGCTCTTGAACAGCATAAATTTTTCCATCATCGCCAAGAGTCATGCTATTAACCCCATAAAGTTCATCATCAGCCAAAAATTCTGTCGCAGTAAATATTTCTCCGGGTTTGTAAATTTTAAACATCTTATTAGAAGTATTAGAAATAAAGAAAATTGAATTATCTGAAGAAATAACCAAACTCGACAAAAGCCCTTGAATTTTTAAGGTTCCGTCATTTAACATAAATCGCCCGTTGCCTTCAAATTCATTAATGTAGTCATCAGAAAATTCAAAAATTTTTTCAAGGTTGGAAATATCCGAAGTAGAATAAATAGATGGGTGTTTTGAAAAGCTTCCCGTCTCGTAATTAATAGTTGGAGCTTCGTAAAATAATAATTTTCCTTCGAGACCTATAGATTCTTCAAACAATAAATTTCTTGAATTTGCTTTTTTATAAGTTGAAATTCCAGATGGTTGTTCAAAATTATCATAGCTAGTAATTTCTTTGAAATTGTTCAAGTGATATTCTTTATTTACAGAATCATCTTTTTTCGAAATATTTGTAAAGTTAAAGTCGCATCCACCAAATAATAAATATGCAGAAAAAATCCCCGAAGCAAGGGTAGAACACAATTTATTCATAAAAAATATTAGATTTTATACTATTTAATTTTATCTACACCATTTCTCAATTCCAATTTCACAAAGCGATTCTTTCATTTCATTTATAGTATTATTTTGTTCTTCAATTATTTCTTGTTGCTCCTGCATTGCTTTTATCATCGGAGAAATTAAAGAAACGTATGCAATTCCCAAGTGCCCTTCATCGTCGGTAACTTTAACAACTTCAGGGAAATATTCTTGAACTTCCTGTGCAGACAAACCATATTCTATTTCTGTATCATTAATCATATTAAATGAAAACGGAGTCAAGTTCATAAATCGGCTTAATGTATTATTAAATTCAGTTACATTTTCTTTTAACGTTATATCCGAAACATCCACACAAGTTCCAGTGTATTCTATACTTCCACTCACATCTAAAGCAACAGTTGGACCTAGTCCAATTCCAACACCAACAGAACTAATTGCTATTTTTGAAACTCCCGCAGTATAAATGTTCATATAATCTGTGGTGTGGTCATATCTAATATAACCCGAATAAGCAAAATCTTCATCTCCAAACATTATTCCTGAAACTGTAGTGCTGGGAGATAAAAATTGAAGTATTTGACTTGTATCATCTTCAATAACAAGATTTACGGAACTATATGCTGAGCCTCCCGAATCTCCAGCATAAATATGCAATTTTTCTTCTGGTGCACTTGTTCCAATTCCTACATTTCCATTAGTTAAAATTCTCATTCTTTCAGTCGCGTTAGTTCCAAATCTAATGAAGTTATTATCTCTACTCCAAACAATACCATTCCCTGCTGTTTCAACCCCCACAATAAAACCATCACCAGAATTTATTCCCGTATTTAAATTTGTATACCTTGTTGTAGTTTGGACTGCTTCTTCAGAATTTACCTCTAATCTTTCTAATGGCGTTTTTGTTCCTATACCTACATTTCTAGTTGTTCCGATAGTCATTCCAACTGTCCCATTTAATCCAAATTGAATTGTTCCACTACTAGTTTTTGTATTTATTAACAAAGCATTTTCTATTGCATCCGTCATAGCAGAACCCTCTGAATCAAAATTCGCCGTAGTGAAGCCAATTGTTCCATAAATTCCCCCGCCATCTTGTATAAGTTTAATATAAGGATTATCTGATTCTCCAGAATTATCAGTATCTGCTTGTAAAATCAAAGATGCATTTCCTTCAGATATAACACGGATTGCTTCATTCGTTGTGGTATCATTACCAACTTCTAATCTTACTGTTGGACTTGTTGTTCCAATTCCTACATTACCAGAAGAAGAATTTAAATAAATTCCAGACCCAATCCCCGAAGTTGCTCTTAAGTCCAAATCATTATATCCTGAAGATGTTCCATTATAACCAATAACTCCTCCACTGTAGGTAGTATATTGAATTATAACTCCTGTTGTTCCATTTCCA
>JALOBN010000040.1 GCA_023228245.1 Candidatus Pacearchaeota archaeon
GAAGCCGCGGCCCAGGTGGTCGCGCCCGCGATGAAAGTTGAAGCCGTTCTGGACGGCGGAAGGCACGTCGTTCGCGTCGTCCCCGACTTGTCAACGCCGTACAGCATCGCGCGGGTGCAGGTGACGGATGCATCGTGCAAACAGTGTGGAAAATCCCTGATCTTTTCCGCTCGTGCGGTTGGAGATGGGCTCTGTCACGCCTGCGGTCACAAATTGGCCAAGGAGATGACGTCGCAGCCGAGCGGGCTGAGCGAGGAAGAGCAAAAGGATCTCGATGGCGCGCTGGACGGTCTCTTGCGCTTCGGATACAGCGCGATCGTCGGAACATTGCGTACAATCATCGACCGCCTCTCGCGGCAGAAGGCGGTGCCGTGGAGGAAGATCAGGCGAGTCGAGAAGTCGGGCTATTATTTTTGGGGCAGTGCAAGCGAAGTCCATTGGGGATTTTTGAACACGTGCAATGAGGCCAGTGAGCCAGTGTATCACCTCTCGTTCGATGACGTTTTGGCCACGCTGCCGAAGGGAGACGCAACAAGCAAATGACCTATGCCAGAAATCATACCCCCGAGGTCACGGATGAAGAGATACTCAGGTTGATGAATCTGGCATTGTTGATATTCAGCCGGGATGGCAAGACTTTGTTGAAGTGGAATTGCTCCAGCCACAAATATGTGTCCATCGTGTTCAAGCCCAACGGGGATGCAAGGCGAATGAAGGCCAACTTGAGATTCGGAGCCGAAGGCAGAGAAGGATCTAGGTCTAGGACGATCTACCGTAACAAGCTGGTGTGGATGTGGCACCACAGGAAGGTTGTGCCAGAAGGATTCGTGATAGACCACATAGACGAGGACTGCACGAATGATGCTGTTGACAACTTGAGGCTGATGACTTGCGAGGATTCTGATAGGCAGGGTTGGGAGTTACAGGGTAGGGGTGAAGAAACACCTTTCTAAATCTTGGGAGAAATGAAAATGCAGATTGAAAATGGGTCACCGGAGGTTAGGAAGATAAAGGATGTTGAGTTTGGCAGCACGATTGTCTATGATAACACCATCTACATCGTGGTGTCTAGTCCCTCAGAAAGTCCCAAAGGCATGGTTCTGTTAGTGGATATTTCTTCAGGGTATGGCCGGTATCTTCCGTGGGAAACTGGGGTTCCCATTGTTCCGTATAAGGCTGTTAGGTGTAGTGAGTAGAAATTAGGTTGTCAATGGGGGTAAAACATAGGTCTCGAAAAAGCCGTGGCGGACTTTCTTAGTGTTGTTGAGTGGGGTGGGCGTGTTGGTTCCGAACAATTTGGACTGGTTGTGTGCCCATGGTGTAGGCGGCATCCGTACGAGCATAAGGATGATTGCCAGATTGCAAAACTGAAGGCAGCCTATGAGCAGCAAGTGACTGTTACGCATGATTCGACTTTGGTAGAGGCTAAAAATGAATAGGGGGTTGATATGTGGGTGTTGTGGTTTATGTTTGGTTGGGTTGCGTTACTAGTTAATGGGTCAAAGAAGTTACACGAAGATGAGGATTGGGTTAATTGCCCATGGTGTGGTTATGAATTTGATACTGACTTATCAAAGCAGGCATTGGACTTGTTGGGTAAGATGAAGTTGCAGTTTCCTGTCGTTAGGATTTACGATGTGGCTGAAACTTGCCCTAGGTGTAGGCACTGGGTTGAGGTAAGTTTCACTAAGTCTGGTGAGTTGGATTCTTCTGAAGTGTGAGTTAAAGTTGACTTGATTTGTGTTGGTTGAGGCTAATAGGTATCCGTGGTTAATAGAAGGTAGTTGATGAAATGGGAAAGAAGAGGGAGTTGAGTCACTCTGAGAAAATCAATCCAACAAGGAAGTTGACTAAGATTGACGAAATGAAGATTGCAAAACAGATGAAGCATGTTTCAGTGACTGGTGAGAAGGAGTTGAATGAAAAGAGTTTGCTGTTTGTTGCTGAGTATTTAGTGGATTTCAATTCAACTAGAGCCGCAATAGCAGCGGGATATAGCAAGAAGACAGCAGGAGTGAAGGGCTGTCAGTTAATGAAGAGGCCTGACATTGCTCGTGTGATTAAGCAGTTTCAGAAAGAGGATTTGGAGCGTTGTCAACTCACTAGGGAAGAAGTGTTGCTACAATTGTATTACTGCGCAACTCGAAGTGCGGCAGACTTCTGTGATGAGAATGGGCGTATAATTACTGACGTACAACGATTGACTAAGAGAGCACAGAATACAATTGATGGTATTGACCAGACGGTTAGCTACGATCAAGATGGTAATGAGATTGTACGCACTAGGTTACGTCTAGTCCCTAAGTCTGACGCCATCAACATGGCTTTGAAGCATATGGGGATGTATGCTCCAGAGAAGCACGACGTGACGGTACATCCAGGACTAGACTTTGATAAGCTGGCTAAGGAAGATAGACCACCAGATGAAATCGAAGCTGAATTGTTGCCTAAGCTAGAAGAGGAGAAGAGTGATGCTCAGTAAGGAAGAGGTAAACCAGATAATGGGTATGTTGAATGAAGACACCCCAATTCCAAACATTGCTCAGCAGTTGAATATCTCTAAGGGTACAGTTTACGATGTGAAGAATGGCAATCACCGATACACCCGCCCAGCTAGTGATTCATCAGATGACCAAGAGTTCTCGATCCATTACCCTCACGCTAAAGCGGCCTATCAGTGGTGTGGTGGTTGTCGAGCTAGAGTAAAGATGCCTTGCTTGGCTTGTCAAATACGCAAACTTAATGATGAACGGTTAGCTAGAAATAGAAACCTAGGTATTGTATCTGTTGAACCGAATGAAGTAGAAGAGGATCAAGTCGCTACTAGCTAATCACTCATTCCATTGTTGTTAGTTACAAGGAAGACTATGGGTAGGCTATCACGATTAGACCCCTTGATATTGGCTAGACATTACTGGCCTAACATCAAGTTCTACAATAAGCAGATTGAGATTATCGACTCTGTTTGGAACAACGATGAGACGGTAGTAGTGGCTGGCAATGAATTAGGCAAGGACTTTGTGTCAGCCTTTATCGTGCTGGCTTTCTTCCTAACCAGACATCCCTGCCGTATCGTTACCACCAGTGTTGATCATCTACAGTTGGAAGGTGTGTTGTGGGGTGAGATACGTCGCTTCATACAAAACTCCAAGTATCCACTTGACTCAGCCCACGGTGGTCCCCTGCTGATAAACCATATGCACATCCGCCGTGTCATTGCTGGTGAATTGTGTGCTACTAGCTACATCATTGGTCGTGTAGCAGCCAAGGGTGAGGGTATGCTAGGACACCACTGTAATTTTCCAGAGTGTTGCAGCATTCAAATCCCCCAGGACGGTACGCCCAGAACCCTATTCGTAGCAGATGAGGCCAGCGGTGTCGATGACCTTAGCTATGAGCGTGCTGATACTTGGGCTAAACGTAAGCTCAGTATTGGTAACCCCTTCCCATGTTCCAACTTCTTCTTCAATGCCGTCAAGGGTGGTGATATCCTAGCATCGTAGTCATTTATCAATCTTAGGGTAAGCCATGCAGAAGTCAGAATTCATAGAGTTTGTTGAGAGGATTGTCACTTGGGGATTTATAGTCAACAATCCCTTGGTTGACGCTTGGTGCACTATCATATTTTGGGCACCCCAAGTGGAATGCAAGTCTAGCTCCTGGGGCCGTTGGGATAACTACCGAATGGATAAATGGGCAGGGAAGCAGATACCGTGGTGGCAAGGATTCAATACCTGGGTTAATGCTTGTGCAGGAATTGAGGTTTCAAGTTGTCTATTCGTATAAGGCAACATAGTGGGGTGACTAATGCAAGGAAATACTATGTCAATTCCAGTTCCAATTAACATCATGTTGAAAATGGGCGAATCAACACTACCTGAATCTGTAGAAGTGGGGTCTACGGACGTAACAATTGCCAACAACCCAAAGGTTGAATTGCATCAACTGACGCCCGCTCAACGAGAGGCACATGAAAGACTACAGTTGCAGAGAGCATTCAAGGGGCGTAAGCTACGATTACAACATGCTTATGGTTTGCCAATTCGTACTCAAGGCAATGTGAAGTAGAATGCCTAGATACTACCGCAAAGTCATACAGATCAGTGCTGAAGATAGCCCTAATGTACGTTGGGCGCAGAAGGAAATCCGTGAGGGTAGGAAGCCTAGCAATCGCATATTGTTAGGTGGGGTGATTACCTACAGTGACTACTGCAAGCGTAGACAACTGTGGGATGAGGTAAGGCAGTGCATAAGCCTGGATGGTAGGTTCTGGGAAGGTGCTGACCTGCTGCTATTCCCACCTGTATGGCTCAACCTATGTGAGAATCTAGCCAAAGCTGGTTTCGTCAACGTGACTGGCCAACGTAAGACGTTGGGGATTGATACAGCCCAAGGTGGAGATAACACCTGCTGGGCTGTTACTTGTTTGAGTGGCTTGGTTGCCCTCATCTCTCGTAAGACGCCAGACACCTCAGTCATTCCTAAGATGACTTTGGGAATTATGAATCAGTATGGTATTGCGCCAGAAGATGTGTTGTTTGATCGTGGTGGAGGCGGCCAAGAACATGCTGATAGGTTACGCACTCAAGGATATAATGTGGGCACAGTGTCGTTTGGTGAAGCCGCTACGCCAGAGAAAAAGGCATACAAGGAGTACGTGCCTGGTCAGGAGCGCATAAGGCAAGTTGAGCATAAGATGGCTTTCAAAAATCGTCGGGCAGAAATGTACTGGGCTGCTAGGCAGATAATCGAGCCCAAGGGTGATGGAGAAACGAAGGAGGCTAGGTTTGCCTTGCCCTCCAGTATTGTCAACAGACCACGCACTGATGGTGGGCCTTCCTTACGTGGTCAATTGTCGAAGATCCCTATTGACACAGATGATGAAGGGAAGATTTCTGTGCGCCCCAAGGGTAAGACCAATGAAAAGGATAGAAACAAGAAGACTCTAGTTCAACTCATTGGGTGTTCACCAGACGAGGCTGATGCTTTCGTGATGTCTATATTCCGTTTGGTACGACGCAGTTCAACCTTCGAGGCAACCGCAATCTAATTCAACAGTTAGGGGTTTACCTATGGACAAAGTTTCACAACATGAACAGGCTTATCAAAGGGCAACTCAGGATGCTCATGGCCGATATGATTCAATCACTGATGTAGAGGTAGCAAGGCAGCACTTGGACTTAGCTAGAGCTAGGCATCGTAACAAGGCGTTCCCAACGCATACTTCAGTCGCTGACTGTGAAGTGCTCTATGCCCTGTGGAAGAAGTTAGGGGGCATTGACTGATGGAATGGTTGGTATTTATAGATGCCGGAATAGGTGTAGGAGTTGTACCCTTTGCTATTGGCTATTGGTTGAGTAGGGATTGGAGGATTGGTTAATGTACAATCTATCATTACTTGACTTTGCTCTCATGGTCATTGTAGTTTGGCTGGTTATTACAGATTACAGGCAACTCCCATGAACCTATCCTGCCCTGAATGTGGTGGTGTGTTTGAGTTAGACACCAAGACAAAGCCAGGTGATCAACTGACGTGCCCTCACTGTAACTTCCGTGATCAGTATAACGGGCCAACTGTAACACAAGAAGTTTCCTTGGAAGACAAAGAGGATTTGACACCTTACGAACAGACAATGTTGGACTTCCTACAGGAACAAGAAGAGAGGGAAGCAGAGCAACGCAGGTTAGATAACGGTGGTTACGACTACAAGGGCAACAGCGCTTGGCGTAGCTTCATGCGAGACATAGGTCGATTACAAAGCTAGCAGAATATCATGAATAAATTCAGTTACGTGTGGGGACTTCCAAACCCAATCCTACCAAACCCGTTAGACAGTAGTCTAAGCAAGCAATTGTTGATTGTAGGTTTGGCTTCAGCCCACCTTCCACAGTTCTTTGCTTCACTGTCAATAACCTCAGTTGTTCTGCTGTGCCCTTGGGGATTTCCAAAAGTCCAAGTTGGTAGGCTAGCACTTCTGCTTAGGGCAGTGCAGGGCATTTTGAGTGGATTAGACTGGAATCCTATGGCTTATGATTGCGATGAAAGGATGTTCATTCACAATTGCGTTCTTTACTTTCGTGATTTGAGTTCTGTAGAATTGCTTTCATCCAATCAGGAGTGTAAGAAAACGCAGACGAGTAGGCATGGGTTCGAGCTTAGCATCACCTAATCTAGATGATAGAGAATCAGATGACTGACATAAGCCAGTGGTTAGCTCAGCAAGTAGCAAAAGCTGCAAGAGCAGAAGCCCAACGCATAGAAGAGGAGGCTAAACCGTTGCTTGCAATGGGATTTACCCCCAGTGAGTTAACGGTGGTGTACAAGCCGGGGCAGGCTGGCTACGTTACGCTAGCCTCGCCTAGGGGCAGGACAACAGGGTAAGCTGGGGTTACTAGCCTAGGGCTTAGCAACGTAACCTGGGGCATGCTAGGGGCCTTTACGGGCTTGTTTGGGGATGGGTAACGCTTACGGGGTAGCCTATAGGGGGCAAACCGGTATAATGCCGATAGATAGGGAGCACAACATACAACATAGGGGATAGATTGTGGCAAAAGACAAATCCCAAAATGGCAAATCGTTTACACCAGTAGCCAACGAAGGCAATGGTAAGGGAGAAAGTAGCCTGTCAGCCCTGCGGGAGTTTCGTGAGATTGTTGACAATGTGATGATGCAGCGACAGCAACTGATCAGTCGCTACTTCGATCCACGTAGAAAGATTGAGGATGAGTGTGGTTACCCTGACCTTAGAACGGTTACTGCACAACACTACAAGGATTTGTACGATGGTGATCCTATTGGTGGTCGTGTGATTGAATTGATGCCATTGGAATCATGGCAGGTAACGCCCAGCATTTATGAGGATGAAGACCCAGATGTTGAAACAGACTTTGAAATAGCCTGGAAAGACATTGGTAAAGACATACGCGGGCGTAGTTGGTATCAAGATGAAGAAGGCAACGCCATTTGGGAATGGCTGATACGCGCTGACATTGACTGTGGTATTGGACACTTCGGTATTTTATTGATTGGTATTGACGATGGTAAGCCATTGCATGAACCTGCGGATGGTGTCGAGCAGGCAATGCTCAAGGCCAAAGCTCCGATAGCCAAGAAGGGCACGAAGCTGCTTTACCTACGGTCGTTTGATGAATCCCAAGTAACAGTCCAGCAGTGGGATACCGATCCAGTAAGCTTACGTTACGGGCAACCGATTCAATATGCCGTGACGTTGTGGAATCCCGATAGTGCGATTACCTCTTCTTCTACGCCACCCTCTGGTTCCTTCTTGGTACATTGGACTAGAGTGATTCATCTGTCGAGCGGTGAAGGTTCTAGTGATGTGCTTGGTATACCGCGGTTGCAAAGTGTGTTGTACCCAGTGTTGGATATTCGTAAGGTAGCTGGCGGTAGTGCTGAGATGTATTGGAAAGGGGCTTTCCCAGGCATCTCTATTGAGACTCAACCACAACTAGGCGGTGATGTAAAGGTCAATCGTGGGGCTATTCGTACCCAGATGGAGCAGTACTTCAATGGGCTGCAACGCTACTTAGGCTTGATGGGTATGACAGCCAAGACGTTATCACCTACGGTTGTTGACCCTACTGCACAAATCAAGGTTCAGCTAGACCGCATCTGCATTCGCAAAGCTTGCCCAGTACGGGTATTCATGGGCAGTGAGCGAGGAGAACTAGCCAGTAGCCAAGACGACTCAGCGTGGAATGATCGTCTAAGGCAGCAACAGACCCGCCGCAATACACCTAGGATTATCTGCCCCACGATTAACCGACTGATTATGATGGGTGTGTTGCCAGAACCCAAGGGCTACAGCACGATATGGCCTGACTTGGAATCCTTGAGTGATATGGACCAAGCCGAAATTGCCGTGAAGCGCACTGGTGCTCTAGCCCAATTCGTACAGAGTGGCAGCGAATCAGCTATGTCCTTGGCTGACTTCTTTACCCGTATCCTCAACATGGGTATTGAGGAAGCCCAGGCTGTTATTGAAGCTGTCGAACGCAGAATCAAGGAAGAAGACTCTGGTGGCAGTCCGCTACTCTCGATGGCTAGTGGCATGACCGGTATGATTGAGCTATTCAAGCTGTACTCTGCTGGCGGTATGTCCCGCGAAACGCTCAAGCAACAGATCATGCTCTTCTTCAAGGTTGATGCAGCCAAAGCTGAGGCGATTATCTCCAAGGAAGAGTTGAAGAAAGCAACACAACCACCACAGAACATTCCAGGTAACCCAAATCCGGCAGCACCAACTGAAGAAGAGACTGAATCTGAAACAGATGTGGATGAAGAGGCAGTCGATGAAGTACCAGAAGAGGACGAGGAATCGACCACCAATCAATTGCCAGTAACCAACAAGGCTAAGGTCAGCAATTCAAGTAAGGCCCGTAAGAAGGCCATTAGCAAGCCTAAGTCTAGTCAGGCTAAGGGGCGTAAGGCTAAGTCCAAATGAAGTTCATTAACCGCTGGAGTTGTTATCGTGTCTTCTGAAATCATTGCTTCAGACCCTAGAGTTCAAGCCTCAGTATTGACGTTGTACCAACTCAAATTCAGTCTATCAGAAATTGCCAGACAGTTGAGTATCAGTAGGAATAGCGTTCACCGATCATTGAAGATACTGGGGGTTAGAGTTGCGAAGAAGCATAAGAAGAAGTGGATTCCTTCACCAGAAGAAGTTGAGAGTAGAATGCGTGAAGTGCGATCAACTTGGAGTGTCAATGAATACCGAAGGCGCAACAGAGCTTCACCTACTCCAGTACAAGTACCAATGGTGATTCGAGAACACCCAAGGCCCAAACCCAAGGGGGCTAATGATAATTGACATGGCTAATTCGGAATCCATCATTGAAGTGAAAGTCATTCTTGAGGAAACAGAGGCTGTACGCCAGCTAGGCAAACTACTGCGAGACATGGCTGAACTGATTGATAGCTTACCGGAGTGGGGTTGTGAGAGTAAGCAAATTGCGGCACGCATCAACCGCAGAGCCAACAAACTGCTTAGTGTAGTTAAGGTGCATTCGACTGGACACTTGGTCATGACCCCACAGACAGACAATGCAGTAATGGCTTGGTTGAAGTGTAGGGTCAGCCCAGGTCAATTCACTAATGAGTGTGCCATTAGGGTCACTGACTCTCAAGGCGGAAGACTTTCTACTTTTGTTCCAATGAAAGATGTGGTATTCCCTAGAGTCTCCGCAAGTGATTCAATTGTGTCTTCGGATGGGGGGTTAGTCAAAGTAGAAATCCTAGACCGGTCAAATGGTCTTGCTCTAATTAAACTCCCCAACTCTGCATTGGAAACTGACCAACAGACAGTCACCGTTGTGTCTTCTGAAATAGTTGAGCTTGGTAATGAGGATTCATAATGGGACATACACATAGCCAGTCTTGTTCTTGTGTTGCTGATGTGGCCCTGACCAGTAATGAAAATCCAAGGGGTTGTAATCAGTACACTGGGCCGGGATGTAGTAATAGTGGATTCACAATTACGAACGGTAGAGGCAGCTATAGTGGGGTTGTTTATCGTGGGGGAGACTTAAGAAAAGATACCAGTGGGACCTTTGGCAGTGGGTTTTATTTCTCAAGCGAGAAACAAGTAGCTGATGCCTATGCTGCTCCAGTGCAAGCTTCTGTCAAGGCATTTCATGTAGACTTGAAAAATCTATTTGTGGCTAAGGATTATGATGAGGTGATAGTCCCTGTTCGAAAGGCAAATGAAAATCGGCCTTTCTCCTCCACGAAGGAAATGGCCTCGGCAATCACCGATTACTATACAAGTAGGGGCTATGAAGGCATTGCTGTTTCAGAGCATCTAATGTCACCAACTGACACCATCGTTGTCTTCAATAAGCCAAAGCTGGCTTCAATCTCTGTTAACGCCAAGTCAAACGGCGATTTGCCTAACGTATTACGACGTGACCCCACGCGCACGGTCGGGCTACGTCGTAGATTCCAAGCTGAAATACTACGTCGTCTCAACAATCTCAAGAAGTCAATTTGGAATCTCGTTGTTGAAGAGGATGCTTTCGGCCTCAAGCCTCGCAGCCACAATCCAATGGTTGGCAATGCAGAAGCGTCTTATGCCTCAGTTCAAGCCAACATCACTGACCAGACTGTACTGAAGTTGCTGCAAGGTATTCGAGATCGTATTGACGCTGACGACGTGTTACAGTTTGAGGAGCAACCCCACATCACCGTTAGGTACGGGTTTACTGACGATGATTTTGTTGGTAATGTGTTTTGTGCTACAGGTAAGGGCGGGGGTGTAGATGCAACATGCAGTAAGGGAGGTAATGGAGAAACTAGTGTAGAGAAGAAAGTGGGTGTGCAAGAAGTTTCGCCAGATTTAGTTTATCGAGTTGCTGCTAGAATTGCTGGGGTATTGAAATTTCCAGCCAGTAAGATTTCATTGGAGGCTGGACAGAAACCATTCATAGTGGGAGGACAAGAATACTTAGAGGCTGGACACTACCACCCAACATCAGACCAGGTTCATCTACGGTCAGAGTTTCCGTGGCAAAATACAGATCAAATAGTTGCTGTTACATGCCATGAGATACAGCACCATAGATGGGAAACTGTGCAGAGGCAGCTAAACATAGAAAGCCACAGACTTTATGCCACAGAAGGTGGGCCAAGCTCTAAGTTAAAAGCCAGCGGAGAAGTAAAGCCTGAATTCAAAAAGGATTACCCTGTCTACACGGCAATGCAGAAACTGTGGGTTAGCGACATCAGCAAAAAGGAAAAACTTGCCTCTGATGATGGGGTTACAGAATACAGCAAGAGTTACTGGAAGGATTGGGAAGATCACAAGCACGAACCCTACTCGTCAACTAAGTTTGATCTGGCTGTAAATGAAACTCTAGCAGAAATGGCGAAAGTTCAATCCCAAACCGCAGAGATACCAGGAACCAAACTGTGGCAAAGACTATACAAGTCTGTAAACTCTGCTTACGCAAAGGTGGGTCGTAAATCATACCCACATCGAATGCAGCCTGGAGAGGCATTACTTGGAAATGCGGAGATTATTCCGACCTCTATCAAAGACATGGGAAATGGATTACACGAAGCAAGAGACAATGACGGCGGAATTTACTTCCTAATCCTTAAAAAACCCGGTTTCAACCTAACTACTAATACTGAATTCCCCTATGTTTTAACTCAAGTACAACAGGTCATCAGAGATATTGGTGTTGTGCGAGTCAAGTTAGGCAAGCTATCGGTATTTGAGTTGCCTGATGCTGAAGTGTTGAAGCTTGAAGTTGATAGCAAGGACTTGCATCGTGCTTACAAGAAGCTGGAGTTGTTGCCACATGTCGATACTCACCATAACTATCAACCCCACTTGACGATTGCTTACCTCAAGCCTGGTACTGCTGGCAAGTACTTGTTCATGGCTACGGGACTAGATGGTTATGAGTTAGAGTTTGATACGTTGACGTTTTCTAGTTCTGGTCGCGAGCAGGAGTCAGTGTCAGTCAATGTGTTTTGTGCTACAGGAGCTGGAGGTGGAGTTGACCCAAGCTGTGGTTCAAAATCCAGTAAGTGGTCTATCTCTTCCGGGGAAGTTTCTAAATTTCTAAAAGATAGTGTAAATAAAGACATCACTTATCATGTAACTACAGAAGAGTCAGTAAAATCGATTACCGAGCACGGGGTAGATATATCAAAAAATACTAGTGGGGTGTTTGGTCAGGGGTTCTACACCAGCTCTAGCATACAGGATGCTAGTTCACAAGCTAATCCTGGTCGAGGTAAATTGACTCATGTTCGCGTTGCTATAAAAACCGAACGCCCGTTAGACGTAATGAGTGACCCCAGCAAGTGGTTAGAACTAACCAAATATGGTTCAAGGGATTGGAGCCAGGCAGGACATGAACAAACAAGGAAGAATCTACTAAAGGCAGGATATGATTCTGTAATTATGCCAGGTAGCAATGGATCCAGAGTGGTGGTTGCCCTAACTTCTAAGCAAGTTAGAATAATTGCCGATCAGTTGGAAGAATCAGTATCAGTCAATACTAGATTTGCTTTTCAAACATCAGCGGAGCAGACAGAAGCCTTTCGCAAGTGGTTAGCTAACGAAGTTGAGTTGCAGATGTTTGGTACACTCGAAGAGCAAATCAAAGATGCCTGGTGGCGTGGTTATATCGAAGAGGGTTATAAGCAGGGTGCGGGCAGAGCCTTCGACGACACGAAGAAGCCATATGCTAAGGGGTACGCGCAGGATGAATCAACAAGTGACTTCTATCGTGGCAGCAAGGAACAGTTCTTACGGAGTGCCTTCGCTCAACCAGTCTCGGTAGATAAGGTCAAGCTATTAGCTGGCCGTGTCTACACTGACATCAAAGGCGTGACGGATATTGTAGCCACGAAGGTGCAACGGTCTTTGACAGATGGCATCATTCAAGGTAAGAGCCCGCACGAGGTGGGCCGCGAGATGAACGATGTGCTGGATGCCTACAAGAATCAAGCTACTGCTGTGGCGAGGACAGAAACAATTCGTGCGCATGCAGAAGGACAGCTTGACGCAATGGAGAAGCTAGGTATTGAGGACGTTGGTGTGGCCGTAGAGTGGACCACCAGCGGTATGGGTGTAACGGCTTTGGGTAACCCCAGCCCTTGTGAGTTGTGCGCTCCTCTAGCAGGTATTGTGATGAAAGTGAAGGAGGCTAGAGGGTTGATTCCACGTCATCCCAACTGTATGTGCAGTCTAGTTCCAGCTAATGTTGGTGAAGACACATCAGGTCAGTTACGTTCAGCAGGCTCAATTAAAAGTGCATTTCGTAAGTCAATCAAGGCTGAGATTCCCAAGGGCAGCAAGCGCACTATAGCCCAACAGAAAGCTAAGTCTAGTTGGAAGGGTGCAGGCAAGACTATCGGTAAGAAACGGCCCAGAGGCATGGTTGGTAATGTAGTTAATCATCCAGGCGCAGAGGTGTTGGATTACCTCAGTGATTCTGGGTTGTTGTCTAATACTTTCTGTCCGACAGGAGAAGGGGGCGGGATCGATCCGACGTGTAGTCCAAGCAAATCCCAGTTGAAAAAGAGAGAGGGGTTTGTTTATTTGGAACCTATTCCAAGAAATACACCAAGGCCTTACATCGTAGACTGGAAGTGTAGAGACATGAACCAAAAGTCTCAGGAAGCAGTGTTGTTGGCTTTAGATAGGTTGGTAGAAAAGTATGGTTCTCCTGAAGGTGGGTTGCTAATTAGACAAATGATTGGTGGTCATGCTGTAGGAAGTGCTTCTAGAGGAAAACTATTGAGTGTAGGAGTTAGCAAGGCAGAATCCCTTCATGCTGAGGGAGAACACATACTAGATATGACTATTGCTAAAACACAACAGGCGAGATTCTATCACGATGATAAGACAGGCTATTCAATTAGTCTAAAAGTCGATGGGCCTAGGGGAGGGAGTTCTGGCTGGTTTGGTTTAGATCCGAAGAAATTTGATTCTTATGCTTCTACTGAGCGGGTATCGCTAAGAACAGGCAGGGGTGGTCCAGATGATGTGGTTACCCATGAATTTGGGCATGTCATGTCCTATAGAGCCGGATGGACTGAGAAAACATCAGGTAATCCAGTTGATGCTGAAGCCAGAGCAGTAGCTACCAAAATCAAGTCCACTTACGCACATAATAGTATGGGGGAGTGTCTAGCTGAAGCGTTCAAATACGCAGATGCGGGTGGAAGTGACCCAGCCGTCCTATCTTTCTTGGACAAACATATCTTTTCTAAGGTAAAGAAAAATGGATAGGGTGTATGACTGTGCTCTGGCTAATCCGCCTATGAATCTGCTGTCTGATGCAGTTGATGAAGATGGGTTGCCTATTGGCCTACCTACCATAGTTGGTAACGCAACCGCCCCATACTTAGACTTATCACTTACAGAATCTCAACTGCTCCAACAACAGTTAGCCTTGACTCTGTTGGGCTTGTCCCTCAACGCTGGACCAAACTGTGGTATTGGCGCTGGGGGATTTCAACCTGGCAACAAGTGTGCCACTGGTGGAGGTGGGGAAACAGTGGCTTACCATGGATCCCATTCATCTGGGATTAAGGAGTTTATCCCAAGAGAAGTTAAAGACTACAACTCTATAGGTACGTGGTTTACTGGAGATTCCAATAAGGCTTTGTCTCTTTATGGGCCGAATGTTTCTAAGGTTGCGATTCCGAAGAATCTGAATTTAGTGGAGTTTACTCAACCAGACCAGTCTGACTTTCTTAGGGTGCTTGGAGGAAACTACCTAATTGCTCGCAAGGTTGGTAAGCTTCAGGAGGCCAAGGCATTAGAAAAACGAATGCCAGACGAGAAATATGAGAAGGACTACGAAAAAGCAGTTAGGGAAGAGAGGCTACACTCAGAAATATCCCAGAAGTTTCCAGACATCAGTGCAGTGAAGGCTTCAAACAAAGCTGCTAGATCGTTACTGATGGACAAGAAGTACATACAAGAGTTTCGCAGCTTTCTGGAGCAGGCAGGTAAAGACGGAATCGTGTGGAGGGGCAGCAATATCGATACCAAGAAGGGCGATAGCCCTCATGATGTGTACGTTCTATTCCACAAGCAATCCCTTCCTGTTTCTCAGTAGTCTAGAGGATTTATGAAACTAAGCAAGACATCCGAGAAAGCAGCCAAACAGGCAAATCAGGTTATCTATGATCAAAACAGAAACTGCCAAATCAAATGCGAGGATGCTCTTAACCGTTTGGCTAATGGGCTATTTTACCTGATGAGAGCTAGAGCTACCCTCAAGACAGAAAAAGATCCAGCCATTGCGGTTGGAGATCTGTGTAATGTTAGAGATCAATGTGCAGAGGTTGCTCGTTCGCTTCACGAAGTAATGCGGCCGATTGAGATCAGAGATTGAGAAATAGGCAATGGACAATTTCCCGATAACAATACCTGCCCCTTGGATTAGCCAGATTGGTTCCAATGACCCTGATAGATGGAGCAAATGCTTTCCTGATGGGCGTCATATAGTATATGTCTGTCCTTTATGTGGTTGGTACAGATTCCATCCATTGAGTTACTGTGGCCACTGTCCTGGAAAGCTAGAACGGTTAGCGTTGGACATGGCAAGATATAATGAGTGGAAGAAGGGTAGAATGACTGATGGGACCTAAACCCCCGCAACTAACAATCTCAGTCTAGGAGTCTTCCAAGCATGGCAGAAGAAGTGCCCACACCGCCAGTCAATAACCAACAACCAACGGTTGATGTAGTTCAACCACCACAAAAGAAACCCAAGCAATTATTCTCAGCCTCTCAGATAGCTATACTGAAGCTACTGAATGATGGATTACCTCACTTGCGTGAAGACTTGATTAAGGTACTGCCAGACTCAAATCCAGATTGTATCAACCGTCACCACGTCAATGACCACTTAACTGCACTGCGTAAGAAGATACGGCCGTTGGGTCATGAGATTGTGTGTGAACTGCTTAACCGCAGAGTCAGTTACCGTCATGTGCGACTACTCCACTCAGCTAATGATGGGCGTAGATAATGACCAAAGAAGAAATTGAATCTTTAGCAACTGAGTTCAAAGTCAATACGTGGAATTTGAACTCCTTAGACAATACCGGGGCTGACTATTCTCAGGCTAGGTGGTGCTTGCAATTCGCTGAGGCTTGGGTGGGAGACCCATTAGGTGCGGCTCTTGTTTACCCAATCTTTCGCGAGATGCTTTGCAAAGCGGGTATAATGTAGGGGTGTAAGGCTGCGGTCTGTTGTGTTGTGGGTTGCTTGGGGAAGGCCCCTAGTGCTTGCCTGTAATGGGTGGGCACTAGGGGTTATTTATTGCGCCCACGACGTTCTGGGGCCATGCTAGACCCTCTGTAAGCCATATCTAAGGCTACCCTAGGCTATGGCCTAGCTATAGGGTAGGTTTTGAAGCGGAGGCTATTTACCAGTTCCCAATGGGTTGGGTATATTCCCGCTCATGGAACAGGTATTGGCCAACCTATCTTCCAGGGTTCGCAGCATCAAGCGAGAAGGACGAGAGTTCTTAGTCGCTCCGCTTGTCATGCTTCGCCCTCAGGTGTTAAACGGTTCCAAGGGGCCGTTACTCTACACGCCTGAAGAAATTCGTAACAGTGAATCACAGTGGGATGGTATTCCCATGGTGGTTAACCATCCCATCGACAACAATGGCAACCACATCAGTGCTAGCAGTGATGGGGTACTGCGCAGTACAGGCATCGGTCTTGTCAAACATCCTTACACGGACAAGGATGGAGTGCTGCGAGGTTATGGCTGGTTTGATGTAAAGAAAACCGACAAGGTTGCGCCTAACATCACTCGTAATCTTAGAGCCAATCGCCCTATCGAGTTGAGCACTGGCCTCTTCACCAGGAACGATAAGTCTCCCGTTGGTTCCAACTACAACGGAATCGCCTACACTCACATCGCCCGTAATTATCAAGCAGACCACTTGGCTATTCTTCCAGACCAGGTTGGCGCTTGTAGCTTACGTGATGGATGTGGGGTATTGGCCAACCATTCTACCAAGTCACTAAATGAGCAACTCCAATCTCTTCTGCTCAACGCCAATCCTGAGGGCGATATGTCTACCCTACGTAGCCAGTTGACTTCTCTGTTGTTGGCAAACATAGCTGGGCAACCTCACTCGAAGAATACTGGTCATTTCAAGCCGCTTGGAGCAGGTACCGGTAGGGGTGAACACCATGAACATGCACAGTTAGGCGCAATGCACTTGACTGATGTTGATAGGGAGTTGGGTGCTGATGCTCTACAACAGAAGACGGAGTTGGGCGAGAATCCACCAAACTGGGCAATTGATGAAGCCAAGTGGGCTAAAGCCAAGTCCGCTGCTGACAAGGGCAAATACTCCGGCGATATGTATTGGGCCGTTGTGGCCCACATCTATCAGAACATGGGTGGGAAGATTATGTCCAAAGTTGCAGCTAATGCTAACCCAGAAGGTTGCAATCAGTACAAAAAATGTGGTGGGTCTTCCTGGTCTGAAGGCGTTAGTGCTGGTGGGGGTAGAGTTACCTATACCAGAGTCGAAAGCCACGGAAAATACAATTTGATTAGTGATGCAGCGGGGTATGGAAAACTGTCCCTAGAATACACCCCAAATGCCGGGTTTACAAAAAGACTGGGATCTTCCGGAGATAGAAATAAACTTGAGAAGATGTCAGAGAAACACCACCAATTGCAACTCCCAACCACAACTAAGAATACGGGGGGCATCATTGCCTCGAAGTCAACGAATAATCAGGAGGCAATCGTGGCCAAACTGAAGACTGCTTTGCATCGTAAGCAAGTCGTTAACGCCAATCCTGAGGGTTGTAATCAGTTCAAGCCTTGCACTGTTGGGGGTGGCGGATCGACTGGTGGAAGAAGTGTTGACAGCATCCAAAAGGATAGAGAGTCAATAATTACAGGTAAGTCCCCTTACGACAAAACTAAGTTAGGCGGTCTTGATAAAGAACTTGATGCCGCTCAAACCAATCGCATCAAGTCTGCGGGCGCATCAGACATCAGATCATTGTCAACTAAAGACAAAGCAAAAGCTGTAGCTACGGCTAAATCAGTATTGACTCAAACCCGAGTAATTACCGGAGTTACTAGGTTGTCTAAAGGCGGAACAAAGTTTGGTGGATTTGAAGAAGGCACAAAACGACCAACAAAGTTTGATAGCAGCGCCGTAATTGCTGTTCATAATCAATCTTCAGTTTCTAACGTCTGTAAGAAAAAGAAGTCTCCCGTAGCTGCTACCGAAACGGTGAATGGAGATCAATCTATTGAAGAGGAAGTGGCTAACGCTGATCAGTCGTTGACTGAACGCATTCATGAAGTTGAAGAAGTGTTTAGTGAAGAGAACCCCAACAAGTACGACGGTCAGGGTAATCTCATCAACCAACCGCTTATTGTGGATGTGTTTGATGGCTACTTCATCTACCGTGATGGCGACAGTTTGTATCGACAAGAGTATGAGGTGGATGAAAAGGGCGATGCAGCATTGACTGGTGAGGCTACTCCAGTCAACAAGGTAGTGGAGTATGTAGCTGAAGCAGTGGGCAATGATGGTGGTGGTGGGCGAGCAGACCAAGAGGAATTAGAAGAGGGTGGTGTAGTCGGTGACAACGATGAAGAAGAGGCGTTGGACGAGTCTGATGAGGCGGATGACATTGGCGATGACGCTGATGAAGATGGCAGTGAAGACGATGACTATGACGAAGACGAGGGTAGTGATTCAGGTGACGAAGAGTCGGATGTTGCCGATGAGTCGTCTGTAACTAATAGCCAACAAGGAGAACCAAGTATGGCTCTGAACGCGAGTGACAAGAAGCGAATTGTGGACGACCTGATCGGCAACTGCAACGAATGTGGTTGGACTGAGAAGGATCGTGAGACGTTGAATGCCATGAAGGATGAAACCCTCATGACGATGGAAGAGTGCCGCAAGAAGACGGCCACGACCAATCAAAAGCTGAAAGTAGCTGAAGAGGAAGCTGTTGCGGCTAAGGCGCAGGTTCAGCAGTTGTCAGCCAATCAGGCACGCAAGCTGACTGACCAGGAGTGGATGGAGCAAGCGCCGTTGCCTGTCCGTCGTGTAGTGGCAAATGCTCAGGCTATCGAAGCCCAAGAGAAGACAGCGATTATCAACCGCCTGGTGTCTAACATCAGTGATGAGGCGGTGCGCAAGGCACAGATGGAGCGATTGCAAAGCAGAGACGTTTCTGACTTGCGTGCTGACTTGGCACTGTTGCCGCCAAGCCAGGATGTACTGCACGCCACCTCGGTAGCCAACTACTTGGGTGCTGCTCCTGCGTTCAATCAGTCGCGGACTGATGACGTTGATCCTAACGACATTCTTGAACTCCCTACGATGAACTGGGGTGATCAGAAAGCAGCTAGCTAAGCCAGAGGCTTCTATTCAAATGCAACTGGCCTGAAATGAAACTCAGATACAGGAGATTGTAATATGGCGAAGGGTAATTGTATTGTTGTGGAGGCCAATCCTCGTGGTAAGTTCTGCGAGGGGATTGTGAGTGGTACGCCGTACCCTGGCACGATCATGCAAATCAAGGCTGCTACGGAACCTGTAGGAGGCCGGTTTACCTACGAGGCGTACAACCGTGACGCTGATGGTAACCGTCCGCAAGGCCCACTGTATGTCCTCTGTGAGGACAAACTGCAAGGCAAGGCGGCTACGGCCGCTTATGCCGATGGAGATCGTTGCTTCTTGTATTGCCCGTTGGCTGGTGATGAGTTGAACGTGTTGGTGTCGGCTGCTGGTACTAGCACGGGTGACAGTCAGGCTATTGGTGGCTTGCTGATTGTCAACGATGGCGATGGAACTTGCGTGGCTACCACAGGCAGCCCTGAGAGTGAGCCTTTTGTGGTTATGGAAACCACTTCGGACGTTGTGGCTGCCGGCACTCTCACTTGGGTCCGCCACACTGGCTATTAATCTACATAGGCGAAGGTGACTAGACTCGGCAACAATCGCCGACAACCAGAATAGGAGAGTAAGCATGTTTGTAGACTACGTATTGAATGGGCAAGGCTTTGGCCCTGTCGGTGAGCAGTTGGCCGGAAGTCGCTTTGATCCAGGTATGCGACGCCCTTACCGTGATAGCAAGGGTCGCCCTTGCGCCACGGTGAATACTGGGCGTATGCGTTACGACGACAAGTTGAAGATGATGGTTCCTATCTACGAGAACCATCTGATTGCCAATCTGCGATCACGAGGTATTGATAGCCCCGTGTTCAACGCTACCACCCTGGTGAAAGATCAGTGGAAGATGATCGACCAGGTTGTGACTAAGGAGTCTCGCAAGCGATTGTCGGCTTGGGCTGACCTGGCTGCCGCGAATACCTACGGTGGTTTCAACGGCATGAGCAAGACGATCCTTGAGACGGATGCTATGAGCGATCCAGGCGAAGCCATGGTTGACATGGACGCCTTGACCGAGGGACGTAACGATACGCCTCTGTATGCACGCAATGGGTTGCCCTTGTGCATTACCCACAGTGACTTCTACGTCAGCCTGCGTGAGTTGGAAGTCAGCCGTACCAGTGGTTCTCCCCTCGATCTCACGAAGGCCGAATCTGCTGGCCGTCGAGTGGCAGAGACGGTGGAGAAGACGGTCATTGGCACGGAAACCGGCTTGACCTACGGCGATTCGACGGACTACGCGCGCACGTCCCAGGTGTATGGCTACACGAATTTCCCTAGCCGTAACACCAAGACGGACCTGACTGCCCCGACGGCTGCGGGTTGGACGCCGGAAACGACGTTGAATGAAGTGTTGACCATGCGACAACTGTTGTATGGTGACAACTTCACTGGCCCCTACGTGCTGTATGTCAGCAGTGACTGGGATCAGTACCTGGATGGTGACTACTATGCCAAGGCCACGAGTGGCATGGTTGCTCCTACGCAGACCCTGCGTCAGCGTTTGGAAGCTATCAAGGGGATTACGGCTGTGAAAACCCTCGACTTCTTCACGGACACGTTCAGCATGGTCATGATCCAAATGACCAGTGACGTGGCGCGTGCCGTGTTGGGCATGGACATCACCACGATGCAGTGGGAGTCCATGGGTGGCTTGCGTATCAACTTCAAGGTGATGTGCATCATGGTGCCGCAAATTCGTTCTACCTATAGCGGCAATTGTGGTATCTGCCACGGATCGACTGCTTGACGGTGCGACGGTGTGGGGTTTGGTGACCCTACTGCCAGTTCGGTTATGACGGTGGCCGACTGGCAGTAGGGATTACCCCAACGATTCAATTAAGCAATCCAATCTGTACTGGGCTAACCGTTTATTCTGTTACTTCTTGGGCACTCAGTTAGGAGCGATGCAATGAAGTTTCGTATTCTAGTTGGCAAACATAGTGAAGGCTATCACCTGGGCGCAGATGGTAGGCGGATTAAACCCAAAATCTATTGTGCTGATGGTAAGCAAGATGGCAACATCATCGAGACAACGACTGACTTGTGCAAGATGAATCACCCTGGGGCAAACAAGTTCCAGCGTCTTTATGAATCTCCCAAGTCCAGTAGTGATCCAGAAGCTGTTGCTCAAGCAGCACACGAAGGATTCTATGGTATGCCTGAAGACCCGGCTGTTAAGGCCAAGTCAGACGGGTTGGATGGCAAGAATGCTGCCGAATTGCGTAAGCTTGCTGAAGAGGAAGAGATTGACTTGGGTTCGGCAAAAACCAAGGATCAGATTCTGGGGCGCATTCGAGAATCCCGCCATACGGTAAGCAGCTAGTTAGATTGCCTTCTGTCGCCTCAGTTCTGTAGGAGTGCATTATGGGCTGGCGGGTTACTGAAGAGGAAGTTAAGGCAATCATCGAAACCGGCAATGACTATGCTGGTGTAGAGATTGTCGTAGCTCCATTCATTGATGCTGCGAACGCTCTTACAGACAAGATTGAGTCTGAGGACGATGATGGGCTGCTGACGGATGCTCTACTGGCCCAGATAGAGAAGTTTCTCGCAGCCCATCTCTATGCCCACCGCGACCAGCAGTATGCTTCCGAGAGTCGTGGTGGTGCTAGTGCTAGCTATCAAGGCCAGTTCGGCATGGGCCTAGATAGCACACGTTGGGGACAGACAGCCAAGATTCTAGACGTGACGGGCTACTTAGCCAACCTGGGCAAAGCAAAAACAGAAGTTGATTTGTTCTGGATGGGTTTACCACCCAGCGAGCAAACCGACTATGAGGATAGGGACTAAGTATGTCTCTAGATCGTTCAGGACGATTTCAGAAAGCCGTGTTGTGGGCTGCCAGTGGCTACAACAACGACGGTGAGCATAATCGTGTCGCTGCCGTCGAAATTATGGTGCGTTGGGAAGAGACCAACAAGGAAATCATCAACGAGAACGGCAATCCTATAGGTATTGATGTTACGGTTTGGGCCAACCAAGACATCGCCGTGCATAGCATCATGTGGTTAGGGGCCTTGACTAGTTTCGTGGATGGCACTTCAACCGATCTAATGGAAGTTGTGTCTTTTGCCAACACCCCAGACTTGAAGAATAGAAGCCACGCCCGTCAATACTTTCTAGCCAGGCGTAGCGACAAGTTACCGACCCTAGATACCTGAATTAGGTAACTGTTATGGAATTGATCAATCTAACAGGAGCGAAGGAATTGATTGATCTGACAGGGACGATCCTAGGGTATTCCGGCAAGGCTAGGTTATCAAGGATCATTAAGGCCATTACGCTCTCTCCACTGTCTCATGTATCTATACTGGCTTGGATAACCAAAGGTGATTACATTCGTTGGCGAGTAGAACATCACCTAGATCCCACCTCGGCTGTGAGTTGGATTGAAGGACTATACATTGTCGAATCTACAGATTGCGTAAACCCCTGCTTGTTTGCTGAGCAACCCATTTCTGGGGCTCAAGTTCGGCCAATGAGCAGCTTTTTGGACTATGAAGGAAGGGTGTGGGCTTATCTTCCTAAAGACCCGCTGGACGCTGAAGAAAGAAGCTGGTTAACTGATGCTGTGCTGAAGCTAGTCGGCACTAAGTATGACTGGTCTGGGGCAGCACTAGCGGGCACCCGCTTTATGAATATGTTTCCTTGCTTTAGAAGCAAGCTGCATGACCGCAATACAAACTATTGCGCTGAAGTGGTAGGTGAGGGGGTCATGGCCTGGTCGAAAAGGCGGATGCCCGATATTGATTGGGAACCAGGCCGGTTACGCCCTAGGGATGTGAGTAGGTTTGTAAAGGCTGGGCTGTACCAACCTTCTATTCGTGTTCGATAACCTTCTGTTAGGAGCGATGGTATGACGAGTCAAGTTAAGCAGACTGTGGTGTTGATGGGCAAGGCTGGCGTTCTCGCGGCACCGAACGCCACGGAAGCCTGTGGAACTGTTGAGAAGATGTTGGAGATGTACTTTGAGGATAACAAAGACCGTACTCCTCAGCAAGCCATGGAAGATGTGGCTGCCATGCAGCGCATTCGCCCACTCAAGGGGCTGCTTGATAGCTGCAAGGAATTCAAGGCTCTGATTCCCCAAGTGCAAGAACTGATCAAGACCATTATGGCTTTGTGCCCAACGACGAAGAAGGCAGACGGCACTTACGGAGCGTTGTGTGAGGGTGGGATTCTCAAGTGTTTGATGAGCCTGATGTGCCCTGGTTTGTGCCCCACGACGGCTGGAGCTAGCCCTTGCC